>NC_014370.1:377500-1086954 GCF_000144405.1 Prevotella melaninogenica ATCC 25845
TTTTCCTTTCTATATCCATATGCTCTTTAATATTTATACGTATAGAAAGCAATAATTCAACCAGACATACGTTATAGAAACGTGTTTAAACGTTTAATACTCATATTCCCACTTGCTTGCCTGATAGGAAACCCTGTCAAGGCACAGTACGATCCGTCTTATAGTCACTATTGGGCGATGGAGCCATCGTTTAATCCAGCTACAGTCGGAAAGGATAACAAACTGAATGTTGTGGGTGCATACGCCCTTGACTTTGCAGGTTATGAACACAATCCAAACACTTTTTATGTCGGAGCAGACATGCCTATCTATTTCATGAAGCAATATCATGGAGTGGGTATTTCTATTTTGAATGATAAGTTAGGAGCCTTTGTTCATCAGCGTGTAGCGGGGCAATACGCTTTTCGTAAGGACCTTTGGGGTGGAATGCTATCTGCAGGTGTTCAGGTGGGTATGCTTTTTGAAAAATTAGATGGCTCTAAGTTAGACCCAGAAGAGTCAAGCGATCCAGCCTTAGCACAAGGAGAAGTCAATGGTCAAGGACTCGATTTGGGAGTTGGAGTTTATTATACGCATAAGAACTGGTATGTTGGCGCATCTGTTCAGCACCTCAATGCGCTCTTAGTAGATTTGGGAGAGACCAATGGATTACAGATAAATCGAACATATTATTTAACGGGTGGATACAATATTAAATTACGAAATCCGTTTCTTACTATACCGACTTCTGTCTTGGCACGGTATGATGGCGTAAACTATCGGGCTGACATCACCGCTCGATTAGTCTACACGCACGAGAAGAAAGTACTTTACGGAGGAGTCTCTTATAGTCCAACAAACTCAGTGACAGCCATGATTGGTGGAACATTCCACGGAATTAACTTGGGTTATAGCTATGAGATGTACACGGGTACAGCAGCTTTCAAGAATGGTAGTCATGGGCTGTTTGTCAGCTATCAAACCGATATAAACCTGCAGAAGAAAGGTAGGAACAAACATAAAAGCGTAAGATTTCTATAGAAAGATATAATGAAAATGAAGAAAAGTATAGTTGCCATTTGTCTTGGTGCACTCGTCTTGGGAACATTGACAGGCTGTTTTGCTGGTAAGTCAACCGCTTCGTCAGGTCGTGGCGGTGAGGTTACTGGCGTTGGTGGAGGGCGTGCTTTCCGCGAACCAGCACCTTACGGCATGACACTTGTCAAGCGTGGCTGGTTAAGAATGGGTTTGGAAAAGCAGGACTCCCTATGGGGTAAGAAGACACCTGTAAAGGACATCTCTGTTGATGGATTCTGGATGGATGAAACAGAGGTGACCAATTCCGAGTACAAACAGTTTGTAGAGTGGGTTCGTGATTCAATTATCCGTACCCGTTTGGCAGACCCTGCATATGGTGGTGATGAAAGCTATATGATTACAGAAGACAAGAATGGCGATCCCGTCACACCACATTTAGACTGGAGTAAGCGACTTCCTCGTAAGCCTAATGAGGATGAGCAGCGTGCTTTCGAGAGCCTTTATGTAACTAATCCAGTAACAGGTGAGAAGAGCATTGATGGCAGACAGTTGAACTATCGTTATGAGATTTATGATTATACATCAGCTGCCCTTCGTCGTAACCGTTTGAATCCACAAGAGCGTAATTTAAATACTGATATCACAGTCGACCCTAATGAGATGGTGATGATATCAAAGGATACAGCTTATGTCGATGAAAACGGCGTTATTCATAGCGAGACCATTAATCGTCCGTTGACAGGTCCTTGGGACTTCCTCAATACCTATATTGTTAATATATATCCAGATACAACTTGTTGGGTGAATGACTTCCGCAATTCAGACAACGAGATTTATCTCCGTAATTACTTCAGTAATCCAACTTATAACAACTATCCTGTAGTAGGTGTAACATGGGAGCAGGCTAATGCTTTCTGTGCTTGGCGTACAGAGTATCTGCTTAAAGGCTTGGGAAAAGAGGCGCGCTATGTACAGCGTTATCGCCTCCCTACAGAGGCAGAGTGGGAGTTTGCGGCTCGTGGAAAGAATCAAGATGAGTTCCCTTGGGATAATCAAAACGTTAAGAATGGTAATGGTTGTTTCTATGCCAACTTTAAACCAGACCGTGGAAACTACACCAAAGACGGTAACTTGATTACAAGTAAGGTGGGAATCTATGGTGCAAACTCTAATGGATTGTTCGATATGGCAGGTAATGTTGCCGAGTGGACAAGTACCATCTATACAGAGGCTGGTGTTGATGCGATGAATGACCTCAATCCACAGTTAGACTATAAAGCAGCCAAAGAAGACCCATATCGCTTGAAGAAGAAGAGTGTTCGTGGTGGTAGTTGGAAAGACCCAGAGAGCTATATCCGTAGTGCTTGGCGTACTTGGGAGTATCAGAACCAACCACGTAGCTACATCGGTTTCCGTTGTGTTCGCAGTCTTGCAAGTTCTTCAAGTGAGGCAGCAAAAGAGAATAAGAAAAGCAGTAAGAAAAAGAGAAGATAAATGACACAGTACAGTAAATACAATCTCATATACCATCTGCAGAAGTGGATGGATAGTGTTCCTGGACAAACGTTCCTAAACTATGGTTATAGTTGGGGTGCATCAGTGGTTATTCTTGGAGCTTTGTTTAAGTTGACCCACTTGCCGGGAGCTAATATTATGCTTTACTTCGGTATGGGTACTGAGGTTATCGTATTCTTCCTCTCGGCGTTTGATCGTCCATTTGATAAGACGGATGATGGTCGTGAACTTCCAACACATGTTACTGAGGAACTTCTTGATGACAACGAAAATACTGTAGAACGCCCCGCAGCTGTGCCACAGCCACAATATGCTGCTGCAGAGAATATTGCACAGAGTGTTCAAGAGGCAATGCCTTCAGCTAATGATATCGCTGCAGCCGTTGTTGGTCAGCAGAGTAAGGCTATCACAGATGCACAACAGCAGACACCAGAGATGGTAGAAGCACAGACAAACTATGTTGCTGCATTGCAGAATCTGACTGAGATGTTGGGCAAGGTGAACGACCAGAGTCAGCGTTTGACACGTGATAGCGAAGAGATGGAGAACCTTAATCGTACCCTCACAGGTATTGCTAAGGTTTATGAGATGCAACTTAAGAGTGCCAGCCAGCAGATTGGTACAATCGACCAGATTAATGATCAGACTCGTAAGATGGCACAGCAGATAGAGCAACTCAATAGTATCTATGCTCGAATGATTGAGGCAATGACTGTTAATATGCGTGTGGCAGCACCTAATGTTGCCCCTCAGCAGTCTACACCTGAAAGCTTGTAATGATGAAATATGGTAGGGAAGGCGTCTGTTTTTAGCGTCTTCCCACTACAAATAATAGAATTAATGGCTATTAAGAAGAGAAAGATTTCCCCACGCCAGAAGATGATTAACCTTATGTACGTCGTCCTCATGGCAATGTTGGCATTGAATATCTCTACCGAGGTACTCAATGGCTTCTCTGTTGTTGAAGAGAGCCTGAACCGTACGACGGGGAATTCATCCAAGGAAAATGATGCTATCTTTGGCGAACTCGACCAGATGATGCGCAAGAATCCACAGAAGGTTAAGCAGTGGTTTATGATGGCGTCTACGGTTAGAGAGATGAGTGATTCCCTCTATAACTATGCACAAGCGCTGAAAGTAGCCATCGTTCGTGAGGCTGATGGTGAGAAAGGTGACCCCTTAAACATCGAAGGAAAGGATAATATTGAGGCTGCCAGTTACATTATGTTGAACCCAGCCAATGGACAAGGGCATAAGCTTTATGAGGCTATCAATAGCTATCGAGCACGTATATTGCAGTTTGTAACAGACCCAGGACAGAAGAAGATTATTGCAAGTAACCTTTCTACGGAGGTACCTCACCATTCAATGGGTAAGAACTGGGAAGAGTATATGTTCGAAAATATGCCTGTTGCGGCAGCAGTAACGCTTCTCTCGAAGTTGCAAAGCGATGTTCGCTATGCAGAAGGTGAGGTATTACACACCTTGGTGGCTAATGTCGGTTTAAAAGACATACGCGTTAACAAGCTTCAGGCATTCGTTGTGCCAAGTCAGACACGCCTTTATCCGGGTGAGACAATGACTGCACAGATGTTTATGGGGGCTGTAGACTCTACACAACAGCCACAGGTCTTTGTTAATGGACAACTTATTAAGGGCAACCAGATAACTGTGAAAGCAGGTGCACCTGGTAAACATACTTTGAGTGGATACATCCTTATCAAGGACTTAACAGGTAATGTGTTGCGTAGAAACTTCTCACAAGACTATTGGGTGACGGGTGGTCCACAGCCAAAAGAGTATATCAGTCCTCAAGGAATGCAGAAGGTTCCACCTTTCGATGGAATGGCTACTATTGCAGCAGACCTGATGAACGTACTCTATGCAGGCTTTGATAACCCAATCACCATTAGTATTCCTAATACTTCTCAGCATGATGTGCAAGCTACTATGTCAGGAGGATCACTCGTAGCAAGGGGTGGTGGCCATTTTATCGCACGTCCTTCAGCAGTTGGTCAGCCTGTAACGATCTCTGTATCTGCTAAGGGTCGCAAGATTGGAGATTACCAGTTCCGTGTGAGAAAATTGCCGGATCCATCGCCATATATCGCTATGGGTGCTGATAGATTTAAGAGTGGAACCCTTTCAAAGGCTGCACTTATGTCTGCACCAGGCATTCAGGCTGCTATTGATGATGGCTTACTCGATATTCCTTTCAGTGTAACCAGCTTCCGTGTTGTCTTCTTTGATAATATGGGTAACGCTGTACCGCTTGCAAGTAACGGTGCTTCCTTCTCTCCACAGCAGAAAGAACAGTTCCGACAGTTGAGCCGTAACAAGCGATTCTATATCACAAACGTTGTCGTTCATGGACCTGATGGTACCACTCGAACGCTTAATGGAAGAAATATGGAGGTTATTGTGAGGTAGTAGTAGACGAGTTGACAAGTTTCTGGGTTGACAAGTTGATAGATAGTGTTGATACTATATCTACTTGTAAAACACTATATCACAGCTTCTCTTTTAGTAAAGAATAAACAAAATAATAATGAAAAAGATATTTCTCATAGTCTGCACAGCCTGCTTGGCACTCTTTGTAAGTGCGCAGCCTGCTGCACGTCGTAATCAACAACAGCGTCAGTCGCCTGCTAATACGATTACAACACGTGCGCAGATATCCTTCCCTACAACTGCTCCTATGGAGGAAGATGTTGTTTGGCGACGTGATATCTATCGTGAACTCAAACTTACCGAGGATGCTAATGCTGGATTATATTATCCTACAGAGCCTGTGGGTTCGCAGATGAATCTCTTTACTTACATCTTCAAGTTGATGATGAATGGTCCTAATCGTGGGGGTATTGCAGCCTATAACTATCGTATGGACGGCAATGAGATATTTACGGATTCTGCTCGAGTTAAGCCTTTGCAGTTCCTTGATAACTATCATATTTTCTACGAACGCACCGATCATGGTATTCGCCTTGACAATAGTGATATCCCTTCGGGTGAGGTGAAAGGCTACTATCTAAAGGAGAGTGCCTATTATGATCAAGGAACAGCCACCTTTCATCGTAAGGTCGTAGCTCTTTGCCCGATTATGTATCGTGAAGATGATTTCGGAGATGGTGAAGTGAAATACCCGCTCTTCTGGGTGCGTTATGATGACTTAGCCCCATTCCTTGCTAAGCAAACTATCATGACCAGTAATCTGAATAATGCTGCAACAATGAGTGTTGACGATTATTTCACGATGAATCTCTATAAGGGAAAGATTTATAAGACAACCAATATGTTAGGTAAGACGCTCGCACAATACTGTCCTAATGATTCTGCAATGGCTGCAGAACAAAAGAAGATAGAACGTGAGTTGGTTGCATTCGAGAAGACAATCTATGGCGATCCAGCTCGTCGAGATAGCCTTGATAGTATCTCTGCGGCTAAGGAAGCTGAGAAAGCCCCAAGAAAGCTTGGACGTTCTCGTCGCACAAGTCCATCGACAAGTGGTGTTAGTCGCTCTCGTCGTTCATCTTCAAGTGGAAGTGCAGGAGTCTCTCCTGCGCGTGTAACAGTTCGCCGCGAGCGTCATTAATATTCTTTTTTGCTCTTCGGAAGTTTGGTGTAGTAGTCTAAAGCATTATATAATAAGGCATACAGAGCAACTCTAAGTTTGTAACAAGGAACTTGGAGTTGCTCTGTTTTATTTTTCTTAAAGTTCTAAATGTAACAAGTAAAGCTTATCACTTAAATGACTGAAATCCCTTTTTGTCCTAATTTTTCACATATTTATTTTTAAAAGACCATCAAATGGCTTGCATTTAACGCCCAATTGGCTTGCAAGAGATGCCCTTTTGAAGCCTTGTTAAGCACCTTTAAAAATCTGTCTCTGCAACTATTTGATAGAAAATGACTTACATAGGTACTAAAGCAGCTTGCTTTTAAGTCATTTCTTTTCCTTTTCTTTGATTATTTTGTCAATATATTTCTTTATCTTTTGAAGCTAAATCTCACATGGAGGGAAGGAGGAAAGGGAGGTTTTATTTTTAGATTTGTAGCCCAATAGAGACACCTCTGTGTATTGTTTTAAGTTCTGTTTCTTCTGCTTCTTATGTAACTTACTATGTAATAGGCTTACATTATCGCTTCATCTTTTGGAAGAACCTAAAATTCCTTAAGGTTGCTTCTGTAGAACCTACGATAGAATCAGCCTTTAATGAGGGATAGATAAAACTTCATTAAAGGAATTTTATAGAACCAAACTTAATTAATTTTAAACGGACAATAATATCCTTACAGATTCAGTTAATGTATAAGGGTACTCGAAAAGTTGTACTATTTCGAGTCTCTCTCAGATGTGTAAGCATACCTGTTTTGCATGATGAGGAGTGAATTTAGTTCTTTATCATTAATACTTATGGTCATGAAGAAAATTATTTCATTGGGTTTCTTAGCCCTATCATTTCTTATTTCTGTTCCTGCCCATGCTGATGAACCATTAAAGTTTGGTGTAAAGGCAGGACTGAATGTGAGTGATTTCTACTTTGATAGTGATGTTTTTAATAAATCTAATCAGACAGGTTGGTTCATTGGTCCTACTGTGAAGTTCACCTTACCAGTAGTAGGTTTAGGTATGGATGCTTCTGTTCTCTATGACTATCGAGCAGCCAAACTTGATTATGCTACTATGACGCAGACCGTAAAACAACAGCAGATAGCGATTCCTGTGAATGCTCGCTATTCTATTGGATTAGGTAGTGTGGCAAGTGTTTTCTTCTTTGGCGGTCCTCAGATTGCATTTAATATTGGTGAAAAGGAGTATCAGTGGAACATGAGAAGTACTTATGCTTTGAAGAATAGTAACTTCAGTGTCAACCTTGGTTTCGGTGTAACGGCATTTAAACATTTGCAAGTTAGTGCTAACTATAATATTGCTTGTGGTAAAACTGGCAATGCTACGTGGAAAACAGCAACTGATGCAGCGACGTCTGTCTTTAATAAGAAGGGTAGTCGTAATAGCTCTTGGCAGTTGGGTTTGGCTTATTTCTTCTAAGAACAGAAGTTTAGTGATATTTTAAAAAGTCCCATTTCATCGAGTATGAAATGGGATTTTTATGTGATAGAACATTATATTGAGATTGTTTCTGTGATAGTATAGTGTTATTGATGACTTCTATCATTGTGTATTTGCATCTTTCTTTGTAACTTTGTATTCAAACCAATATCTGGCTTATAGTATTGTTTGTGTTGGTTGATAGGTAATAAAGAATTTGTAATGACTTACGCTAATATTATTCTCCCCCTTCCTCTTGAAGGCTATTTTACGTATGGTGTACCCGATGCATTGGCATCTCGGGTGACAGCTGGTGTACGAGTGTCTGTGCCTTTGGGAAAGAGTAAGATCTATGTGGGCATTGTTGCGGAATATCCTGTAAATATACCGAATCCATCGGAGAATGATGTTGTAGGCGGAAAGAAGATTACCTATAAGAATATCATAGATGTACTGGATAACACTCCTGTACTCTTACCACAGCAGCTAAAGCTGTGGCATTGGATATCCGATTACTATATGTCGCCAATTGGGGATGTCTATAAGGCTGCATTGCCATCGGGACTGAAAGAGGAATACGGTTATCGACCACGAACAGAACTTTATATCCGATTAGCTGACAACTTACACCATGAAAGGACGCTCTCACTTATGATTGACTCTATGAAGCGTGCAGTGAAACAAGTGGAAGTCCTTATGGCTTATTTGCAATTGGCTGGTGTCGATGAAATGGCAGAAATTACACCAGAGACAGTACTGCGAGAGGTGACCAGAGAGGAGTTGATGAACGTTACTCATGCTTCTGTTGGTATTATTCGTGCTTTACAGGATAGGAAAATATTGGTTACCTATGAGAAGGAGGTCGGTAGATTGAACAGTGGAAAGCCATCACATCCAGAGAATATAAAACCTCTAAACGAGGCACAGATTGAGGCTTATAATCAGATTCTTTTGCAAATGATGTCTCATCGTGTGACACTACTACATGGAGTGACCTCTTCTGGAAAGACGGAAATATACATCCATCTCATTCAGAAAGCCCTCAATGAGCATAAACAGGTGTTATACCTCTTGCCTGAGATTGCACTAACGGTTCAGATTACAGAACGTCTGAAGGCCGTTTTTGGTGATCGATTGGGAATTTATCATAGTAAGTATAGCGATGCGGAGCGTGTGGAAATATGGCATAAGCAGTTGTCTGATTCACCTTATGATGTAATTTTAGGTGCAAGAAGTGCTATTTTTCTCCCATTTCATCGATTAGGTCTTGTCATTATAGATGAAGAACATGAGCAGAGTTTTAAGCAACAAGACCCTGCTCCTCGTTATCATGCTCGCTCGGCAGCGATAGTGTTGGCACAGATGTATCCTAATGCAAAGACGCTTTTGGGAACAGCTACACCCTCGATGGAAAGCTATTACAATGCGAAACAAGGTAAGTATGGACTTGTTGAGTTGACACGCCGTTATAAAGATATCCAACTTCCCGAAATAGAGATTGTTGATATAAAGGATCTTTATCGTCGAAAGATGATGACAGGTCCCTTCTCTCCGCGTCTTCTCTCTGCTGTTCGTGAGGCTTTGGGGCGTGGCGAACAAGCTATTCTTTTTCAGAATCGACGTGGTTTTGCACCGATGGTGGAGTGTAGACAGTGCGGGTGGGTTCCAAAGTGTCCAGACTGTGATGTTTCGTTGACGTATCATAAGAACATGAACTACCTCTCTTGCCACTATTGTGGTTATACGATGAAGGTGCCAGATGTTTGCCCTTGTTGTGAAAGTGAGGATATCCGTGGTCGTGGGTATGGTACGGAGAAGATCGAAGATGAAATCCGTTATATCTTCCCAGAGGCTCGTATTGCGCGAATGGACCTTGATACAACTCGCACACGTAATGCTTATGAGCGTTTGATTAATGACTTCTCTATAGGGAAGAGTAATCTTCTGATAGGTACGCAGATGATTTCAAAGGGTCTTGATTTTGATAAGGTTTCGGTCGTGGGAATCCTCAATGCAGACTCAATGTTGAATTATCCTGACTTCCGTGCATACGAGCAAGCGTTTATGATGATGAGTCAAGTGAGTGGACGAGCAGGAAGAAAAGGCAGGCAGGGGTTGGTAATTCTTCAGACAAAGAGTCCAGATTTGCCTGTTATTCAGCAAGTGGTGCGTAATGATTATCAGTCGTTTTATTCCGACTTACTTACCGAGAGGCTGGAATTTCATTATCCTCCATTCTATCGACTTGTCTATGTCTATTTGAAGCATAGGGATGAAAACACGGTAAATTCAGCAGGTTTAGAATTAGGAAGTAGGCTCCGTGAAATCTTCAGTGACCGTGTGTTAGGTCCTGACAAACCTGCTGTAGCTCGAGTGAAGACCTTAAACATTAGAAAGATTATGCTAAAGTTGGAGAATGGTATTGACTATTCTCGTGTTCGCCAGTATCTTCGTGGGGCCTTAGATGCCATGTTGAAGGACAAGAGATATGGTGCTCTTCAAGTGTATTACGACGTTGATCCGCTATAGTCTTAGTTACTTATCTCTTTTCTAAAGTCTTATTCTCTAATTGGGCGGAACTTAATGTTAAGGTAGGGAATTAGCGGAAATTCCCTAATTAGGTGTGATGTTTATCTGTCTTTTGCATATAACTTATTACCATATTATAGATTTTTGTAAACTATTTTCGTGCAGTTCAAAACTAATATATGGTCTTTTGGCTTCTAAAAGACGCCTAATTGACTTGCAATAGGTGCCCTTTTGAGTTCTAACTAACGCCCTTTTGAAGTCCAATTAAGCACCTTTTGTTTTGCTACTTTATAACTAATTGATTTACTGTTGGTTGCAAACCTGCTTTTTATATGTGTTTTTGCTGTTATTTATTGATGTCTTATTTGAAATTATGTAAGGATTTTTCAAACCCTTGTCTGCGGATTACTGTAGTAACGGAAGAACCTGTTTTCATATAAGATAAGGTATGAGAGGCATCTTTTATCTCATGTATTAATAGGTTTAAGATGGATGTTAGTCAAAGTAGGGGTAAAGTTCTTTAAAGCCTTCAACGATGTCGTTGATGAGATTGGAATTATCTTTTAATTGCTGTTTACATATTATCAAATATGCACTCTTCATGAGGTTATAATGATGTTCAAACTCTTCTGAGTTAAAGTAAGTCTGCATATACCTACTATATACTCGGAATCTTTTTGTTTCAAGTTCAGACTCTCCAATAGAGTTAGCACCAATAAAGCCGAAAGAAGCTTTATCGTCTTTCCCAGAAACTTCTTTCATAATAGCCATACAAGTCTGTATACATTCTCTGGGCTCGTTAAGTCCCGTCAAGATATTATACTTCTTATCACTATTTCTATGTGCTTTTAGATGAAACTTGACGGCATAAAAATGTTGTGCATAAACCTCTACCCACACCCAATAAGTCTGATGACTTTTATAGGACTTAAACGAATACAAAAGTTTATAAAGTAAAAAGCCTTGAGGTCCATCCCAAGGCTCATCTATTTTCTTCACAAATCTGTATGGATAATAACTCAGGCTCATTTTTTGTAGATATTTAAGTGTTGAGGTAAGCATCAATCTTCATTCTCTCAGCTTCCTCTTTTGGTACACGTACAAACCCATTCCCACTGAAGAGAACCTCTTTCTCTTCGGCAGATAAGTATCTTGCTATCCTTTGCAAGCTTTCTAATTTCTTTTTCTCTTGGTATGCTTGTTTAGAAGCAATCTTTGAAGCAAGTGTTGATATTGTTGTTCCCATAAACTTATTCCTTTCCGCTGCAAATATATGAATATTAGTTGAAAACGACAAGTAATTGTGATGAAATTATAAAAGTTTAGAGGCAGTCAGAATCACTCTGACTGCCTCTTAATGGTATTAGTTGTGGAAAACGGTAGATTTATTTGTGGCTTAGAAATCAATATCAAGTCCTACACCGAGTACCTTATTGGTACGAGTGAAGATATCGGTGTTTTTGGTTGCGAGAGTCTTAGGCTGCATTGTTACAGTACCATCAGGCTGTGTCACCTGCTCCTGACCTGCTTCGATAGCATCATTGTATTCCTTCTTGAAGTTTGAATAGTTGGTAAAGAAGTAAGCAATGTTGAGATGAGCGTTCTTTGCAACCTTAATCTTTGCACCGAAACCGAAGCTGTAACTGCTCGTTACGAAGCTAAGATCGGTCAGGTATTTACCATCGCCAAGTCCGTAGAGCGTACGCTGGCCACCTGCGCTGACTGTCACTGAAGGGTTGATATCCCACTCAACACCAGCAAGGAACTCTTGTGTGTTATGCTTAAGGAAGCGCTGCTTGTCATTGTCCATGCGTGCATCCTTATCGAAGTAGTGGTTATATCCTGCCATAACACGGAGGTTCTTCAGTACTTCATACTGTGCACCGAGTGCAAGAATACCTGGAATATCGTTTGGTGTGTTCACGCCATTCTCGTACTTTTTGGTGTCATCACGCTTTGTGTTGTTCTCAATATTGAACTTTGTGGTAAACTCATAGCGTGCAGCAAAGTTCCATTTGCCAGTGCGGTAGTCAATACCGAGGATTGGAGTGATACCCCATCCGCGCTGAGAAACCTCTAAATAGCGGTCTTTTACCTTTTCTTTGCTACTTTCTAACTTGTCTGCACCTGCGCGAACGAGCTTTGCACCAGCTGTTGCCTTCTGTGCTCCAACCGCGTATTGGTCTGCTGCAGCCTGTAACTGAGCCTTTGTTGTAGGATCGGTAGCTTTATCAGCTTGTGCACGAAGAGCATCTGCTTGAGTCTGTGCAGCAACAGCCTGTGTTTGCAATGCACTTGCCTTTTCATTCAAAGCGTTAACCTTTGATTGGAAATAGTCGTAGAGATTCTGGTTGTTTCCACCCACATTTGCTGAAATGTTGGTGATACTACCTTGGTATTTGTTGTAGATATAATTGAAACGAGCACCACCAAATACAGAGAGATTCTCGTTAATCTTATAAGCAACACCGAGTTGGAGACCGAAGTTATACTGTTGACCGCTCATATAGCTTTGAAGGCTGTAGGTCGTTGCAGGCGTTTCCTGCTGTCCAAGTAGTGCCGCAAAGGTAGGCAATTGCTGGTTGATAAGTGCAGGGAGGAGCGATACTGGACGTTCAAATGTAGGAAGACCGTCGTTGAATGCAGCCTTACCACCGCCTCCAGTCAAACCAAATCCAGCTTGAAAACTCCATTTATCTTTATTATATGCCACCTGGAAAGATGGAAGGATAGGCACAGAAGCCTTACCTTGATAGAACTTACTACCATCAGTTGTATTGCCACCATTCAGCTTGAATGGATACTCATAAGGAGTATTAGCTAATGCAGGCACACTGAAAGTAGATGTTATCTCACGTGTCTGATATACGTTCTGGAAGTTAAGAGAGAGATGAAAACCTTGGTCAAGGAAAGCTACACCAGCAGGGTTAAAGTAAACACCGTCAATACCAATAGCACCTACACGTGCAAAGTTACGGTTAAATGCGATGCTCTGATTGGTGTTTGTAAGCAATCCTCCGGCTTGTGTTGTTGTTGCCATTGCGAGTAATGCAGCTGCAAGGACAGTCTTCTGATACTTCATTGTTGATTCGTAAGTGTATATAAAACTTATATATTTTGGTTGCAAAGTTATGAATATTGTTCTAAACTTCCAAATTTTCGTTTGTTTTTTCTCATTTTTAGTTAAAATGTGCAGCGTTAATTAGGTAGTAAAAGGGCTGAAATAAGGTTATGTCGTTAAATGAATAGAATGGGAATAGAAGAAAGACTTATCTATATGCAGGGTATTACTATCCCATATTAGATGGTCTTGCAGAGAATGATAAGCTAAAAGATAAAAACGATTTGATACTATGTCTATCTGTTTCCTACAAATAACTTGATTCCTACATCACAGGTGTTTGTAAACTATTTTTATGCGACTCAAAACCAATACATGCTCTTTTGGCTTTTTAAAGATGCCTAATTGACTTGCAAAAGATGCCCTTTTGGAGTCTAATTAACGCCCTTTTGAAGTCCAATTAAGCACCTTTTGAAATGGAGTTTCGCAAATGCTTGATAGCGAATAACTTACAAAGGTGTTGTTAATACTCGTTTTTAGCCTTATTTCCTGTCTTTTTATGACTTGTTTTGTAAAGAAAATTCTAAAGTCTTAAACACTAAAGTATCAAAGAAAACAGGCTAATAACCTCCGCTTTCTCTATGTATCGACGGCGCCTTCGTTCCTTCTATTACTTTTTAAATCTTCCTCCGTGTTTTCCTTCTTTCTATGTGGCATCATGTCAAAGTTCTAAGCTTAAGAGGTAAGCCTTATCATTTCAAATGATTGAAGCTCCTAAAAAGAAACCCCACTATGTTACTATTGTTGTAACTTAGTGAGGTCTCTTGGCGTTTATGTATCTTCCTTTTGGAAAGGAAGGGGAGAGGAGTCAGCCTTGTGGTTGTCCTCAAGCTTCTATACTTTCAACTGTGGGTACTGAATACGAGTATGATACATCGCTTTCAGACGTTCGATAAGTACAGCCTTAGCAGCGGTGATGTCACGGAATGTGATAGGACAATCCGTGAAGTTTCCATCAGCAACTTGACCATCAATGAGTCGGTTTACTAATCCACTGATACTCTCTTCGGTGTATTCCTGTAGAGAACGTGAAGCAGCTTCGACGGTATCACTCATCATAAGAATAGCCTGTTCGCGTGTGAAAGGATTTGGTCCAGGGTAACGGAATAAGTCTTCGTTGACCTCCTCATCTGGATGTTCATTCTTGTAGTGTATGTAGAAATACTTAGCAAGTCCAGCACCATGATGGGTGGTAATAAACTCCTTAATCTCACGTGGGAGGTTGTATTTTTCTGCAAGTTTCAGACCTTCCGTCACATGGCTGATGATGATACGTGCGCTCTCAAGGTCGTTTAGCTTGTCATGTGGGTTGATGCCTGCCTGATTCTCGGTAAAGAATGCAGGGTTGAGCATCTTGCCAATGTCATGATAGAGCGCACCAGTACGTACCAACTGGCCCTTTGCGCCGATTCTACTGGCTATTTCTGTGGCAAGATTACCAACCGTGATAGAGTGCTGGAAGGTACCAGGAGCAACCTCACTGAGTCGGCGTAGCAGTTCATTGTTTGTGTTTGACAACTCAAACATTGTTACGGTAGATACGAAGCCGAAAGTCTTCTCGATGACCAACATCAGTGGATAGGTAAAGAGAAGGAAGAAGCCATTGACAGCAAAGTGGTAATACATGGTGCGATCAAGCTTCGAGAAATCGTCTGCCTGTATGAGTTGGAGCGATAAGTACACTGCTGCTGAGGCAATTGTGACAAGGAGTGCGGTAAGGAAGATTTGACTTCTCTTTGATAATTCGCGCAAAGAATAAATCGCCACGAGGCCAGCAACAAACTGTACGATAATGAATTCGTATTGATATTTGACAGCCACCGCACAGATAAGTACCATTGTCATGTGTCCTATGAAGGATGTTCGTGAGTCCATAAACACACGGAAGAATATCGGAGCCATACTGAATGGAAGGATATACACACTCAGAATGTTATGCTCCATCATTAAGGATGTGAGGATAGGATAGATGACTATCATCACATAAAGTAGTGAGATGGAACGTGGTTTATTAAAATAATCTTTTCTGAAAAGTGCCAAGTAGAGTGTGAAAAGGCAAATGAAGATTAAGACGTAGATGGTCTGCCCGATGAAGGTAGATGTTATCTCGTCTTCAGTAGCCTTGCGCTTCTCCATTGCTTGTTCAAAGGAATTAAGCACACGATAGGTCTTTGCATCGACAATGTCACCACGGTCGATGATGCGTTGTCCCTCCAGTACCATGCCTGAAGCCTGCGGAATAAGACTTAGCATGTCGTTCATCTCCGTCTCACTACGGTCTTTGTCATAGACAAGGTTTGCCTCTATGTAGTCGTTAAGATTACATTGCTGAAGTATGGAACGCTTCGGACCTAACAAAGGGTCCATGAAAAGCTGCTCATAGGCACCAAGGGTAGAGTAGGTCTTATTAATAGGCACACTTACTGCCTGCTTACCAGTTACGACACGGATATAATGGTTACTGTCCTTGGCAAGTGTAGAGTACTGTTGTGGATCAATGACTCCAGCCTCATAGATTTCGTGTAGCCGGTGGGCAATCGCATCGATATAGTCTTTTGACAAGCCTGGTATACCATCCTTGTATGCCTGCTTAAACTGTTCAATCTTCTTCTGTTCAACCGTTTGGTTAATGTTGTAATAAGGCTGGAAATGCTTTGTGATAGAGTCTTTCTCAACCTTCAACGCAGCATCAGTCTTAAAGATAGGGAAGTCAAACTTAGCAATCAACTGTCCGTACATCCATGGTTTTCCTTCGTCATAATGGAAAAGTTTACCTTGTGTACGGGGTAAAAATAGCACTATCAAAACGACGGCAACGATGATCAAGGCTACTCTTGAGACCATATTCCGCCAATAGGGGTTGCTTATGTTTTTGAATCTTATCATCTTATATATTGTTTCGTAAATGTTATAACAAGCTGTTGTTACTTGTTGCGTAATCCTCTAACAACTTGCGAAAATACTAAAAATATAGCGGATAGTCAAAAAAAAGCATTAATTTTGCAGGAAAATATAATATTTAAGACAATGGCAGAAAGAAATGTGAGAGTGCGTTTTGCTCCAAGTCCAACAGGTCCTTTGCATATTGGTGGTGTGCGTACTGCTTTGTATAACTACCTTTTCGCTCGTCAACATGGCGGCAAACTTATCTTCCGTATTGAAGACACAGACTCTAATCGTTTTGTTCCTGGGGCAGAGGAATATATCCTTGACTCTTTTGATTGGTTAGGTATTAAGTTTGATGAGGGTGTTAGCTTTGGTGGCGAACATGGTCCTTATCGTCAGAGTGAACGTCGAGATATTTATAAAAAGTACGTCAATCAGCTTTTAGAAGCTGGTAAGGCATATATTGCTTTTGATACACCAGAGGAGTTGGATGCGAAGCGTAAGGAAATTGAAAACTTCCAGTACGACGCACACACTCGTCTACAGATGCGTAACTCTTTGACAATGTCAAAGGAGGAAGTTGAAAGTCTGATAGAAGATGGTCAACAATATGTTGTTCGTTTCAAGATAGAACCCGGAGAGGAAGTTCATGTTAATGATATTATTCGTGGTGATGTTTGCATCAAGAGTGATATCCTTGATGATAAAGTTTTGTTTAAGAGCGCAGACGAATTACCAACTTATCACCTTGCAAACATCGTTGATGACCACTTGATGGAAATCTCTCACGTTATTCGTGGTGAGGAGTGGTTGCCAAGTGCACCGTTACATGTGTTGCTTTATCGTGCTTTTGGCTGGGAAGATAGCATGCCACGCTTTGCCCATCTGCCTTTGTTGTTGAAGCCAGAGGGTAAGGGTAAGCTCAGTAAACGTGATGGTGACCGCCTTGGTTTCCCTGTGTTCCCATTGGAGTGGCACGACCCTAAGACAGGTGAAGTAAGTTCAGGCTACCGTGAGAGTGGCTATTTCCCAGAGGCAGTAGTCAACTTCTTGGCACTTTTGGGCTGGAACCCTGGTACAGAGCAGGAACTCTTCTCGCTTGAGGAACTTGTAGAAGCATTCGATATCACGAAGTGTTCAAAGAGTGGAGCTAAGTTTGACTATCAAAAGGGTATGTGGTTTAACCACGAATACATCCTCCAAAAGTCTGATGATGAGATAGCACAACTCTTTGCACCAATCGTAGCTAATAATGGCATCGAGGCTACTATGGAGCAGGTAACACAGGTTGTACACATGATGAAAGACCGTGTTAGCTTCGTGAAAGAACTTTGGGAGCTTTGCTCTTTCTTCTTCATTGCACCAACAAGCTATGATGAGAAGACTGTTAAGAAACGTTGGAAGGAATATTCTGCACAGCAGATGAGCGAGCTTGCTGATGTCTTGGAGGGAATAGAAGACTTCAGTGTTGAAGGTCAGGAACCTATTGTTTTGAAGTGGGTAGAGAACAAAGGTTATAAGCTTGGTGATATCATGAACGCATTCCGACTCACCCTTGTTGGTATTGGTAAGGGTCCCGGAATGTTCGATATATCTGCTTTCCTTGGCAAAGAGGAAACCTTGAAGCGTATGCACAAGGCTATTGAGGTGTTGGGATAAGCACCTTGAAAGGCTAAATTAATTGAGCCGAGTATGTATAATATAATAATGTATGTCATCCAGTTTGGTATCGCTGTGGGTAGTCTTTTCAATGAAAAGCTACGTAGGATGTGGCGAGGAGAACAGGAGGCAGTGCGGATTTTACGTGAGAAGGTGGAGCCAGACGCTCAATATGTTTGGTTTCATGCTGCTTCATTGGGCGAGTTCGAACAAGGTCGCCCTTTGATAGAGCAGATACGAAAAGACTATCCGCAATATAAGATTCTGCTTACTTTCTTTTCTCCTTCAGGTTATGAGGTGAGAAAGAATTATGAGGGAGCAGACATCATCACCTACCTTCCTATAGATACGGTGGGCAATGCACGCAGATTCCTACGTGCAGTTCGTCCTGTCATGGCGTTCTTTATCAAGTATGAATTCTGGTATAATTACCTGCATATCCTGCAGTATCGTGATATACCAGTCTATAGTGTGTCAAGCATTTTCCGTCCAGATCAAATCTTCTTTAAGTCGTATGGTCGTGGTTATGGTCGTGTTTTGAAGTGCTTTAGCCGTTTCTTTGTTCAGAATGAGGAGAGCAAGGAACTCCTGAATAAGATAGGAATCTCTGATGCTGTTATTGTGGGTGATACTCGCTTCGACCGTGTTTTGCAAATCAAGGAGGCAAGCAAGAGACTGCCATTGGTGGAGAAGTTCGTCAATAGGGATGCTGCTGATAGAAAGAAAGTCTTTGTGGCAGGATCATCATGGCAGCCTGATGAGGAAATCTTCCTTAAGTACTTTAATGAGCATAGGGACTGGAAACTTATTATTGCACCGCACGTTATCGGAGAAGATCATCTAAAGACTATCCTCTCACTGATAAAGGATAAGAAGGTAATACGCTACACACAGGCAACAGAAGAGAATGTTGCTGATGCAGATGTATTGATTATCGACTGTTTTGGTTTGTTGTCATCGATTTATCATTATGGTGATGTCGCCTACGTCGGTGGTGGTTTCGGTGTAGGAATCCACAATGTTCTTGAGGCTGCTGTGTGGGATATGCCAGTTCTCTTTGGTCCTAATAACAAGCATTTTGCTGAAGCACAAGGACTCTTGCGTGATGGTGGTGGCTTTGAAGTTTTCGACTTTGAAAGTTTTAGTTTGTTGATGAATCACTTTGCTGAAGACGAAGAATATCGCTCTGCTTGTGGTTCTTTGGCAGGTACTTATGTCGAGAGTTTGGCTGGTGCTACAAATAAAGTTCTAAGCAACGTAAAGTTATGAAATATCAGATAACGTGTGATAACTGTGGAACACAGTTTATTGTTGAGGCTGAAGAAGGACAGACAATCGAGTGTACTTGTCCTCATTGTCATGGTGTCATGGAGGTTACATTACCTTTGGTGAGTGCTGGTCAGCAGTATGAACAACCTACAGGTTTTACCTCACAAGCGCAGCAGGTACAAGGAGAAACGCACAAGAAAGACAGCAATGCAATCCTTTGGGGCGTTGTTATCGGTCTACTTCTATTGGCTGGTGGTGTAGGTGCTTATTTCACTTTCGGCTCTTCTTCGCCAGAAACACCTGTGACTGATAGCATCCCTAATGATACGATTCCATATGAATCTCCTATTCAAGTAGAGCAAACTCCATCTGTTGATACTGTGGCAACAGCCCCAGCAGAGCCTGAGCAGAAGGAAGAAGAGCAAGTTGAAGAACAGCCAGAAGAAGGCGCAGATACCATTGCTGTACCAGGACACGATGAGTAACTTCAACGATACACATAACGAATAAAACAGAAATATATACATGGGAAAGATTATTTTAACAGGTGACCGCCCTACAGGTAAACTTCACTTGGGTCACTACGTGGGTTCTCTCCGCCGTCGTGTGGAACTTCAGAACCTCGGAGACTACGATAAGATGTTTGTCTTTATGGCAGACGTACAGGCGTTGACAGATAATGCTGACAACCCAGAGAAGATTCGACAGAATATTATTGAGGTAGCTTTAGATTATCTCTCTGCTGGCTTGAGCCCAGAGAAATGTACACTCTACATACAGAGTCAGATTCCTGAAATAGCCGAACTGACCACTTTCTTGATGAATCTTGTCAGCGTAAGCCGTGTTCAGCGTAACCCAACGGTGAAGACTGAGATTAAGATGCGCAACTTTGAAGCTAATATCCCAATGGGCTTCTTTGCTTATCCTGTTTCTCAGGCTGCTGATATTGCAGCTTTTAAGGCTACTACTGTCCCTGCAGGTGAGGACCAAGAGCCTATGTTGGAGTTGACACGTGAACTCGTACGTCGCTTCAATCAGATTTATGCACCAGTACTCGTTGAGCCTGCTATTATGTTGCCAGAGAACGCTACGGCACGTCGTCTGCCTGGTACAGATGGCAAGGAGAAGATGAGTAAGAGTCTTGGTAACTGTATCTATCTCTCTGACGACGCTGACACCGTATGGAAGAAGGTGAAGACAATGTACACTGACCCAACTCACCTGAATGTGTCTGACCCAGGTCATGTTGAGGGTAATGCTGTGTTTACTTACCTTGATGCCTTCTCAACAGATGAGGACTTCGCTGAGTTCTGGCCAGAGTTCCAGAACCTCGACGAACTGAAAGCTGCTTATACAGCCGGTGGTATCGGTGATATGAAGTGTAAGAAGTTGCTCAATAGTGTCTTGAACAAGATGTTGGATCCAATCCGCACGCGCCGTCGTGAGTACGAACAGGATATTCCAGAGATTTATAACATCCTCAAAAAGGGTTCATTGGAAGCACGCGAAACTGCAGCCCAGACTATGGATGAGGTACGTGCAGCTATGCAGATTAACTATTTCGAAGATACCGACTTGATTCAGAGTCAGGCTGAGCGATTCAGACAGAAGTAAGTCTTTAGCTCTGCTTTAAAGTCATATAGCAGTCTTATTCTATCTTTTTATAGAAGGAATAAGACTGTTTTTTTGTCTAATAGTCCTGCAGTTAGTACTTTTGATTAAGTTTTCTTACCTGTTCTAACGTATGTGCGGATGCCCCGCACGTATGGTGCGGACGCCTAACACCATTGGTGCGGAGGCTTAGCACGCTACAAGAAGTCCTAATTCTTCGAACGATTTATTGGTCGGAAAGAACCATAATACTAACAGTAAACCATGCTTTAACCCAAATCGGTCATTAGAGCCTAAGCATATTTTGTTTTATTATCGAGCAGATTGTTTGGCTTTGGTGCGCAGGCGTAGCGGGCTACGTCAAGCTACAAAGACAGACAAAATGCCGATAAGAAAATAAAAGATGTTAGGAAACAATACCATACCATAGTAATAATGTACATATTGTGGTCTAATGACCGATTTGGGTTTAAAGCCTCAGTTATTATTTATATTGAGTGGAGGAGAGTAGATGAAGAATCCCTTTTCGTCTGATAGTCAGTAGAGTTTACACTCGCCTTGATTAAAATTAATGATTATTTAGAAAATATTTCTTAGCATAATTTGTGTCAAATAAAAAAAGTCCCTACATTTGCCTATATCAACCTAAACAATATATAACATCGGCAAATGGCGTTCTGCGGAAAGGGGAATGATACCTCCTCTCGTAATAAGCCATTAATATCGTGAACATAAATAGAATATCATATTAATAATTTTATATCCTTTCGTACTACTGTAGACATGACGCTCTTTGTCAACAGTTTTGCGGAGGAACTAAACAATCTTTACTATTAAAAGTTAGATGCGCATGATTTTACACATCAAGCCAATCGGTTTTACGTTATGCATGGGTGTATCTTTCTTGATGTCAACGCAAGGATTTGCAGTGTCAAAGCTGCCTGTTCAAAGCGTACAGCAATCAGGGAAATGCACGGGTATTATTCTTGACGAACAAGGAGAGCCTATCATTGGTGCCACTGTTCAAGTGAAAGGTACAAGTAATGGAGCTGTTACTGATTTAGACGGTCGCTTCTCTTTATCAAACATTCCTCCTGGTAGTATTATTGTTATTAGCTACATTGGTATGGACACTAAGGAGGTAAAATGGGATGGTCAGGAAATTAAAGTGACGTTAAAGGAGGAACAGCATGCTCTCAACGAACTTATCGTGACAGGTTATGGTGGTCAACAGAAGCGTGCTACGTTGACAACAGCTATCTCTAAGATGGATAATAAGGTGTTAGATGCGGCAGCTTTCTCAAATGTCGGTAGTGCATTGCAGGGTAGTGTGACAGGTCTTCAGGTTGTCAATAGCTCTGGTCAGCCAGGTACTGCGCCTTCTATCACCTTGCGTGGTGGTGCTTCTATCACAGGAAGTGCTCCTGCATTGATTATCGTTGATGGTGTTGAGCGTACTTTGTCAGAGATTAACCCATCTGATATCGAGTCAATTGAAGTATTGAAGGATGCGGCGTCAACTGCAATTTATGGCGCGAGAGCAAACGGTGGTGTAATCCTTGTTACAACAAAGCGTGCTCAAGCAGGAACTTCCAGCATTAATTATCGTTTGAAAGTGGGTGCCAACTTCAAGCGTGATGACTATAAGTTCATGAATGCCCGTAACTATCTTTACTATAACCGAATGGGTTTCAAGCGTTATGCTGATGCTATGGAAGGACACGGAAGGGCTGCTAATGTCGATGCACAGAATGGTTATTCTGGTCGTGGATATACTGATTATACTCCACGTACGGATGTTATGTATTACGATGCAACCAATCCTGAGCACCAAAGACTGCTAACTGAAGAAGGATGGGAGGTTATGGACGACCCTTACTATGGTGCAACAAATGGTGCAAAGCTTATCTTTAAGGATTATGGAGGTCTTTTAGAAGATGCAATCTACCATAATCAAACCCTTACACAAGACCATTATCTGAGCTTTAGTGGTGCTAATAACATGGGTTCTTTTGTAGCTTCATTAGGTTACTATAATGAGAATGGTGTTGTACGTAATACTTCTTTCCGTCGTTTCACTGGTAGCGTGAAGGGTGATTATCAAATCAAGCCTTGGCTGAAGGTGCGTGCTGGTGCACAATACACCTGGTTTACAAAGCCAGATAGTTATTTTGGCTCATGGAGTTCTTTGTTCTATCGTACCCGTTCACAGCGTCCTACATGGAATCCTTACCTTGCTGATGGTTCTCCAGCACCAGGTTGGAGTAGCTCAGATGGTAACTATATGTATTGGAATGATAAACTCACGATGGAGAATGGTTCACGTTCAGAAACCTTCAACATAGGTTTTGACTTGACATTAATACCTAAGCATCTGAAGATGTCAGCCAATGGATCTATTTATCATGTGCTGAATCAGAATGAAAGCTTCAATAAAGCTTATTACACACAGAGCAATCCTAATAGCATCAATACGACACGTCGTGCATATGCTTATATGATGAAGGATACACAGATACAGCTTAATACGATATTGAATTACTTCGATACGTTTGCTGAGCATCATAATGTTGACTTTATGTTGGGTGCGGAGTATTATGATTATAACTACTTCTGGATGAATGCCTCTACAAAGAATTCACCTACAGATGATATCCCTACACTCAATGCTGGTGCTGATAAGGATAGCAATCCAAAGTCTGAGAAGTCTGGTAATCGTATCGAGTCTCTCTTCGGACGTTTCAACTATGATTACAAACAAAAGTATTTGCTTAGCTTTACCTTCCGTTATGATGGTAACTCTAAGCTAAAAGATAACCGTTGGGGTTTCTTCCCTGGTATCTCTTTGGGTTGGAACATGATGGAAGAAGACTTCTGGAAGGAGTCTAAGTTGTCGAATTTTATTAGCAATATCAAACCTCGTATTAGTTATGGTAGCAATGGTAATGTGAGCGGTATTGGTGATTTCTATATCTATGGAATCTATGACCAACTTACAAACTATCATGGTAACACTGCTTTCTATGATCGTTCGCTTGTGAATACAGCCTTAAAGTGGGAGCAGAGTCATACGTTTGAGGCTGGTCTTGACCTCGGTTTCTTTAAGAATCGTCTATCATTGATTCTCGATTACTACGTTCGTAATACGAGTAATCTGCTTCAGAGCGTGAGTCTTCCATCCTACTTAGGTTTCTCTTCTATCCAAACAAACTTGGGTAAGTTGCGTAATCAAGGATTTGAAATGGAGGTGCGTGCTACTCCTATTCACCTGAAGAACAGCTTCCGTTGGGACCTCTCTTTCAACCTCTCAACTGTAAAGAATACGATTATTCAGCTTCCTAAGAGCGACCGTCCATTCAATCAACTTCAAGGAGTAGAGGTTGCTGCGGGCAAAGTTGGCGCTGATGGTAAGACTCCAACTAAGTGGATTGGTGGTTATCGTGAGGGTGGAACACTCGGAGAACTCTATGGTTACAGCCAAGATCACATCTTTAGAGATTGGGATGATGTAAAGGCAAATGCTAACAAACGTATTGATAACATAGCAAAGTTGTACGGTCCTGGCCTTGCTGATGAAGTAAACCCACAGACTGGAGTGCTTTATAAGAACTCAACAGGCTGGAAGGCTATTGAGCCTGGTGATGTTTGTTGGGAGGATATCAATGAAGATGGTATCATCAACTCACTCGACCGTAAGGTGTTGGGTAACTCAAGACCAACGGTAACAGGAGGTTGGACGAGTACGTTAAGTTATAAGAACCTCTCATTATTTGCTCGTTTCGATTACGCTTTGGGTCATACAATCTACAATGACCTCAAGGCTCGCTCTATGGGACAATATCAAGGCCAGTTCAATCTTATAGAGAATGTACAAGATATGTGGACTGAAACCAATCCAGGTGCCAGCTATCCAGCATTCAGTTATGCCGACCAGTTGAATAAGCAGAACATCTGGCGTGAAGGCTCTAAGTTCTTTGAGAAGGCTGGTTACATGGCTTTGCGTGAGATAACATTGAGTTATACCTTACCAAGAACATGGATTAAGGCAATGAAGATGGCGAATGCCAATGTTTATGTGACAGGACAGAACCTCTTCTATCTTACCCCTTATGACGGAGCTTCTCCTGAAGCAATCTTGGACGGATATGACTACGGTCGTTACCCAACTCCTCGCACACTTATCTTTGGATTAAACGTTACATTTTAATTAAGCAATGTTACTTACAATGAAAAAGTTACTATCCTATATAACAGCTGCAGCTCTCAGCCTTTCGCTGACAGGCTGTATGGACATTGAGCCAGTTAGTACTATTACCGATGCAAACTACTGGAAGAATCCAGATCAAGTACAAGCTTTCAATCAAGGACTGAGTTCTTGGATGCGAAGCTATGCTGATAAGTATATCGTCTGGGGTGAGATGCGAAGTAATATTTATAGTGGAACCGCTTTTAGTGGTGAGGCTCCACAGGGTTATGACCGTCTATGGAATAACACACTTGAGAAGAGTAGTGCGGTAGTAGGCAACTATGGAGGTCTTTATACTGGTATCAACCAAATTAATTTGATGATAGATAAGGTGAATGAAGCCGGCTATCTGACAGATGCGGAGAAGACTAACTACCTTGCCGGTGCTTATGGTATGCGTGCTTTCTTGTATTTTCAGTTGCTCCGTACCTATGGTGATGTTATTGTTTATCTACAGCACACGGAGGGCAAGACTATTGACTTAGGTAAGGTTGCCCGTAAGCAGGATGCAGCTGCTGACGTAATGAAGCAGATTAAGGCAGATATCTCGGCTTCAGAAACCGCTTATAACAATAACTATAAGTTCACCAACGGTCGTACTTATTGGTCACTTGCTGCAACCAAGATGCTTAAAGGTGAGGTATATCTGTGGAGTGGAAAGCAGATGGGTGGTGGTGCTGCAGATTATCAGACCGCCCTTGCTGCTTATCAAGAGGTTCAGAATAATGCGGATGTGAGTCTGCTTGATAATTTTGAAGATGTCTTTGCATATGATAACAAGGAGAATAAAGAGATTATCTATGCACTCCATAATCGTGAGAACGAAACTTCTTTATGGGGAGGTCTTTATACCTCACTCGTAATGAACAAGCAGAATGTAGGTGCTTATCGTCTGCATAACGATGCTGGACAGGCAATTCAGTTCAGTGAGTCTCATAATTTGAACCTGCGTTTAGGTAGTGGTGTAATGCGTTTCCCACTGGATAAACGTTTGTGGACTAAGCTCTATACAAATGATAATGATAAACGTAAGAAAGCTTCTTTGGCGGATGTTTATCAGGCTTCTGATGGTTCATACGTTGGTAATATCTGTAATAAGTTCCATGGAACATTGATTGCTGGTAGTTCTGCCACATCATGGTATGACGATCAACCGATTTATCGTTATGCAGAGTGTTTGCTTGGTGTTGCTGAGGCTAAGGCTTTCTTAGGTCAGGACCCATCAACAGAAATCAATCAAGTTCGTCGTCGTGCATACGGTGCAACCTACTTCAATGCTCATACAGAGGTGCAATATCCAAATGATGTAAGTACTGGAGGAAGTACCGCACTGACCAACTTCTATACCGATAACCCATTTGTTGGTGGTGATGAGGATCCAATAGAAGCTATCCTTAAAGAGCGTATGCGCGAGTTCATGTTTGAAGGAAAGCGTTGGCATGATATTCGTTTGGTTGATAAGGCTACAAAGTATTCAACTGCAAGTGCCGACCGCTTGTTGTGGCCTATTGATGAAACAACGAAGTCAACCAATGCAGAGCTGAAACAGACTCCAGGCTACGGAGATTAATTCAAAAGACCATTAAGTTTTATTTTATAGGGGAAAGTACGGGAGAGTGTTCTCGTCTTTCCCCCTTTCTTTTGCATATAATTAGCACAACGCTCTATCTTCGATTTGTACAATGTGATATTTATCTCTCATACAAGTTATGTGTTTGTGCCTTACTATCCGTTATAATGACTCTTATATGTCATCTTTAAGAGACGTGCTGACGCTTAGCACATGTGGTGCTCATGCTTAACACCAATCGTGTTGAGGGTTAAATAGCCTTCAATATATCAAAAACAACGCATTTATTTGGAGTTGACAAAAATAACCGATAACTTTACATTCTTATTTAGTAAGACTTACGTTTTTTCATTTATGCCCAATCTTTACCAATGTGTATGAGTCGTTTTTATGCTTTTGTCCTCTGTTGTCATTTATGTATTGTAAATGCTGTTGCCCAAGTCATCGAAAAACATAGGGTTTGGTCGGACGTACCAGCATATACCTTGTTGTTTGAAAATCAAGAGCAGGGAGTTGTTGCGTCTAAACCGATTAAGAGTTGGACAGAAGGAGAGGGTAGGAACTACTTAATTGGCTATTGTGATAGTATAACGAAGGGGAAGTTTCCTAATCCCATAAGATTATGGGAGGCGGAAGGCTATCCAATAGGTAACGGAAGACTTGCTGCTTCTGTCTTTCATGGCGATGAGAGAGACCGCTATTCTTTAAACGAAGTCTCATTTTGGTCGGGAGGAAGAAATACTGGTACTATCAATAATAAAGGCGACAAGGGTTATGATGTGAGTGGTTCAGATGTAACGGATAAAGGCTTCGGTTCTTATCAGCCAGTCGGAGATCTTATTGTAGATTACAATGCTCTCGTACAATCAGATTTTGTAAGACAAATAACCTTAGACAAAGGACTTGTGGAGTCTTCAGCACTAAGGCAGGGTAATATGATTCGGAGTTTGGCGTTCTGTAGCTATTCTAATCAAGTTATGGTGATACGTTATGAATCACAAAAACGCAGAAAACTTGATTTGCGTTTTTCCTTTGCTATTCAAAGAAAAGAAGATGTTATCTCAGTGGGGAATAAGGGACTCTCGCTTTATAGCCGTCTTAAAAATGGTGTGGAGTGTCAGACAGAGGTTAAGGTTTTACATGAAGGGGGTGAATTGGTGGCTGATAAAGAGGGCTTGCAATTAAAGAATGCAGATAATTGCACCTTATTGGTATTTATAGCAACAAACTATGAGATGAATGCTGCACAAAAGTTCAGGGGGATTCCTGCTGAAGAACGTTTGAAGCAGCAAATGGCAAAGACAGCTGCTCTCCCTTATGCAAAACTGCTTAAGAATCATCTTTCAGACTATCAAAGCCTTTATCAGCGACAAGAACTAAACATTGCGCACACAGCCGATAGCCTCGATACTTTACCAACAGCTCGTCGCTTGGAAGCTTATCGAAAATCACATACTGATAATGGACTTGAAGAGCTCGTCTTCAGATTTGGACGCTATCTTATGATTCAGACCTCGCGCCCAGGAAGTCTACCTGCTGGCTTACAAGGAATCTGGAATGGAATGGTTGCTGCGCCTTGGGGCAACGACTATCATAGCAACATTAATTTTCAGATGGTTTATTGGTTACCTGAAGTGGGTAACCTCTCAGAATGTCACCTACCAATGCTTGACTATCTTAAAGCTATGCGGATGCCCTTTCAAGAGAATACGCGTGAATATCTGAAGGCTATTGGCGAGTCTACAGACGAGATAGAGAATAACGAAGGGTGGATTGTCTATACATCTCATAATCCGTTTGGTGCGGGTGGTTGGCAAGTAAACCTGCCTGGTGCAGCTTGGTATGGACTGCATCTGTGGGAGCATTATGCATTCACCAATGACACAATCTATCTGAGGCAACATGCCTATCCTATGATGAAAGAACTTTGTCACTATTGGCAGAAACATCTGAAAGCGTTAGGAGAAGCTGGTGAAGGGTTTTGTTCTAATTATTTACCTGTTGATATTAGCAAATATCCTGAATTGAAAAGGGTGAAAGCAGGAACGTTGGTGGTTCCTGCAGGTTGGTCGCCTGAGCATGGTCCAAGAGGAGAAGATGGGGTGGCTCATGATCAAGAAATTGTAGCAGAGCTTTTTCAAAATACTATTAAGGCTGCACATATCCTTAAGACTGATGAACTTTGGGTAAAAGGACTTCAAGAAATGGCAGCTCGTCTGTATAGTCCGCAGATTGGTAAGAAGGGTAATTTGATGGAATGGATGGTAGATCGTGACCCAGAAACAGACCATCGTCATACATCACATTTGTTTGCTGTTTTCCCTGGAAGTACTATAAGTATAAGTAAGACGCCAGCATTGGCTGAAGCTGCTCGCAAATCATTAATGTATTGTAAGACAACTGGTGATAGCCGACGTTCGTGGGCTTGGACATGGCGTAGCTTGTTATGGGCACGTTTGCATGATGGAGAGCAAGCGCACAACATGATAAAGGGGCTTATCTCTCACAATATGTTGGACAATCTTTTTACAAGTCATAAGATTCCACTGCAAATTGATGGCAACTATGGTATAGCTGCAGCGATGATAGAAATGCTTATTCAATCGCACAGTGATGTCATAGAACTTCTACCAGCCCCTTGTCAACAATGGAAAGATGGAAATGTGCGTGGATTAAAAGCAAGAGGAAATATTGAGGTTGATTTTAGTTGGGAGAATAATAGGGTCACTTCGTGGAAACTCTATTCGTCCTACCCACAAGAAGTTAGATTAAGAGTAAATGGCGAAGACTACACGGTCATGACGATGCGTCGTTAGATGTATATAAACGAAAAAGGCAATCAACGAAAAGTTGATTGCCTTTTTATTTTACTTTGTAATCAGATAACTCGTTAACTTGTCAACTTGTTAACTCGTCAACTATCTTACAAATTCACGTTGTCGTTCTTCCATTCAGCAACAGCTGGGATGATGTCGAGACCAATGATCTCATCACGCATCTTGCAGAGGTGCTCGTAAGAAGCCTGAAGAGAAGCCATCTCCTCTGGAGTACCTGTTGGCTCAGTGTAGTGAACACCAGTAGCATCGATAGTTGTAGGCATAGCCATCATAACGTTCTTGAAGCCGAGCTTCTCGTCGTTAACGTAGCAACCTGCTGGCAAGGTGAACTTCTCACCGCCCATAGCAGCCTCAATCATCTTAACAGCATTGTAAGCTGGACTCTGGAATGAGCTACGGCCACGAAGCTTGATAATGTTTGAACCACCCTGTACTGTGTGGTGCTTAATCTCTTCCCAACGCTCTGCAGAAAGACCCATCTCTGCCAATGGCTTGCCATCAATCTTAACCTTAGAAGCGAATACAGCCATCTGCTCACCGTGACCACCGTATGTGTGTGCACCAGTAACCTTATCCTGCTGTACGCCAAACTCGTGAGCCAATGCCTGCTGCAAACGAGTAGAGTCAAGTGCAGCGAGTGATGTGAGCTGATTAGCCTTCAAACCAGAGTGGATGAGAGCTGTCAATGCTGTAACGTCAGCTGGGTTGAAGATAACAACAACGTGCTTAACGTCTGGGCAGTACTTCTTGATGTTCTCACCGAAGTCAGCTGCAATCTTGCAGTTACCCTTCAACAAGTCCTCACGTGTCATACCTTCCTTACGAGGAGCACCACCAGAAGAGATGATGTACTTAGCACCAGTGAATGCCTCAGCAGGGTCAACGGTGTAAGAGAGGTTAGCACCTGGGAAAGCACACTGCTCCATCTCGTCAAATACACCATGAACGCCTGGCTCATAGATATCGTACAGACAGATGTTAGGAGTGAGACCGAGTGTGAGAACGGTCTGAACCATGTTAGAACCAATCATACCGCCAGCACCGACGATAACGAGTTTTTCGTTTGTTAAATAATTCATAATAGATATTTAATTAAAAGTTAAATTCTCTTTTATATCGATACGGCAAAGTTACGAAAAAAATGAGCATGTGAGAAAGATATTTTAGAATAAATGTATTATTTATTATAAAAAGTAGAGGCTTTGCAAAGTCTGTCTATCAAATCGATTAATTCTTAGTCGGCTTGTCTTGGAAGTTCTGAATTTATTGTTTAACTTAGCAGCGTAAACAAAGTTGCTTTTACAAAGGAAGGGAGGATTTGTATAAGTTACTTCGATAGTAAATGAGATTTCTTAAGATTAAACCTTAAAAACAACGATATGACACATACAATTAATGAGCGTGTTGGCAGATTACGCTCCTGGATGAAAGAGAATGGGTTTACTGCTTTTGTTTTCCCAAGTAGTGATCCCCATAATAGTGAATATGTAGCTGACCATTGGAAGAGCCGTGAGTGGATATCAGGCTTTAGTGGGTCGGCAGGAACGGCAGTTGTCACTTTAGAACATGCTGCGCTATGGACGGATTCACGTTATTTTATTGCAGTAGAGAAGGAACTGCAAGGGACTGATTTTAAGCTAATGAAACTTCGTGTGGAGGGAACTCCGTCTGTGTCAGAATGGCTTGCAAGTGAACTGTCTACTTATGAAAAGGCTGTGGTTGGACTGGATGGGAATGTAAACTCTTTTGCAGAGGTTGCTGCGATGGAACAAGAGTTGGCGACAAAAGGGAACATTACAGTGCGAACAGATGCCGACCCTATGGCTGAACTTTGGACGGACAGACCTGTCATTCCTGATAATATGGTAAGTCTTCATCCGTTAGAATATTCTGGAGAATCAACTTCGAGTAAGGTAAGTAGGGTTCGTAAGCATCTTTTAGAATGTTGTGCTGATGGATTATTAGTAACAGCTCTCGATGAGATTGCATGGGTGTTGAACTTGCGAGGGAGTGATGTGCACTGTAACCCTGTTTTTGTATCTTATCTATTGATTTCCCCCGAAAATATTACTTTATATATAAATAATGTAAAACTTCCCGATGATGTTAAAGCCTATTTGATTTCAGAACGTATAGATGTACAGGCTTATGAATCGGTTGTAGAGGGACTTCGTTTATATGCGGGTAAATCGCTGTTAGTAGATATGTCCTCTACAAACTATTCGTTGGCAACGGCAGTGCCTTTTGAGAAGGTGTGCTCGGGTGTTTCTCCAATTGCCAGTATGAAGGCTGTGAAGAACAAAGTGGAGCAGGATGGCTTCCGTGCTGCGATGTTGCGTGATGGTGTGGCAGTGGTAAAATTCCTTGCGTGGCTAAAGTCTGCTGTTGAGGCTGGTGGACAGACGGAAATCTCACTTGATGAGCGTTTAACGGCTCTACGTGCAGAACAGCCAAAGTTTAAGGGTATCTCTTTTGATACGATAGTAGGATATGAAGCGCATGGAGCTGTTGTACATTATGAAGCAACGCCAGAGACGGATATTCCTGTTCAGCCACATGGTTTGGTGCTCATTGATAGTGGAGCGCAATATTTAGATGGTACGACAGATATTACAAGAACTATTGCTTTGGGTGAATTGTCAGAAGAACAGCGTCGAGTTTATACTTTGGTGTTGAAGGGACATATTCAACTTGATAGGTGTCGTTTTCCTGCAGGTGCGTGTGGATCACAGATTGATGCGCTTGCACGTGCACCGATGTGGCGTGAAGGGTATAACTACATGCATGGAACAGGGCATGGAGTAGGGAGTTATCTGAATGTGCATGAAGGTCCTCACCAAATACGCATGGAATGGCGTCCTGCTCCCCTTCAAGCAGGAATGACAGTTACTAATGAGCCTGGTATTTATCTGGAAGGAAAATTTGGTGTGCGTATAGAAAACACATTGTTGATTGTTCCTGCTGAATCTACAGCCTTTGGTGATTTTCTTAAGTTTGAAACACTTACGCTCGCACCGATTGACACGGCTCCGATTGTGCTTGAAATGCTGAGTACTGAGGAACGTGAGTGGCTTAATAACTACCATCGTCGTGTTTATGAAAGTTTGTTTCCATATTTGGAAGGCAACGAGAAAGAATGGCTGAGAAAGGCAACTTTGCCAATCTAAACTTGGCGTAGTCCTGTTAAGAGTACGTAGTTTTGTTGTCATTGAAAATATGCTCAAAGGCTCTAAATAGCGTGCTTCAGAGCTCTTAATAACCTTGTTTTTGTGTCCTCTTTAATCTATAAGAAAGTAGGAAAAATCCGCAAATGTTTGGAAGTTAGGAGAATAAAGTGTAACTTTGCAGGCGCAAAAGTGGTGTCATGCCCTTTTGCATATGTTTAATTAATAAATAATTTAAAACAAAAAGCATGATTATTGTACCAGTAAAGGACGGTGAGAACATCGAGCGCGCGCTCAAGAAGTTCAAGAGAAAGTTTGAGAAGACAGGTGTTGTTAAGGAGCTTCGTGCTCGTCAGCAGTTTGACAAACCATCTGTTAAGAAGCGCTTGAAGATGGAACGTGCCGTTTACGTACAGCATCTTCGCGACGCAGAAGAGTAAAATCTTCTTTAAAAATTTGGCGGTTTGGATTAATTTCCGTAAATTCGTTGCCATATAAATGATTTGACAATGTGCCGATGGTAGAAAAGTTCTTAGATTACATTAAGTTTGAAAGGAATTATTCCCCGATGACAGTAATCAACTATCGTAAGGACTTAACGGAGTTCGAACGATTCTACAAGGAACTTGAACCTCAGCTCTCTTGGGAGTCTATAGACTCTGATATTGTCAGAAATTGGATGGAGTACATGATGGATAGAGGTAATTCTGCTTCGTCTGTCAATAGAAGACTCAGTGCGCTGAGGTCTTTCTATAGATTTGCACTTCGTCGTAAACTTATTGAAAAAGACCCTGTTCATGGTCTTCAAGGTCCTAAAAGGCAAAAGACTCTCCCTCAATTCCTAAAGGAGTCGGAAATGGAAAGGCTGTTGGATTCTAAGATGTGGACAGATAGTTATAAGGACGTACTTGAACGTACTATAATTATAACATTCTACGTAACGGGTATTCGTTTGTCAGAATTGATTGGTCTTGATGATAAAGATATTGACAATGTCACTTGTGAAATTAAAGTAACAGGTAAGAGAAATAAGCAACGAATTGTTCCCTTTGGTAAGGAACTTGCTGATGTGTTCGCTCAGTACCAAGAAGTACGCAACGCAACAGTAAAAGGTGATTCCAAAGCCTTTTTTCAAACAGAAAAGGGCAAAAGGATGACGACTGCACAGGTAAGAACTTTGGTTAAGAAGAATCTTTCAAAGGTGTCAACGTTGAAAAAACGTTCACCACACGTTCTTCGCCATACGTTTGCCACGGCAATGCTCAATCATGAAGCAGGACTGGAAAGTGTAAAGAAGCTGCTTGGCCATGAGAGTCTGTCAACGACAGAGATTTATACTCATACAACTTTCGAGCAGTTGAAGAAAGTCTATAAAAATGCCCATCCAAGGGCTTAACCTTTTAAAAACGGAGGTACCTATGGAAATTAAGATCCAGTCGATTCATTTCGACACAACCGAGAAGTTACAGGCCTTTATTACCAAGAAGGCTGAAAAATTAGAAAAGTCTTACGAAGACATTCAGAAAGTAGAGGTGCAATTGAAGGTAGAGAAACCTGCTACAGCATTAAATAAAACCACAAGTTTATCAGTAGTAGTTCCTGGTAATACCTTGTTTGTGGAGAAAACATGTGATACCTTTGAAGAAGGGATTGATCAGTGTTTAGATGCGATGAAGGTTCAGCTCACCAAGTTTAAGGAAAAACAAAGAAAGCATTAAAAAATCTCTGAAATATTTTGGAGATTAAAATAAAAAGTCTTACCTTTGCAGCCGTTTTACGACAAGTAGCCTTCGGCTGCAAAGTAATGCCTCTTTAGCTCAGTTGGCCAGAGCACGTGATTTGTAATCTCGGGGTCGTTGGTTCGAATCCGACAAGAGGCTCTCCTTGAAAGGGGGATACATTTGCTGACGGGTAGTTTCCAGAGTGGCCAAATGGGGCAGACTGTAAATCTGCTGCTTCTAGCTTCGGTGGTTCGAATCCATCACTACCCACTTCAGAAAATGTAATTTGCGGAAATAGCTCAGTTGATAGAGCACTAGCCTTCCAAGCTGGGGGTCGCGGGTTTGAGCCCCGTTTTCCGCTCTATGGTTTTGCTGTAATAGCTCAGTGGTAGAGCACTTCCTTGGTAAGGAAGAGGTCCTGAGTTCAACTCTCAGTTACAGCTCTGCTATTATTGTTGTTAATTTAGTGTAACTAAAAGCACAGATTATTCATTTAATATTAAATAAGAAAAAGCTATGGCTAAAGAAGAATTCGTGCGCACCAAACCGCATGTAAACATTGGTACTATCGGTCACGTTGACCACGGTAAGACCACTCTTACTGCAGCAATCTCAAAGGTTCTTCACGAGAAGGGCTTCGGTACAGAAGATGTTAAGTCTTTCGATCAGATTGATAATGCTCCTGAGGAGAAAGAGCGTGGTATTACCATTAACTCTGCACATATTGAGTACGAAACAGCTAACCGTCACTACGCACACGTAGACTGTCCAGGTCACGCCGACTATGTAAAGAACATGGTAACTGGTGCTGCTCAGATGGATGGTGCTATCTTGGTTGTAGCTGCTACTGATGGTCCTATGCCTCAGACTCGTGAGCACGTATTGCTCGCTCGTCAGGTAAACGTACCTCGCTTGGTTGTATTCTTGAACAAGTGTGATATGGTTGACGATGCTGAGATGCTTGACCTCGTTGAGATGGAGGTTCGTGAGATCCTCGAGCAGTACGGTTATGAGGAGGATACTCCTATTATTCGTGGTTCTGCACTCGGTGCTTTGAACGGTGTTGAGAAGTGGGTAGACTCTGTAATGGAGCTCATGGATACTGTTGACACTTGGATTGAAGAGCCAGAGCGTGAGATTGACAAGCCATTCTTGATGCCTGTTGAGGACGTATTCTCTATCACAGGTCGTGGTACTGTAGCTACTGGTCGTATCGAGACTGGTATCTGTAAGGTAGGTGATGAGGTTCAGTTGCTCGGTCTCGGTGAGGACAAGAAGTCTGTTATCACTGGTGTTGAGATGTTCCGTAAGAACCTTCCAACAGGTCAGGCTGGTGACAACGTAGGTCTCCTCCTTCGTGGTATCGATAAGGCTGAGGTTAAGCGTGGTATGGTTGTTGTGCACCCAGGTGCTATTACTCCTCACGATCACTTCAAGGCATCTATCTATGTATTGAAGAAGGAAGAGGGTGGTCGTCATACTCCATTCGGTAACAAGTATCGTCCACAGTTCTACCTCCGTACAATGGACTGTACAGGTGAAATCCACCTCCCAGAGGGCGTTGAGATGGTTATGCCAGGTGACAACGTAGAGATTGAAGTTGTATTGATCTATAAGGTTGCTTTGAACGAGGGTCTTCGTTTCGCTATCCGTGAGGGTGGTCGTACAGTAGGTTCTGGTCAGATCACAGAGATCCTTCCAGACGTAAACTAATCAGTAATCTTATATTACAAGATATAGTTCCCGATTTTCTTGGGAATCGGGAACTAACTTACGGGTTTAGCTCAGTTGGTAGAGCACTGGTCTCCAAAACCAGGTGTCGAGGGTTCGAGCCCTTCAACCCGTGCAAAAAGAAAATATTTTATGTTTAATAAGATAGTTAATTATTGCAAGGCTTGCTACGACGAACTTGCGCATAAAACTACATGGCCATCACGCGCTCAACTTACACATAGTGCAATGGTAGTTATTTCTGCTTCCGTTATCATTGCATTGGTTGTGTTTGCAATGGACTCTGTGTTCCAACGCGTAATGGAATTTGTATATCCAAGATAATTCATTAGGAAATGGCAGATACAGAAAAGAAATGGTATGTTCTTCGTGCTGTCAGCGGTAAAGAGGCAAAGGTAAAAGAATATATCGATGCTCAATTACGTCTGAACGAAAAACTTGCTGAGCGTGTTTTTGAGGTTTTATTACCTATGGAAAAACACGCAACTGTGCGTAAAGATGGGAAGCGTGTTGTCAAGGAGAAATTAAGTCTCCCTGGTTATGTGCTTGTTCAGGCCAATATGACACCTGACGTAGCTTCTACGTTGCGTTTCATGCCTAATGTCTTAGGATTCCTCGGAGGTATGTCTGAACCATCACCTGTACGCCAAGCAGATATTAATCGTCTGTTGGGTAATGTGGAAGATACTGAACTTGAAGAGGTTCAGAATGTACCATATATGGTTGGTGAAACTGTTCAGGTTACTGATGGTCCTTTCAGTGGTTTCCATGGTATCATCGAAGAGGTGAATGCCGAGAAGCATAAGCTGAAAGTGATGGTGATGATTTTTGGTCGTCAGAATCCATTGGAGCTAAGTTTTATGCAAGTCGCAAAAGAAGAATAGTGTTGTTACGGATACTATTCTACTATAGTTTAATTTTTTAATATTAACAAAAGAAATGGCTAAAGAAGTAGCTGGATTAATCAAATTACAGATTAAAGGTGGCGCTGCAAATCCTTCCCCTCCAGTAGGCCCAGCATTGGGTTCTAAGGGTATTAATATCATGGGATTTTGTAAGGAGTTCAACGCCCGTACCCAGGACAAGGCTGGTAAAGTTCTTCCAGTCGTTATTACCTACTACAACGATAAGTCTTTCAGCTTTATCATCAAGACTCCTCCTGCAGCTGTACAGCTCATGGAAGCTGCTAAGGTGAAAGGTGGATCTGGAGAGCCAAACCGTAGAAAGGTTGGATCCGTAACTTGGGAGCAGGTAAAAGCTATCGCAGAAGACAAAATGCCAGACCTCAACTGTTTTACAGTAGAGAGTGCAATGAAGCTTATTGCTGGTACTGCTCGTAGTATGGGTATCACTGTAAAAGGGGACTTCCCTGGTAAATAATTTTAAACTTCAAAAGTAAAAATGAGTAAACTGACAAAAAATCAGAAATCAGTAGCTGAGAAGGTTGAAGCAGGGAAGGCATATTCATTGGCAGAAGCAGCACAGTTGGTAAAAGAAATTACCACTACTAAGTTTGATGCTTCTGTAGATGTTGATGTACGTCTCGGTGTTGACCCACGTAAAGCTAACCAGATGGTTCGTGGCGTTGTGTCACTCCCACATGGTACTGGTAAGGTTACACGTGTGCTTTGTCTCTGTACACCTGATCAGGAGGCTGCCGCTAAGGAAGCTGGTGCTGATTATGTTGGTCTTGACGAATACGTTGAAAAGATCAAGGGCGGATGGACTGATATTGATGTTATTATCACTATGCCATCATGCATGGGTAAGTTAGGTCCTTTGGGTCGTGTACTCGGTCCTCGTGGCTTGATGCCAAACCCAAAGAGCGGTACTGTGACTATGGATGTTGCTAAGGCAGTAAAGGATGTTAAGCAGGGTAAGATTGACTTTAAGGTTGATAAGGCTGGTATTATCCATACTTCAATCGGTAAGGTTAGTATGTCTCCTGAGCAGATTTATGGTAACGCGAAGGAGTTTATCTCTACTGTTATCAAGCTGAAGCCTGCTGCTGCTAAAGGTACATATATCAAGAGTATCTTTATTTCTAGCACAATGAGTAAGGGTGTCAAGATTGATCCTAAATCAGCTGAATAACTCTAAAAGTTTTGTACAATGAAGAAAGAAGTAAAAGATACAATTATCGCTGAACTCGGTGAGAAGTTAAAGAACTATCCTCATTTCTATTTGGTTGATGTAACTGGATTGAATGCTGAGGCTACAAGTTCTCTTCGCCGTAAGTGTTTCAAGAGCGAAATCAATATGGTTGTTGTGAAGAATAACCTTCTTCACAAAGCTTTTGAAGCTTCAGATGTAGATTTTGAACCACTGTATGGTTCTTTGAAGGGTAATACAGCAGTTTTGTTTTCTCAGACTGCTAATGTGCCAGCAAAGTTGTTGAAGGAGTATAAGAAGGAAGGTATTCCTGCTCTTAAGGCAGCTTACGCAGAGGAATCTCTGTTTATTGGTGCTGATAAACTCGAAGAACTTGCAGCTCTCAAGAGCAAGAACGAACTTATTGCAGACGTTGTGGCATTGCTACAGTCTCCAGCAAAGAACGTTGTTTCTGCTCTCCAGTCAGGTGCTGGCACCATCCATGGTGTGCTTAAGACTTTAGGCGAGCGTCCTGAGTAAAAAATCTAATAAAGTCAATAAGGTATATTATTTTTAGAACAAAAAATTAAAAATTTAGAATAAAATGGCAGACGTAAAAGCTATTGCAGAAGAGTTAGTAAATCTTACTGTTAAGGAAGTAAATGAGTTGGCAACTGTCCTCAAGGACGAGTATGGTATTGAGCCTGCAGCTGCAGCTGTTGCTGTAGCTGGTCCTGCTGCAGCTGCTGCAGGTGGCGCAGCTGAGGAGAAGTCAGATTTTGACGTAGTTCTTGTTGACGCTGGTGCTAACAAGCTCAAGGTTGTTAAGGCTGTTAAGGAGGCTTGTGGTCTCGGTTTGAAGGAAGCTAAGGACCTCGTAGACGGTGCACCTTCTACTTTGAAGGAGGGTATGGCTAAGGCTGAGGCTGAGAACCTGAAGGCTGCTATTGAGGCTGAGGGTGCTAAGGTTGAGTTGAAGTAATTCTACTTCTTCCTTACATTAATAAAAAATACGGTTAGGATTTACCAAGTAGGTGAGTCCTAACCTTTTTGTGTCTTTTGACATATATAGGGATTTCCCCTTTTTAGTCCGCCGCTGGACTTTAAACATTCGAATATTTAATTTCAGTTATGGCATTAGAAAATAAACCCAGAGTAAATTTCGCCAGCGTTAAGAATCCGTATCCATATCCGGATTTCCTCGATGTGCAGTTGAAGTCTTTCCGTGACTTCCTACAGCTGGATACTCCGCCTGAGGAACGCAAGAATGACGGTTTGTATAAGGTGTTCGCAGAGAACTTCCCTATCACCGATACGCGTAATAATTTCGTCCTTGAGTTCCTGGATTACTATGTTGACCCACCAAGATATTCTATTGATGAATGTTTGGAGCGTGGCTTGACATACAGTGTACCTTTGAAGGCTAAGATGAAGCTGTATTGTACTGACCCAGATCATGAGGATTTCGGTACATTTATTCAAGATGTATTTTTGGGTACAATTCCATACATGACCAGCAATGGTACTTTTGTTATCAATGGTGCTGAGCGTGTTGTTGTTTCTCAGTTACATCGTTCTCCGGGTGTATTCTTTGGTCAGGGTGTCCATGCTAATGGTACTGTTCTTTATAGTGCACGTATCATTCCATTTAAGGGTTCATGGATAGAGTTTGCTACTGACATAAACAATGTCATGTATGCTTATATTGACCGTAAGAAGAAGTTGCCTGTAACCACGATGCTTCGTGCTATTGGTTATGAGTCTGACCGTGATATTCTTCAGATTTTTGATCTTTGCGAAGAGGTAAAGGTGAATAAGAAGAATATGAAGGCAGCTATCGGTCGCAAGATTGCTGGTAATGTCATGAAGTCTTGGACTGAAGACTTCGTTGATGAGGATACAGGTGAGGTTGTATCTATAGAACGTAATGAGGTTGTTGTAGAGCGTGAGACTATCATCACAGAAGACAATGTTGATCAGATTCTTGATAGCTCAGTTTCTTCAATCTTGTTACATAAGGATGAGGATGCTGCAAGTAAGTATTCTATCATCTTCAACACACTTGCCAAAGATCCAAGCCACTCAGAGATTGAGGCAGTAAATTATATTTATCGTCAGCTGCGTAATGCAGATGCTGCTGATGATGCAAGTGCACGTGAGGTATTCCAAAACCTTTTCTTCTCAGACAAGCGTTATGACTTGGGTGAGGTTGGTCGTTACCGAATCAATAAGAAGTTGAATTTGGAAACGGATATGGATGTACGTGTACTGACAAAGGATGATATCATTGAGATTATTAAGTATCTTATCAGCCTTATCAATTCAAATGCTACGGTTGATGATATTGACCACTTGTCAAATCGTCGTGTTCGTACTGTTGGAGAGCAGTTAGCTAACCAGTTCTCTGTCGGCCTTGCACGTATGAATCGTACTATCCGTGAGCGTATGAACGTTCGTGATAGTGAAGTGTTCCAGCCAACGGATTTGATTAATGCAAAGACTATATCAAGCGTCATTAACTCATTCTTTGGAACGAACCCATTGAGCCAGTTTATGGACCAAACCAACCCATTGGCAGAGGTAACTCATAAGCGTCGTCTTTCTGCTCTTGGTCCTGGTGGTCTGTCTCGTGAGCGTGCAGGTTTTGAGGTACGTGACGTTCACTATACCCATTATGGTCGTCTTTGTCCTATTGAGTCTCCTGAAGGTCCTAACATCGGATTGATTTCATCACTCTGTATGTATGCTAAGATTAATGATCTTGGCTTTATCGTTACACCATATCGTCGTGTGAAGGATGCTAAGGTGGACATGGATAATAAGGATGTAGTCTTCTTGACAGCAGAGGAGGAAGAAGAGCAGATTATCGGACAGGGTAATGCACCATTGAATGCAGATGGTACATTTATCCGTGATGTTGTTAAGTGTCGTCAGGATGCTGATTATCCAGTAGTTACTCCAGACTCCGTTGCTCTTATCGACGTATCTCCACAACAGATTGCATCTGTGTCAGCAGGTTTGATTCCATTCTTGGAGCATGATGATGGTCACCGTGCATTGATGGGATGTAACATGATGCGCCAGGCTGTCCCTTTACTTCACAATGATGCACCTATTGTTGGTACAGGTCTTGAGAAGCAGGTATGTGAGGACTCACGTACTATGGTTACTGCAGAGGGTGATGGTGTTATCGAGTATGTTGATGCTACAACAATCCGTATTCTCTATGATCGTACAGATGATGAGGAGTTTGTAAGTTTCGAGCCTGCTCTTAAAGAGTATCGCATTCCTAAGTTCCGTCGTACTAACCAGAACATGGTTGTAGACCTTCGACCAATTTGTGATAAGGGTCAGCGCGTGAAAAAGGGTGATATTCTTACAGAGGGTTATGCAACAGAGAACGGTGAGTTGGCATTAGGTCGTAACCTTGTTGTGGCATATATGCCTTGGAAGGGTTACAACTATGAGGATGCTATCGTTATTTCTGAGCGCATGGTTCGCGAGGATGTATTGACCTCTGTTCATGTTGATGAGTATTCCCTCGAAGTTCGCGAAACTAAGCGTGGTGTTGAGGAGTTTACTGCTGATATTCCTAACGTAAGTGAGGAAGCTACTAAGGATCTTGACGATAATGGTATTATCCGTATTGGTGCTCGTGTTGAGCCAGGTGATATCATGATTGGTAAGATTTCTCCTAAGGGTGAAAGCGATCCTTCTCCAGAAGAGAAACTTCTCCGTGCTATCTTCGGTGACAAGGCTGGTGATGTTAAGGATTCTTCTTTGAAGGCTAATCCATCATTGAGCGGTGTTGTTATTGATAAGAAACTCTTTAGCCGTGCTATTAAGACACGTGAGAGCAAGCGTCAAGATAAGAATATTCTTGCTAAGATTGATGAGGAGCAAGAGGCAAAGATTAATGATTTGAAGGACCTCTTGGTTGATAAGTTGCTCGAACTGACTGAGGATAAGGTTTCAGAGGGTGTAAAGGACTACTCTGATGCTGAGATTATTACTAAGGGAAGCAAGTTCACTGTTGCGGCATTGAAGAACCTCGATTATGAGGGAATCCAATCAAATGGATGGACTGATGACGAGCATACCAACCTTCTTATTCAGAAGTTGATCATGAACTTCATCCGCAAGTACAAGCAGATGGATGCTGAGATGAAGCGTAAGAAGTTTGCTATCACTATTGGTGATGAACTTCCATCAGGCGTATTGCAGATGGCTAAGGTTTACATTGCTAAGAAGCGTAAGATTCAGGTGGGTGATAAGCTTGCAGGTCGTCACGGTAACAAGGGTATCGTATCAAAGGTTGTACGTACAGAAGATATGCCATTCCTTGAGGATGGTAGTCCTGTAGACTTGGTATTGAACCCAATGGGTGTGCCTTCACGTATGAACCTTGGTCAGATTTTCGAGGCTATCCTTGGTGCTGCAGGTCGTAAGTTGGGTGTTAAGTTTGCTACTCCTATCTTCGATGGTGCTAAGCTCTCTGATTTGAAGGAGTGGACAGATAAGGCAGGTCTGCCAAATCTCTGTTCAACCTATATCTATGATGGTGAAACCGGTGAGAAGTTCGACCAGCCAGCTACAGTGGGTATCACTTACTTCTTGAAGTTGGGTCACATGGTTGAGGATAAGATGCACGCTCGTAGTATCGGTCCATACTCATTGATTACACAGCAGCCACTTGGTGGTAAGGCACAGTTTGGTGGTCAGCGTTTCGGAGAGATGGAGGTCTGGGCTATTGAGGCCTTCGGTGCATCTCATGTTCTCCAGGAAATCTTGACAATCAAGTCTGATGATGTAGTTGGTCGTTCAAAGGCTTACGAGGCTATCGTTAAGGGTGAACCAATGCCAACTCCAGGTATTCCAGAGTCACTGAACGTGTTGTTACACGAGCTTCGTGGTCTCGGTCTCAGTGTCAAACTTGATTAATACGTACACCCCATAATAGAAGTAAAACATGGCTTTTAAGAAAGATAATAAAGTAAAGAGTAATTTCAGCAAGATTACTATCGGACTGGCTTCACCTGAGGAGATTCTTGAGAACTCTTTTGGTGAGGTAACCAAGCCAGAGACTATCAACTATCGTACCTATAAACCAGAACGTGATGGTTTGTTCTGCGAGCGTATCTTCGGTCCAACAAAGGATTACGAGTGTGCCTGCGGTAAGTACAAGCGTATCCGTTATAAGGGTATTGTCTGCGATCGTTGTGGTGTTGAGGTAACTGAGAAGAAGGTACGTCGTGAGCGTGCTGGACATATTGAATTGGTTGTCCCTGTTGCTCATATCTGGTATTTCCGTAGTCTTCCTAACAAGATTGGTTACCTTCTTGGTATGCCAACAAAGAAGCTTGATGCTGTTATTTACTATGAGAAATATGTTGTCATCCAGCCGGGTGTCGTAGAGGGTATGAAGAATGCCGATACTGAAGAGGATTTGAATGGTTCTCATAAGTTCGACCTTCTTTCAGAGGATGAGTATCTCGATATCCTTGATAATAAACTCCCAGAGGGTAATGAGCGTTTGGATGATTCAGATCCAAGCAAGTTCATTGCTAAGATGGGTGCAGAGGCTATTTATGACCTCCTCACAGGCATTGATCTTGATCGTTTGGCAGGTGAATTGCGTGACCGTGCAACAACAGACTCAAGTCAGCAGCGTAAGACAGAAGCGTTGAAGCGTCTGCAGGTTGTAGAGGGCTTTCGTCAGTCAATCGGTGTGAATAATCCAGAATGGATGATCATGAAGATTATCCCTGTTACTCCACCAGAACTTCGTCCATTGGTTCCATTGGATGGAGGACGTTTCGCAACATCTGACCTTAATGACCTCTATCGTCGCGTTATCATCCGTAATAATCGTTTGAAGCGTTTGATGGAGATTAAGGCTCCTGAGGTTATTCTGCGTAATGAGAAGCGTATGCTTCAGGAAGCTGTAGACTCACTTTTCGATAACAGCCGTAAGTCTTCTGCTGTAAAGAGTGAGAGCAATCGTCCATTGAAGTCACTCTCTGACTCTCTGAAGGGTAAGCAGGGACGTTTCCGTCAGAACCTCCTCGGTAAGCGTGTTGACTATTCTGCGCGTTCAGTAATTGTCGTTGGTCCAGAGTTGAAGATGGGTGAGTGCGGTCTGCCTAAGTTGATGGCAGCAGAGCTTTACAAGCCATTCATTATTCGTAAGCTCATTGAGCGCGGTATTGTGAAGACTGTAAAGAGTGCTAAGAAGATTGTAGACCGTCGTGAGCCTGTAATTTGGGATATCCTTGAGAATGTAATGAAGGGTCACCCAGTTATGTTGAACCGTGCCCCGACACTTCACCGTCTTGGTATTCAGGCGTTCCAGCCTAAACTTATTGAAGGTAAAGCTATTCAGTTGCATCCATTGGCATGTACAGCGTTCAATGCTGACTTCGATGGTGACCAGATGGCTGTTCACCTCCCATTGAGTAATGAGGCTGTGTTGGAGACACAGGTGTTGATGCTTCAGAGCCATAACATCCTTAACCCAGCTAATGGTGCACCTATCACCGTTCCTTCACAGGATATGGTGCTTGGTCTTTACTATATTACAAAGATTCGTCCAGGTGCTAAGGGCGAAGGTCTTACATTCTACGGCTCAGAAGAAGCTATTATCGCTTACAATGAGAAGAAGTGTGACCTCCACTCACAGGTAAAGGTAATCGTTGATGACCTCGTTGATGGTAAACTCCAGAAGCGTATGGTTGAGACATCAGTTGGTCGTGTAATTGTTAATCAGATTATCCCAACTGAGATTGGATACTTCAACGGTATTATCTCTAAGAAATCACTTCGTGGTCTTATCGCTGACGTTATTAAGGCAGTTGGTATGGCTCGTGCTTGTGAGTTCCTTGATGGTATCAAGAACCTTGGTTACCGTATGGCATATGTTGCAGGTCTTTCCTTTAACCTCGACGATATCATCGTTCCTGTTGAGAAAACTGATATCGTTGGTAAGGGTCAGAGTGAGGTAGACCAGGTGAAGGCTAACTATGAAATGGGTTTCATCACTGATAAGGAGCGTTACAATCAGGTGATTGATGCGTGGACACACGTAAACAATAACCTTAAGCAGGCCGTTATGAAGCACATGACAGAGGCTGATCAGGGTTTCAATGCTGTATATATGATGCTTGACTCTGGTGCCCGTGGTTCTGCTGACCAGATTGCTCAGCTTGCTGGTATGCGTGGTCTTATGGCTAAGCCACAGAAGGCAGGTGCTGAAGGTGCTCAGATTATTGAGAACCCAATTATCTCTAACTTTAAGGAGGGTATGTCTGTGTTGGAGTACTTTATTGCTTCTCACGGTGCTCGTAAGGGTCTTGCTGATACGGCTATGAAGACTGCCGATGCAGGATACTTGACACGTCGTCTTGTTGACGTTTCTCATGATGTTATCATCAATGAGGAGGATTGTGGTTCACTCCGTGGTCTTGAGTGTCGTGCCTTGAAGAATGGTGATGAGACAATTGCAAGCCTCTATGAGCGTATCTTGGGTCGTGTGTCAGTTCATGATGTTATCAATCCAACAACTGGTGATATTATCGTTGCTGCAGGTGAAGAGATTACAGAGGCAAAGGCACAGGCTATTGAAGATTCACCAATTGAGATGGTAGAAATCCGTTCTGTACTCACTTGTGAGAGCAAGAAGGGTGTATGTAAGAAGTGTTACGGACGTAACCTTGCTTCTGCACGCATGGTACAGATGGGTGAAGCTGTTGGTGTCATTGCTGCACAGGCTATTGGTGAGCCTGGTACACAGCTTACTCTTCGTACGTTCCACGCTGGTGGTGTGGCTGGTAATGCTGCGGCTAATGCAACTATTACAGCTAAGAGTGATGCAAAGATTGAGTTTGAGGAACTTCGTACCGTACCATTCGTTGATGAGAATGACAAGGAGTGTGAAATGGTTGTTAGCCGTTTGGCTGAAATTCGCTTTGTAGATCCTAACACTGGTATTGTACTCCTTACAGATAATGTTCCTTATGGTAGTTCTCTTTACTTTAAGTCTGGAGATACTGTCAAGAAGGGTGATATGATTTGTAAGTGGGACCCATTCAACGCCGTTATTGTTAGTGAGTACGCTGGTGTTCTCCGCCTACATGACGTTATAGAGGGCGTTACTTATAAGGCAGAAACCGATGATGCTACAGGTCTTACAGAGCGTATCATTATTGATTCTCGTGATAAGACAAAACTTCCTACTGTTGATATCGTTAAGGTTGGTGCTAAGAAGGGTGCTGATGGCCTTTATGCGGCATCTGATATCCTTGGTACATATAACCTCCCTGTAGGTGGTCACTTGGAGCAGGTACTTCTTGATGGTGCTGAGATTAAGACGGGTATGACACTTGTTAAGATTCCACGTTCTGTCGGTGGTGCTGGTGATATTACTGGTGGTCTTCCACGTGTTACCGAGCTCTTTGAGGCTCGCAACCCATCTAACCCTGCTGTCGTATCTGAAATTGATGGTGAGATTACTATGGGTAAGGTGAAGCGTGGTAACCGTGAGATTATCGTGACTTCTAAGACTGGTGAGCAGCGTAAGTATCTTGTTAGTCTGTCTAAGCAGATTCTTGTGCAAGAGCATGATGCTGTTCGTGCTGGTACTCCATTGTCTGATGGTATCATCACACCTGCTGATATCTTGTCTATCATGGGTCCAACAGCTGTTCAAGAGTATATTGTTAATGAGGTTCAGGACGTATATCGTTTGCAGGGTGTGAAGATTAATGACAAGCACTTTGAGATTATCGTTCGTCAGATGATGCGTAAGGTACGTATCGACGATCCAGGAGATACTACATTCCTCGAGCAAGAACTTGTTGACAAACTTGACTTTGCTGAGGAGAATGATCGTATCTGGGGTAAGAAGGTTGTTACCGATCCGGGTGATTCAGAAAACTGCTATAAGGGTCAGATTCTCTCTGTACGTAAGTTACGTGATGAGAACTCAAGCCTTAAGCGTCGTGACCTCAAGCTCGTTCAGGTGCGTGATGCCGTTCAGGCAACTGCTACCCAGATTCTTCAGGGTATCACTCGTGCTGCCCTCGGTACGAAGAGCTTCATGAGTGCTGCTTCCTTCCAGGAAACAACTAAGGTGCTCAACGAGGCTGCTCTCCGTGGTAAGAGCGATAACCTTGAGGGTATGAAGGAGAATGTTATCTGTGGTCACCTCATTCCTGCCGGTACTGGTCTTCGCCAGTGGCAGAAACTCGTTGTTGGTTCGCAAGAAGAGCACGAGCGTATGGAGGCTAACAAGAAGAATGTTCTTGACTTCGCTAAGCAAGAGGCAGAGGCTACACAGGAGTAATCCTAACCTCTCATACATAAGATTAAAAGGGATTTGCAATAACTTTGCAAGTCCCTTTTTTTGTATTGCTTTGGCTGCCTAAGTTCATTATTTATTAGGATGAAAGATGAAGGTGTAAAGGTGACTAGTGAGTAGAACTATGCTTTAATTCTATTTTATTGCTGTCCGGTAAAACTTAAATAACATATAAATCCTTGCGGAATAGCCTTTATATAGGTAATTCCGCATTTTTTTTTGAAATCCAAGCCCCCTAATCAAATAAGTCAAGTTCTTTTGGTGGTGAATTTGCCTTTTCAGCTATTATGATGAGTTCATCATTTTGTGGATTTTCCATAAATGAGATGAAATCTGTGTAATACATCAGTGTGAGCCTCAGCATGGTTACCAGCTGCGAGAAGGATACGTGTCTTTTTATCATTCTGGAGATAATGGTACAAAGCAGATTGGCAATGAGTACCACCCATGTCTGTATCTGTATGGCATTTACACTGTCACCATAGAAGAAATGCAGTGGGAAGTTCTGTTTGAGCTGCTTGTAAAGGGACTCTATAGCCCATCTTCGCTTGTAAATCTCCTCAAGGTCCTTTACATCAAGCTCAAGGTTATTGGTCAACAGGACAACTGACTTATGTGAGTTGTCACTCCACAGTTCCACTCGTCTTGCCTGGTGTCTTATCTCCCCCTTCTCAAAGACAATCTTCTTGTCTGTATGTGTAACCAATCCATCAGGGCTTACATAGGTTACTGAGGACAACTCCGTATAGGTGAGATTCTTCTTCATCTTGGTCACATAGCATACCCCTTCCTCTGTAAGTCGCTGGAACTGTGCATAATCAACGTATGCTCTGTCCATGGTAAGGGTAGCATCCTTAGGAAGATGCACTTCTTTAAGTAGATAATGATCATGTGTGGCGGCAGAGGTAAGCTGTACGACCATGGGAACGCCAACATGATACTTCATCACCGTATGAACCTTCATACCGCCTTTCTTCTTACCACTCTTGGGGTGTCTGCCTACACCCTTGAGTATGTTGTCAAAAAGGGTAATCGTAGTTGAATCCATCATATACAGAAGCTTTTCCCATGTCTTCTGTTCACCTTTAGGACGGCTGTCCGATAAAAAAGAACCATAACGCTCTAAGAGGTACGCATAAACGCTTGCAAAGAACTCTTGTGGGCGACGCTTGTTGGCATCAGCAAGCGTACTACGACGGACGACATAGTCGATGCCAAGATGATGCAGTTTGTTTACTTCAGCCTTCATGCCTATCTCCACTTCCCGAAGAGAATCAAAGTGTTTGAGAACACCGAAAAGCATTATGACAAGGTGAGTCCACCCATCAAGACGCTTCACATAAGCTTCACTTCGGGGTGTTTCAAGGCTGATTTGCTTGATTTGTTGCTTATCGAGTAATTTTATTACCTGATGATAGACCGGCTGTCCGATAAAATGTGTACTTTTGCCCATGTTATTGAAGTTTTATCGCAGAAACAAAAGTAACAAAAAGGGCTGAAATCCAAATACGGATTTTAGCCCTTAACTTTTATATGTGAAAAAGGGTTACCGGACAGCAATAATTCTATTTAGTTCCTTCAATTTTATAGTAAGTGAGCTGTAGTATCTCTTTTTATAGCGATGACTAATTTTTCTCGTGGCAGGAATATCAATACCCCTTATGCAGTACTTCCTTATAGTCATTGAAGTAGGTGTCGAAGAATCATCTTAAGCAAAGGGAAACAAGTTAAGCTTATAAAAAGAGGAGTTGTGTTTTTTTTTACGGTTAGATAAGTGGTTCATAACGAAAGATACTTAGAAACAGGGGTTTTGTGTGTTTTTTAGTAGATTTTTACATATTTGTTTGCCGCGAGGTATATTATTTTGTATTTTTGCATGTGTTACTTATGGCTTGGGCTATTAATGTAAATTGATGACGACAGTTAATCTACAGACCAATTTATAACATGTGAATAATTTAATTTAAAATATAACTATTATGCTCCGATTAATATATCTCGTTTTATTATGTCTAATGGCTTTGAATGTTGAAGCACAAGGCTTAAGACTCCCTACTAAACGGCAACATTCTAAAGCATCTTCTGTAAGAGTAACAGTGAAGAAGCCTGCACCACAGCGTAAAGTAGTTGTGAATAGGCCACGTGTTGTTAAGCCACGTTCGGTGCAGCCTCGTCTATCTAGGGCAGTTAGCAACTATGATGTATATGTATATGATGATTGCCCTACTGCGAAGAAGAAAGTAAAATCCAAGAGCTGTAATTCGTGCGAGGAGTCTGATTGTGAAGAGCCTGAATACGATAGTTCGAATGATATGTCGTCAGAAGATGCTGATAAAATTTATACGATTGCAGAACAAATGCCTTCGTTTAAGGGGAATGTGAATTCCTGGTTGTCTAGCCACATTCAATATCCTGCAGTTGCTGCGGAGAATGGTGTTCAAGGGCGTGTAATTGTGAAGTTTGTGGTAACTGCTGAAGGCTATGTAAGGCAGGCACAAGTTGTAAGAGGAGTTGACTCGTCACTAGATCGAGAAGCAGTACGCGTTGTGAATAGTATGCCTGCATGGAATCCGGGTATGAATAATGGAAGATATGTAAATGTCTGGTTTTCTCTTCCACTTACATTTAAACTGCAATAGTATTATAATAGCCTTTACCTAGAATCTTATAAAAATGAGAAAGTATCTTTTATTAATTTTGGTGCTTGTCTTTATTTCTTTGTTGTCATCTTGTCAAAAGGAGGAAAGCGTAGCGGAGTATATACCTTTTAAATCAGAAAAGGATGGTAAATGGGGATTTATTAATTTAGATGGAGATGTACTATTAGAAGATGAATTTAAGAGAGAGCCAACCATTGTGTCAAATGACCGATTCTTTGCTAAGAACAAAGAAGGGTATTGGGAGATGTACACTGCTGATAAGAATGCAAGGCAAGTAGGTAAGGAATATGTGCAAGCAGGAGCCTTTATTGAGGATGTTGCGCCTGTCGTTGAGAAAGGTAGAGCAATTGACTTTATTGATAAGAACGGTAAAGTAAAGTTTACATTGGGTAATGTAGATGGTGTGGCTATTACCTCATGTAGGAACTTTATAGATGGAGTTGCCATATTTAAGTGTGGTGGCTATTATGGAGCAATTGATGAGTCGGGTAATGTAGTTATAAAGCCTGATTATCTTGTACTAGAACCAGCTAAAGATGGTAAGCTCGTAGGAATTCACAGTAAATATAAGGAGACAAAGGATAGGGCTAAGGTTAAAATAACAGTGTTGGATACGTCTGGTAAGGTTCTTTCTGAGTTTGCTTTAGATAGGATCCTCGAGAGTTTAGATTACTTCTCTGATGGTGTGTTGGCTGTAGCAAAGAAGAGTACCGATGGTATTAATTATTGGGGACTTATCAATGATAAAGGGGAGTGGGTTCTTCATGCCTCCCATAAGATACGATCTGTTAAAGGAATGAGAAATGGTAAGTTCATCTTTAGTGATGGTGAGCAATGTGGCTTGATGGACTTTAATGGTGAAGTTCTGATACGTCCAAAGTATTCAGATATTAAGTTTACGGGGGCTAACCAACTTTTTGTTCTTGATGACCATATTGACCCACAATGGAAACTAATTACCGAGGAGGAAGATGTTATTTCTCCTAATGAGTTTGATGAAGTTTACCCTTTGCTGGGTGATAAGTATTTTGTTAAGGATGATGGTGATAGTTGGATTATTATAGATGATAAGGGTAAAGAAGTTAAGACGAAAGTTGATATTTATGAGTTTAGCTATAATCAGGGAGATACTGAGTTTGAAAGTCAGTACTTAGATCTTACGTCATTCATTAACGAATTACATATAAAGAAGGATGGGCTCTTGGGGCTTAATCTAACCATGAAAGTAGCAGATGTCATAAAGTCGTTTAGTTTCCTATATAAGCAGTATGGAGAAGGCGATTTTAGTGACAATGCTTCATCGTATAGATATTCTAATGATATTAGTGTTGACTTGAACTTCAACAATGTGAAGTTTCAGATAGCTGCTTTGTTCGATGATAATGTTGCTGATTACACTTTCTCATCAGGCTTTAGTAATATTAGTCCTAATCAAATATCTGTTACCTTCTACAATGAAAAGCTATTAAAAGGTCATTTGAGTCAGCTTACGAGAAGTTTAAAGGCGAAGCTGAAGAAGGTGGGTACGATTGTCAAGGAAACAGAGTACGCATTGATAGTCGCTAGTGGCAATGCTTATTATTTTGTGGGTAGCGATGGTGATAAGGTGTATTTGAATTATGGTAACTTTGATGTTAATGCCATAAACCTTAATATGTTTACGGGTAGTGATGATGCTGTTACAACCACAAGTGACTCATATGTAGATGATGCGGAGTACGTTGATAGTGTTTGTATAGATTCAGCCGTGGTCTATTAGTTGTTCTGTACAGACCTTTGATAAGTTCTGTAAAACTATTGTGTTAAGATTTGGATAAGTGCAATGAATGTATTACCTTTGCATAAGCTAGACCATACGAGGCATATAAGTTATAGTTAATGCTTAACCTTGTTCGGTATTATTCAAGCAATGCAAACGAATTATTTATCTAAATCATATTAACAAAATGGACAATAACAATCAGAATCAAGAGGGACAGCAGTTGCAGATTGATCTCTCACCAGAAATCGCTAAAGGTGTTTATACAAACTTCCAGATAATTTCTCATTCAAGTTCAGAGTTTGTACTTGATTTTGCTACACTTCTTCCAGGTGTACCAAAGGCAACAGTGACAAGCCGTGTTATTATTGCACCTGAGCACGCATTGCGTCTTCTTGCAGCTTTGCAGGATAATGTAGTACGCTATGAGAAAGAGTTTGGTAAGATTGACCGTCATGAGCCAGAGCAGGAGCCACGTACGATTGCTCCATTTGGTCCTGGTAAGGTTGATGCATAAGCAGACTTCTTAATGATCAATAATAAAGCCGTCCGAGCAATCGGGCGGCTTTCGTTTTTTTGATAATCTCGAGAGATATAGAATGTGCAGTTATCGAATTACTTGTATCTATGGCAATGGTAGGAAATATGTTCGTCGACTATTTGAGCGTAAAGGATTTAACCTCCAAAGGCATATTTATAAATAAAGATGCCAACAAGAGGTGTGAAAGTAAGGCTTAGTCCTATAAATGTGAAGCACGATAGCCAGCCCCAATCTCTCCACTTTATGACAAAGGGCATAAGTACAAGTGTAATAATGAACTCTATAAATATCCACATAATAAGAATTGCTTTTGAAAAACAAAGATAAATAAAAATGCTGTAAAAACAAAGCGTTGCAGATAATTGTTTTGAAAAATTATTACATAATCTCGAATAAAAGATCTACAAATAACGGCAAAAATATATGTAAAAGATAAGTTTGTAACCAATAGTAAATCAGTTAGTTATGATCCTGTGTAAGAAAAGGTGCTTAATTGGACTTCAAAAGGGCGTTAGTAAGACCTCTAAAGGGCATCTTTTGTAAGTCAATTAGGCGTCTTTTAGAAACCAAAAGAGCATGTATTGGTTTTGAATTGTATGAAAATAGTTTACAAGTATTGGTTGATATGGGAATAAGTAGCCTCGCAGAAGACGGAAAGATATCAATAATAAAACAAAATGTCATGAGGCTCTATTGGTTGATTTGACTTTAATGGAAGAACCTAAAGAAAGTTCTGTTAGTAGTGTTATTTTGAGGTGGAAATCTAATAGGTTTAGAGTAAAACTTTTGTAGTTAGATTTAGATAAATAACTTTAATGTATTATCTTTGCGTAAAAGAAGAAAGTATTTATTGCTCCTGAGCACGCATTGCGTCTCCTTGCAGCTTTGCAGGACAATGTAGTACGCTACGAGAAAGAGTTTGGTAAGATGACCGCCACGAACCTAAAGAGCAGGGACCACGCACCATCGCTCCATTCGGCAATGGTAAGGTTGAAGCATAAGCAATCCCTTTAAGATTAAAATACTTGAAAGTCGCCTCCATATTGGGGGCGACTTTCTGTTTCAGGGGGGCTTGTAAGCATGTTACAAAGTCACTACTTTGGTTAAGCTATTGCGCTTTCACGTATAAGTTTGTGTATTGGTAATAAGCCTGCGCCTTGCGAACGAGTTCTTGATTCATCTGCTTTGTAGGTTGCTCTTCAAATGTACCATCATGTAATGGACGAACGATGTATTGTCGTACATTGCGGACTGGCGATAAAACTGTTAGTCGGTTACCTTCAAGATACCCAAGGTCTTGGTAAGTTGCCATGAATGCACGAGAATGATAGGTTGGTGCGAGGATGTCTTGTCCTGTGAAACTTACAGTGCAACGTAACTTGAGGAGAGAAAGTAGGGTAGGCATGACATCAATCTGCGAGCATATAGTTTCAATCTTTCTTGGTTGGAGAATAGCTGGCGCATAGATGAGGCATGGAATATGGTAGCGGTCTATAGGAAGTGATGTTTTTCCGGCACTGGATGCACAGTGATCAGCAATAACTACGAATACGGTATTCTGGAACCATGCTTTCTTTCGGGCGTCATTAATGAATTTACCGATTGCATAGTCTGTATATTTTACTGCGGCTTCTCTTGTGTTAGGGTCACCGTCTACTTTAATTCTGCCACTGGGATAGGTGTAAGGGCGATGATTGCTCGTGGTCATAATCTGTGCGAAGAAAGGAAGCTTCGACTGATAGTTCTTCTCGAATACTTGTAAGCTCTTGTTGAAGATATCTTCATCACAGACACCCCAAATGTTTGCGAATGTTACTTGATTGTTCGGTATGTCCTTTCGGTCTATTACCTCGTAGCCATTATGACTGAAGAAGTCGCCCATGTTATCGAAATAACTATCTCCGCCATAGATGAATTGCGATTTGTATCCCAAGTGAGAAAGGATACGACCTATTGATAAGTTCCCCATTCGGTTAGCCTTTCGCTTGATTATGCTTTCTCCTGCACTCGGTGGAATGCAAAGAGATAATGCTTCTAATCCTCTAACTGTTCTGTTTCCTGTTGCGTATAGACTGTCAAAGACAATACTCCCTTGCATGAGCTTGTCAAGTTGTGGGGTAAGGTTCTCTTTATTTCCATATCGCGTAAGGAAATCAGCACTTAGGCTTTCTACTGTTATTAAGACGATGTTAGGGCGTTGTGGCGCAAGGGACTCTCCAATCGCCTTCTTTCCCTCATTATTAAGTCCACTTAGTTGACGATACAGAGACACACATTGTTGTTTGGGTAACATGGTATAGAACTTATCATACTCTAACATGTTACTTTGGAAAGCAATGACAAAGTCGCAGGCTCCGTTTTGTTCAAGTTGAGTAACGTATTGATTGTTACTTTGTAGAGCATGGGTGCCTTGTAAGATAAAATATGAGCTTATTGCTAAGACCATATATATAGAAAAGTGTATAAGAAACTTCTTCGCATTGTAAAGATGAGTAACCTTTAGCTTGTAATGTCGTGATTGAAGGAAGATAATTGCAGCTGTTAAGAGTAATGTAATGCCAATCAACGGAACAATAGAATAAGACTCCATGATGTTCCCAATAACTTCGTGAGTGTAGATGAGATAGTCTACTGCAATGAAATTATATCTTACGCCAAACTCTCCCCAGAAGATGTATTCTCCTGCTGTGACGCAAAGTAATAAGAAAACATATACAGCCCAAGTTATATAGAGGGAGATCTTACGCCATGTTTCTCTTGTTCTTGGAATGAAAAAGCGTATGGAGAAACTGAATAGTTTCCATCCGAGGAATATTCGTGCAATCTTTGGTGCGCCGCCTCCGTATTCGTGGAAGATGGTATGGAAGAATACTACGTAGGCAAAGGCGATAGTTAGTAGAAGTTCAATGATCCATCCTGTGACGCGATGATATTTAACTTCATTTAGCCCAAGGTTTATAATTTGCAATGGTAAGGCAAGCAAAATTGCCATACAAATGTCTGTTACGAAGCCAACACTTAAAAATCTGATTATCTCCCAGAATGAGAAAGAAGAATCTTCGGGGACATTCGACATTAAGATAATTCTTAGGATGAATCCAATGAGTAGATACAGTTTTAAAAATCGTGTTCCAATGAAATTAATAGGATTCTTGGTAATTACATTTGTTCTTTTGTCCATCGTATGCTTATTTTTCGGCAAAGTTAATAATTATAGATGAGGTTCAGACATATTTTAAGCAGTAATTGCGCTCGCGTGTTTGAGAATGTTAGATCCTTGGAATGATAAATGTGATTCTATTTGTCGATGGTGTTTCTTTGTTTTTAGATAAGGTTCAACTTTATTTTTTAAGAGACTATCTACTTTCGAAGTATTTGCTTACTTTTGCATTCAAAATTAAAGCTTAATGAGGGAGTATTTACTATTCTTTTATTGTTAGGTGCCTATTGTGCAGGATTGTTAGTCCCGTGCCTTTTGTTTATAGTGCTGTAGTTGGTGGTTTACTTCTATAATTCTGTTCCCTCTTGCCTTAAAACATGAGCCTCTCAAGGGACAACCATCACAGCGTTCTGTCTGATAACGTATGCTGTATTTGTATGCCTAAAGGTACAAAAACTTTAGGAAATAGCAAAGCCCAGGCTTGAGAAAGTCGGGGCTTTGTGCATAAAAAAGAGGATGTGTACATTTTGACACACCCTCTTACAGACAATATAGTTAAATAATATGCTTTATAGTCCTTGGCTTTGCAATTCTTTCTCGGGTATTGGTAACCACTTGATTTTACGGCTTGCCCAAGTTGTTGCAGCAGAACCTTGCTCCAATCCGCGGCGGATATCTGCTGTGCGTTCACCACGGAAAGCGAGGAAGATACGACGTAACTCGGCTATTTGTGCAAGGGTAGGGGTCATTGACTGTTGACTGGCTGTGTCATATTTACCAATAACCTTATTAGCCTCTGTCATTGCATCACCTGTCATAACACCTCTTAGGATGAGTTCAGCCTTGATAAGGTGGATATCATCATCGTTTGAAATAATCATCGAACCCTTTCTTGTTAGCCCTGACGCATAAATGTTATAGCGATTAGGATTCTTCTTGTCTACACTTGCATGAGCCAGTGGTAAGGCTTTCTTTTCAGCATCTGTTGTTCTTGCAGCTTCAAGAGAAGGGCTTACTTGTACATCACGGCTGTTTGGACCGATAGCACTGTAAAGTGGGTTGTCACCACCATCATTGTTATAGATTACCTCCACAGTCTCACCATCCTTTAGTGCGCCTTCTACGAGAGTCTTAGCGTCTGCGTATTGTCCACGATGCATAGCCAGTTTGAGTTCGTAGGTTTTTATCTGTCGGATAGCTGCGTCTTGGTTAAAGCCTTTGAAGGACTTTAGTGCATCAGACTTTGCAGCTCTCTCAGCAGCTTCGTATTGCTCCTTGGCTTGGTTTAGTAGTGTCTCGTGCGGAATAACAGCCTTATTCAGGATGATAGACCCACCTTCTGCTGCCGGAGTTGTAGAGAAAGACTCTGCAAGCAACTGTAGAGCATAACCTGCATGAAGGTGACCCACGTAGTTACCGTATGCCTTTACAATCTCTGTCTGCTCAGCATTTGCTCCTGTTATCTGTCCAGCAATCTCAGTCAGTTCGATGCTTCGTGCATAATAATTGTGGATTTTATTCCAAAGATCGTTTTGCGTGCCCGAAGTAGGAGTGAGGTTATCAGTCGCAATTTGGCGATAAAGGAGTGCATTAGGAATCGTTCCTTCGGTCAATTCGTCAACGGTTGTACCCAAAGCGAGGAAGGCTGCAGCAGAGGCATCGCCTTGAAGCGTCTTTACGTAGGCTACCAACGGACCATCAGTAATACTATTGCTTTGAATATTAGCAACCATTGCTGATTTATTCAGTTGGTCTCTTGTAAGTGTGTTACTTGGTGTCTCCGCATTTTCTACCCATGAATCGCAACTCGCGAATAGTACAGAAAAGGCGAGAATGGCATATATTGATTTTTTCATTTTATCGTCTTCTTTTTATAATGTGAAACTTAATGTTGCTGTGTAAGTGCGTGGATGTGGAGTATTGGTAATGTCACGTGACAAACTTCCAATACCTCTTTGCTTACGATTACCACCATTGCCTTCTACTTGTGGGTCAGCACCAGAGTAGTTGGTAAGGACAAATACATTTTGTATTGCGAAAGAGAAACGCATTCCATTCACCACGTTGTGTGTCCATTTGCGAGAGAGTGATGATAAATCATAACCTAAGTAGAGCGTTGACAAGCGCAAGAAGTTAGCTTTCTCGATGTAGTTAGCTCTGAAGCGTGCGCTGTGTGCCAAGTCCTCAGCAATTTGGTTATATTCTGCAGTACCTACGGTAGCATTAGCAAGTGCCTGCAGCTGATCGTTACGTTTCTTCAAGTTGTCACCCAAACCAGATACATTATAGAAGCTTTGATTATAGACAGATGCACCCAAAGCATAGTTCCACTTTGTTCCGAAGGTGAAGTGGCTGAAGAGTTTTAGGTCGAATCCAAACGAACCATTGACAGATGGGAATGGCTTACCAAGATACTGGTAGTCATTACTCTCAATGGCACCTATTTTCTGGTTGTATGTACCGTCAGCATTGAAGGCAGGCTTCTCAACGGTGTGATAATAGAAAGCATAGACAGGTTGCCCCTCTTTCACAACGTTAGGATAGTTATTGATATCCTTTCCGCCAGTATCAATCACTTTGTTTGCCTGATAATTAAGGTTTGCATACACGTCAAGAGAATGGCGATTAGCCTGTTTCCAGAGGTTACCATTATAACTGAACTCAATACCATGACCCTTGATGCGTCCTACGTTACGTGGAACGCTACCTATCCAGCCATCGCTTGAAAGAAGGTCATCGTAGATGATGGCGTCAGAGGTGTATTGTGCATATAGCGTAAGTGCCAATGTATGTCTGTTACGAATAGTCCAGTCTGTTCCTAATTCAATCTCTCGCATACGCTCAGGTTTGATATCAGGGTTACCTTTGTACTGAGGTTTAACAATTGGGCCATAAGCACTGATGCCGTCCATGACATAAGATGTGCGGGCATCTGTAGGGTAGGGAAGGCGTCCACTCTCACCATAGGCAATGCGGAACTTCTGATTCTTGAGATTGTATGATGCACTCAAAGAGGGATAATAGATACTTGCCACATTGCTACCGATAAGATTAGATGCATCACGTCTGAGTCCTGCATTCACAAAGAAACGGTTATCATAGTTGAGGAAAGCCTCACCATAGAGACCCCATGTGCGTTGTTCGAAGCTTGACTCTGTTACTGTACGTTCCGTTGCTGCTGAGATATTGTCGATATCACTTCTAAAGCGAGATGCAGAAATACTATTCAATGTTTCGTACTGGCGTGCAATCTGTGAAAGAAGGGTTGCTGTAAGGTCCCATTTGTCAGCAAGATGGAACTTACGAGTAGCTTTTATGTCCCAGTTAAAGTTAGAGTTTCTACGGTTGCTTATATTTTTTGCACCCTCAGCATTATTTCCTAACTTATAACCGAAAGGTAGACGATAGATTCCTTCTGTATGGTTTATGTCTGCGCCAATGATAGTCTCAATCTTTATATCTGCTGGAAGCATATAGCTAAGACGAAGGTTACCGATGAAACGGTCGTTGCCATAGGTCCAACTCTGTGCTCGCCACGTACTCTCGTCGACATATGGCCATGGCGTCTGGTTAATCATTAAGTTCCATATCGCATCATATCTACCCATTGCAGTCTGTGGAAGACTGATGTTACCATGTATATAGGAAGCAGTAGCACCGAGTGAGAAACGCCCAGAACGAAGGTCATAAGCCATCTTCGCACTATGTCGTTTGTCCTTATTGCCAGGTACGATACCTGCAATGTCATTCATATTGTAAGAGAAGAAGAGGTTCTGATTCCCTTTGAAGGCTTTTGAAACAGAGGTGTAGATAGTTTTCTGCCAGCCCGTTTGGAAGAAATTATTGATAGGGTCATTATTTACGAACTGATCATATTTTCTTGCCAATGTAGCTGCGCCTAACGACATCTTCACTTGTATGTCAGCCTTTCTGTTTTCTGGATTGTTATTTTTACCTCTTTTGGTTGTGATAACAATAACGCCATTGGCAGCCTCTGCTCCATAGCTGGCTGCGGCAGAAGGACCTTTTATGACATCGATAGTTGCAATGTCATCAATGGTCAAGTCATTGAGTGCACTGAGTGCGTCTTGTGAACTGTTGATATCAGAGATGTGTGAGCTATTGTATTTCACACCGTCAACATAGATGATTGGGTCACGCTCCATACTCATTGTAGCACCGCTACGCATGTTAAAACGGATTGGCATACCAACTTTACCATTGCTTTGGTACATCTGTACACCACCAATCTTACCATCAAGCATGTCGCTGAGAGAATTTGTATGTGCATTCTTACTCAGATTTTCAATGTCGACATGGTCAACCTTACTTCCAAGTGCTTTCTGACTACGTGCACTGGAGATACTGGCTGTAACCTGTACCTCCTGAAGGTCGATACCAGGAATAAGACTGATAGTAGGCTGTCCTTTTAGTGCTTGTGCCTTTATGTCCTGTTCCTTGAAACCAATATAGCTGATGTGAAGTGTCTGGTCATCATTTGTGTTCAGTGAGAAGTAACCGTCTTCGTTGGTTACTGCTTCTACACCTTTATTCCCTTTGACCACAGCACCAATAATAGGCTCTCCTGTATCTTGGTTAATAACTCGCGCCTTGTAAGTTGTTTGCGCACTTAAATTGATAGCAGAGGCTACCGATAGCATGGCAATACCTCTCTTAATGTTTTGTATCATGAAATGTTTCTGTTGTTATCCTCCTAAGGAGTAATATTAAGTAATGACTACATTATATAAGGTGTAGCCGAATTTGGTGGCGCAAAGATACCTCTTAAATAATGATACTGCAATACCTAAAAATTGTGATTTTTATTGACAAGTCGTATCGTTGCACTCATAAATATGTTGATTCAGAATGAAGTAAGATGGGAATCTTCTGATATAAGGGGCCTTCTTCTAATTATCAAGACTTCAGTCGGTTGTCTTCTTTCTAAGCATAGCTGTTTAGTACATGTTGTGTCGTTCGTAAGCACCATTGGTGCTGATGCTCCGCACCATATGTGCGCAGCCTGCTAAACACTCTTCAGTGGGATACTAAAAAGTGGTAACATTGGTATTAAGTAGAGGTTGTGTTGGTCTAATTCAATAAAGAAGATTCTCGATGAGATAAGAACTTCTTTTTGTGCAGTGTGAAGTGTCTGATTTATAAGCTGTTTGTTGTTTATGGAAAGATTTACGTTCTATGTTGGGTTGCTGTTATTGTTATCGTTCTATGGCTGTTGAAAAATCAGATATATTTTACAGTCGGTATTACATAATTTAGCTCCTTCGAATGTATTTTTCATTCAAAAATTATAGAAAATGGCCTTTGGCAGTAGCGATTTTTAGCCCCAAAATCATGCGAATGGGTGTTTTCAAACTGTTAAATAATAAGTAAAAAGTTATTTATTGTTAACGAATGGCGTTTGGCAGATTATTCTTTTTCTTATTATTAGGTCGTTTAACGGATTATTCGTACCTTTGCAACCCGAAACAACAGAGTGGATTATATCGTTTTTAGAGTGTCTCACTTGTGTTTGTATGGTTTGAAAATAAACAAAATAAATATATAACAATAAAAAGTAAAATTATGCCTACTATTTCACAATTAGTAAGAAAAGGCAGAAAGGACATCGTAGACAAGAGCAAGTCTCCGGCTTTGGACAACTGTCCACAGCGTCGTGGCGTATGTGTTCGTGTTTACACAACAACTCCTAAGAAGCCTAATTCGGCAATGCGTAAGGTTGCCCGTGTTCGTTTGACCAACCAGAAGGAAGTGAACTCTTATATCCCAGGAGAGGGTCACAACTTGCAGGAGCACAGTATTGTTCTCGTTCGTGGTGGTCGTGTTAAGGACCTTCCTGGTGTACGTTATCACATCGTTCGTGGTACTCTTGATACCGCTGGTGTTGCCAACCGTACACAGCGTCGTTCTAAGTACGGTGCTAAGCGTCCAAAGGCAGCTAAGAAGTAATATTCAAGTTGCCTAAAGGCAGCTAAGAAACTTCAAACCATAAAGCCGAGGTGCAACGGCCGGTGATGGTCGATGCCCCGAGGCTCTTTAAAAAGAAGCAACTAAAAACAAACAGTTTTGCTGGAGATTTGTAATCACAAAGGTTGAGTAAATGCCCAAGAGAGGGCGTTGAAGAACGAAAGACGACAGCCTCCGCAGACTTAAAGTTTAAAATAAAAATGAGAAAAGCAAAACCAAAGAAGCGTGTAGTCCTTCCAGATCCAAAGTTTAATGATCAGAAGGTGTCAAAGTTCGTAAATCACTTGATGTATGATGGTAAGAAGAATACCTCATACGAAATCTTCTATGCAGCCCTCGATATCGTAGGCGGTAAGATGAAGGATGAAGAGAAGTCTCCACTTGAGGTGTGGAAGCAGGCTCTCGACAACATCACTCCACAGGTAGAGGTAAAGAGCCGCCGTATTGGTGGTGCTACTTTCCAGGTACCAACAGAGATTCGCCCAGATCGTAAGGAGAGTGTTTCAATGAAGAATATGATTGCCTTTGCACGTAAGCGTGGTGGTAAGAGCATGGCTGATAAGCTTGCTTCTGAGATCATGGATGCTTTCAATAACCAGGGTGGTGCTTACAAGCGTAAGGAAGATATGCACCGTATGGCTGAGGCTAACCGTGCGTTTGCTCACTTCAGATTCTAATCAAGTTATTATAATAAGGTAAAAGAAATGGCAAATCACGATTTACATTTGACTCGTAATATCGGTATTATGGCACACATCGATGCCGGTAAGACGACAACATCTGAACGTATTCTTTTTTATACAGGTAAGACTCACAAGATTGGTGAGGTTCATGATGGTGCTGCAACCATGGACTGGATGGCACAGGAGCAGGAGCGTGGTATCACAATTACATCTGCTGCTACAACATGTAACTGGAACTATCTCGGCAAGTCTTATAAGATTAACTTGATTGATACTCCGGGACACGTTGACTTTACTGCTGAGGTAGAGCGTTCACTCCGTGTTCTCGATGGTGCAGTTGCTACTTATTCTGCAGCCGATGGTGTACAGCCACAGTCTGAGACTGTTTGGCGTCAGGCTGATAAGTACAATGTTCCACGTATTGGTTATGTAAACAAGATGGACCGCTCTGGTGCTGACTTCTATGAGACAGTACAGCAGATGAAGGATATCCTTGGTGCTAATCCTATCGCTATTCAGATTCCTATCGGCGCAGAGGAGAACTTCAAGGGTGTTGTAGACCTTATCAAGATGAAGGCTATCTTGTGGCATGATGAGACTATGGGTGCTCAGTATGATGTTGAGGATATCCCTGCTGATCTTGCTGATGAGGCTGCTGAGTGGCGTGAGAAGTTGCTCGAGGGTGCAGCTAACTACGATGATGAGTTGATGGAGATGTACCTTGAGGGACAGGATATTCCAGAGGATAAGCTGATTGCTGCAATCCGTAAGGGTTGTATCGCTATGGAGTGCTGCCCAATGCTTCTTGGTTCTTCTTATAAGAATAAGGGTGTACAGCCTCTTCTCGATTACGTTTGTGCTTTCTTGCCTTCTCCATTGGATACACCAGCTATCGTTGGTATTAATCCAGATACAGAGGAGGAAGAGGATCGTAAGCCAAGTGAGAGCGAGCCTACATCTGCTTTGGCATTTAAGATTGCTACTGACCCATTCATGGGCCGTTTGGTATTCTTCCGTGTCTACTCAGGTAAGGTTGTTGCTGGTTCTTACGTATTCAATACACGTTCTGGCAAGAAGGAGCGTATCAGCCGTCTATTCCAGATGAACTCTAATAAGGAAATTCCTATGGAGTCAATCGATGCAGGTGATATCGGTGCTGGTGTAGGTTTCAAGGATATTCGTACTGGTGATACTCTCTGTGATGAGAATGCACCAATTATCCTCGAGTCTATTACCTTCCCTGACACTGTGATCTCTATCGCTGTTGAGCCAAAGAGCCAGGCTGACGTTGCTAAGCTTGATAACGGTCTTTCTAAGCTTGCTGAGGAGGATCCAACATTCACCGTTCGTACTGATGAGCAGAGTGGTCAGACCATTATCTCTGGTATGGGTGAGCTTCACCTCGACATTATTATCGACCGTTTGAAGCGTGAGTTCAAGGTAGAGTGTAACCAGGGTAAGCCACAGGTTAACTACAAGGAGGCTATTACTAAGGCAGCTCAGAGCCGTGAGACTTATAAGAAGCAGTCTGGTGGTCGTGGTAAGTTCGCTTGTATTGACGTAACTATCGAGCCTAAGGACGAGGATTACGAGGAGGGCGACTTGCAGTTTGTAAACGTTGTTAAGGGTGGTAACGTGCCTAAGGAGTTCATCCCTGCAGTAGAGAAGGGCTTCAAGGATTGTCTTGGCAACGGTGTACTCGGTGGCTTCCCAATGACTGGTCTTAAGGTTACTTTGACTGATGGTTCTTTCCACCCAGTTGACTCTGACCAGTTGTCATTTGAGCTCGTAGCTCACCAGGCATTCAAGGTTCTCTGTCCTAAGGCAGGTCCTGTTCTTATGGAGCCTATCATGAAGGTAGAGGTTGTTACTCCAGAGGAGAACATGGGTGATGTTATCGGTGACTTGAACAAGCGTCGTGGTCTTGTACAGGGTATGGATGAGGCTCGTAGCGGTGCTCGTATCGTTAAGGCTATGGTACCATTGTCAGAGATGTTCGGTTATGTAACAGCTCTTCGTACTATTACTTCTGGTCGTGCTACTTCTTCTATGGAGTATGATCACCACTCACCAGTATCAAGCACTCTCGCTAAGGAGATTCTTGATGAGTTGAAGGGTAATTCAGACCTCGTTAAGTAAATAATGTAAGGTTCTGCTCTCTCATAGCGAATGACTCTTATGAGAGAGCAACCTTTCTGTATATTCAATAATAAATAAAAAGTTAAACATGAGTCAGAAGATTCGTATTAAGTTGAAGTCTTACGACCACCAGTTGGTTGACAAGTCAGCAGAAAAGATTGTGAAGGCTGTTAAGGCTACTGGCGCTATCGTTAGCGGTCCTATTCCATTGCCAACACACAAGCGTATTTACACTGTAAACCGCTCTACATTCGTTAACAAGAAGTCACGCGAGCAGTTCCAGCTCTCAGATTTCAAGCGTCTCATCGATATTTACAGCTCTACAGCAAAGACTGTTGACGCTTTGATGAAGCTTGAGTTGCCTTCAGGTGTAGAGGTTGAAATCAAGGTGTAGTCATCTGTTGACAAATAAGAAACAAATTAATACAAAAAGCATTTACATTCATTTTAAAATCATTAATTGAAATGCCAGGATTATTAGGAAAGAAAATCGGAATGACATCCGTTTTCAGTGCCGACGGTAAGAATGTACCGTGCACTGTTATCGAAGCTGGTCCTTGTGTTGTAACCCAGGTTAAAACCGTAGAGAAGGATGGTTACAAGGCTGTTCAGTTAGGTTTCGGCGAGGCTAAGGAGAAGAGAACTTCTAAGCCACAGCAGGGACACTTTAAGAAAGCCGGCACAACACCAAAGAAGCACTTGGCCGAGTTCAAGTTTGACGAGGAGTATAACCTCGGTGACACTGTTACTGTTGAATTGTTCAGCAATGCTAAGTTCGTAGACGTTGTAGGTACATCTAAGGGTAAAGGTTTCCAGGGTGTTGTTAAGCGTCACGGATTCGGTGGTGTAGGTCAGTCTACTCACGGTCAGGATGACCGCGCACGTAAGCCGGGTTCTATTGGTGCTTGTTCTTACCCAGCTAAGGTCTTCAAGGGCATGCGCATGGGCGGCCAGATGGGAGGCGACAGAGTAACTACTCAGAACCTTCAGGTGTTAAAGGTTATTCCAGAGCACAATCTTATCCTTGTTAAGGGTAGTGTTGCTGGATGTAATGGTTCAACCGTAATAATTAAGAAGTAATGGATATTAACGTATTAGATATCAAAGGTCAGGAGACCGGCCGTAAGGTAACTCTTAACGAGAATATCTTCGGAATTGAGCCTAACGATCACGTCCTCTATCTTGCAGTTAAGCAGTATCTCGCTGATCAGCGTCAGGGTACAGCTAAGTCAAAGGAAAGAAGTGAGCACGCTGGTTCTACTCGTAAGTTGGGTCGTCAGAAGGGCGGCGGCGGTGCTCGTCGTGGTGATATCAATTCTCCAGTCCTCGTAGGTGGTGGTCGTGTATTCGGTCCTAAGCCACGTGATTACAGCTTCAAGCTGAATAAGAAGGTAAAGGTTCTTGCTCGTAAGTCAGCATTGGCTTATAAGGCACAGGATAATGCTATCGTTGTTGTTGAAGATTTCAATCTTGATGCTCCAAAGACTAAAGATTTTGTAAATATTGCAAAAAATCTTAAAGTTGATAGCAAGAAAGTTCTTCTTGTTTTGCCAGAAGTAGAGAAAAACGTATATTTGTCGGCTCGTAATCTACAGAAAGCTGAGGTTATGACAGCTGCTCAGGTAAATTCATACAAAGTTTTGAATGCTGACGTAGTTGTTATCACAGAGAACTCTCTGAAGGTTATCGACGAAATCTTAACCAAGTAATTATTAGGAGACAAGAAGAATTATGGGATTTATCATTAAACCAGTGGTCACTGAGAAGATGACCAAGTTGACTGACAAGTCTTCTGAGGATAAGGTTGTAAAGCACAAGGGTGAGAAGAGAACTATTTTGGCTCAGCCAAAGTATGGTTTCATCGTTAAGCCAGAGGCCAACAAGCTTGAGATTAAGAAAGAAGTTGAGGCTTTGTACAACGTTACAGTAGTAGATGTGAATACGATTCGTTACGCAGGTAAGCGTCAGGCACGTTATACTAAGGCGGGTCTCGTTAAGGGACAGAAGAACGCATTCAAGAAGGCTATCGTCACTTTGAAGAATGGCGATTCAATCGATTTTTACAGCAATATTTAAATAAAAAATGGCAGTACGTAAATTAAACCCGGTTACTCCGGGACAAAGACACAAGGTTATTGGCACGTTCGAGGATATTACTGCATCCGTGCCAGAGAAGTCTCTCGTTTACGGTAAACGTTCTACCGGTGGTCGAAACAACACCGGTAAGATGACTGTTCGCTACATGGGCGGTGGTCACAAGAAGAAGTATCGTCTTATCGACTTCAAGCGAGAGAAAGATGGTGTTCCAGCTGTAGTGAAGACAATCGAGTATGATCCTAACAGATCAGCTCGCATTGCGCTGTTATACTATGCTGATGGTGAAAAACGTTACATTATTGCTCCTAACGGACTGCAGGTTGGTGCAACACTGATGTCTGGTGCTGAGGCAGCACCTGAGGTTGGTAACGCACTTCCTTTGGCTAACATTCCTGTTGGTACTGTAATTCATAACATTGAGTTACGTCCAGGTCAGGGTGCATTGCTCGTTCGTTCGGCTGGTAACTTTGCTCAGCTTACTTCTCGTGAAGGCAGTTATTGTGTTATTAAGCTCCCTTCTGGTGAAACACGCCAGATTTTGTCAGCTTGTAAGGCAACTGTAGGTAGTGTAGGTAACTCTGACCACGCTCTTGAGCAGTCTGGTAAGGCTGGTCGTTCTCGCTGGTTGGGACGTCGTCCTCACAACCGTGGTGTTGTTATGAACCCTGTTGATCACCCAATGGGTGGTGGTGAAGGTCGCCAGTCTGGTGGTCACCCACGTTCACGTAAGGGCTTGTACGCTAAGGGTCTTAAGACTCGTGCACCTAAGAAGCTTTCAAACAAGTACATTATTGAGAGAGCTAACAAGAAGTAATCAAAGTAATTAAGAGTAAATTATGAGTCGTTCATTAAAAAAAGGTCCATACATCAACGTATCACTCGAGAAGAAGATTCTTGCTATGAATGAGAGTGGTAAGCAGAATGTAGTTAAGACATGGGCTAGAGCATCAATGATTTCCCCTGATTTTGTGGGTCACACTGTTGCAGTTCATAACGGAAATAAATTTATCCCTGTTTACATTACTGAGAATATGGTAGGTCACAAGCTCGGAGAGTTCAGCCCTACACGCCGTTTCGGTGGTCACTCTGGTAATAATAAGAGGTAAGCAGGTCATAATCCATTTAGAAAATAGAAAAATATAATGGGAGCAAGAAAACATATAAAGGCTGAAGCTCGTAAAGAAGCTTTGAGAAGCCAGTATTTTGCAAAGCTCAAGGACTGTCCTTCTTCTCCACGTAAGATGCGCTATGTTGTAGACATGGTTCGTGGTATGGAGGTCAATCGTGCCCTTGGCGTGCTGAGATTCTCCAAGAAGGCTGCTGCTCAGAACGTTGAGAAACTTCTGCGTTCAGCTATCAACAACTGGGAGACAAAGAATGACCGCAAGGCTGAAGACGGTGAACTTTATATCTCTAAGATCTTCGTTGATGAAGGCGTTACAATGAAGCGCATGCGTCCTGCACCACAGGGCCGTGGCTACAGAATCCGCAAACGTTCTAACCACGTCACTCTTTTCGTTGATTCAAAGAATGACGCTAATAATGATGATAAATAAATAGTAGAATGGGACAGAAAGTTAATCCAATTAGCAACCGTCTTGGTATCATCCGCGGTTGGGAGTCAAATTGGTTCGGTGGCAAGAATTTCGGGGATAATCTCGTAGAGGATCGCAAGATTCGTACTTACCTGAACAAGCGTTTGGAAAAAGCAAGCGTTTCCCGTATTGTCATTGAGCGCACATTGAAGCTCGTCACCATTACTATTTGCACCGCTCGTCCGGGTATCGTTATCGGTAAAGGTGGTCAGGATGTTGATAAGCTTAAAGAAGAGTTGAAGAACCTTTTCAAGAAGGAGATTCAGATTAATATCTTCGAGGTTAAGAAACCTGAACTTGATGCAAACATCGTTGGTAACAATATCGCTCGCCAGGTAGAGGGTAAGATTGCTTACCGTCGTGCTATCAAGATGGCAGTCGCTAACACTATGCGTGCTGGTGCTGAGGGTATCAAAGTTCAAATTACAGGTCGTCTGAACGGTGCCGAAATGGCTCGTAAGGAAATGTTTAAGGAGGGTCGTACTCCTCTGCATACATTCCGTGCAGACATCGATTATTGTCAGACAGAAGCCCTTACAAAGGTTGGTCTGCTGGGTATTAAGGTATGGATTTGCCGTGGTGAAGTTTACAACAAGGTAGATCTTACTCCTAACTTTACTCAGGAGAAGAGCAATGGCCGTTCTAATAATGGTGGCCGTTCTGGAAGAGGTAATCGTAGAAGAAACAATAACCGTTAAAAGAAGAAGCTATCATGTTACAGCCAAAAAGAGTAAAATATAGAAGACCTCAAGACGGACGTGGCAATAAAGGCAACGCCCACAGAGGTACACAGCTGGCTTTCGGCTCATTCGGCATCAAGACACTTGAGGCTAAGTGGATCGACAGCCGTCAGATTGAGGCCGCTCGTATAGCAGTAAACCGCTATATGAACCGTCAGGGCCAGGTCTGGATTCGCATCTTCCCTGATAAGCCAATCACTCGTAAGCCTGCCGATGTTCGTATGGGTAAGGGTAAGGGTGATCCAGCAGGATGGGTTGCACCAGTTACTCCAGGTCGTGTTCTCTTTGAAGTAGAGGGCGTAAGCTTTGATATTGCAAAGGAGGCTCTTCGCCTCGCTGCACAGAAGCTGCCTGTTAAGACAAAGTTTATTGTTAGACGTGATTTCGATAAAAACGCTTAAGAAAGATGAAGATTAAAGAAGTAAAAGAACTCGAAACCAAGGATTTGGTTGAGAAAATTGAGAACGCTGAGACAGCTCTCGCAAAGATGAAGCTGAATCATCAGATTACTCCGCTTGAGAATCCATCTCAGATTAAGGCCGCTCGTCGTGATATAGCACGTATGAAAACAGAACTTTCTCAGAGAGAACTTAATAAATAACAATGGTCCAGATGGAAACAAGAAATTTAAGAAAAGTAAGACAGGGTGTCGTTATCAGCAACAAAATGGATAAAACCATCGTTATTGCAGCTAAGTTCAAGGAGAAGCACCCTATTTATGGTAAGTTTGTCCAGAAGACAAAGAAGTACCATGCTCATGACGAGAAGAATGAGGCTAATGTAGGTGATACAGTGCTCATTATGGAGACTCGTCCTCTTTCTAAGACAAAGAGATGGAGATTAGTTCAAATTGTAGAAAAAGCTAAGTAATTATGATACAGACAGAATCAAAACTTACAGTATGTGATAACAGCGGTGCTCGTGAAGCTAAGTGCATTCGTGTACTCGGTGGTACTCGCCGTCGTTACGCAAGTGTTGGTGACGTTATCGTAGTTGCTGTACAGAACGTCATCCCATCAAGTGAATTGAAAAAGGGTGCAGTATCAAAGGCTTTGATCGTTCGCACAAAGAAGGAAATTCGTCGTGCTGATGGTTCATACATCCGCTTCGATGATAATGCATGTGTATTGCTGAACAATGCTGGCGAAATTCGTGGTAGCCGTATCTTCGGCCCTGTTGCTCGTGAGTTGCGTGCAGTGAACATGAAGGTCGTTTCTTTGGCACCTGAGGTTCTTTAATTATTAAATAGAATAATAAAATGGCAAAATTCCATATAAAGAAAGACGATCAGGTCATTGTTCTTGCCGGTGCGGACAAGGGCAAGACTGGAAAGGTGCTTAAGGTCATCGCAGACAAGGAGCGTGCTATCGTTGAGGGCGTGAATATGGTCTCTAAGAGCACAAAACCTTCTGCTGCTAACCCTCAGGGTGGTATCGTTAAGCAGGAGGCTGCAATTCATATCTCAAATTTAAGTCTCATCGATCCGAAGAGCGGTAAGGCTACACGTATCAAGATTGAGCGTGAAGGCAAGACTGTTAAGCGTATCGCTAAAAAGTCAGGGGAGGAAATTAAGTAATGAATACAGCTCAGTTAAAGAAACAGTATAAGGAGCAGATTGCTCCTGCTTTGCAGAAGCAGTTTAACTATTCTTCAGCTATGCAGGTGCCTGTTTTGAAGAAGATTGTTATCAATCAGGGTCTTGGTGATGCAACTCAGGATAAGAAGCTTATCGAGGTTGCAGTGAACGAGATTTCTTCTATCACAGGTCAGAAGGCTGTTGCAACATATTCTAAAAAGGATATTGCAAACTTCAAGTTGCGTAAGAAGATGCCTATTGGCGTTATGGTAACTCTGCGTCGTGAGCGTATGTATGAGTTCCTCGAGAAACTCGTTCGCGTATCTTTGCCACGTATCCGTGACTTCAAGGGTATCGAGAGCAAGTTCGATGGTCGTGGAAATTATACTCTCGGTATCACCGAGCAGATTATTTTCCCAGAGATTAATATCGATCAGGTTGACCGCATCCAGGGTATGAACATTACCTTCGTTACATCAGCTAAGACTGATGAAGAGGGTTATGCTTTGCTGAAGGGCTTCGGACTTCCATTCAAGAATGCTAAAAACGATTAATTGATATGGCAAAAGAATCAATGAAAGCTCGCGAGGTAAAGCGTGCAAAGCTTGTTGCTCGCTATGCTGAGAAACGCGCTGCTCTGAAGAAGATTATCGCTACTTCAAATGATCCTGAAGAGGCTTATGAGGCTGCTCGCAAGTTGCAGTCTATTCCTAAGAATGCTAATCCAATCCGTTTGCACAATCGTTGCAAGATAACAGGACGTCCAAAGGGTTACATTCGTCAGTTCGGTCTCTCTCGTATTCAGTTCCGTGAGATGGCATCTCAGGGACTCATTCCAGGAGTTAAGAAGGCAAGCTGGTAAGCAAATATATCGACGCGGATAGTGAATTGTGAAATTTATTTTGTATCTTTGCAGTTCATTATCCGCTTTCAAGCGATTTTTTAATATTGTCGGGGTAGTCCCGATTAATTAAACTTTATATTTTTATGACAGATCCAATAGCAGATTATCTGACAAGACTCAGAAACGCAATCATGGCTCATCACCGTGTTGTTGAGGTTCCTGCGTCTAACTTGAAGAAGTCTATTACTAAGATTCTCTTCGAGAAGGGTTACATCTTGAACTATAAGTTCATTGAGGATGGTCCCCAAGGTTCAATCAAGGTCGCACTTAAGTACGATCCTGTAACAAAGCAGAGCGCTATCAATAAGTTGAAGCGTGTTTCTACCCCAGGTCTTCGCCAGTATACTGGTTACAAAGACATGCCGAGAGTAATTAACGGACTTGGAATTGCTATCCTTTCCACGTCTAAAGGTGTAATGACAGACAAGGAAGCTGCTGCAGAGAAGATCGGTGGTGAGGTTCTTTGCTATGTTTATTAATTGGAGGATTGAATATGTCAAGAATAGGAAAATTACCAATTAGTGTTCCAGCTGGCGTTACAGTTGCTCTTAACAATGGTGTTGTTACAGTAAAGGGTCCTAAGGGTGAACTTTCTCAGAAGGTAGATTCTTCTATTAAGACTATCATCGAGGACGGTCAGGTAACATTCGAAATTGATGAGAATAGCCCAGTAAACTACAAGCAGAAGCAGGCTTTCCACGGTCTTTATCGTTCACTTGTTAACAATATGGTTGTTGGTGTAAGTGAGGGTTACAAAAAGACATTGGAACTTGTTGGTGTAGGTTATCGTGTTTCTAACCAGGGTAACTTGGTAGAGTTCTCTCTTGGTTATACTCACCCAATCTTTATTCAGCTTCCTTCAGAAGTTAAGGTTGAGACAAAGAGCGAGCGTAACCAGAATCCAATCATCACTCTTGAATCAGCTGACAAGCAGCTGCTTGGTCTCATCTGTGCAAAGATTCGTTCTTTCCGTAAGCCTGAGCCTTACAAGGGTAAGGGTGTCCTGTTCCAGGGTGAGGTTATTCGCAGAAAGTCTGGTAAGACAGCTGCAGCTAAGTAACTTTAATACATCATTACGATTATGACAACAAAGAAAGAACAAAGAAGAATTAAGATAAAGTTCCGCATTCGTAAGAGTGTGAACGGTACTGCTGAGCGCCCACGTTTGAGCGTTTTCCGCAGTAATAAGCAGATTTATGCACAGGTTATTAACGATCTGACAGGAACAACACTCGCTTCTGCTTCTTCACTTGGCCTTGATAAGATGGCTAAGATTGAACAGGCTAAGAAGGTTGGTGCACTCGTTGCTGAGCATGCTAAGGCTGCTGGCGTAGAGCAGGTTGTTTTTGACCGTAACGGTTATCTCTATCACGGACGTGTACAGGCTTTGGCTGATGCTGCACGTGAGGGAGGACTTAAATTCTAAACGATTATGGCAATGAATAGAGTAAAAGTAAATAGTGATGTAGAACTGAAAGATCGCTTGGTTGCTATCAACCGTGTAACTAAGGTTACAAAGGGTGGTCGTACTTTCACATTCGCAGCTATCGTCGTTGTAGGTGACGGTAAGGGCGTTATTGGCTGGGGTCTTGGTAAGGCTGGTGAGGTTACTGCTGCTATCCAGAAGGGTACAGATTCAGCAAAGAAGAACCTTGTTAAGGTTCCTGTTTTGAAGGGTACTGTTCCTCATGAGGCAGAGGCTCGCTTTAGCGGTGCTCATGTTCTCCTTAAGCCAGCTGCTGCCGGTACTGGTTTGAAGGCCGGTGGTGCTATGCGTGCTGTTCTTGAGAGCGCAGGTGTTACTGACGTGATTGCAAAGTCAAAGGGCTCTTCTAACCCTCATAACCTTGTAAAGGCTACTATCGCTGCACTCGCTGATATGCGTGACGCATATACAATCGCTGGTGAGCGTGGTATTAGCATGGATAAAGTATTTAACGGTTAATTTTAGGAGGTATTAAATTATGGCAACAATTAAGATTAAGCAGATTAAGAGCCGTATTGGTGCTCCTAAGGACCAGAAGGAAACTTTGCAGGCATTGGGACTTCGTAAGATTTCTCAGGTTGTTGAGGTAGAGGATACTCCAAGCTGCCGAGGTATGATCCGTAAGGTGCATCACCTGGTATCAGTAATTGATTAATTAATCTTTTAAAGAAAACAGTAATTATGAAATTAAATAATTTGAAACCAGCTGTTGGCTCTACACATTCACGTCGTCGTATTGGTCGTGGTCCAGGTTCTGGACTCGGTGGTACTTCTACTCGTGGTCATAAGGGTGCAAAGTCACGTTCTGGTTATAAGAAGAAGATTGGCTTTGAGGGTGGTCAGATGCCTCTCCAGCGTCGTGTACCGAAGGCTGGTTTCAAGAACATCAACCACAAGGAATATTTCGCTGTAAATCTTTCTACTCTTCAGGCACTTGCTGAGAAGAACAATCTTACTAAGATTGGTGTTGAGGAGCTTAAGGCTGCTGGACTTACCAATGGTAAGGAACTTGTTAAGGTTCTCGGTAATGGTGAATTGAAGGCTAAGTTGGAGGTTTCAGCAAATGCCTTCTCTAAGACTGCTGAAGAGGCTATCAAGGCAGTAGGTGGTAACACAACTATAATCTAAGTTAATGAAAAAGTTTATTGAGACACTGAAGAACTGTTGGAAAATTGAGGATTTGCGTCAGCGACTTCTCATTACTATTCTGTTCACAGCTATTTACCGGTTTGGGTCGTTTGTGGTGCTTCCTGGCATCAATCCTACCCTGTTGGAAAAATTGCAGGCACAGACCAAGGGCGGTCTTATGTCACTTTTGGACATGTTCTCCGGTGGTGCATTTTCTCATGCGTCAATCTTCGCATTAGGAATTATGCCATACATCTCAGCTTCTATCGTTATGCAGCTCCTTGCCGTCGCTGTACCTTATTTTCAGAAGATGCAGCGTGAAGGCGAGAGTGGCCATAAGAAGATAAATTGGTATACGCGTGTCCTGACAGTAGTGATCCTACTGTTTCAGGCACCGTCTTACCTGATGAACTTAAAAATGCAGGCCGCTGGTGCGTTAGCATCAGGTATTGATTGGACTACATTTATGATTCCAGCTACAATTATTCTTGCAGCTGGTTCAATGTTCATTCTTTGGCTCGGTGAGCGTATTACGGATAAAGGTGTCGGAAACGGTATCTCTATTATCATTATGATTGGTATCATTGCGCGTCTGCCACAAGCGCTTATTTTGGAATTCGGTAACCGTGTTTCAGAAGCTATCGGTGGTGGTATTGTGATGCTTATCATTGAGATTATCATCCTTTATGCTGTTGTATGTGCGGCTATACTTCTGACACAGGGAACTCGTAAGATTCCTGTGCAGTATGCTAAGCGTGTTGTTGGAAATAAACAATATGGTGGTGCACGTCAGTATATTCCATTGAAACTTTTCGCAGCTAACGTAATGCCTATTATCTTTGCGCAAGCATTGATGTTTATTCCGTTGGCAATCGTTCAGTATTCATCTGATAGTACAAGTTCAGTACTTCAGTCTTTGATGAACACGAAAAGTTTGGCTTATAACTGTATTTATGTGCTTCTTATCGTAGTGTTTACTTATTTCTATACTGCGATTACACTTAATCCAACTCAGATGGCTGAGGATATGAAGCGTAACAACGGTTTTATCCCTGGCGTTAAACCTGGAAAGGATACTGCAGATTACATTGATACTGTTATGTCTCGTCTTACGGGACCAGGAGCTTTGTTTATCGCTTTTATTGCTATTATGCCAGCATTAGCAGGGTATTTAAATGTTGCTGATGCATTTGGTCAGTTCTTTGGTGGTACTTCATTGTTGATTCTTGTTGGTGTTGTTATTGACACACTCCAGCAGATTGAGTCACATTTGATGATGCGTCACTATGATGGACTTCTCAATTCTGGACATACACGTGGCAATAGTGGTGTTGCAGCCTATTAAATCTTTATCTTAAGAAATGAGTATATTTCTAAAGACTGAAGATGAAATTGAACTCATGCGTGAGGCCAACCTGCTGGTCGGTAAAACACTGGCAGAAGTTGGTCATCATGTCAAGCCTGGTGTCACAACTCTCCAGTTAGATAAAATAGCTGAAGAGTTTATTCGTGACAATGGTGCTATACCCACATTCAAAGGTTATCCAAGTTCTTATGGACCTCCTTTCCCTGGCAGTATCTGTGCGTCTGTAAACGATGTTGTGGTGCATGGGGTGCCAAGTGAGGATGTAGTTTTGAAAGATGGAGATATTATCTCTGTTGATTGTGGGACTTTACTTAATGGTTTCAACGGAGATAGTTGTTATACTTTTTGTGTTGGGGAAGTAAGTGAAGATGTCAAGAAGTTGCTTCGTACAACGAAGGAATCCCTTTATAAGGGTATTGAGGTAGCACAAGCAGGTCATCATGTAGGTGATATTGGTCAAGTGATTCAGGATTATTGCCAAGCACAAGGTTATGGTATAGTTCGTGAATTAACAGGACATGGTATTGGTCGTGAGATGCATGAGGAGCCATCCGTTCCCAATTATGGTAAGCGTGGGAGTGGAGTATTGCTTAAGGCAGGAATGTGTATTGCGATAGAACCGATGGTAACTATGGGTAAACGAGAAATTGGTTTATTACCTGATCGTTGGAGTATCGTTACACGTGATCGTCATCCGGCAGCCCATTTTGAGCATACTATTGCGATTAGGGCTGGTAAGGCTGATATTTTATCTTCTTTTGAGGAAGTTGAACATTTAGAAGGACAAAATTTTTAATTAGTATATGGCAAAGCAAACTGCAATAGAGCAGGATGGAACAATTCTTGAAGCACTTTCAAATGCAATGTTCCGAGTGGAATTAGAGAATGGTGTTGACATCACCGCTCATATTTCCGGTAAAATGAGAATGCACTACATCAAGATTCTTCCTGGTGACAAGGTGAAGGTTGAGATGAGTCCATACGATTTAACTAAAGGTCGAATCGTTTTCAGATACAAATAAACAACATAGAGATATGAAGACAAGAGCATCATTAAAGAAGCGTACAGCTGACTGCAAGATCGTTCGTCGTAAGGGTCGTCTGTTCGTTATTAACAAGAAAAACCCTAAGTTCAAAACACGTCAGGGTTAAGTTAAAAAAGCGTAAAGAGTAAGTTTTCTCGTAATTAATGCTTACCTTTGCGTGCTTTTTAGCGGTAAATGACATTTATTTATTTAATTATCAAACAATGGCAATAAGAATTGTTGGAGTAGATTTGCCCCAGAATAAGCGTGGCGAAATCGCATTGACCTATATCTATGGTATTGGTCGAAGTAGTTCAGCAAAGATATTGGATAAGGCTGGTATTAGCCGTGACCTGAAGGTCAGCGAGTGGTCTGATGACCAGGCAGCCAAGATCCGTGAAATTATCGGTGCTGAATTCAAAGTTGAAGGTGATCTCCGTTCTGAGATCCAAATGAACATCAAGCGCCTCATGGATATCGGTTGCTATCGTGGTGTTAGACATCGTAATGGTCTTCCTGTTCGCGGTCAGAGTACTAAGAACAATGCTCGTACCCGTAAGGGAAAGAAGAAGACTGTTGCTAATAAGAAGAAGGCTACTAAGTAATTCTAAGGAGGAAATTAATTATGGCAAAGAAATCAGCAACATCTAAAAAAAGAAATGTAAGAGTTGATGCGTTGGGACAGCTCCACGTACACAGCTCATTCAATAACATCATTGTATCTTTGGCTAACAACGAGGGTCAGGTTATCTCTTGGTCTTCGGCTGGTAAGATGGGATTCCGTGGATCAAAGAAGAATACACCTTACGCTGCTCAGATGGCAGCAGAGGATTGCTCTAAGGTAGCTTTCGATCTCGGTCTTCGTAAGGTTAAGGCATTCGTTAAGGGTCCAGGTAACGGTCGTGAGAGCGCAATCCGTGCGGTGAATGCAGCAGGTATTCAGGTAACTGAAATCGTTGACGTTACTCCATTGCCACACAACGGCTGCCGTCCTCCAAAGCGTCGTCGTGTATAATCACATCTTATAACAATTAAAAGAATTCATATTAATTATGGCAAGATACATAGGTCCAAAATCACGAATTGCACGCCGTTTCGGTGAGCCAATTTTCGGCGCAGATAAGGTATTAGCTAAGAGAAACTTCCCTCCTGGACAGCACGGTAATAACCGTCGTCGCAAGGTATCTGAGTATGGTGCTCAGCTTGCAGAGAAGCAGAAGGCTAAATACACTTATGGCGTTTTGGAGCGTCAGTTCCGTAATCTGTTCGATAAGGCTGCAAAGGCAGAGGGTATTACTGGTGAGGTTCTTCTTCAGAGCCTTGAGAGCCGTCTGGATAATGTAGTGTTCCGTCTTGGTATCGCTCCTACTCGTGCAGCTGCTCGTCAGCTCGTTAGCCACAAACACATTGTTGTTAACGGTAATGTCGTAAATATTGCTTCATATCAGGTAAAGGCAGGTGACGTTGTAGGCGTTCGCGAGAAGGCTAAGTCACTTGAGGTTATCGAGGCTGCTTTGGCAGGCTTCAATCACAGCAAGTATCCTTGGCTCGAGTGGGATGATAACGCTAAGTGCGGTAAGTTCCTCCATCGTCCAGACCGTGCTGACATCCCTGAGAACATTAAGGAGCAGTTAATCGTTGAGTTGTACTCTAAACAATAAAATTCATTAAATTAATGGCGATATTAGCATTTCAAAAACCTGATAAAGTAGTGATGCTGGAGGCCAATGACCATTTCGGCAAGTTCGAATTTCGTCCTCTTGAGCCTGGCTTTGGTGTTACCATTGGTAACGCTCTTCGCCGCATCCTCCTTTCATCGCTGGAAGGTTTCGCTATCAACACTATCCGTATAGCTGGTGTTGAGCACGAATTCTCTTCAGTTCCAGGTGTAAAGGAAGATGTTACCAACATCATCTTGAATCTCAAGCAAGTTCGATTCAAGCAAGTAGTAGAAGAATTCGAGAATGAGAAAGTTAGTATCACCGTAGAGAATTCCACCGAATTCAAAGCAGGTGATATCGGTAAGTATCTGACTGGATTTGAAGTGTTAAACCCTGATTTGGTGATTTGTCATTTAGACTCCAAGGCTTCTATGCAGATTGATTTGACCATCAACAAGGGACGTGGTTACGTTCCTGCTGAGGAAAATCGCGAATACTGCACTGATGTAAACGTACTCCCAATCGATTCCATCTACACCCCAATTCGTAACGTAAAATATGCCGTTGAGCCATATCGTGTTGAACAGAAGACCGACTATGACAAATTGGTTGTTGAAGTTACGACAGATGGTTCCATCCACCCAAAGGATGCACTGAAAGAGGCTGCAAAGATTCTTATTTATCACTTCATGTTGTTCTCTGATGAGAAGATTACTCTTGAGAATCCAGATCAGGAGGGCAACCAAGAGTTTGATGAGGAGGTTCTGCACATGCGCCAGCTCTTGAAGACCAAGTTGACCGACGCAAGTCTCAATTTGAGTGTTCGTGCACTCAACTGCTTGAAGGCAGCTGATGTAGAGACATTAGGCGACCTCGTACAGTACAACAAGACGGATCTTCTTAAGTTCCGTAACTTTGGTAAGAAATCGCTTTCTGAGCTTGATGATTTGCTCGAGAGTCTGAATCTGTCGTTTGGAACCGACATTACAAAGTATAAATTGGATAAAGAATAGTTGACGAGTTGTCTAAACGACAAGTTGACGGGTTTATCCACAACAAGTTAAAAACAAAATGAGACATAATAAGAAATTCAACCATTTGGGTCGTACTGCTGACCACCGCGCTGCGTTGCTTTCAAACTTGGCAGTTGCTTTGATTCAGCACAAAAGAATCACTACGACTCTTGCTAAGGCAAAGGCTCTTAAGAAGTATGTTGAGCCGCTGATCACACGTTCTAAGAATGATACAACTAACTCACGTCGTGTTGTATTCCGTTATCTTCAGAACAAAGAGGCTGTTACTGAGCTCTTCAAGGAGATTTCAGTTAAGGTAGCTGATCGTCCAGGCGGTTATACACGCGTTATCAAGCTCGGTACTCGTCAGGGTGACGCTGCTCAGATAGCATTCATCGAGTTGGTTGACTACAATGAGAATATGGCTAAGTCTCCAAAGGCTGATGCTAAGAAGACTCGTCGTAGCCGTCGTTCTACAAAGAAGGCTGATGCACCTGCAGAGGCTGCTGAGAACGTTGCTGAAGAAGCAAAGGCTGAATAATCCGAATAGATTTTATCTCTATATAAAGAACTCCCGGTACTTAATGTATCGGGAGTTTTTTTGTAGATTAAGCTTTCTACTTTAGCATTCTTGCTACATAGCCATTGTGGCGGAACCATTTATGTGCCCAGTTGGGTACCATAAAGATATAGCCAGAGATGTCTTCGTGCGGGGCGCAGTCAAGTTGGTTTCCAATGATGTCTGCTGCTTCTTGTACAGATGTCCCGTATAAACGTGCTAATTCTTCGCGTATGAGCGTATAAGTGATGTTACGGATAGTTGCAGCGTTGACGGGTTGATCACCTAACAGAGCTAATAATTCGTCTTTTTCTGGTATCTTAACCTTTGGACCAACACGTAGCCCTTCAAAGCAGTATTCCCCATCTACTTTATACATCGTAAACCCATCTCTGCTGTTACGTTCGTTACATTCCTCTGCCATTTGACGTGCAATAGGGTGGGTGATACGTTGTAATATCTCTGTGATAATGGGTTGATGACGTAATTGTCCGTATGTATAGCCTTCTCCGTTGATACCTCCAGAACCAGCTGGGATATCAGAGTCGGAGATTATGCATAACTCTTTTCTTTCCATTTATTCTTGTTTAAGTATTCTGATTAAATTTTAGTTCAAACTTTGTGTAGAAGTCCCTAACATAAATAAAGTCGATGATACTGAAGCTTGTATGGTCGTATAGATTGTGGAAATGCTGATGAAGGTGTAAGTCGTAACTCCATTCTCGGTCTAACCCTTCATTCCAACAATCATTCGCATCTTGCATTCCCATGAGTTCCATATCTGTCTTGTCGTCTTCCTCTCCATGATATCCGTCAAAACTCATGCAGCAACCATATTTGCAATAGATGTCGTTATAGCCTTCATCATTGAGAATCTCCCATATCATTTCTGATTCTTCTCCTTGAAAAGGATTACTGTTCGAGTATTGTTTGTTTTTTTCTAAGAAGATTTTACACTCTACACCCTCAAACAGCAAACTACTTCCACTATCTGCCAATATTTTCTTTGTGTTGTAATACAACTCTCTGCTTTGTTGATAGTTTTTAATTACTACTTCTTTAAGTGTTTCGTTGAATTCCTTTAACAGCTGATAGTTTTCAGCTGTTGGCTTGAATAGTTGGTTAAGGAGCATTCGACGATTAAAGATGAGATTTTGGTATAAGTGACAAAAAGAGACCTAAAGTCTCTTGTAATCCATTTATTTCACGAAGGAGGGTGTGTTCATAATTGACACACCCTCTTTCAATAATCTAACGAAAACAATCTTGAGGCAGGTGAGCGCAAGTTTATTGGGTGTTTATACCCACTTGCTTCTTCATAGCGTTTATTGATGCCTCTTTATTCTGCAAGTCTCCCTATTAGTAGTTAGGACCTTCACCAAAGTTTGGAGCCCCCTTGTCGTACCACACCCTTTCAGAGTTAAGCAGTTCAGGTCTTTGTCCATCTGTAAAGGTGAATCCTTGCTGCGTCATCGCAGTTTCAATAATAGTACGCATTTTATCGGCTGGATCGGGTTGAGCGATATAGAATCGGCGAGGCAACTCAGTGTTGGGCTTCATTGTAATCCAAGGAATGAGCGAGCTACCAACTTTAGGAACGCCAGAGCGGCGCACTGTTACAAACTGCTCAAGTGGTTGATAGAAGAAATGTAGATACAATTGGATGTAAACCTTCTCTAAATCGCTTGGCACATTACCTGTTAGTTGGTAGTCAGAATTAGCCATCATCGTAGCAATGGCTGCATCGTCGTATGTAACAGGCTCGTCTAACTTGTCGTTACAATGTGCCTTATCATAATAAGGTATTTTGTTCAGTATCGCTAAACGGTTATAAGCCTTAGCTGAAGCCTCAACGCCAAGTTTGAAATATTCGGCTGCAGTATGAGGCAAGTTAGCACCCAGTAACTTAAACTCAGCCAGATAGAGGTTCATTTCAGCTGTGGAAAGGGTCATCTCGTAAAGTGGGTTATCTTCAGTGTCTTGTACCACCTTACCTTTTGGAGCTGTTGGGAAAGTGAAGTCAACGCGGCCACGCACTAATTCCTCGTTAAAGTACGATAGCGGTGAGTAGGTTTTTGTTTTTTCTCCGTCAGTTACTTTCCATCTGGTTGTTACAAAATAATTGTTGACGCCAGTGTATTCTGTCTTTTCAGATATAGCCATACCGATAGGTAATCCCTGATAGCGCACCCATGGTTCCCCATCACCTTTCCAACTGTCGAAATGTTTCTTGCCAGAAGCATCTGTGGTATAGTTCACCTGGTCTAAAATATATTTAGGAATAGCACAGTTGTTATCCCCTCTTGCTTGTGCATCAAAGAATGCTTGTACTACCTCAGAGTTGAAATCGTTTTTGGTAAACATCACCAACATACGTGGATCTTTGTTACGTTTCATGAAGTCGATAACGTTTTTGCTGCTAACACCTAAGTTCACACTATTATCACTTCCATAGGTGTTGTTGCCACCATCTCCACCTGTACCTTTATTATATACATAGTCGTCTGCAATAGATTGCATTACGTTTGCATCATCAGCACCCACTTCTTCTGCTATTTTTAAGGCTTTAGCTTTGTTTTGGTGAAGAAGTCTTACTGCAATTTTAAGTTTTATGCCGTTTATAAATTTCACCCATTTCTTAGTATCTCCCCCGTAGGCTAAGTCATTGTCTCCAACACTTATCTGCGTTGTCGTTGACTTCAGCTTATCCAGATCGGTGTTTAGTTCAGTCAACCATTGGTCGAATAGACTCTCTTGCGATTCGTAGTTAGGAGTTAATGTGCCCCCATACTTGGCTTGTGCAGCTTCAGAGTAAGGTCTTGAACCAAAGAGGTCGGTATCGAACAGTCCCATGTAAACTGTTAGAGCGTTTGCCATAGCCGAAAGGTGTGAGTATTGAGCAGCTTTGTTGGCTGGCATCTTATCGATAGTAGCTTTAATATCGTTCTCGTATCGTTTAACATAAATAAGCTGAGAACCCACACCGCCCAGTTCAGCCAACTTGTTATACAAGTCATTAAAACTACTTGATGGTGAATATGCCTGAACTATTTTTGACGTGTAAGCCCCATCGTAATACCATAGCAGGTAATCGAAGGGTTGGTATTGCACCTGTTCCTGAGTAAACAAGAACACAGGATTTCCTTCGGCGATAGTCGATGGGTCAGTATTTATTTTTGCGTATTCGCTTTCGCTGCATCCTGTTACCAGTACCATGCATGTGGCACATATACCAAAGGCGAGCGACTTGAATTTTATAATATTCTGTTTCATAATGAAAGGCATTTAGAATGTAGCGTTTAATGTGAAGAGATAGCTTGCTGTGTAAGGCATAAATGATCGCATACGGAACTGCGCAGCTCCTGTTCCACGTACCGATTCAGGATTCTCGTGATTTGGCGCAGTGTTCAGTAGGTATGCCAAGTTACGTCCGGTGAAACTAAGGGATAAGTTCTTTGCACCGATATAGCTGCTAATTTTGGTTGGAACGTTGTACGAGAGAGTTATTTCTCGCAGAGCGATGTAGTTGATTTTCTTAAACCAATCATCGTTAATAACACCTGTTCCCCAGCTATTCTTAAAGTATGCAGCACTTTGTAGGTGTGCAGGTTCTACATAACCTTTTTCATAAGCCTCCTGATAGGTCATTCCACTAACGTCTTGGTTAGTTCCTCCTGGTGTGGTAACAATAGTTCCTGCATCGAAAACGACATCAGGGATAAAGCCATCAGTAAACACCTTATCTTGCGCATTAGCGTATTTGCTGGTCCAGGTCATCCCCTTACGGTATTTCTCGGTCTCTCCAGAGAAACCGTATGCAGTTGCGTAGCGTGAGTTATACGAAGCAACGTATCCTCCAAAGCGTGCGTCAAATAGCACATAGAGACTAAGGTCTTTCCATCTTAGGGTAGAGTTTAGTGATCCAAGGAAGTTAGGCAACATCGATCCAACTTCTTTCACAGTACCTCCGCGCTTATAATACACTGTTCGGAATTTGTTAGTGTAGCCTACCACTGGTTTGCCAGTCTTTTCGTCGGTCTTTATCCAAGAGTCAGACATTAGCATACCATAGTCGGAGCCTACTTTGGCAACAGATGCTATGCGGTAGTTACCATAGTTTGCTGCACCATCCAGATTAATGTAAGAGGTTACATCAGGACTTAGTTCTACAATCTTATTGCGGTTGCGAGTGTAGGTGAAATTTAGGTCCCATTGCCATTGTTTCTTCTTTATAGGAGTTGTGTTGAGTGCTATTTCTATACCTGAGTTCTGTATATTACCAGCGTTGATTAGCTTTTCTTTTACGCCCGATTCCCAAGGTACATTGATAGTCATAATTTGGTTTCGAGTGTTCTCCTTATAATAGGTGAGGTCTACCCCAATCCTACTGTCAAAGAAACGCCAGTCAAGTCCCACTTCCCAAGCATTCTTACGTTCAGGTTTTAAGTTGGTACTCTTCATATTCTCAGGGATAGTCATTCCATAGATTTTCTTGTCGCCACGTTGATATGTTGCCACAGAATAGCCCGAATTTATATAATAAGGAGAGGTGTCGTTTCCCACCTGCGCCCAAGAACCGCGTACCTTTGCAAAGCTAACCCATTTTGGAAGTTTGTCTTTGAAGGTTTCTGTGATGATCCATGAGCCCGAAACAGAAGGATAGAAATAAGAGAAATTACCTGTTCCGTAGCTGTAAACCAAGGCTGAGGACCAGTCGTTACGTCCCGTTATGTCCAAGAATAGTTGATTCTTCCAGCTTGTTCCAATCATAAAGATGGTAGAGACGATACGCTTGGTGTTGAATTTATACGCATTAAAGCTGGCTTGTTGTTTTGAATTCTTGATAAAGAATTGGTTGGGCACAATAAGTCCACCGTTCGTACTCTCGCTATTATACTGTGCATATTGGTTAAAATATTCCTCGCGTAAGAACCCATGTACTTCCCAGTCCTTATTAATTTGATAGTTTAGGTTGGCCGCAAGGTACAGGTTCTCTTGTGTAGTGTGCGTGTGTGAGAGTGCATAAGACCCACCTTCGTTGGCATAACCACTACCAGGGGCTTTTAGCTCGCCATCGATGGCATAATAGTTGAGCGAACCACCAGTTGAAAGTTGTAGCCAAGGCAGTGCTTGAATATTGATGTTAAGCACAGGCCTGAACATGGTTTCTGTTTGTTTGTAATCGTTTTCAAAGATACTCCACCACAGTTCCTTGCCAGGTACAGCACGATAGAGATCACCATATCTTTCGCTGGCAAGTCCACCATGTTCCCCTTTGTAAAGGTTACGATAACGATTAACGTCGTATTCACGTGGGAACGTACTATTAGCAAAGTATTCTCCAATGTTTAATGGTGCATTACGGGGCTGTGATTGCGTAAAGTTCACGCTGAAATCTACCGTCATGATGTTCCCAATCTTTTGTGAAGCTTTTCCTAAGAACGACAGACGGTTAAAGGTGTTGCGTGGTGTAGTACCCTTATTGTATTTATAAGATGCTGAAGCGTAGAATTGTGTACGATCATTACCACCTTGCAATGATACATTCGTATTGGTATTAAAGCCTGTGTCGTAAGCATCTTTATAGTTGTTTGGGAACATCTTCGCCGTTCCCATTGTTCCATCATACTGTTCAAACTGTTTACCCTCAGCCCATGAGATATCAGGTCCCCAAGCATAGTTACCATATTGTTCGATGAGCGAGTATTCACCTTTAGAGTTACGAGCGAACGATGTCATGTTATCGCTCCAAAGATTGCCCGTGGCGGTGTATTCGTCTCCATAGTCTACACCACCAGGGAAAGCACCAATCATATAAGTGTTTTGTAGATCTGGTGAACGATAGACTGTTTCTAATCCTACTGTTTGCGAAACCTTCACAGTAACACCTTTGCCTGCTTTCCCACTTTTAGTGGTAATTACTACAGCACCATTCAAACCACGTGAACCATATAATGCTGTTGCGGCAGCACCTTTTAGTACACTTACACTCTCAAAGTCGTCGGGGTTAAGGTTCTTTAGTTGATTACCATAGTCGTTGATATTGCTATTCCAGTCAGCGTCCCCTGATTGGCTTGTAGCATTATCTAATATCACACCGTCTACTACAAAGATAGGTTGGTTGTTGGCATTAAGAGTAGATGCACCTCTTATTTGAATTTTAGTAGAACCAAACATTCCACCGTCTGACTGGCTGATCTCTACACCAGCCACCTTACCTTGCAATGCTGTAACAGGAGAAACCGTGTTGGCTCGTTCCAGTTCATCGCTTTTCAGTTCGGTGACAGCATAACCCAATGCTTTTGTTTGTCGTTTAATTCCCAATGCCGTAACCACCACATCATTAAGCGCAGTGGCTTCTTCTTCAAGGGCAACGTTTATCTGTTGTCGACCATTAATATCTACATTTTTAGGCTTCATTCCCAAGTATGAGAATACTAACGTGCCTTTTGTGGGGCATTGTAGGGTGTATTGCCCGTCGATATTAGTCACAGTACCCATATTTGTACCTTTCACCGTTACCGAAGCACCGATTACAGGCTCGCCCGTTGGGTCTTTCACAATGCCACTAACCGTGACATTTTGCGCATAAAGCTCAGTAGCGAACATCCATATCAGTGCCATCATACAGATTCGCCATAAGGCTTGCGCTTTGTTCTGCTTGTTGTTCATTTTGCTTATAGTTAAAGATTAATATGTAAAATTTATTGTTTAGGTTTTATATATGTCTCTATTTCACTTTCATTCTGTATCAGCTCTTTGTGTTAGGTTTTGTTGTTTTGAATATTAGCTATGTGTAGCAGCTATTACCGCAATGAATTTATCGCTCTTGTAACTCTTATTGAGAGAGACTTTTATTTGTTTAGTTATAGGTTCTTATTAATAACTTCTGATATCTTTGAGTAAACAGATTGATACTCTAAAGATGGTTTTTAAGTATTGTAGATATTGTAATTTCGATTGTAGGTTAGTGTTAGTATGTTTTACGACACATAAAGTGTTGCTTAACGGTTATTTATATAGTTTTTATTATGTGAGCAAATATAAATAAAATAAATATATTAAGCAATAAAAATGGCGATTAATTTTTGTAAATATGTAAAGGCGATAAAATGAGGTGCTCGCAAGTAGATAAGTAGACAAGAGAGTGGGTCGGAAAGAGTTGTCCTTTGGTTAAGATGACTAAGATGATTATTTGTAACGAAGTAGAGAGAATAGGCTAATCAGCTACTTACAATCAGTAATGCCTTACAATTCCCTCATCTTCTACCATGCGACAATAGACTTTGTTACCTAAAAATCTCGATTTTTCAGATGTTTCAGGTGATGTAGTATAGTTCATGTTCCTTTATTCGTTAATGTCAAAATCTAAGTATTCGTTGTGGACTTACACCTGACTCTTATTCTGCGGTATGTAATAAATGATAATAGTCAATGTTACAATATATTGCATGTTATATTTATTTTACTTATATTTGCAATCAAAAGTGTGATTTATATTGTGGTTTAATAGCACTATCACGATGTTCTTTACGCTTTGGTAGACAGAACTATGGTTAATTTCTATATTCTGTCGTTTGATAAACCTTTCTTATAAAGTGCTTAGACATTACAGCTTATGAAGAAATTTTTACTGATGTTTTCTTTGTTTGTGTCTTTAGTGACGTTCGCACAAACAAATGGTGAAATGAGGATTGCAACATCTACAGCCGTAGGGCAAGACTTTGAATTCCGTGTTACTCGAACCGATGAAACCAGCAAAGTGTTTGTTGACTGGGGAGATGGTAATAAACAAGAGGCTACGTTAGAAGGATGGAGTAATAATAAGAAGGTAACAGGAAAGTTACTGAAAGACACAATTATTGTTTATGGTGATTTTTCTGCTGTTGAAGTTTCTGAGGCAAAAGCAACATATCTTGCTTTTAAGAATCAGCCTAATTTAAAGCAAATTGAAGCAAAGAAGAACGAATTAACCTACGAAGGTGTTGATTTCTTAGGTGCTCCTAATCTTGTTACACTTGACCTTAGCTATAATAAAATTACGCGTTTAGACCTGCGTAATTTTAAGAAGTTAACTAACTTTACAGCTAATCATAATACAATTCTGGCAACTGTTTTATTTCCAGATGGCAGTACAGAACTACGAAATATCGACATGTCAGATGGAGATATTACACACTTTTATCCTGTTAGTCTTCCTAACCTCCGTTATCTTAATCTTGCAAACGGTAGTTTGTTAGAGTTAGAATTGGGTAATAATTATCCAGAGTTACGTGATGTCGATATTACAGGGAATGTTGGAGTAACATCTATTGATGTTACGCAACAAACTAAACTTGAAAAGCTTCTTATAAAGGGAACGAAGATAACTGAGCTAAACCTTATTAATAACCCAGAGCTTATCATGCTTGATGCGTCTAATACCGACATTGCAAAGCTTGACTTAAGTGGTAACAAGAATGTAACAACGCTTGAACTTAGTGATACGAAGTTGTCTCGTTTAGATGTGTCTAATCTTGCAAATCTTTATACAATTAATATTGATAATACGAAGATACAACGTATTGATTTATCTCACCAACGGTTTTTACGTAGTGTGAGCGTACGGAATACTGGAATACAATTCCTTGATATGCATGGTGCTATCGGTACTAATAGACTTAATCACCTTGATATGCGTGACTGTAAGAATACTACTCCTCAGTCACTTAACTTCACATTCAAAGCAATGCCGTCACATACCGGTAATTCTTATCGTACAAATGTTTTCCTATTAGGGTCTAACTACGAGCATGCCAACACTGGGACTTTAGATGATGATGCCGACAATTCTTATAAATTAGATGTTCATGGTGATGCTACTGCGTCTATGGATTCTGTTTCTATAACTATGCAAACATCCGAAAATGGAATTAGTTACACACTAAGTCAAATCCCTGATGATGGGTATTTTGCAACTTATGAACCTGTTAATGGGAAAGTTCTGCCTGGTTTTCCAATTAAGATAGATACTAAAGCACCTGCTGGCTCAAAGTTCGTTGGGGTAGAGGTGAATGGAAAATTAATAGCTGACAGTATATTTGTCGTATCTGAAGCGGCGGTTGTAAAACCTATTTTTAGTGTTTCTGGTGATGATGATTATATCAAACTAACAGTTCCTACAGGTATAGACCAACAGTATTTCCTTTCTGTTAATGGTGAGGATAAAGATGTTTCAATTGATTGGGGAGATGGTGAACTTGTAAAAGTGAAGGTTAAATCAACTCCAACAACAGTAGAGGGGCAAACATCTGGAGCGATTGTAACGATATATGGTGCTGTTACAGGAGCTGATTTCTCAAGTTATCCAGGTGTAGGTGTTGATAATAAGATAACTGCTATCGATTTGAGTCATAATATTCATTTACGTTCTCTTTCTACGTATATGAATTCTATTACGTCCATAGATGTTTCAAAGCTATCGAATCTTGAATCTCTTGATTGTTCTTATTCAGACCTCAGTTCCTTGGATGTTAGCAAGAATAGTAAACTTATTAATTTACGTGCTTATGGTAATCAAGTTGAAAATATAGATATTACAGGTGCTGTCGATTTAGCTTATCTTGATGTCAAAAATAACTGGTTAGAAAGTTTAGATTTAAGTCATAACAAGAAACTCGTTTATTTGAATATAAGTAGTAATGAGATAGAGGCAGTTGACGTGAGGGATATGCCAGAACTCGTAGAACTTTATGTTTCAAATAATAAGATTACTGCTCTTGATGTTAGCAAGAACCCTGCATTGAGGACATTGCAGCTATCTAATAATTCAGTCTCAAACTTAGACTTAAAGAATAATCTTCAACTTGTGACACTTACTGTTGATGGCAATAGATTAGAGGGGCTGGACCTTACGGGGCATGAACGATTGACCTATCTGAATGTAGGTGGTAATAGATGGGATGCATGTACTTTAAATGATCTTTATTATAGCCTTTCACGTTATCCTAAACTTCAGAGTGGAAAGATGCCACGTGGTAACACGCTTTTCGTTCATGGTGAAAAAGCTGGAGAGTATAATGACGCTGAGCATGCAGAATCATCTATCGCTAAGTTGAAGGGTTGGACGATTGATTATGAGGGCGATGGAACAGGTTGTAACATGGCGTATATTACAATACAGGAGCCTGAATCTGGAACGTTAAAGGTATTTACAACAGATGGCGTTGAGGTTCTGACAGGTACAAAGGTGGCTAAGAATACAGATCTTGTCATTAAAGCGATACCCGCATCTGGATATAAACTTGAAACTTTGACACTTAATGATGAAGAAGTGGATTCTCCTAATTTTAAGGTTATTTCTTCTGTGACTATTGGAGGAATCTTCACAGTTTCGTCACAAATAGATGCTTCTACTACTGATGCTTTTAAAGTCTCTGGGGGTAAGAATTATCTAAGTTTTATGACAGGAACGCCTACACACTTGCAAGTCTATACCTTAAGTGGCAAATTGATGTTCTCTACTATTGTAAGAGAGCATAAGACGGTTAGTCTACCATCAGGTATCTATATTGTTAAAGCGAAGGGTTATTCAAAAGTTGTAGCAGTTGAATAGAATGACATCAAACTTGTCCGCATGAGAAAGCGGAAAGAGTAGAATTAGCAATCCCGAAGGTCATTATAAACTTTCGGGATTGTTTTTCTATAAGTGTTTTTACTTTAACATTCTTGACACATAGCCATTGTGGCGGAACCATTTATGTGCCCAGTTAGGTACCATAAAGATATAGCCAGAGATGTCTTCGTGCGGAGCGCAGTCAAGTTGGTTCCCTATGATGTCTGCAGCTTCTTGTACAGATGTTCCGTATAATTGTGCTAATACTTCACGTATGAGGGGTTAAGTTGTATTTTGGGAAGTTAGTTGTAATGTTGATTGTTTGATAATTTTTAAACTCTTTCTTTCAGGATAATTTCGTTTTTTTTGAAATCATCTGTGCACAGAGTTTTTAGTTCTTCAATAGTAGGTGTTTTGATAGAGGATAATCTTCTCGCTTGTTGCATTATCAATTCTTCAAATAAGTTACGAATATATCTTCCATTTGAAAATTGCTTTTTCTCATGCATTGTTTCTCTACTGAGATGTTTTTTTATTTCTACTTTAAGATTATCTGAAATAAAATAATCTTCTTTATCACAAATATTTTGAAGTATATTAAAAAGTTCTTCGTCATTATAGTTTTCAAACATAATAAAGGAGTTGAATCTAGATTTCAGTCCTGGATTAGAATCAAAGAACTTTTCCATAGGTTCTGGATAGCCTGCAACTATAACAACAAGGTCTTGACGATAATCTTCTAATGCTTTTGTTAGTTCTGTAAGACATTCTCGTCCGTATGAATCACTGTGGTCATTTTCTGTTATGCTGTATGCTTCATCAATAAATAATACACCTCCTTTGGCTTTATCTATTACCTCTTTTACCTTTAACGCTGTTTGTCCTTGATAGCCAGCAATGAGGTCTGTTCTTGATACTTCCATAAAGTGCCCTTTTGAAAGTAGTCCAATTTTTTTATATATTCTTCCGACGATTCTTGCAACAGTAGTTTTACCTGTGCCTGCGTTTCCAGTAAAGGCTAAATGCATAGTGTTTTTAGTAGTATGAAGCCCTTCTGCTCTCCTTAATAGTTGTACTTTCTGGAAAGCAATAAGATCATTAACCTTTGATTTTACTTTCTCTAATCCAATCAACGAGTTCAATTGGGTCATTAACTCCTCTAAACTATAGTCTTCTTCCTGATTTGTTTTGTTAGAACAAATATTTTTTAATTCTTTATAGCCATAGTAACTAATAAGTGCGTCTTTTGTTGATATAGCAATTTTTGTAATTTGTGCGTTTTTGTGCTTTGTTGCGTCACTTATGTATCTGCATAAAAGTATTGCTTCGTTTTTGTTATTTTTAATAATTGTTTTTGCACATTCCACAATCTTACCTTTGCTTTGAGTGACAGTATCTAAATACATTGCATTGTCAATCAATTTCTTTTCGTATTTGTTTTCTATCATAATAGTCCTATAATTTGAAGGATATAGTTCGCAATTATTAATCCAGTTGCACTCCCACCAATCCAATATGCAATTTTAAGTTTTTTGTTATATTGTTGATGTAAAAGTGTGTTATCATTTTCAGCCTGTTGGATTAACCTTTCAATTCTCTCAAGTCTGGTATTACCTTGTTTTATAAATAACTCCAGTTTTTCATGCCAGTCAAGTAGGTGTTCTTTATGTTTTTCAACATCAGTCCAGATGCTATCAATATCATTAAGATGCTGATAAGACTCAAGTAAGGTTTGATACTGCTTCCAGTTTTCTATGTTGCTATTAATATGGGCTGTAGTACGATTTATTTTTTCTATAAAATCTTTTAAAGTCGCAACTGTAAGTTCTAATGCTTTAATCGTTTTTTTTATATCACCCTGTGCAGTTGTAGCTTTTGTTGAAGCTTCAAAAGCTTGTTGACTTGCATCTTTAGCTTGATTACTAGCAATTTCTGCAGACTTCACTGCTGTTTTCAGTCCTTGTATATAATCTTGGTCTAAGTAGTCTATTGCATTATAGACTTCTTCTGAGATTTTGAAAAGCCTAGCAAATATCACATTTTGTTTGATCAATGTATCTTGTAATGGTAATACGAGTGATTCATTAATTTCACTTCCAGTTATATTATGATCATTCCATGAAAATATAGAAGCCTCTGTTTTGAATTTCTGTAAGGAAATATTTGGCACATCTTGTGATAGTTCGCGAATTTCGTTTTTCGCATTCTCAAACCTTTTGGATTTTATTATATCGTGTGTCATGTCAATTTATTTGTTTTAAAATATCGGTAATGCTGTCTAAAGTCTCCTCGTTTTCAGATTGATTATTTTCTTCATCCTCAATTATCTCTGCTTCTTCTATTGAGTTTTCATATATCTCTTCGGAGTTACTTTTAATCTTTTCGATTGATTCTTTCATAAAATCTGCACATTCTGTATGTCTTTTCTTAATACTTTCAATAGTTTTATTTTGAGTGTTTTCAACTTTACTCTCATAAACTTTAATTAGTTGTTCTTGCGTTACTAGAATGTCATTTTTTTTATAGAATTGTTGTTGAGTATTGATTGTTTTTAATTTCTTTGCGATAAGTCTGTCTATCTGATTTAATGCTAATGCACCAATAATACCACTAACAAGCGAACCTAAGAACATTCCAATAAGACTAGCAAGAGATCCTATTGCAGGTATGTCGAAAGCAAACACAGGGAAAGTCATTAGCCCTTTCTCAATAGCCTCACTAAGTACAATTGCGCCTCCAGCTGTTAATCCCACAATAACAATTTTGCCTACTTCCATCATCTTAAGACTAAGTGGCATATTTTTGTTAGCTGGATTTTTCAAAAAATCGATAGCTTCTTTTACAGATTTATATCCTTGTTTAAGGAGAATCCATGCTTTCTTAATCATGCCAATAACAGGTCCAAATATAGCAGTGGCAATTGTTGTCACAAAGATGTTGGCTGCATTAAGCAAATGTCCTTTTAAATTTGATACAAAAGATTTTATAGCTGCTTTGACGCTGTCAATGAAGGTACTAAGTTTTCTACTTCCTGAACGGAACCAAGAAATTAATTTGCGAATAATGTCTTTGATAAGAGATGCCAAAAGTCCCATAACGACAGCTCGAAGTGCTTTTCCACCAATACGTATAGCTTCTTTTTTTTGAGATTGTTTACCTGTTTCGATAGAACGTTGCTCTCCTTCTTTCTTCTGTTTCTCAAATTCAGCTCGTGCCTCTTCATCCTTTTCTATATATTTCTTCTTTTGCTCTTCAGATATATCAAATATCTCATCTGGCTTTTGTCCATTTTTATTTGGGGTATCAAGCCAAACTTTTGTAGGATTATCTCCTTTTGAACGATTTTGCCCTGAATCCATTTCATTTAAATTAGCATCACTATTAGCAAATTTGATCTGTTCTTTTTGCGTCATGTGTGCATTTGCTTCTGGATTACGGATTATTTCGCCAGCCGAGACGGTATGATCCATATCTGTACCGCGTTCAACTGAACCTGCAGGTCTCCCTTTATCGAATGCCTTTCTCGCACCAGGAACTAAGGTTGCTTCTTCTTTGCCTGATCTGGTCTGGTGAGTTATAATGTTCCCCTCGTTATCGTGTTGAAAATTATTTTGCCAATCGTCATACCTTTCCTGATAGTCAATTTCATTATTGTGTGTGGCTATTTCTCCAGCAGCGAAATTTTCAGTAGTTTGAATATGAGCCGAATCACGTAGATCAAGCGTTAATCCACGATTTTCTTTGATAAAGTCTTCACCAGCAATAACTCCAACTTGATTGATAAACTGTTCCCAAACGACATTCATCACAGTATGGCCGATAGTGTCAGGATTTCCGATTTTTTCTCTATCTAATTCCAATCCTTTTAAATCTGCCATCTGCTCTTCTAGTTCAGAGTTCAGTTTTTTTTCGAGCTCATCAAAGTTCATGGAATCGCAATCTAATTCAGCCCATTCTTGTAGTTGATTATTCTTATCATTCATTATTATTTACTACTTTTTTATTATTTACAATATATCATATATTCTATTTGTTCAAGCTAAAAGTCTCTTTTGTTTGAGTAAGGATTATTATTTGTTAGGTAGATTATCGTATACTTCCCATATTCCTTTATAAAGTTTTGCCTTTCCTGTCCCTAAACCTAATATTCCAACAGGGTATGTGTGGAAACTTTTGCATTGGGGACATTGTAATGGTGTGGTGAACGCAGTAGCTCTCCATTCAACATCAAGTCCCCAAAACTTTTTAGAACACTCGTTGCACTTAAATCTTGTAAATCCTCTAATCATAATGTGACTTTTATCTGTTTGAAGTTTGTTAGTGAGTTTTAAATAAAATATAAAGTATAAATGCTATTATGGGTGTTATGCACCCACATCCAGCAGACTTTCTTGTTTCATCTTGATTGTACATCCAAATGATATTAATAGCCCACAGAATGAAGATGATGAGCCAATGTTCATCAAAAAGTTGAACATAGCTATGTGCGAAGTCTTCCATTGTCGTTATATTGTTTTTAGTTATGTTTGTATTAGACGAGGATAAAAAAGAAGAAAGGGGACACGGCCCGCTTTATCTTTATTTATCCGGTTCGGTTCTGGAAAACACCTTGGAGTCAAAATAAAGTAAAGACAGTCCATGCCCCCATATAGGATAGGGGCACAGAACCTGCCTAAACTCGATTAGTGACGACTCCTTAGTTGAATTTTCCAGATTTAACCGGGTCGAATAACCTCGTTTGCAAGTTTTGTGCAGTGAATGGCGAGTGATTTGTAGGTCATCCGCCAAATATGGCACAAATATAAGGAAATTGTTAGACATAACAAAATAATATCGAAATAAAGTAAAGAAAAACAAAAATGCCATCTCCGAAGAGAGTGGAGTTATAATCTTGCTTGATATAGGTTGAATCATTTGAAGAGTATGGAAATCTGTCCTGTATTCAACAGAATGAGATATACTTGTTAGACTTCGTTAAGTTTATTTTTGTCCATTTCTTCCCAAATCTTTTTATATATGTTACGGTCGTTGCCGAAAGGGTAAAAGCCGAATATACTTAGACTTGGGATATAAGTGTGTTGGCTGTTACACTTTGGGCAAGGCATTGGGACAGAGAATATTGTTGCATTGTACTCAATGTCTAATGCGCGAAAGGTGTTGTTGCAGTTGTCGCATCTGAAATTTATATAACCTCTGATCATAAGTTTGATGATTTAAATTATAATTCTCAGTCTTGTTGTGAAGGAAGCAACTTCTTTGTAGGGAATGAGTTGTACTATCACAAGTTAATAAAACATAGTTGAAAGGTAGGAACTATTTACTCCTCTATGAACAGGAAAACTCAATTTAACTGGTAGTTGTGAGTAAAGTTGTGCTACAGAGTAATGTAATACCAATCGTTAAGATAAATGTTGTTTTGTTCATAATTTATTAGGTTTTTGTTTCTGTTTGCAAAATAAATATTTAATTGTGAGAGGCACAAAGGATTTAATTTGTATTTTTGCGGAAGAGTAGCTTAAGTGCTGCGATTAGTAATATATGAAGAAAGGAGAACTCAAAATTATAGGAAAGAACTTCGGAATCTTCTTTACAGATTGAGGGTGAAAAGTAGTGTTAATAATAGAAAACGTTTGACAGGACTTGTATCTGTGTAGTATTTGTAGGCAGATAGAAGATGACAAAGCTAAGAATGAGAGATATGAATATAGACGATAAGACTATCAACTTAAGTACTGAGGAGGCTAAGACGTGCGGAAAGTCTGTCAAGACTGATACTGAAGACGAGGCTATAAAGGCAAAACTGAATGCTGTGTATCGGCTTAGACTATTATATAATAGTGGTGAAGAGCTGTGGAAACATATAGGAAAGGCGGGCAGTGGAAACAATTCCTTTGGTCGTGTAGGTGGAAAAGATGCTTTTTTACGCAGAGCCGTGTTTCACGAGTTGGAGCGTGAATGGTATGACGAAACGGGCATTATTCTTAATGGGTTGTTAGATGCTTATGCACAAGCAGCAAAGCTTATGGAGAGGTTTAAGCCTTTGCATGAGGATGAAGACGAGGGTGTGAGGATAGAATGTTGTGAGCAAATCATCAATGTCTGTGTTTTTGATGATGAGATAACAGATGAGCAAGATGCGAAGATGAGGGAACTTCTTCTACGTTTGCAGGAAGAAGATACTTATTGCCTTGCGGTTTTGTTGTTGATGTTGCTTGGCACATTGCCTTTGTCTTTTGATACTCGACAAGGGGATGCGAAGGAGATGAAGGTAAAATACGAGCAGGTTTATAACTTCTTTCTACGTGTATGTCATCGTAATATTCTTTTTGTACAGACGCCAAGGATGACACTTTTTCATAAAGCTTTAAAGGAGTCGGAAGAGAATCTGACACGTATTAGATTGGTTAAGTTTACGGCTGATGTACTTTGCAATCTGTCAATTCTTGCAAGTGCAGAGCAGGTTGCAGAGAATGGTCGGCGTGTTCAGTGGGACCAGTTATATCCTAATCTCGATGGTTATTGGTTGAGTGAGCAGCATAGTGAGCAATGTCCAGACTATTGGCAAGTGGAAGAATTAGCAACAAGCTATCTATTTTGTCATTATTTTCAGAAGGAAGGTGAGGCTGGTAAACTGCATCAGCAAGAGTTCACTGTAAGCTTCTATAGTAATAGTGAGGATTATGCCTGTGTGCAGCATCCCCGTTCTGTCTTGCAGTGGTTGAACAATGAAAAGCTGTCAAAGGATGATATCACTTATCCACACTTTGTTTTTAGGGGAGGAGACAAACCAACGATGATAGCTTTTGAGTCGTTTATGATGGATGTGTCGTGGTTTCGTCCGATGCAATTGATACGTGCAAAAGATGATTGGGTAGCTCCAACTGAAAAGGGAATGGAGGTAGTAAATGATTTTGCAGCCTATTCCTATACTTTCTATCAAGAATTGGAAGCTATAACACCAGATTTTATCTCCGTAAAAGATGAGAATGGGAAGTCATATAGAGTTTCTGTTTCTGAGCATGAAGAGTTAAGAAACTGTACGTTGAATGATGCTATTGGTATTATCACTTGGGCTGATAAACGTTATATAGCATTTGATCATTTGATGTTGTATCTTCCGATAGAAGAATAATAAATTTTATTGCTTTTTACTTCTGGAAATCAGAGTAGTGGAAAATATGTTTAGGTATTTTAGGGTTTTCCCCTCGCTGAGTAGGGAAATATCTTTGTAAGTGTGAAAATATGTAGCTAATTTTGCCAACGTTAAGAATTTGTAAGTTATGAAGAAGTCTTTAATTCTTTCCCTCTCCGCAGCTGTGGTGCTGAGCAGTTGCGATACCTATACAGGGTCAGGTGCTGTAACAGGTGGCTCGTTAGGAAGCATTCTTGGAAGCGCTATTGGTGGTATTGCTGGTGGAGCGAGAGGTTCAGATATAGGTACGATTGTTGGTATGGCTGGTGGTGCTATCATAGGTGCTTCTACAGGAGCAAAGGCTGACAGACGTACGAAAGAGGATGTACACGACCATTATGAGAAGGTACAACAGCGTAAGGCACGTGAAAGAAGGAATCAATCAGGATACGATAATTATAATCAGACAGACGACTATGCACAGCCTAATAGGGTAGATGGAAGCGGTTTTGATAGCACTAACTCTGGCGACGACCGTATTTACGATTTCCAAGGCAGTGATTATACAGGCAGTTACAGTGCGGCACAGCCAAATACAAAGGCACCAGCTGAGTCAAGTGTGGATAAGTTGGCAGGTAATTATCAGTATACTCCAAACATTGAGATAGTTAATGCTCGTTTTGTTGATGACAACCAAGATGGCGTATTATCACGTAATGAGGTAGGTAAGATTATCTTTGAGGTGATGAATCGTGGAAACAAGGCTATCAGTGATGTGCAGCCATCGGTGTTGGAAACAACTGGTAATGCTCATATTTATGTCAGCCCTTCTATCCACATTGAGAGTATTGCACCCGGTAAGGGCGTCCGTTACACAGCACTTGTGAAGGCTGATAAGAAATTAAAGAACGGTATGGCACGATTTGCTTTAACTGTTTTGCAGGGTCAAAAGAGTATAAGCAAAGTGACAGAATTCAATATAAGAACCAGCAAGTAAGATTGTTGATAAACAGAAAACATTAAGAGTCAGCAAATCGTCTTACGGTTTCGATTCTAAAAGGATAAGATTAAATAGAGATTATAAAGATATTATTGTGTAAGTACTAACTACTGATAACTAAAACTTTAAATGACGGAATGGGGCTGTATCATTAAACTGGTGCAGCCTCTATTTCTTTTTAACCCAAATCGTTTATTAGAGGCTAAACATATTTCTACAAACAACTTATTCCTATTAGCCTAATTAGGCTATTTGGTCTAATTGGTCTAATTAGGCTAATAATTTATTATTCTGTCATAATTTTTCACATCATAATTTTGAATACATGCTCTTTTGGCTTCTAAAAGACGCCTAATTAGCTTGCAAAAGATGCCCTTTAAGGCTCTTACTAACGCCCTTTTGAAGTTCAATTAAGCACCTTTTATTTTACTACTTTATAACTAATTGACTTGCTGATGGTTACGAAGCTACTTTGTATATGTGTTTTTGCCGTTAGTTATAGATGTTTTCTTCGAAATTATGTAATGATTTTTCAAACCCTTATCTACATATTTTCGAAGTCTAAAAAGAAATGATTTTTAATGGCATAGGATGATAATAGGATAGATAGTTAACAGTCTTATCCATGTTTTTGTTTGATGAGTAACTATGGTTCTTACGTTAAAGCAATACGAAAAGCGTCCACTCATTTAACAGAAGAACCTTTTTGTGGGGATATCACGGTATTAACGCCCCTCCCTATGGGGGAGGGGATGGGGGAGGAGCAGCTTGCTTATGTCTTATTCCTTTCTATTCAAAGAGTCCAGTCACGCCATCCTTCACACGTTTGAAGAAGTTGGTCCAACTGCTACTTGAATTGTTCTTTGAAGTAGTAGGTTGTGTGGTTGACTTGTTCTGCTGAGCAGTCTGCTGTCGGTTGGTTGCAGCAGGAGTGGTACGGGCTGTCGCCTGACTCTTAGTCTTTGTCGCCTGCTGGTTAGCTGGAGTAGAAGTTTGTACCTGCTTGCGTGTCTCGCTAATGTTTTCTTTCTCCACCTTGCCTTGCTGTAGATTCTTTTTATAATTTAAGTGCGTATCTACTTTGCGCTCAATCTCTTTAGGTTTATCCTCTTCAACCTTTTCCCATTCAGGGATAAACTCATAGCATACGCCAGCAGTACCATATTCAATTTCAGGTATTTCAAGTGTACCATTTGACTCAGAAGGGAATGGTATCTCTGTTTCTTTGCGTACAAGCTCAACCTTCACGTAAGCTACACCACTGGCAAGTGTACCTAATTCGCGTGCAGCAGCATAGGATAAGTCAACGACACGTCCACGAACAAATGGGCCACGATCCGTTACGCGGACAATGACAGACTTACCATTACGAGGATTCGTAATCTTTAGACGTGTACCAAAGGGGAGTGTGCGATGTGCACAAGTAAAAGCATTACGGTCATAACGTTCGCCATTACTCATTCGGCGACCGTGTAATCCGTTACTATAATAAGAAGCTTTACCATCTGACTGTGCTTTTATAGTCAGTGTAAAGACGTTGCATAGCGCAAATAACGCTATAAGGAGAAGTTTGGTTCTATACATATTAATTATTTAGTATCGCCAGCCTTCTCTCATAGAGTTTATTCCCTCTCTGCTATAGAAAGCAGGAGAGGGAATAGAAAGACTGGTCTATTTATACGACACCCTGGGCAAGCATAGCCTTCGCTACCTTCATGAAGCCCGCAATATTGGCGCCCTTAATATAATCGATGTAACCATCAGCCTGCTTGCCATACTTCACGCACTGCTCGTGGATAGAGCTCATGATGTAATGGAGCTTCTGATCAACCTCTTCCGGACTCCATGAGAGACGGAGAGAGTTCTGTGACATTTCGAGACCTGATGTAGCCACACCACCTGCGTTAACAGCCTTACCAGGAGCGAAGAGCTGCTTCGCTGCAGTGAACTTATCAGCAGCCTCTGCTGTACAACCCATATTTGAAACCTCAGCTACGCACAATGGCTTGTAAGCAAGAATCTTGTCGGCATCCTCACCATTAAGCTCGTTCTGAGTAGCACATGGCAAATAGATCTCTGCCTTCTGCTCCCAAGGCTTACGACCCTTGAAGAACTGTGAACCAGGATATTTCTCTGCATATGGCTCACAAACATCATTACCACTGTTACGGAGCTCGAGCATGTACTCGATCTTCTCACCGCTAATGCCTTCTGGGTCATAGATATAACCATCAGGACCACTCAATGTGATAACCTTTGCACCAAGTTCGGTAGCCTTCTTAGCAGCACCCCATGCAACGTTACCGAAACCTGAGATGGCAACAGTCTTACCCTTGATGTCAAGACCGTGAGTCTCCATCATCTGGTGAACGAAGTAGAGTGCACCATAACCTGTAGCCTCTGGACGGAGGATAGATCCACCCCATTCTCTGCCCTTACCTGTGAGCATACCCTGGAACTGGTGAGTCAGCTTACGATACTGACCAAAGAGGTAACCAATTTCACGACCACCAACACCGATATCGCCTGCAGGAACATCCTCGTCAGGACCGATGTGACGATACAACTCGTTCATGAAAGCCTGGCAGAAACGCATGATTTCAGCATCGCTCTTACCACGTGGAGAGAAGTCAGAACCACCTTTACCACCACCCATAGGCAATGTGGTGAGTGCATTCTTGAATGTCTGCTCGAAACCGAGGAACTTCAAGATACTGAGGTTTACTGATGCGTGGAAGCGCAGACCACCCTTGTATGGGCCGATAGCGCCATTAAACTGTACGCGATAACCAATGTTTACCTGTACTTTTCCCTGGTCATCAACCCAAGGTACACGGAATGTGATGATGCGCTCAGGCTCCACAATACGCTCAATAATACTTGCGCGCTCAAACTCTGGGTGCTGATTGTAAACATCCTTTACAGACATGAGTACTTCATGTACGGCCTGTAAATACTCTGACTCACCTGGATGCTTCTGCTCCAGTGCTTGCATGATTTTTTCGACTTCCATAGTAAATTGACTTTTATTTGTTTATGTTAGATAGTATCATTCAGTTCAGAATGGTACGGCAAATATATCCAAATTCTATCAAAAGTCCAAATGAAAATCAAAAATTTTTCATTTTTTTCTTTCTTTTTGGAAGCTACTTAAGTCGCAAAAAATGGTAACCAGTATGCAAAGTAATAAAAAATATATTATTTAAGTTGCGAAAAGATAGGTTGACTTGTATTTATTTTGTATTTTTGTCCAATATTAAGTTTTGGATTATGAGTGAGCAAATTCCTGCAGAATGGGGTAATTTTTACCTAAAAGACGTTAGTTTCGTCAATCTGATGATGCGACGAATCTACAATGTTTTGATTGTAGCTAATCCATACGATGCCTTCATGTTGGAGGATGATGGACGCGTGGAAGAGAAGATCTACAATGAGTATATGGAATTAGGTCTGCGTTATCCGCCAACCTTTACACAGGTGTCTACAACCGAAGAGGCCTCTAAGGTGCTCAATACCGTAGACATTGACCTTGTTATCTGTATGCCGGGTAATGCTGATAATGATGCTTTTGATGTGGCAAGAGCTGTAAAGGCAGAGTTCCCAGTCATCCACTGTGTGGTACTGACTCCCTTCTCTCATGGTATTACAAAGCGTATACAAAACGAAGATCTTAGTATCTTTGATTATGTGTTCTGTTGGTTGGGAAATACCAATCTCATACTTTCTATCATTAAGTTGATGGAGGATAAGATGAATATAGACAATGATATCCATGAGGTTGGTGTACAGATGATATTGCTGGTAGAAGATTCTATCCGTTTCTACTCATCTATTCTACCTAACTTATATAGCTATATTCTCACGCAGAGTCAGAACTTTGCCACTGAAGCCTTGACCCGACACGATGCCTCTTTGCGCCAGCGTGGACGTCCAAAGGTTGTCTTAGCACGTACTTACGAGGAAGCATGGGATATCTATCAACGTTATAAAGACAACTGTTTGGGTGTTATCTCCGATGTAAGATTCCCTATTAATAATGTAGAAGATAAGGGCTCTTCTGCGACAGAAGGGAACATTCCTGTAGTAGAGAAAGATCCAGAGGCAGGCTTAAAACTACTTCGTGCCATAAGGAAAGAAGATGAATATCTCCCTTTGATTATTGAAAGTTCGGAGAGTGAGAACCGTGAAAAGGCTGAGGCAGAAGGTTTCCACTTTGTCGATAAGAACTCGAAGAAGATGAGTGTAGACCTTCGCCACCTACTCGAGGAACACATGGGTTTTGGCGATTTCATTTTCCGTAATCCAGAAACACGTGAGGAGGTGATGCGTATTCGAAGCTTGAAAGAGTTGCAGGATAATATCTTTACGATTCCACGTGACTCTATGCTCTATCATATCTCCCGCAATCACATGAGTCGTTGGCTCTCTGCACGTGCCATTTTCCCAGTTTCTTCCTTCCTAAAAGGTATTACATGGCATAAACTGCAGGATGTAGATATGCACCGACAGATTATCTTTGATGCCATTGTCGCCTATCGAAGGATGCGCAATGTGGGTGTTGTAGCCCTGTTTGATAGACGAAAATTCGACCGATATGCCCATTTTGCTCGTATTGGAGATGGCTCGTTGGGAGGTAAGGGACGTGGCTTGGCTTTCCTTGATAATGTTATTAAACTCCGACCAGACTTCAATCGCTTCCCCAATGCAAAGGTACAGATACCAAAGACAGTCGTTCTTTGTACGGATGTCTTCGATAGCTTTATGGAACAAAACAATCTTTACCAGATTGCTTTGAGTGATGCAAGCGACGAAGAGATACTCCAAGCCTTCCTTCGTGCCCAATTGCCAGATGAATTCATAGGCGACTTCTTTACCTTCTTTGAAGCTACTCGCTCACCAATAGCCGTCCGTTCAAGTTCGTTGTTGGAAGATAGTCACTACCAACCGTTCGCAGGCATCTATTCTACCTATATGATCCCTTATCTTGAGGATAAGTATGAAATGCTCCGAATGTTGGCTTGTGCGATTAAGGCTGTCTATGCATCAGTATATTATCGTGACTCCAAAGCCTATATGACTGCCACAAGTAATGTCATTGATCAGGAGAAGATGGCAGTTATTTTACAGCAGGTTGTCGGTAAGGAGTATGGCGATCATTTCTATCCGAACATCTCTGGTGTGCTTCGCTCTCTCAACTATTATCCGATAGGAGAAGAGAAAGCAGAGGAAGGTATTGCCTCTTTGGCATTGGGATTAGGTAAGTATATTGTTGATGGTGGGCAGACGCTGCGTGTTTGTCCGTTCCATCCGCATCAAGTCTTACAGATGAGCGAAATGGAAATAGCCTTGCGCGAAACCCAAACTCAGTTCTATGCTCTCGACATGAAGCATATCAGTGAGGACTTTAAGGTAGATGACGGCTTTAATATCCTCAAACTACGTGCGAAAGATGCAGAGGCTGACGGCAGTCTACAATATATCACCTCCACTTATTCTCCCGAAGACCATGCTATTTATGATGGACTCTACGAAGGAGGAAGAAAGGTTATCTCTTTCTGTGGTGTCCTCCAACAGGACGTCTTTCCACTACCAGAGTTGTTACAAATGGCAATGACATACGGTGCTGAGGCTATGCGTCGCCCTGTGGAGATAGAGTTTGCTGTTAATTTGAATGATGACCGTACGGGTGAATTATATCTCCTGCAGATTCGTCCAATCGTTGATTCTAAACAGATGTTAGACGAAGATCTCACGACTATTCCTGATGATCAATGTCTCTTGCGGAGTCATAACTCTTTGGGACATGGCGTTTCAGACGATGTACAAGATGTTGTGTATGTAAAGACCGACAGTTCTTTTACAGCATCTAACAACCCAACTATTGCTGATGAGATAGAACGGATAAACCGCAAGTTCCTTGATACTGACAAAAATTATGTGCTCATTGGTCCTGGCCGTTGGGGTTCAAGCGACCCTTGGTTGGGTATTCCTGTGAAGTGGCCACATATCTCGGCAGCCCGTGTCATCGTTGAGGAGGGACTGGAACACTATCGTGTAGATCCAAGTCAGGGAACACATTTCTTTCAAAATCTCACCTCTTTCGGTGTAGGCTACTTTACTATCAATCCTTATAAGGAAGATGGATTCTATCAGCGCAGTGTACTTGATGCTCTTCCAGCTGTGGAAGAAACTCAGTGGGTACGCCATGTTCGTTTCCCAAATCCATTAAAGATAATGATGGATGGTAAGAAACAAGAAGCCCTTATCATGCTTCCTCAAGAGGAAAAGGAGTAGACATCCTCTCTAAGAAAGGGTATGATTCTATAAAAGTAAAGCCATCATCTACGATTTTTGTCCGTGGGTGATGGCTTTATTGATTTCTGATCTTCTTTTATGCAAAATATTTTGACTCGGTAAAAAAGGTTGCAGAATATCTATTACCAGGAATTGAGATTTATAGCAAATACATTATATCAAAGGACTTTGAATGGAGTTTTACCATAGATGACAAAGACTTTCAGCCACTATTCAATGAATTGAACAAATATATCATGGGACCAACTTTCAGATGGCATAGGCTAATGGAGAAAGCAGCAGTATGAAGAAATATTATAAGAAAAACAAATAAAGTATTATAAACTAAACATTTTATTGTATATTTGTACCACAAAAGATACATTATGACAAGATTTACCAAAGCCAACTGGATGACCAGAGCACTGCAAGAGAAGTTGAACGTAGTGGGTGAGCAGTTTCGCCTCGCCCGATTACGAAGAGACCTGACGATGGATCAGGTGGCACAACGTGCGCAATGCACAAGGCTTACCCTCGCACGTTTGGAAAAGGGAGAGCCTACCGTGTCGCTCGGTGTAGTAATGCGTGTACTCAATGCCTTACAGCTCGAAGATGATATTCTCCATTTGGCTAAAGACGATGAGTTGGGGCACATGATACAAGACTTAGGCGTTAAGAATAAGAAACGAGCTTCTAAAAGATAGCACATGGAAAAATTAGATGTGATAGCCAGTTTCGACTGGATGGATAAGGAAGAAAAGGTGGGCACTCTTGGACATGAATATCTAAGAGGCTCTGACGTGTTTTCTTTTGAGTTTGATAAAAACTGGCTCAAAACCTTTCCTAAAATTGACTTTGGGCAAGACCTCCGCCCATATCCTGGGGTACAATATAGCCGAGATAACCACATCTTCGGTTGTTTTTCTGATGCTCTCCCTGACAGATGGGGACGACGACTGATAGACTTGCGTACTTCATTAGAGACAGAAGGGAAAGCAAGCCATGCCTTATCTGATTGGAATTATCTTAAAGGCGTGGAAGATGAGCTGCGTATGGGTGGTTTTCGCTTTCAGGATCCAGATAGCGGAGCATTTATCAGCTCTACACTCAGTTACAGCGTTCCGCCTGTCATACAGATTGACGAACTTTTACAAGCTGCTAAGGAGATTGAGAAAAGCGAATATAAACATTTGAAGCCTGAAAAGAAATGGGTACAAAGGCTTTTCCAACCTGGTTCCTCAATGGGTGGCGCACGCCCAAAGGCTTGTGTCCAAAGTGGCGGTCATCTTTATCTTGCCAAATTTCCTTCCATCAATGACGACGTCAACGTATCTCGATGGGAACACTTCGCACATCTGATGGCTAAGGAATGTGGTATCAATGTAGCTGAAACAAAAGTAATTAAGGCTGGCACTGGCCAGGATATACTATTATCTAAGAGGTTTGATAGGACCGAAGACAACAAGAGAATCCACATGGCTTCTTCCCTTACCGTTCTCGGACTCACTGATGGCGACGGACAAAGAACAGGAAAAGGCTATTTGGATATTGTGGACTTTATCATTTCAGGAGGTGGTAACCACATTGAGACTAATTTAGAAGAGCTATACAAGCGAGTAGCCTTTAATATCTGCATTGGCAATACCGACGATCACTTTAGAAATCATTCGTTCCTGCTTGGTAAGGAAGGTTGGGAGTTGTCCCCTGCTTACGACATAAATCCAACAAACAGTTTGTTTCAGGCATTGCTTATTGATGCTAATTCGAACGACAGTTCTCTCAATAGTCTTTATAATGCTCATGAGTTTTATATGCTGGATGAAACGACAGCAAGAGGTATTATCAAGGACGTAACAAGGAACATGAAGTACTGGGAGAATATGGCAGAGGATTTAGGGCTTCCCCGACGAGAAATAACACACTTTACGAATCGTTTTGAACAAGGTATGGAATTTCAATATGGGTCAGGACTTTGTCGGTGAGGTTAAAAGAGGGAGATATTCCATCTGTTTTCCTTTAGCTTATACAGTATAAGAGCATGATGTTTTCATGAAAATAATTCAGCAAAGCTTGTGTTTGGAGTTAAAACATAATGTTTTTAATACAACTTCTGCTTACCAGTTGAGAGCATTTCAATGGTTTTGAAGCGGATGCTATGCGGCATTTCTGCCCGTGACAGTTGTGGGCGGAGCCAGTTGAGGAGTGTTGCCTCTGTTAGTGTTGCCTTTGGTGTACATTCTATTTCTGTGTGGATGACATTGCCAAAGTTAGGGTCGGGAACGGTAAAGGCACGTGCAGCAATAATCATAGGGTGGGAGAGAAGTACCTGTTCGATGTGTTCGGGCTGAACGTTCTCACCTCCACAGACCACCATTCGGTCGGCTCTCCCATGATGAAAGAAGTAACCTTCGCTATTCTGTGAGACTAAATCGCCTGTGTTTTGCCATTGATTTCGTAGTCCTCGCATTGCCCAACGAGAACGAACCCAAAGTGTTCCTATCCCTTGACGATTACAGTCTTTTACCTTACAGTCGACTCCTCGAATAGGTTTCCCTAAGGTAGTCTCTTTGAAAGAAGCTAATTCTTTGGGATTAGCAAGCATAAAGAATCCTGCTTCAGACGTACCATATAGGTTAAAGATTAACTCTCCTATTTCTTTATGGGTCGTGTCGATGAGGCTTTTAGGAAGTTTATCACCACCGCTTATAAGACAACGTAGACTCTTCATCTTCTCCTTTGCATTTTCAATCTGCCAAAAACGAGCGAGCATAGCAGGAACAATCGGCATGACTTCAATCTTTTCTTGCTGGATAATAGCTAAAGTCTGGAGCGCATCAAAGCGTTTTTGCAGACATATCTTCTTACCCATAAGCAAGGAGATGATAAGCGTTGAAAGTCCAAAACCATGGTAGAAGGGCAGGGATATCAGCACACGCTCATATTGATAGATTCTAATGTCACGCAGTAAGGCAAACAATGGAGCGAGAAAAGAGGTGACAGAAGGACGGCGGGCAATACTCTTAAAGTTGCCACTTGCTCCTCCAGAGTGAATGACGATTTCGCTTCCTCGCCAGATTTTAGGGAGTTTTCTTTTCTTTGTTAGAGAAGTCTTATGTAAAAGGATGTCATTAAGCCTCTCTGTTGTAACAGCTATGCAGGGAAGTTCCGTAGGTATCTGTTTGAGGTCTGAATCATATATAATAAGGTGGTAATGGTGCTTCTGCAAATCAGCTGTTATCTGTTCTGTTCCCAAGTCGGTGCTTAATAAGGTAGTGCGAATGCCCAATCGTGAAAGTGCATGCAGTAGGAGAGTCAAAATAAGACTGTTACGTCCAAGCAAAGCCACACTCATTTCAGGTTGGAGGTGATATTCCGTGTGAAGAATCTCAGCGAGTTGATGCGTACGGATATAGAGTTCTTGATAGCATAGAGATTGCTTCTCGTCAGTGATAGCACAACGATGCGGATAGAAATGAGCCGCAAAACGGAGCAACGCCATTAGGCTGATGCCTTCATAGATGAGGCTTTTAGCCCACACAAATATGCCCTTTGGTGAGATTATGTGTAAGCGATAGAGGATAGAAAGGATAGCTTCATTCTTTCTTCTCATGGCAATCGCTTATAATATAGGTGAATAATCGGAGCAAAGAGATAGGCTATTGGGGCTGAAAACTTTGCCCACCAAGGTTTATAAGTCCTGACCTTCCGTATAGCAAGTTTCAATAGAATATTGGCTGCATCAGCTGGTGTGTATGCAGGTAAGTGCTTGTATTGTTCGTTGACATCCGACATCGCAGTGTGAACCAAGGGTAAATAAGCTATCTGCACGTGAACACCTAACAGTGCAAACTCGCTGTCTGCCGTTTCGCACCATGTGTTTGCTGCACTTTTTGAGGCATGATAAGCCGACCAGCCCGGTGCCATTGGGTAGAGCGTACTCACTGATGAAGAATAGATGATATGCCCTTTGCTTGCCTTCAAGGCAGGTAAGATAGCCAGTGACAACGCAACCAAGGAACGATAGTTGAGGTCCAACGTACGGTCATAGTCGTGTAGGCGGTCCTGCGCATCATTGATCTTGCGATGGATAGATTTACCCGCATTGCAAAAGAAGTAATCCAACTGCGGTGGTGTTTCCCTTAGTTTTTGGCAAAGCTGCTTCAGTTTTTCCCTGTCTCTTAGGTCTATTGCGCAGTAGTCTGCACTGCTACCCATTTGCTTAGCTTTGGCACATAAGAGGCGTAAGTCCGCTTCACTTCGAGCAATGAGAAAGACATTTGCACCTGCACTAATTAGTTTTTCGGTTAATGCTCTCCCTATTCCATGCGATGCACCCGTCACAAGTACCCACTTCCCAGAGAAGTGTTCTCTTGTAATGTCAGGTGAAAGACTTATGGTTGGGTAAGCCAATGCACCTCCAATAGCTATTATCTTTTTTCTGAGAGACGTCATCATAACTATTTTCTAACGATTAGACGTGCTTGTTTTGATAACCAATAGCGATGTGATTAATGCTCCGCACATCATGTGTTAAGCATGAGCACCATGTGTGTTGGGCATCCGCACATCATGTGCTGAATAATAACACAGCGGAAGATAATGGGTAAAACGTTTTGTTCTTGTCGTTATAATAGGATAGTGTAAGGCACAAATATGAAGGTTATACAGCACAGTTCTGTTAGATTCCCATGCTACCTTATACTTTCTTTTCCCTACTTCTTTATATTATTTCCAACGTGAAATGCTGGTAATCACGTACGATAGTATAAAGGAACTTCTCGTCAGCAGTATTGGTATCAGAGATGTTGAGGTGCGTTCGCACTTTCTCAGCAAGGGAAGCAATACGACGTTCACGCTCGTATCCGTATTCAGAGTTGAGGGTACGTTGGATGACATCAAGCTGGTTAAGAGAGAGGTCTTCAGCTTGTGGATAGACAGGTTTATACTTTCTATCAAGGTAATAGAATTCGTCAAGTGATACTTGAATCTTGCGATAATCGTTGAGTTGGATGACCATTGTTCCTGCTGCGAGGTCGCCGAGACGTTGTGAATTCTTAGAGATAAGAATGACAAGTGCACCAACACCAGAGAAACCAAGGTCGACAAGTTGCAGAAGCCAACGCATAAAAAAGTCACCAATGCCCGGTGTTGTTCCGTCTTTCTTCACAACACGGATACGCATCACCATCTTTCCAACACTTTGCCCATGGTTGAAAAGTTCCATAAGGAAGTGGTAAAAGAGGGCAGGAAGGTAGATGGCTATTAGGAAGAATAACATTTTCGTTCTATAAAAAAAGTCTAACTCAGCTATCAGGAGCGACACACCAACCAGATAGCAGATAATTAGGAAGTCATCAATGATTTGTGCAACGATACGCTCTCCTAAACTTGCCGGCGACTGACTTATCTGGACGTACTGACCTGTTATGATATTGGCTTCGGGCATTTTCTTGATAATTAAATGTTGTTTCTGTTGCAAATGTAAGAAAAAAACTCTAAATTTGTTGCGTAAATGATAATAATGTGTAAATTACGTGTGGACTTTGCATGAAAGAGATTCTTTTCATACGCAATAATATTGAGAAATGGCGGGCAATGGAAGGCATGATAGATAATGTCAAATTTGAGATGCCTGACCAGTTGGCTGATGCTTATACTGAGCTTACAGCCGACCTCGCTTTTGCACAGACACATTATCCTCATTCACGTATTACCATCTATCTCAACAAACTTGCTTCTGCACTTCATAATGAAATCTACCGTAATAAACGGGAGAAGTGGTCGCGTTTGGTGACTTTCTGGACGCAGGAGGTGCCTGACGTGATGTGGAAAGAGCGTAAGTTACTGCTTCTCTCATTCATTATTTTTATGGTGAGTGTGCTGATTGGTGTTGTTTCTACCTTAGGAGACGAGTCCTTCCCACGCTTGATACTTGGCGACAGCTATATGGATATGACCCTTGAGAATATAGCGAAGGGAAAGCCGATGGGCGTATATGGCAATGAAGAAGAGGGAGGTATGTTTATTGGTATTACGCTGAACAATATCATGGTATCGTTTAATGTGTTTGTTTCGGGCGTACTGACAAGCTTTATGTCAGGCTTCCTTTTATTCCGAAATGGTATCATGGTAGGGTGTTTTGATACTTTCTTTTATCAGCATGGATTATTAGGCGAAAGTCTTTTAGCCACGATGTTACACGGTACGTTGGAACTTTCAGCAATCATTGTGGCAGGTGCTGCAGGCTTGGCAATTGGTAATGGTTGGTTATTCCCAGGTACTTACTCGCGTTTGGTCAGCTTTCAGCGGGGTGCAAAGAGGGGAATGAAGATTGTTGTTGGAACAGTGCCTATCTTTATCATGGCAGGTTTTATCGAAGGATTCATTACTCGTCATACAGAGTTGAACAACTTTATCCGCCTTGGTATCATACTCGTATCATTGGCGTTTGTCGTGTATTATTTTATTTACTTACCTTATAAGCGTAATTATTATTTAGAAGATGCAAATAGAAAGACCAAAGATTGAACTTTATCAAGTTCGTAGTTTCGGCGAGAAGTTCTCAGCGATTTTTGAGTTTATTCGTGAGAACTTTAAGTTTTTGTTGCGTGCATGTACCTATCTACTCTTGCCACTTTGTTTGGTACAAGGTTTCGCTATGGAGATGATGACGAAGGTCTTAGCACCTTATTATACCAATACCTTCGATGTCGGAGAGGATGTAGACGTGACACAGGGGATGCTCCTTAGATTCGGTGTTTCGTACGTGGGATATGGTATTTGTCTGCTGATAGGTTCTACCTTATTGGCTGGAATCTGCTATAGTATGGTGAAATACTATCATAAAAGTCCAAATAGACTTCGTAATACGACACTGAGCGACTTAAAACCTATAATCATTCAAGTGATTAAACGCTCGTTGTTAATGACCGTGGTGCTTGTAGCTCTGTTTATAGGAGTTTTGGTTCTTATTATCTTCTTTACTGCAATCACAAGTGCACCGATACTGGCTATAATACCAATTCTTGCATTGATTGTGTGCTGCTTGCCAGTTTCTATGGCGTTACCTGTTTATGTTTTTGAAGATAAGGAAACGTTGTTTAGCTCCATATTACGCGGCTTAAAACTTGGCTTCCATTCTTTCTGGTCGTTGTTTGGTTTGATGTTTGTGATAGGATTCTTGACTAATATCCTGTCTTCATTCACATCAATTCCTTGGTATATATTGACTGTTGTGAAGTCAGTTTTGCTGGCTACTGATACTACTCAAAGCTCTTTTGCAGCAAGTCCAGTATATAGTTTCTTTGTCTATTTGTCATCTGTATTTATGAACTTTGGTATGTATCTGACGATGACAATCTCAACCTTCGCCTTAGCTTTTCACTATGGAAGCATCGCAGAGGAGGAAGATGGCTTCTCAGTTGAGGACGACATACAGCACTTTGAGGAGTTAGCAGAGAAAGATACCGACATTGATAACTTTGATAAACTCTGATAAAGCGGTTCTATGTTACAGCCATTAAGTGATACTTTGTCGTGTGATTCGGCGTTACTTCATCAGTATCGTGCTGATGAAGCGTACAACTATGCGCGAGAGTTACAGGCACCTGAACTTGATTGGTGGGATTGGCTGATGTCAAAGATAGGCGAGTTCCTCTCTGATTTATTTAGTATTCAGAGCAAAGGGGACTTCCGTATCGTGATATACATTGTTATTGCACTTGTTTTTATTGCTCTAATCGCTTTCATTTTGTACCGTTATCAATTCAAACTCTTTGGTAGAGCGGGTAAGGTGACGAATGAAAACGATGAAGAAGACAATATCTATGGCGTAGACTTTGATGCTGTCTATGCCAAAGCAATGGCACAGAAGGATTATTACAAGGCTGTTCGAATTGTCTATCTGCGTACACTTCGTTGGTTATCAGATGGTAATAAGATTAGTTGGCAGCTCTATAAGACGCCAACTCAATACACTCGTGAGTTCCTATCAGTAGAATTTGAAAGAATGACTACAGCTTTTATGCGTGTAAGATATGGTAATTATCAAGCGTCTGAAGAACTCGTAGAACTACTGTTAGACTTAGAAAGCAAGATAAAGAAGGGAGGTGAGGAATGAACAAGCGCTTTTGGTTCTTCGTAGCTGGCTTCCTTGTCTTTGTCTTTCTATTAGAGTGGAATGCGCCTTCAAAGTTTGTTTGGGAGCCTACCTTTAATCATTACGATAAGCAACCATTTGGTTGTGCGGTGTTCGACTCACTGATGGAGAAGTCTGTTCCTGCAGGATATGAGGTGACAAATAAAACAATAGCACAGTTGGAACGTGATGGATATGGTAAGAAACCGCATGCCTTCTTAATTCAAACAGACCATTTTAGCCCTTCTGCAACGGATATCCGTTCGTTGGATAGACTGTTGAAAGCTGGTAATAAAGTCTTCATTGCAACGTCTGATATTGAGCCTGATTCTCTATATCCAGATTTGCAGGTAGATATTAATGGGCAATATGGGTTCTCTCCTATGGAGGTTAAGTCCTCAATTGCGAATCAGTCAATTCCTTATGATACCTTAGTTTGGTCTCATCAGTTGCCTTATCAGGAGAAAGAATACGCGGTCTATGCCGCGATGGCAGGTAATAATGTTACAATAGAAGGGAAGACTGCGTGTGATACTTTGGTTAGCTGTTGGCTTTCTGAGGAGGAAATTGATTCTACAGATGGCTATTGGTTGGCACATATGGTTAGGGTGAAGCGAGGAAAGGGTGAACTCTTTGTTTCTTGTGATCCATTGTTAATGACCAATTATGGTATCCTTGATACGCAGACAAATGGACTCATCTTCCGTATGATGTCCCAATTCCGAGGCTTGCCAATCATTCGTACTGAGGCATACGGACCTTACACAGAATATGAAACGGATACTCCACTGCGGTTTTGGCTACAAAACGAGCCTCTCCGCTGGGCTATCTATCTCACCTTAGGAGGGTTATTACTCTTCTGTATGTTCTATGCACGTAGACGACAACGCGTTATCCCAGTGGTAGAGGAACCAGCTAATCGTTCGTTGGAGTTTGTGAAGTTGATAGGTACTCTTTATCATCAGAAGCATATTAATCGAGACTTGCTGCAGAAAAAGTATAGTTACTTTGGCGAGACCTTACGTCGTATGACGATGATAGATGTCGAAGATGTTGAGTCAAGGAAGGAGAATATAGCACAGATAGCCATTCGAACGGGAATGCCAGAGGCTGAAGTACGAATGATATTTGACCGTGTCGATCGTTATTTGCAGGGTGATGATGAACTAAAAGATGCTGCTCTGCGAAAGGCAATAGACGGTATGGATATGATAATCAATAAGCTATAAACGCAATGGATGAGCAAAAGAATAATGTAATTGAAGAGCAAACAATAAATAAGATGGAAGAGTATAAAGAAGAAAGAACCGACCTTGCTGCATTCAGTGAAAAGGTGATGCAGTTGCGAGGAGAGATAAGTAAGGTTGTTGTTGGACAGCAGGAGGCAGTTGCCTTGTTGTTAACAGCGATTCTTGCAGATGGTCATGTGCTGATTGAAGGTGTGCCTGGTGTTGCTAAGACCTTGTTGGCACGTCTGTTGTCTCGCCTGATTGATGCGCGTTTCAGTCGTATTCAATTCACGCCAGACCTCATGCCAAGTGATGTACTCGGTACGACAGTCTTCAATATGAAGACCTCTGAGTTCGACTTCCATGAAGGTCCTGTGTTCTCAGATCTCGTTCTTGTAGATGAAATCAACCGTGCTCCTGCAAAGACACAGGCAGCTCTTTTCGAGGTAATGGAGGAACGTCAGGTGACGATTGATGGTACAACTCGTCGTATGAGCGATGTTTATACAATCATTGCGACACAGAACCCAGTAGAACAGGAAGGTACTTATCGTCTACCAGAGGCACAACTCGACCGTTTCCTCTTTAAGATAAGCATGGGTTATCCTTCTGTTGATGAGGAAATGAATATCCTTAAGCGTCATCAGGAGAAGCGAAACCTCATCAAGTTGGAAGATGTTAAGCCAATACTTACCATTGACGAACTTCTGCAGATGCGCAAGAAACTTGATACGGTATTCATTGAGGAGAGCCTTTTACGCTATATTGCAAACATCGTACAGCAGACACGCACCTCAAAGGCTGTCTATCTCGGTGCCAGTCCACGTGCTTCTGTGGCTATGCTCAATGCTGCTAAGGCTTCAGCTTTATTGGGTGGTCGCGACTTTGTAACACCAGAAGACATCAAGTTTGTTACGCCAAGTATTCTTCAACATCGTCTTATCCTTACTGCTGAGGCTGAAATGGAGGGATATACCCCATTGAAGGTAGCACAGAAGTTGATTGACAAGGTCGAAGTACCTAAGTAATGAGGTTAGCCGAGAAGCACTCAAATAAATAAAGACGAAATGTTCCTTACTAAAAGGTTTTATTTTATATTAGCAAGCCTTACCCTGCTCGCAGGCTTTGGTTATGTGTTCCCACAGCTTTTCATGGGTGCAAAGATACTTCTCTTTATCTTTGCTGCTATGGTTGTGGTCGATGCTGTTATGCTCTATCATCGTCGTGGAATAACAGCGAAGCGAACCTGTTCAGAACGTTTCTCTAATGGTGATAAGAATGTTGTCAAGATAAGTCTGGAAAGTAAGTACTCCTTCCCTGTATGGCTGACGGTAATAGATGAGGCGCCAGAGGTGTTCCAACGGAGAGATATTAGCTATAAGAGTCAGCTAACAGCGATGGGAAAGAATACGATTCGTTATACGCTCAGACCGATGAAGCGTGGCGTCTACTCCTTTGGTAAGATTCGTTGCTTCACACGTACAGTCTTAGGACTTGTCGAACGTCGTTATACGTTGGGTAACGCAGAAGACGTTAAGGTCTATCCTTCTTATATGATGCTGAATCGCTATGAACTTCTTGCGATAAGCAATAACCTTACCGAAATGGGTATAAAGCGTATACGTCGGGCAGGTAACAACACTGAGTTTGAGCAGATAAAAGACTATGTGAAAGGCGATGAATACCGAAGTATAAACTGGAAGGCAAGTGCACGTCGCAATCAGTTGATGGTGAATGTCTATCGTGATGAGCGCTCTCAGCAGATATTCTCAGTTATTGATAAGGGACGTGTTATGCAGCAATCGTTCCGTGGAATGACGCTTCTCGACTATAGTATCAATGCTTCTTTGGTGTTGTCATACGTTGCCATGCGCCGTGATGATAAGGCTGGCTTGATAACCTTTGCAGATAAAATGGACACGTTTGTTGCTCCTTCGAAGCAAACTGGTCAGATGCAACTTCTCTTAGAGTCACTTTATGCACAAGAAACGAAGTTTGGTGAAAGTGATTTTAGTGGTTTGTGTGCCAATGTACATAAACAAGTTAGCAAGCGTAGTTTGTTCGTTATTTACACAAACTTCTCTGGTATGACAGCTCTCAATCGTCAGTTGGCTTACTTGAAGTTGCTTAGTCAGTGGCATCGTGTACTCGTTGTCTTTTTTGAAGATGCAGAGATGAATGATTATATTCGTTCTCCGAAGCACTCGACAGAGGAATATTACCAGCATGTTATCGCAGAGAAGTTTGCTTCTGAAAAGCGTTTGATAGTCTCAACACTGCGTCAGCATGGTATCTATAGTGTTTTGACAACGCCAGACAAACTCAGTATTGATGTTATCAATAAATACTTGGAAATGAAGCAAAGACAAATCTTAACATAGTAAGTCTTACTTATTTCCTAACAAATAATGTAAGGTTCACTCCTGCAATACCTAAAACTAATGGGCTGATATTCGATTGTGGATTTCAGCCTTTATTGTTGTTATACATAGATGAGATGCGATTTGTGCTTGATATTTGGCTCATGTTTGATAGATTATAGTGGGCTCTTCTGTTAAAAGTGTAGATGCTTTTCATATAGTTTTAACGAAAGGAGCGAACGTACTCATTAAATAAAAATATACCTAAGACCCTCAATGGTCTATTCTATTATCATCCCCTGACATAAAAACTTTTCATTTTAATACTTCGAAAATCCCGCAAACAAGGTTATGAAAAATAATTACATAATTTCAAATAGAATACCTACAAACAAGGATAAAAATGCATATTAAAAGTAGGTTTGTAACCATCAAAGAATCAGTTAGTTATAAAATGGTGATGTAATAGGTGCCTAATTGGACTTGAAAAGGGCGTTAGTTAGACTTGAAAAGGGCATCTTTTAGAAGTCAATTAGGCATCTTTTAGAAGCCAAAAGAGCATATATTAGATTTGAGTTGCATGAAAATAGTTTACAATGGTCAATAATATGGGAGTAAGTTGTTTGCATAAGACGCATACTTTTCATACCAACTTACATTTGTCTTGTATTTTATCTTTCTTTGTTAGGTTATCTAATTTGGGTTAAAATCATAATTATTAGGTATTGTGTTGTAATGGTGTTTCTTGTACCTTTGCACTCGATTAGAATTTAATATAAACTGAATCAGTAATATGAGAATTAAAACTTTATTTCTTACACTTGCTGTTATGCTGTTAGCTTTTATGAGTACACTCTCTGCCTCTGCGGCTAACTATGTAAAAGTAAGTGACAAAGATGGCAAAGACACTTACTTTGCTCTGTCTGAGAAACCTACTGTTACCTTCACTTCCACTGCCATGGTTTTGACTGCTGGAAGTCAAACAATAGAGTATCCTCTGACAGATTTCCGTGCTTTTGCCTTTGCCGACCAGCCAACAGGTATTGGAACGCTTGATGCAGAAAGCAACAATTCAGTCTTTTCTTTTGGTAACTCCTTGAAGGGAGAAGGGCTGAAAGCAGGTAGTCAAGTAGCTGTTTACACAATCAACGGACAGTTGGTTGGTCGTGCCACCGTAAGCCAGAGCGGTTCTGTTGAGATTCCTCTCGACGGACAAACAGGCGTTTTTGTAGTTAAATCATTATCTAAGACATTTAAATTCATACGTAAATGAAAAAGATCTTTACTTTAGTAATCGTATCTTTATTGAGTGCACTCGCAGTACAGGCACAAACATTAAAGGTAACCAAAACTGATGGTAACGTTGTAACTTATAACGCATCAGATATTTCAAAGATTGAGTTCTTGCCAAGTGAAACCCCTTCACAACCAAAGTTGATACACGAGTTTGCAGGCTATTTGACTGTAAAGAACAAGATGATTAATAATGTGCGTTATGACAATGGCGCTAAGATTAAGGTGTTGCAGGACGGTGGTAAGTTCCTTGCAGAGTTCTCTGATACTCAGTGGGGTACTGGTTCTTTCGTGATAACCATGGCTAATCATGCTATTAACGGTACTGGAAAGATGAAGATTGCTAACCCAAATGGTGGTGGCGCAGCGAAGGAGTATGATGCTACGATGAGTGGTTCGATGAGAGAAATAAAGATTTCAATCCCATCACTCATGGGTGGTACTGATATTACTTGGCATTATGCTGAGGCTTCAGCAGCATCGAAAGTGGCAGGAAACTACTCTGGTACAACATCATTGAAGGTTGGTCCAACTATGGGTCCTTTCGTATCAGCTACTGTTGGTTATACGATTACAGCTAATAATGATGGTACTATCAATGTGACAGCATCTGAAGAGAAGTACACAGGTGTTACTATGATGAATAACTTAACATTAGGAACATACACTGTAAAGAACCTTGCTTACGATAAGGCAACCAATAGCTTTAGTCGTGACTATAGTGAAGACGGCATCAAAGTACACTTCAAGGCAACCGGTGGTATGATGGAAAGGGATGAAAATTACGAGTTCGGAGAAACAAGTAAGATGACCGTTACACTTGCTGAGGATGGTACATTGACCATAACTAACAATTATAAGGTAGGCAGAATGCCATTCCCAATCTCTGCAACATATACTGGTAAGAAGGCTAAGTAAAATTTTATACGCTCATGCACAGAGTATTTCGCCCTATTTCTACCCTTGCAGGCTGTGCCATTATGATGATGGTGACAGCCTGTAACGGCATTTTTGAAGATATATATGATGAGGCTCCAGCCACAGCAAATGTAACAACGGAAGGTCAACTCCTTGTTAATGCCGCCAGTTGGAAGGACTGGTATTATGTTGACTTTGACTCTTTACAGATGTATATCGAGCGTAAAGACACTGCAGGATTGCTTAAGGCACAGACGAACTTCACGCATTATGCCATCCCAACAAATCTGACATCGGGTAGTGGTGATGGGAAAACGGGTATGTACACTTACTGGTTTGATGTCTTTGGAAAAGGTATCTCGGTAAATGAAAAGCGTGGCTTTACTTCTACTGATGCACAACCTGAACCACAGTCGTGGAGCATTGCCTTTCATCGTAACAATGTAAGGACGAACGGTGGAGCAGTACTTGAAACGAAGTACACCTCTTTGAATGAGCTTCCAAAGAATAGTTCCTATTTCTTAGGAGCAACATTCCAAGAAGATGAATGGACAGAGAACGAAGTTTGGGAGGACCAGTCGCAGATGCTTATGAGTCTGATTGGCTGCCAAGGAATACGTATTAATAAGGTACTTTCCTCTTGGTTGAAAATCGAAATACCTCCAATGCCTCCTTCTTTTACCATGAATAGTCATGTCTTTATTCTTCGTCTGAATAATGGAAAGTATGCTGCTCTACAGTTGGAGAACTATATTGGTACCGATGGAACCAAATGTTGGTTGAGAATCAATTATAAATATCCATATTAACTACAACAGAAAACCATCCCACAAACGGCTCTTTCAGATAATAGGGATAAGGTTATGAGATCTTTTGATTGGTTATGAAACAAAAAAACATTATACTATCAGCTCTTGTTTGTCTGCTTCCTACGTCGATGTGGGCTGATGAGTTGCCTGATTCTATATACAAATCCTTAGAGTTAGAACAGGTTGTAGTGACGGGAACACGTACACCGAAGCTACTTGCCAATACCCCTGTGTTGACGAAACTCATCACAGCTGATGATATTATGAAGACAGATGCCACCAATCTGCGTGATGTATTGCAACAGGTAATACCGGGTATTGAGTTCTCATACGCCATGAATCAGCAGGTACATATGAACTTCTCTGGCTTTGGTGGACAGAGTATGTTGATTCTTGTTGACGGTGAACGCCTTGCTGGTGAGACGATGGACGATGTCGACTTCACTCGTATTGGTATGGATAATGTTGACCATATCGAGATTGTGAAAGGTGCTGCTTCTGCCCTTTATGGCTCTAATGCTGCTGGTGGAGTTATCAATATCATCACCAAGAAAAAGCCAAATCCATGCGCACTTAACCTTAACATGCGCTTTGGTCGCCACAACGAGCAACGTTATGGACTATCATGGCAATACGCAAGAGGCAAGTGGAACAACTTACTGACAGTGAATCGGAATAGTTCTGACAACTTTAATGTACACAATGGAGCCAATCCAATCACACGAGTTGTCTCAACTATCTATGGTGATGCAGTTTGGAACTTTAAGGAACAGCTCACTTTTAGGTTGAATGAAAAGCTTCGTTTGACAGGGCGTGCAGGTTATTTCTATCGTCAGTTGGTGCGTACATCAGAGGTACCAGAACGCTATCGTGACTTTTCAGGTGGTCTTCGTGGAACATGGACACCAGACCTTGTTAATAGTGTTGACTTCTCCTATGCTTTTGATCAGTATGATAAGTCAGACTATCAGCGCATCACTCGACTGGATATCCGTGACTATTCAAATGTACAGAACAGTCTTCGCTTGCTTTATAATCACACTTTTGAGGGGGAAAACGTCCTTTCTGTGGGTGCAGACTATATGCATGATTATCTCTTTAATACCAACTTGGAGGGTCGAATTCGTAAGCAAGACTCTTTTGATGCCTTTGCACAATACGACTGGAACATCAGTCCGAAGTGGGAAGTAGTGGGTGCCTTGCGTTACGATTATTTCTCAGACGGGCGTATCTCGCGCTTGACTCCGAAGGTAAGTGCACGTTATCAGCCAGTACATAACTTGAATGTTCGTTTTAGTTATGGTATGGGTTTCCGTGCTCCGACATTGAAAGAGAAGTACTATAACTTTGATATGTCGGGTATATGGATTGTTGAAGGCAACCCTTCTTTGAAACCAGAAGTAAGCCAGAACTTTAATGCTTCGGTTGATTATACTAAGGGACGCTATAACTTTACAGTAAGTGCTTATTGTAACAAGATTGAAAATAAGATTGCAACTGGTGCACCTTACTATAAGAATCCATCAGACATTATCCCACGTCTTCCTTACCTTAACTTGGACAACTATATGGTTAGTGGAGGAGAAGCAACGGCACAAGCACGTTGGACGAATGGTCTTACAGCTCGTTTAAGTTATGCTTATACCAATGAACGCTTGCCAAAAGACAAGAACAGTAACTCTGTAAACAATCAGTATATACCTGCTCGCAAACACTCTATGACAGGTCATATCGATTGGGATCATCAGTGGTTGAAGAACTATGGAACGAACATCGGATTAGGTGGACGCTTCCTCTCAGCAGTCGACAATGAAGAGTTTGTTGATTACTATGACATCTCTAAGGGTATAAAAACAATACATTACCCCGCATATGCACTCTTCAAACTCTCCTTGGTGCAACGCATCGGTAAGGGTGTGAAGGTAAGTGTAATCCTTGATAACATCTTTAATTATAAACCAGAATATTATTATTTGAACTGTCCATTGACTGATGGAACAAACTTAATGATTGGAATGTCAGTTGATGTTGATAAACTATTTTAAGCTCTCAATACGTTTTTAATTTATGGGAAAAAGTAAAATCTATTTATGGCGAACACTCGCCTCGTTTATCCTTGTGTTGTTTACGATGCCTTTGGGTCATGCTCTTATGATCATGATGGAAAAGACCATGACTACAGAAGCCGTACATTATGCAGGCTTTACTATGGGATTCGTAGGTTTGATAATGGTCATTATCGGTGTGTTTGTCAAAGGCGATACTCGTCAGACACTCTGGGGACTTATTGGTGGTCTGCTTTTCTGGACTGGCTGGGTGGAGTTTCTCTTCCAATATTACGCTCACCGCTTTGGTGTACAACCAGAGATTGAAAACGGAGTGGTTGTTACTAAGCCAGAATATCTGATTCTTCCTGCCTCTTTTGGTTTCTGGATGATGATGATGACAATGTATATTTTTAGTACGCGCAATGGTTGTAACTTTATTACATGGATTCAGAAACGGCTTTTCGGAAAGCGTAAGAATGAGATTGCTTTCCAACCAATGACACGCCATACATCTATTGTCACCTTTATGGAGGTGAACATGATTCTTTGGGCTTCTTACCTTTTACTGATGTTCTGTTACGATAAGAACTTCCTTGGCGATCATCACCCAGTAACCTTCTTGGTAGGTATTGGCTGTTTCTTCGGCGCACTTTATATGTTGAAAAAGCAACTTTATATTGCTTCATGGGGTGCAAATATCCGTATGGCAATCGCAACGGTGATTGTTTTCTGGACGCCAGTAGAGATTCTCGGACGTATTAATTTCTTTAAGGAGTTCTGGGTTCACCCACAAGAATATGCCGTACAGCTACTTTGTATCTTGGCTGCTTTCATCTTACTGATAGGTTATATGTGGCTGAAAGGGTCTAAGAAGAAACAAAATAGTAAGTAAGCATAAAGGCTTTTACAGAAGAAATGACATAACGTAGCCTATTCCTTGAAGGCGCTACGTATACATCTAAGATTACTTGTTAGCAGCTTTAATGTTGCCGGCAAGTAATCTTTTTTTGTTTATATAGATGGTCTTAAGCAGTTGATAAGTTTCTGTTAGGAAGGATTTTATATGTGCCTTGTATAGAAAATGTAATCTTGTGTGAGTAAGTCATTGATATTTATGAATTATAATAACGTTATAAATTGGTTCTTCTTACCGTTTTTGATTGTTGTGTTGATGCTCCGCACAGATGGTGCTAAGGCTTCGCACATGTGGTGCGGAGTACTAACACCGATGGTGCGAAGGGCTGAATATAAGGGCGTCAATTACAGAAAGAGGTTCTATTTACTTAATTTGGGGAGCACATCAGATGTCAAAAAGTTGATAAAACTTATTTGAAAATAAGATAGTATTTCTTTCAAAGAAAATGTGTTTAGTAGGATTAATATGCATAGCAAAGGCATCTAAAATAGATTAAGGTATGTAGTCTTGTCAGTCTTTGGCGGTTTCTTCTTTGTTTTATCGCTTTTTTTTAGTATTTTTGTAGCTGCAATATAATTAAAAACAATGAATAAATTATTTTTATCCCTTTGTTTGTTGTTGATAAGCTTTGCAACGTCTGCACAAGAACGTCTATCCAAAGTGATTCTCAAAGACATAGAAGGGAGAACCGTACAAACCGACACTATCTCAAACAATGGCAAACCTCTTATCATAGCTTTCTTTGCTACTTGGTGCAAGCCTTGTAATCGTGAACTCACAAGTATTGATGAGGTCTATGACGATTGGCAGCAGGAAACGGGGGTTCGACTCGTTGCTGTGTCTATTGATCAGGCGCAGAATGTCAATAAGGTAAAGCCTATGGTCGACCAGAATGGCTGGCGTTACGATGTGTTGCTCGATGCTAATGGCGAGTTCCGTCGTTCGTTAGGAATCCAGTCTGTACCTTATACCGTATTGCTTGACGGACAGGGTAGGATTGTTTATAAGCACAACGGCTATACTGATGGCGCTGAAGCTGAGTTATATAAGAAGGTGAAAGAGGTAGCTGGCAAGTAATTCTATGAAAAGATGGATGATGATAGGACTGCTCATAGGTATGAGCGGTGTATCTCTGTATGCACAGGAGTCCAATAAATTGCGCCTTTCTGGAAGTATTCAGAGTGATATGCTGTTGGCTCAAAAGGACAGTACGACAGGTGCTGAGGCTACCGATGGTCGTTTCTTGACGAACACTTATCTCGACTTGAAGCTATCGAGTCGTTATGTTGAGGCTGGTGCAAGACTGGAGTATTTGAAGCATCCGCTTCCCGGATACGAGAGTGACTTTAAGGGTTGGGGTGTTCCTTACGCTTACTTGAAAGGTCGTTACAAGAATGCGGAACTTACCTTGGGTAGCTTCTACGAGCAGTTTGGCTCTGGTTTTATTCTCCGTTCGTATGAAGAACGCAGTTTAGGAATTGATAATTCCCTACAAGGTGCACGATTGAACTATCAACCTTGTGCTGGTGTTGCAGTGAAAGTGCTAACGGGTCGGCAGCGTAGATATTGGAGTTATAACAAGAGTTGGATGACTGGTGCTGATGTTGAATGGAATATTGACGAGTTGTTTAAGTCCCTCCAACAGCATAACACCTATCTAATGTTTGGTGCTTCCTATCTTAATAAACATGAGCGAGATGAGGTGGTAATGGTTGATCCAACCCATCGTTTGCGCCTCCCTCTTAATGTCAATGCCTTTGATATGCGTCTACGTGTGCAACATCGTTCGTTCAATATATTGGCAGAGGTGGCAATGAAAACACAGGACCCTTCTCACGATAATGGCTATATCTATCGTAATGGTTATGTAGTAATGCTCTCTGGTTCCTATTCAAAGCGTGGAATGAGTCTGCTTCTGCAGGCAAAGCGTAGTACAAATATGGGTTTCCGAAGCCGTAGAGGAATGGAGGGAATCTCCTCTTTCATCAATCATCTGCCCCCATTTACGATGGAGCATACCTATACTTTGGCTGCTCTCTATCCATATGCGACTCGTCCTGATGGTGAGTGGGCATATCAAGCAGCTGTAGCCTATACCTTTAAAAAGGGTTCTTTGTTAGGTGGTAAGTATGGTACGACAGCAAAGGTGAACTTCTCACATGTCCATTCCGTGCGTAAGAATGGTTCAGGTGACATAGGAACAGATGGTTATGGCAGTCCGTTCTGGGCATGGGGAGACGCTACCTATTATCAAGACATTGATATACAGTTGGTAAAGCGACTTGCTAAAGATACGAAACTCAATCTGATGTATATGTATCAACGTTACAATCAGATGCTACTCGAAGGACATGGAGGAATGCTTAATTCGCATATCTTTGTGGCAGATGTCAAACAGAAGCTTTCACCTAACACAACGTTGCGTGTAGAGGCACAGTATCTTGCGTCGAAAGATGGTGATAAAGATTGGCTGTTTGGATTGGGTGAGCTGTCGCTTGCACCGCATTGGATGTTCACATTGAGTGACCTTTATAATGTTGGTAATACTCGGGTGCATTACTACCAAGGTTATGTAACCTATAGTGGTGGTGCCCATCGCTTGCAATTAGGCTATGGTCGGACACGTGCAGGCTTCAACTGTTCGGGTGGCGTATGTCGTTATATCCCAGCAACAAAGGGCTTGACCCTCTCTTATAATTATAACTTCTGATAGGAAATGAAAAGTTTTTATATAGTTCTTTTGGCTGTGGTTGCGCTTTTGACAGGCTGTGATTCTGTTGGTTCTGATGAAAGACTGATAGAGATTCCAGCTGCAACCGTTCAGCGTAATGTGCTGATAGAGGATTTCACAGGACAGCGTTGCATCTTCTGTCCAGCTGCTTCAGAAGCGATAGCAGAGCAGCAAAAGCTTTATGGTGCAGGCAAACTGATTGCTGTTGCCTTTCATGCTGGTCCACTCGCAATCAAGAGTGGGACTGGGTTTGTTGGTTTGCGCACTGATGTGGGTGATGTCTATTATAAGTATTGGGCAGTTCCAAATGTGCCAAAAGCCATTATCAATCGTCGTGGAGGTGTACTTTCAAAAGATACTTGGGCTGGACGAATCTATGATGAGTTCGCTCAAACAACAACCATAGGTATAGATCTTAAATGCCAGTATGAGGCAACTACACATCAGGTGGAGATTGAAACCGACTTGAAAACCTTAGCTGATGATGTGAAAGGGAAGCTACAGCTGTGGTTAGTTGAGGATAGCGTAGTAGCTCCACAGATGTTTCCAAACAATAAAGTGGAGAAGGAATATGTGCATAATCACGTGTTCCGTGATGCTATTAATGGGGAATGGGGGACGGAATTAATGCTCTCTACAAAGGGTATTCATAAGGAGAAAACAACATATACACTCCCAGAAGGTATCGTTCCAAAGAACGCATGGATAGTAGGTTTCTTCTATAACGACAGCGGAGTATTGCAGGCTGTGCGCCAAAAGGTTTCGCTCTAAGCAATGAATCATCATCAATTAAGAATATAATTATAAAAAAATCAATATGAAATTACGTTTACTCGTTTTTGTTGGTCTGTTGACCAGTCTTTTTGTTAGTGCGCAAGCACAGACAAGTTCTAATGATGTAGCCTTCCTTGATGAGCAGGGCAGAGTTATTCCTAACGGTACAGTAGTTGTCTTGAATAAGGCTGTTCCATCCGAATTTCCTTTTGAAGGGAATAAAATAGTAGGAAAAGTGCATCTTCTAAACAAGTCGGATAAGCCTTTAAATGTTTCCCTTTCCTATATCATTAACAATATAGATGAAGGCGAAGTGCAGGTTTGTGCGTTTGAAAAGTGTACTAATAATTCAGAAATAGGTAGTTACGAGGTTGGTGATAAGCTTTTTTCTGTTGGTTCAGATAAGGAAGCTATTGACATAGAACACTTCTATGGAGAATTCGAGAACTGCTCAATAACGCTTAAACTTAAAGTAAAAGAATTTGGTTCTGAGCAAGAGAAGGAAGGCTCATCGATTACTATTAAGTTTGATACTAAGGCAGCAGGTATTGCTTCGGTAGCATCGCAGAAGGGTCTTACATTCGATGTTTACAATACTCAGGGTGTGTTGTTACACAAGCAGCTTACGTCTTTATCAAATCTCCCTAAGGGTATTTACATCGTAAAGCAGAAGGGCGTTGCCTCTACAAAGAAGTACGTTGTTCGCTAAACATACACCTTTAATAACCATAATCTGATATGTTAAGTAAGTTTTATATACAGTTTCTTACGCTCATAGCGGTCATCTGTTATGCGGTAAACGTTAAGGCACAAGACTATAGTCTTATTGCTGCAGCAGGGCAGAAGGTATATGTTCCTCTCTCGGCAAAGACTGTAAAGGGCAAGATGACAGTTTCCAATTACGGTAGAACTATTGTCCGAAACTTCGATTATACACTTTCTTTTAATGGGCAAGAAATAGATTCAAAGCACTATGTTCTGCCTCAAGCGTTGAATCGTTATGATGATACTACGATAGAAGTTGATGTCCCACCATATACAGAGTTAGGTGAAAATGATCTTATTTTCACGATTACGAAAGTAAATGGAGAACGGAATAATGCCACTATTAACTATGCAACGCTTCCGAGAGTAACTGTTACTAAGGTGGCTCATAGGAGAGTTGTCGTTGAAGAGTATACTGGAATGTGGTGCCAATACTGTCCACGTGGTATAGCATTAATGGAGAATCTTGCACATAAGTATGGTGATGATTTCATTGGTATTGCTATTCATACGGGACGTGGTTATGAGCCTTTAAACTGTGAGGACTATGCTTGGAAAGCTGCAGAATACAAGAGTCGTCCTTCATTGACTATGAATAGAGACCTAACGCTTGGGTCTTATATAGCACAAACAGAGTTTGAAACGGAACGATCAAAAGGTGCTTATATGGATTTGGAAGTGTCAGCAATGTGGGACAAGGAGAAGAATAATATCACAGTGACCCCCACTGTAACCTTCCGGCTGAACCGAGAAGAAGCTCCTTATGGCTTTGCTTACGTGTTGACAGAGAATGGAATGTCAAGCCACAACTGGAAACAAGCTAACTATTATACTGGACAAACGCAGTTTTATGGCATATCAGAAGAACTCGATTATTTTGTCAATGCGCCTGGAACTATTTATAATCTTGAGAACAACTTTGTAGCTATTGCTGCAGATGGAGTAATGACTGCTCGGACAGGTCACCTTAAAGCACCAATCAAGGCAGATGAAGCACAGAGCCACACGTATGTCTTTAAGAATATTAATAGTAAGAAAGTCATACAAAAGAAGGAAAATCTACGTGTCTGTGTCTTGCTGATTAATACGAATACTGGTAAAATAGAGAACGCTGCTAAGTGCAGTATTTCAGAGTTTAAGACTACTGGCATCTCTTCTGTTTCAGAAGGAACTCGCACAGCTATTGAGGCTGAGCGCTACACACTTGACGGTCGACGTATCACGACTCCACAAAAGGGAATCAACATAGTGAAGTACAGCGATGGTCGTGTGAGCAAAGAGGTGGTGACGGATTAGTACCCCTTGAATATTATATTTGTTTACGTATGAATAAAGATTTGACTGATTTGTATCAGCATAAAGCAGAAGAGACGAGCAAAACGCTCGTTTCTCTCCGTAACCGTAGTCGTGTTTTTATCCTGACAGAAATCGGTTCTTTTTTGGTAGCCATTGGTTTTGTAGTTCTCTACACCTTATTTGATAATGCAGCTTGGACACTTTTCTGTGCCTTAGCTGCATTATTGTTTTATCTTTACATTCGTCGTCGTGACGTGTTGAACGACCGAAAGATAAATAAAGGGGAGGCTTTATTGCTGGTCTACCAAAACGAGATAGCCTATCAGAAAGGCGACTACTCAGGCTTTGAAGCTGGCGGGCAATATGTCAGTCCGCAACATTCTTATACCTTTGATATGGATGTCTTTGGTATAGGTTCTCTGTTTCAAAGGATGAACCGCACTATCTCAACTGGTGGTAGTGACCAGTTGGCAGCCTGTCTGTCTACGGAATGGGGCAGTGCAAAGAGGGAGGAACTTGTTGGGCAAATACGTCAACGAATGGCTTCCATAGACGAGTTGGGTAAGGAGGAAACTTTCCTTTCTGAATTCAAGTCTTTGGGCGTAAAGGGGCGTATTAATACAGAGGAGGTTTTGAAGGCATTGACGGATGTTCATAGCCAGAGTTTTCCAAAGTTTTTTCATAGCTCTCTTTTATGTTATTTCTGTTATGCAGATTTACTTGGTTTCTATGTGAGTATTGTGCTTTCCATTGTGGGATTGGTTCCTTTCTTATTACCTGTATGGTGGGGAATATTTAACTTTATGTTCTCTTTTCTTTGTGGGCATAAGCACATGCGTGTCATTTCTGAACTGATAGCAAAGGCACATACGCAGGTAGATGGCTACTTACGTGTATTGAAATTAGTTAATAAGACTGAGTTTAAGTCGGCTGAACTACAAGCTTTGAAACAGAAACTTGCGGGTGCGGAGGAGTCTTTCGAACAGTTAGAACTTATCTTACAAAAGATTGATAACAGAAGTAACGAGGTGGGTGTCTTTGTCTTTAACAGTTTTGCCTTAATTGATATTGCAATCGTAAGACTCTTCCTTCGTTGGCAACATACGTATGAGCAGCGCACGAATGAGTGGATAGATAGTCTAAATCTCTTTGATGCTTTGGTGTCAATGGGTAACTTCCGATTGAATGAAGATAGGGCAGTACAGGCAGAAATCAGCGAGGAGAATAAGGTGGTTTATGATGCGAAAGACCTTTATCATCCCTTCCTCGGTGAGAAGGCTGTTGCAAACGACTTCACAATCCATGATCATGAGTATTATATTGTTACGGGTGCGAATATGGCGGGTAAGAGTACCTTCTTACGCTCGTTGGGTATAAATTACCTCTTGGCGATGAATGGTTTGCCTGTTTTTGCAGAACACTTGAAGGTTTCAGTGTTTCATCTTTTTACGAGTATGCGCACCACAGACGACCTTACGCATGGCATCTCTTATTTCAATGCTGAGCTACTTCGTTTGAAGAAGTTGTTAGGCTCGTTGCGTGATGATGTACCAAGTCTGATTATTTTGGACGAGATTTTGAAGGGAACAAACTCTCTCGATAAGTTGAATGGCTCTCGTCTTTTCTTGCAGTATATTGCCGAACGCAATGTGACAGGTGTTATCGCCACGCACGATCTTGAACTTTCAAAGATGGAAGAGGAATACGCAGGGCGTTTTCATAATTATTGTTTTGAGATTGAGTTAGGCGAGGATATCACTTATTCGTATAAGATTACAAAGGGAGTAGCACGTAATCAGAATGCTACATTCTTGTTGAAAGGAATCTTAAACCCCAATCGTATTTGAGTGACACCCCTTTCAGATTGTAGTTCAAACGTTTGTTTGTTTAGAAATTTATTTACAATCCAATAGCCGTTTTTACCTTATTTTTAGGGTAAAAACGGCTATTTTTGTTGCTCTTGTAAGTGTCATGTATTCAATTAGTTACAAAACCGTGAGGTAAAAGGTGCTTAATTGGACTTCAAAAGGGCGTTACTTAGACTCCCAAAGGGCACCTTTTGCAAGCTAATTAGGCGTCTTTTAGAAGCTAAAAGAGCATGTGTTGGTTTTGAGCTGTGCGAAAATAGTTTACAATACGGCTAATAAGCAGATGAGCTGTTCGTAGAAGATATCCTCTTAATTCATATTCTCTGGTGAGAGGATAAAGTGTTCAATGACGTGTGCAACACCATCTTCTTCATTTGATAAAGTAACGAAGTCAGCTTCACTTTGAATGTCTTTTGCAGCGTTTGCCATAGCAACGCCAAGTCCAGCAAAGCGAATCATGCTAAGGTCGTTATAACCATCGCCACAGGCAATAACCTCTTCGCGGCTGATACGGAGCGATGAGATAAGACGGTCGAGAGAGCGCGCCTTGTCAATACCGAGTGGTACACATTCAAGGAAGAAGTCGGCAGAACGATATACATCCATCTTCCCTTCCAACTCTTTGGCTAATCTTATCTCCAACTCGTGGAGAGGGGTAGGGTCGCCAACAATCAAACATTTGTTGATAGGATAGACTAACTGATTGAGGAAATCGTCATATTGGGTTACAGGCATCTTGTTGATAAAAGCCTCGTGTTGTACGTATTCGTCATCTTTATTAGTAGCAGCAATACCCTCACCTTGATAGGTTAGGATTTCCATTCCAGCTTTCTTGGCTTCTTGAAAGAGGATAGGTACAAGCTGTTCGTCCAATTTCTGTTCAAAAAGAACTTCGTTCTTGGTGCAATCGATAATTTTTCCTCCGTTGAAAGCAAGGATATATCCACCATTATCTTTTAGTTTCAATTCCTTAGCTAAAGGAACGATACCATAAGTAGGGCGGCCAGATGCCAATACGACATGTACCCCAGCAGCTTGTGCTTGCATGAGGGCTTGTTTGGTACGTGGTGTAATTTCCTTTTTATTATTGGTCAGTGTGCCGTCCAAATCGAGCACAATCATTTTATACTTCATATCGTTTGAATACTTTTTCCTTTGTAATCTCCCTTATGGGTGACGACTCATCATTATCAAGTAATATTAATCTATTTGCAAAGGTAAGGCTTTTTATGGATTAAAGACAGCGTTTTGATTGATATAAAACAATAAGTTTTAAAAAGGTGCAAGGTAGATACAATAAATCGTGAACGTTTACGTTTGTATGGAGAATTAACCGTTTCAAAGGCGTTTTAAACTAAAAGAATAATATTAATTAATTGTAGAGAGTTATGAAGAAGTATTTGGCCGAAATGATCGGCACAATGGTATTAGTCCTCATGGGATGTGGTGCAGCAGTGTCTTTGGGTTGTGACCCAGTAAACAATCAGGCTGCAGTAGTTGGTACAGCAATGGCATTTGGTCTTTCTGTCGTAGCAATGGCTTACGCTATTGGTGGTATCTCTGGTTGCCACATCAACCCAGCAATTACACTCGGTGTGTTCTTGAGCGGTCGTATGAGTGCAAAGGATTGTGCTATGTACATGTTGTTCCAGTTTATTGGTGGCTTGATTGGCGCAGCTTTGTTGTTCCTTCTTGTAACCAATGCAGGTAGCGGTTTTGCTACTGCAGGTGCTGGTTTAGGTGCAAATGGTTTGCAAGATGGTATTAGTGTAGCAAGTGGTTTGCTCGCAGAGATTATCTTTACTTGTGTGTTTGTACTCGTTGTATTGGGTGCAACTTCAAAGACTAACGGCACGACAGGTAAGTTTGCAGGTTTGGCAATCGGCTTGTCACTTATCCTTGTTCACCTTGTATGTATCCGTTATACAGGTACATCTGTAAACCCAGCACGTTCATTTGGTCCTGCTATCTTCGCACAGCTTGCAGGCGGTCCTGCAACAGCATTGAGCAATCTTTGGATCTTTATCGTAGGTCCATTTGCTGGTGGTGCACTCGCATCAGTGATCTGGCGTGTTATTGAACCAGCTGAGAAGTAATTCATTTATCAGATAAATGTTTGGTTAGGCTTATTAGGCAGTCATGTCTAATAAGCCTAATTATCTTTTATTCCAAAAACTATTGCCCTTTATTACGGATTTTAACACTTTAGGTTTATTAAATGTGTGGTATGTTTTGGCTATCAGAAAATAAAACCGTACTTTTGCATGTGTAAATAGGTATAGACTTATTAATTTTAAAAGATAAAAGAAATTATGGTAGTAGATTACAAGAAATTAGGTCTCGTGAACACACGTGAGATGTTCAAGAGAGCAATCAAAGGCGGTTATGCTATTCCAGCATTCAACTTTAATAACCTCGAGCAGCTTCAGGCTATCATCAAGGCTTCTTCTGATTTGAGATCACCAGTTATCCTTCAGGTTTCTAAGGGTGCCCGTAAGTATGCTAACCAGACTCTTCTCCGTTACCTCGCAGAGGGTGCAGTAGAGTATGCTAAGGAGTTGGGTTGCCACCATCCAGAGATTGCACTTCACCTTGATCATGGTGATAGCTTCGAGACTTGCAAGAGCTGTGTAGACTTCGGTTTCTCTTCTGTAATGATCGACGGTTCTTCTCTTCCATATGAGGAGAATATCGCTTTGACAAAGAAGGTTGTTGAGTATGCTCACCAGTTCGACGTAACAGTTGAGGCTGAGCTCGGTGTACTTGCTGGTGTTGAGGATGACGTTGTAGCTGAGGTTTCTCACTATACAAAGCCAGAGGAGGTTGTTGATTTCGCTACTCGTACAGGTTGCGACTCTTTGGCTATCTCTATCGGTACTTCTCACGGTGCTTACAAGTTCACTCCAGAGCAGTGTACACGTGACCCAAAGACTGGTCGTCTTGTTCCTCCTCCATTGGCATTCGATGTTCTTGCAGCTATCGAGAAGCAGCTCCCAGGTTTCCCAATCGTTCTCCACGGTTCTTCTTCAGTTCCTCAGGAGTATGTTGATATTATCAACGAGCATGGTGGTAAGATGCCAAACGCTGTAGGTATCCCAGAGGAGCAGCTCCGTCAGGCAGCTAAGAGTGCTGTTTGTAAGATTAACATCGACTCTGACTCTCGTCTTGCATTCACCGCAGGTGTTCGCCAGACATTTGATGAGCACCCAGAGTACTTCGACCCACGTCAGTACTGTGGTAAGGCTCGTGAGTACATGGAGGATCTTTACAAGCACAAGATTACAGACGTTCTTGGTTCTGAGAACAAGCTTGCTAACCTCGACTAATCATTTGTTGAGGTCGGCTTGACTAAATAAAACATTAGCGGCAGCTTCCTTTAGGGAACTGCCGCTTTTCTTTTGTGTTGCTTTCTACGAGGCAGTGCCTCGTAGGCTATGACAGAGGAAACAAGAAGCCCCGCATGGTTCTTTCCATGTGGGGCTGTTGCTTATACTTGGATAGCTTTATTACCTATCAATAATAGCTGGAATGGGAAGGCTTTATTAATCGTCCAAAAGCTTGAAAGCTTTAGGGAGATAGTTGATAATGTCTCCTGCAACAAGGCTTTCCTTACCTAATTCTTTCGCAGCTAAGTCGCCAGCAAGACCATGGAGGTACATTCCAACCATAGAAGCGTTCTGTTGGTGATAACCACGAGCAAGGAGGGCTGTGATGATACCAGTGAGTACATCACCACTACCAACTGTTGCCATGCCACTGTTACCTGTTGAGTTAAAGATAACGTTGCCATTAGGTAGGCAGAGTGCACTGTTATGTCCCTTAAGGATGATATAAGCCTGTAAAGACTTTGCTAACTCGCGTGTACGCTGGAGACGCTCATAGTCTGCATTAGCAGGAGAGCCTGCAAGACGGTCGAGTTCCTTTGCGTGAGGCGTCATAATGATTCCCTTTGGTAGTTGTTGCATCCATGCACGATGGCTTGCAAGAATATTCAAGGCATCAGCATCGGCAACAATAGGACATTGTGCGCGTCTTATCTGTGCTATCATCGCAATGGCGGTAGGCTCCTGTCTGCCTAATCCTGGACCTATTGCAAGTGCGTCGAAATCATCCGTATCAACCGCTTCGGTAAAAGCTGTCTCCTCATGGTCCATTTGTAAGATAGCTTCAGGAACGGATATCTGCATGATATCGTAGTTCTTTTTAGGGGTATGTACCGTAACCTTACCCACACCGCTACGTAGACAGGCACGAGTTGCAAGGATAGCTGCTCCCGACATACCGTAGCTACCTGCGATGATAAGTGCATTACCCATATCACCTTTGTGTGAGAAGTCATCACGATGGAATAAACGCGAACGAATATCGTTCTCTTCTAATAGGTAATATTGTGCTTCTGTCTTCTGAATAAACTCCTGATTCAGACGGATATCAAGCACCTTTAGTCTACCAATAAACTGCTGTGCGTCAGCGAAAAGGAAGGATAATTTGCGTTCGTGGAGGGTTAATGTGAGGGTAGCGTGAATGATATTCGCACGTACGTTATATGTATTGTCCTCCGCCATCAAACCAGATGGAACGTCAATACTCACAATCTTTGCAGGACTTTGATTGATATATTTCACCAAAGAGGCAAAACCACCAGCCAATGGTTTGTTGAGTCCAGAACCAAACAAACCATCAATCACCAATGTGTCTGCGGTTAATTCAGGTGGGTCAAACTTCGCAGTGATTTCTGTAAAATCCTTTGCATGCTTGCTGTCGAGCAAACGTTGGCGGTTTGTTACACAGTCTTCTGATAGATGATTGGTAATATTAAAAAGGAAAGTATTCACCTTATATCCCTCATTTATCAGCAAACGTGCCACAGCAAGGGCATCACCACCATTGTTGCCAGGTCCTGCAAAGACAACAATTGGCGTATGTGTCGACCACTCCTCAGTGATAGCACGAGTAATGGCTTTTGCTGCACGCTCCATCAAATCAATTGACTTGATTGGTTCGTGTTCTATAGTGTATCTGTCCAGTTCGTGAATCTGGGCACTTGTAAATATCTTCATAACGATGGCAAATTTACAAAATAAATGCGGATAGTTTGGTATTATTTTCGTAATTTTGCGCTAAATTATAAATAATGAAGAATGAGTCGAGTAACAATTAAGGACAAAACGTTTGAGACTTCTATTCCTGAAGCCGAGATTTTGGAAAGAGTAAAGCTGGTAGCAGATTGTATAAACAAGGATTTTGAAGGTAAGACTCCGCTCTTTCTTGCGGTGTTGAATGGTTCGTTCATGTATGCTTCTGATTTGATGAAGCATATCACTATCCCATGTGAGATTTCCTTTGTAAAGTTGGCTTCTTACCAAGGTGTTACCTCAACGGGTACGATTAAGGAGATTATCGGTTTGAACGAAGATATCCGTGGTAGAGAAGTTATCATTGTAGAGGATATTGTTGATACAGGTGCAACTATGAAGCGTATGCTCGAAACGCTCGGTACACGCGAGCCTGCTGGTCTGCATATTACAACTTTACTTTTGAAGCCAGGTAAGCTTACTGTTCCTTTGAACATCGAGTATGCAGCAATGGAGATCCCAAATGACTTCATTGTTGGCTATGGACTTGACTATGACCAGGAGGGTCGTAACTTGAGAGATATTTATACTTTAGTACAAGAATAATGAAGAATATTGTAATTTTCGGTGCGCCAGGTGCTGGTAAAGGTACTCAGAGCGACAAGATGATTGAGAAGTATGGCTTCGGTCATATCTCAACCGGTGACGTACTTCGTAATGAAATTAAGAATGGTACAGAACTTGGTAAGACTGCAAAAGGATACATTGACAATGGTCAGCTCATTCCTGATGAGTTGATGATAGATATTCTTGCAAGCGTATACGATAGCTTTGGCAAGGAGCATAAGGGTGTTATCTTCGATGGTTTCCCACGTACAATCCCACAAGCAGAGGCTTTGAAGAAGATGTTGGCTGAGCGTGGTCACAATGTGGCAGCTATGGTTGAGCTCTTTGTTCCAGAGGATGAGTTGATGAAGCGTCTGCTTCTCCGTGGTCAGCAGAGCGGCCGTTCTGATGACAACGAGGAAACAATCAAGAAGCGCCTCAATGTTTACAACAACCAGACTTCTCCATTAATTGATTGGTATAAGGGTGAGAATATTCACCACCATGTTGAGGGTCTTGGTACTGTAGAAGATATTTTCGCACGTATTGAGTCTGTTATTGACGCTCTGTAGACCTTTGACCTTTGAGGTTTGAACTTTGAACTTTATGATTTGTACCGTATGTTGGAGAGAAAAATCGTAGAGAATGATATCTATATCTTATCAAAAAGTTTTGCACTAAGGGTTGTACGGTTATATAAATACCTGACAGATGAGCATAAGGAGTATGTCCTGTCAAAGCAACTTCTGCGTTCTGGGACGAGTATTGGGGCTAATGTTCATGAAGGAAAGAACGGACAAAGTCGTGCAGACTTCTGTAGTAAGATGAATATCGCTTTGAAAGAAGCAACAGAGTCAAACTATTGGATTGATTTATTAAGGGAAGCAGAATATATTAGCGAGAGTGAGTATAAATCTTTATCAGATGATTGTCATAAGATTCAAGCGGTCTTGACAAAAATAGTTAAGGCAACTCGTTCTTCTCTTAATCAATAATATTTCAAGTTACAGTACAAATCATAAAGGTCAAAGTTCAAAATTCAAAGTTTAAAGATGGAAAGTAATTTTGTTGATTATGTAAAGATATACTGCCGCTCTGGTAAGGGTGGTAGAGGTTCCATGCACCTTCGTCATGTGAAGTATAACCCTAATGGTGGACCAGATGGTGGCGATGGTGGTAAGGGTGGAAGTGTTTACTTGCGTGGTAACCACAATTATTGGACGCTGTTGCACTTGAAGTTTCAGCGTCATATCTATGCTGAGCATGGAGGTAATGGCGGTCGTGATAAGTGTCATGGTACAGATGGTAAGGATATTTATATTGATGTTCCTTGTGGTACTGTTGCCTATGATGCCGAAACTGGTAAGTATGTCTGCGATGTCATGCATGACGGACAGACGGTGTTACTGTTGAAAGGTGGACGTGGTGGATTGGGTAACTTCCAGTTCCGTACAGCTACGAATCAGGCTCCACGCTATGCACAACCAGGTGAACCAATGCAGGAGATGACTGTTATTCTTGAGTTGAAGCTGTTAGCTGATGTTGGTTTGGTGGGCTTTCCAAATGCAGGTAAGTCTACTTTGCTGTCTTCTCTCTCAAGTGCAAAGCCAAAGATAGCCAACTATCCTTTCACAACGATGGAACCATCGTTAGGTATTGTCAGCTATCGTGATAACCAAAGTTTCGTTATGGCTGATATTCCTGGTATTATCGAAGGAGCCAGTGAAGGTAAGGGACTCGGCTTGCGTTTCCTCCGTCATATCGAACGAAACTCCCTTCTGCTCTTTATGGTACCAGGAGACACCGACGATATCAAGCGTGAATACGAGGTGTTACTAAATGAGTTGCAGCAGTTTAATCCAGAGATGCTCGACAAACATCGTGTCTTAGCGGTAACGAAGAGTGACCTTCTTGATGATGAACTCATTGAGATGCTGCGTGAAACGTTGCCAACAGACCTTCCTGTTGTCTTCATATCAGCTGTTACAGGACAGGGAATTGATGACTTAAAGGATATTCTTTGGAAAGAACTTAATGCAGAAAGTAATAAGCTGCAAAGTATTCTTTCAGAAGATACACTTGTTCATCGTGACAAGGATATGTCGCGTTTTGCTGCCGAGTTAGCAGCTGAGGACGCTGATATTGATGATGTTGAAGAGGTGGGTATAGACGAATTGGATGAGGTAGAAGACCTTGAAGATTTTGAATATACGAATGATTAAGCCTGTTCTACATTACTTTAATCTTGCCGACGAGGTAGTCAGCTTTAGCACTACCCGTCATGGCGGAGTTAGCAAGGGAAAGCTTGCTACACTCAACATCAATCCTCATCGGGGTGATGAACCGTCTGCTGTAGCCGAGAATCTGCAGACTGTAGCAGCTGAGATTGGTGTTCAGGCGGATAAGGTTATTCGTCTGCATCAGATACACGAGACACATTGTCTGACTGTGACGGATGCGTTTTTTCGTCTTTCAGTCGCTGAACAGTACGAGATGGAAGAAGGGAAAGATGCTGTCGTTACCGATTGTCGTAACGTCTGCATCGGTGTTCATACTGCTGATTGTGTTCCTATTCTTTTTTATGACCCTGTTCATCATGCCATTGGTGCAGCCCATGCCGGTTGGCGTGGTACGGTGCAGCGTATCGCACAGCACACACTTCGCAAGATGACAGAACTATATGGTACCGACCCGAAGGAACTCAAGGCGGTTATTGGTCCTTGTATTTCGCTGAAGAACTTTGAGGTAGGTCAGGAGGTTTATGATGCTTTTTCAGCTGCAGGCTTCCCTATGGAACACATTGCACGTATGTATGAGAAATGGCATATCAACCTTCCGCTCTGCAATCAATTTCAATTAGAAGAACTTGGTGTGCCAACAGCTAATATTCTTCAGTCTGGTATTTGCACCTATGATAATGCTTCCGACTTCTTCTCAGCACGTATTCTTAAAGAAGGATTCGGCACTATTTACACAGGTATAGCCTTGAAATAGATACCCATTCCATGGTTATTATGGAATTATTCTCACGTAAATAAATATTTCTTGTCGTGAAAATAAATATTTCCTTTCATGCAGATAAATCTTTTTTTTCATGAATATAATTCGAACAAGTCGTTCTTTTCAATGATTTTATACCTTCTATTTGAAAGGTAATAGGATGAAGAAAAGAGATTGAAAAGCATGTTTTTATCAATAATTTAGTATCTTTGCTATCTTCGAAGGTGTTTATTCCGTGCAAAGATATTTATTGTATAGTATGAAGAAAATTCTGTTTTTCCTTTCAATATGTATGCTGTTGGTGGCTTGTACAGACAAGCGACAGGAGCAGATAGCGAAGGTTCTCTTTCTGTTGAATAGAACTGGAACATACCATGAAATGCAAAATACTAATGGTAGACAGTATTATCTGAATGTGGATAGTCTGTTGGATTGTATTGATACGACTTATATTAAAACATGCAAAGGACCAAGAGCTTTTCCTGTGGTGCAGTCTTTATTAGATTCATTATGTACTACGAAAGAACTTTGCGAACTTACTAATAGGAACTATTCTGTGGGCGTTCGACTTGCAGCTACAGATGCTTTGATACGTCGAAAGTATGCACACTTAGAGGAAATATTACTCTCGAATTATACTGATACGACGAAGATTTATGTGCGTTCAGATGATGTAATAGAAGAGGAGTATGCTGGTAGTGTATTCTTACGTAATGTTCAGTCATGCAGAGATAAGACAATCATTAGTAAAGAAGATTCATTGCGTAATGACTCTTTAGCACTCTATACACCCCGATTGTCCAAATATCAATATACAAAGAAACTTTTATTGAGACTTCCACCGAAGGAAAGCTATTACTCAAGGATAAAGGAGATTGTTCTTAAAGAACAAACCTATCAGGCACTGAAAGCTTTAGCTTCCTATCGTAGAGAAGAGGATAAATCTATCTTATTGGATGCTTTATCGCATTATGATAATGAGAATGAAGATGTTGATAGGGAAGATGATGAAACCGATAATGCTTTGTTGGCTGTTACGGTTTGGGCTTGTCAAGATTTCGTCCCTTTGCTGATGCGCATCCGAGACTATGAAATAAAGAAACATGATAGTTGCATGCTTCCTCGTAGCAAATACTTATTTGAGGCTGTTATGGCTTATGATAATCAGTGGGCATACAACTTTATTGACGCAACACTTGCCTTGTCTTCAAAAAAGAAAGAACGTGAGTATAGCTCTGATATAACGATGGCAACAAGCTTTCATTCGGCTATGTTATCTCATTATAATCCTCGTTTTGCCAGCTTATTAAGGAAGTATCCTGGTGAGGACTTTGGTGATGGCTATGAGTAAATAGCCGTATCATCAATAACAAACGCCCTCGTTTCTCCAGTTCCCTTTGATAAGGACGGAGAAATGAGGGCGTTCGTTGTTTTCTTTACTTGTGTCGGTTGGCACGTTGCTGACGGTATTTAGCCTTCTGCTTTGCACTGCCAGAGCCGTGTGCACCAGTAATATACTTCTTTTTCTTGGCTTTGGTTTTCACCTTGCCATCATCGGTTTTGGGTTTCGAGGCACTTCGAAAGACCATTCCGGTTTCAATAATATCGTCAATATCACTCATATACAATCTTTTTAATGATGGAATAAACGAACGCCAGTAAATGCCATTGTGATGTTGTATTTGTCACAAGTGTCAATAACATGGTCGTCACGAATACTTCCACCAGCCTGTGCTATATATTCTACACCACTCTTATACGCACGCTCTATGTTGTCGCCAAATGGGAAGAAAGCATCAGAACCGAGTGCAACACCCGTATTCTTGGCAATCCACTCTTTGCGTTCCTCACGTGTCAGAGGCTCTGGGCATTCTGTGAAGAACTGCTGCCATACACCATCCTGTAGTACATCTTCATACTCATCAGAGATGTAGATATTGATGGTGTTATCTCGATCGGCACGGCGAATACCCTTCTTAAATGGAAGATTCATAACCTTTGGACACTGGCGCAACCACCATTCGTCAGCCTTACTGCCAGCTAAGCGGGTGCAGTGGATACGACTCTGCTGTCCAGCACCAATACCAATCGCCTGTCCGTCCTTCACATAGCAAACAGAGTTACTCTGTGTATACTTCAATGTAATCAGCGAAATGATGAGATCACGCTTAGCATCCTCAGTGAATGTCTTGTTCTTTGTAGGGATGTTCTCGAAGAGTGCGGGATCATCAAGCTTCACTTCGTTGCGGCCCTGTTCAAATGTAATGCCGAAAACTTGCTTCTTCTCTATAGGAGCAGGCACATAGTTAGGGTCAATCTTAATGACATTGTATGCACCCTTACGCTTATCCTTCAGAATTTCTAAAGCCTCTGGAGTATAGTCAGGTGCGATAACACCATCGCTAACTTCACGCTTAATCAGCAACGCTGTCTCCTTATCGCAGGTGTCACTGAGTGCACAGAAGTCGCCATAAGAACACATACGGTCGGCTCCACGAGCACGTGCATAGGCGCTGGCAAGCGGTGTAAGCTCGAAGTCAACATCATCGACGAAGTAAATCTTCTTGAGTGTATCACTCAAAGGAAGACCTACTGCAGCACCAGCTGGGCTGACATGCTTGAACGATGCAGCTGCAGGCAGACCAGTAGCGGCCTTCAACTCTTTAACGAGTTGCCAGCTGTTGAGCGCATCAAGAAAGTTAATGTAGCCGGGACGACCACTGAGAACTGTGATTGGGAGTTCGCCTTCCTCCATATAGATACGTGAAGGCTTTTGGTTCGGATTGCATCCGTACTTAAGAGCTAATTCTTTCATATAACTTATGTGGTATATGTAAATTGGTAGTGCAAAGATAAGGAAAAATAATGGAATACGCTGTTACGCTTGTTGTTTTTAAGTAAATTAGGCGTGTTGGTTTGTTTCTTTTGAAGAAAATCAGTACTTTTACACTCGAAAAGAAAACAATCTTTGGAGCGGGAGGGTTATCCAGCGCAGGCTGAATACCCTCTGACTCCTCTAATCCCTTTAAATTACTTAAAGATATGCAAGCATTACACACAGACAAGGCACCTGCTGCAGTAGGTCCTTACAGTCAGGCTATTGAAGCCAATGGTTTTATTTTCGCATCTGGTTCACTTCCTATTGACCCAGCTACCAATGCTTTTGTTGAGGGTGGTGTGAAGGAACAAACTCGCCAGTCGCTCACTAATGTATGCAACGTGTTGGCTTCTGCAGGTGTAGACCTGTCTCATGTTGTTAAGACAACAGTATTCCTTTCTGATATGGAGAACTTCGCTGCGATGAATGAAGTTTATGCCGAGTTCTTCAAGGAACCTTATCCAGCACGTTCTGCATTCGCTGTAAAGGCTTTGCCAAAGGGTGCGCTTGTTGAGATTGAGTGCATCGCAGTGAAATAAATTGCATTGATTAGCCTAATAGCATACGCTTTCTGATGCGCTATTAGGTTGAAATGACGAAATATAAGCGTCCTTTTGTAATGGGTAGTATTCTATTTCTATCCTTACAGAAGGACGCTTGTTGTTTTCGTTTTGTATTCAAACAAGCGTAGTTTCATTGCTTTTCTGTTGTTGTGTGGATGGTCCGCACGTATGGTGTTGATGCTTCGCACATAGGGTGCTAACGCTTCGCACATGATGTGCGAAGCACTAAATGTTGTAAGATAGGCTGGTTATAAGAGGATAGAAAGTGGTAAATCAGATGCTATGTTACCCTGAATAATGTTTATTTGATTATGGTTTTGCTTATCCATAACTGATACATTATTTTCTATTTCAAAGCGATTTTATATAGCGTAGTACGTAATTTATATTTACACTCCTTGTTTACAAGTTTAATTAACATATTTAACTTTAAGAAAAGTCGTTGAATATTACTTAATTACTTATTCTTTTATTACTTTTGTACCACGTTAGTATATATAGTGAAGAATGAGAAATGAAAAAGAAGCTTAGAACCATTATCGAGGAGCTTGGTCAAAAGGCAAATATCCGCAGAGAATTGGCTTCTGACTTGGAAAGATTGTCCAGTAGGTTAGCACTTTATCACATTCACTTGGAATCGGCTTCATTGAAGAAAATTATTGGCTATTTCAAGGGGAAGGAAAAACCTTCTAAAAAGACTTTAGACAGGCTGGCTCTCTTTGCTGGTTTCCAGAATTGGAAAGACTTAAATGCGGCTTTGCATGGTGAAAATGATGCAAAGTTGAATTACGAAGATTAATTGCTCTGTAGAGAGATTGAGTAAGGGGAATTCTCTGAAAGGTTATCTCTGAAGGATTGTAGGGACATATGATGTGTTTATCTGTTAGCGATACCTATCACAAGATAAGCAAGGCATGGGTCCCTACATTATTTATATGTGTTTTTTATGATGAGAAGTTTTTATCTTTACACTCAAAAAACTGATAATAAGGAGTTTTAGACAGCGCAATATAATAACTCTTTCTCTCTTTCTTTCGTTAGCTTTATCAATAATGAATGTCTAATAATCCTTATTAATAGGTAAATAAAAAAGCCCGAAACCAATAGTTTCGGACTTTTATTTTCTTGGATTTCCAAGGGCTTACTTCTCTGCAACAACAGTTCTCTTCTCCTTGATGCGTGCAGCCTTACCTGTGAGTTCACGGAGGTAGTAGAGTTTCGCACGACGAACCTTACCGCGCTTGTTCACCTCGATAGAATCGATGTTTGGTGACTCGATTGGGAAGATACGCTCAACACCAATGGTGCCTGACATCTTACGAACTGTGAAACGCTTCTTCTCACCATGACCAGAAATCTTGATAACTACGCCACGGTAGAGCTGAATACGATGCTTGTTACCCTCGACGATTTTGTAAGCGACAGTGATAGTGTCACCAGCCTTGAACTCTGGGAACTGTTTGCCGGTTGCAAATGCTTCTTCAGCAACTTTAATTAAATCCATTTTTCTATTAATTAAATATTGTTTGTCGTTCCAACGTAACGTAATCCATGACTCTTCCACGATCAGCGGTTACGCCGAAAAGCGGTGCAAAGTTACTACTTTTCAATGAAATAACAAAGTAATTGTTAGCTTTTTAATGCTTATTTGTTGCAAGCACCTTGGCTATTTCTTTCTTAGCCTTTGCCATTTGCTTTTGGAAAGCATCAGATGATTGTACGGCAGCAAAGCCTACACTTGCGCAAAGACGGCCTGCATCAACATCGCTCTGATAGTGATAACCACAGATCACTCGGCTCTGACCATACTCGTAAGCATGCTTCATAATCTCGTTGCCACGTGATGGATTCAGCTCTGTCAAAGTCAATCCGAATATCCAACCGCGACAGGTATGACCTGAAGGATAAGAGCCGTTGTTAATCAACTCTGCCTCAAACTGTGGTTGAAGTGTATGCTCATGGAATTGTGCAAACGGACGTTTACGCATATATTTCGCTTTAGCACGGTCAACAGCGTGGTTGCCATCAATACCTATCATGCACATGAGTTTGTAGGTCTCTGGTGTCTTTTCTGGTGTGATAAGCAAACCAAAAGATGGAGCAAAGCCTACGAGAACAGAATCAACATCGAAGTTGGCGTCGAACTTAGCCTGTGCAGCACGTTCTTTGTCCTCTCTCATCTTTCGACCCCACCAATACTGACGGAAGTCATAGTCAAATTGATAAGATGCTGTGTCGGGTGGAGCTGGGAGGTAGATACCTGCATCTGGCATAGCTGCTTCTGGTATGAACGACTGTTTTTTGTAATCCTGCGCATTGACAGTCATGCCTACAAAGAGCATAACTATGCTAACGAACAAACTCTTTTTCATAATAATAAATGTTTTGTTGAATTAATTGATATGTATTGCAAAAGTAAGTAATTATGCGTTTCTGTCAAAAGTTTAATGACTTTTTAATAGTTGCATTCTGCGTTAGTGGTCTTTTAGTAGGGTTGCAACTATTGGCTTCCTGATGTATAAATGCCTGACAGTGTGCCTCTCATGTAGTAATGAAGGGTTATCTATACGTTGGTAGTAAATAGGGTGTGAAGAAATAAATAAGGTTTTTGAGAAGTAAGAGAATGGTTCTTCCGTTAAATGTGTGGACACTTTTCGTATTGCGTAAACGGATGAATCGAAGTTACTCATTAAACAAAAACATGGCTAAAACAGTTATCTATCTGTTCTATTATCATTCTCTGATATTGAAAACTATTTCATTTAAGACTTTGAAAATCTGTAGACAAGAGTCTGAAAAAACATTACATAATTTCGGGTAAAACATCTATAAAGGATGGCAAAAACACATATAAAAAGCAGGTTTGCAACCAACAGGAAATCAATTAGTTATAAAACGGAATAAGAAAAGGTGCTTAATTGGACTTCAAAAGGGCGTTAGTAAGGGGCTTAAAGGGCACCTTTTGCAAGTCAATTAGGCGTCTTTTAGAACCCAAAAGAGCATATATTAGTTTTGAATCACACGAAAATAATTTACAAACTTCAGTTAATAAGGGAATAAGTTGTTTGTATAAGACGGATAGACATCGCACCTAATTACATTTGTCATGTAGTTTACCCCTATTTGTAAAACCATTTAATTGAGGGTAATCATACCGGTGTTGGGTGATGGTTGTTGGGTGTTGAGTCTTTATAAAACAATCTTATTGGATGAAAGCATACCATGTATGTGGATTATTCTCATTCCAATAACAATCTACACATTTAACGGAAGAACTAAAAGAAAAGCAGGGAAGCGGTAGAATACTTGTTGTATTCCGTCTTCCCTGCTTATAGTTTATGATATACTTTAGGCTACTTCTGTATTTAGAAGGGTATCTTATATAATTATAAGAGGTAAACTTTACCTAACTTTACCTTGTTATATAATGTCCTTTTAGTACCTGAGAATAAGTATATCGAGTGTTTGAACATTAATACTTGAACACTGCAGTGAGTGTTATCTTGCGTCCATCAGCATGTGCATACTCTGCATTACGTGCCATCATCATAGATGCTGGTGTGTAATAAGTGTAGTTCAATAAGTTGGATACAGCCAAACTTAAGTCGCAAGCCTTCATCTTTACGCCTGCAGTAAGGTTCAGTAAGTTGATACGATTTACGATACCTTCACCCTCCTTATATACTCCTGAAGCATTAGGAGTAAATCTGTCACGCTTACCGGTGTGCATGTATTGCAGTTGGAGATAGGTGTTCTTGACAGGAGCATAGTTGACATACATTGCCAACTTAGCGGCTGGGATGGAAATGTTTGACATATATGTGTCCCAATCACCAGTAGCTGATTTGAGCTTACCTTCGAACCATGAGAAGTTAGCACCAGCCTTTAAGTTACGGAGAATTTGTGCATCTGCACTCAATTCAACGCCATACACCTTCTGTGGAGTACGGTTTACTACCCAGAAACCATTCTCTATCTTGAGGTCACTTCCAAGCTTAGAATAGGTGTAGAAAACAGATCCATTCAACTGCAACCAATGGTTAATATCAGAGTAAACACCCACCTCGTAGTTGTTTGTCTTTACAGGTTCTGTTGATATCTTAGAGAGTACATCAGCCTTGGCAGCACGTAATGTACGTCCTAAATCAAAGATAGAAAAACCTTGAGAGTAGGCTACGAAGGGTTGAAATGCGCGATATCTGTTATAGGAAAGACCAACGTTAAAAGACATATTATTATACTTTAGCTTTCCACCCTTGACCTGAACCTGTGGGTCGGAGAGCTTATTGCGCAATACATCATAGTCTGGTACGTTCACATTAATGAAGTCGTAACGTCCTCCTAATTTGAGGTTTAGGTGTTGCCAAAGTGTGGCCTTCACTTGAATAAAGGGTGCATGATTGTTACTTGTTAACCATGGTACCCAATATCTACCATCTACCAATGGTTGAGATGTCTTGTTGTAGAGATAGTCATAACCGTATGCTAAATGTGCAAAAGCATTCTCTGAGAATATAAGTCGAGTGTTAAACTGGGTGCGGAAACCAAACTTACGATCCTTAACAGCCGACTGTCCGCTTGTTTCTTCCCATCTTGGTTGTGCTGGGTTAGCCTTACGGAAGTCAAAGATAGTATATATTCCCGAACCATAAACAGATGCTTCTAAGTCGGTATGTTTGAATATATCCTTTGATGTAAACTTGAGGTAAGCATTGTGATTGTATCTTGTTCCCTCGTCAACAGCCTGTGGGTCCTTGCTGCCAATTATACCAATAGAAGGACTTTGGAGGTATTTTCCACCGAAAGGAATCAATTTCGTGTCTTGCAAACTACGATAGAAATTATACATTAACTCGATTCTGTTCTTTGAAGATAGGGAATAACCGAGGTTAACAAGTACGTTTGTTGTATAGGTATCACCGAGTCCGTAGCGTGGAGAGATAAACTTTCCATCACCATCAATAGCACTACCTGTACGTCCAAAAGCCCCATTTACGAGATAATCAAACTGTCCCAACCGACCATAAACTTGCTGGTTGATGCGATAACCTTGCCCTTTCCCGTGACGGAAGAAGTTATAAGTTGAACCTGAGAGAGTCGTCTCTCCAGCTACAGATCTGTTGGTGGTATTCTTCTTAGTTATGATGTTTATCAATCCTCCGATAGCACCATTACCATAGAGAGCGGTAGAACCTTTTACCACTTCTATATGGTCGATAGCAGCGATATCGATGGTTCGTATATCACGGTCTGTTGAACGTAAAGGAGTTGATTGAGGTATACCATCAATCAGGATGAGTGCACTTCTTCCACGAAGTGATTGTGCACGCGAGCTTGTGGTATTACTTGATAGAGCCATACCAGGTGTGAGCATGCCCAAGAGGTGGGTGATATCGGGAGCTGCCTTGCTCATTTCTGCTATTTGCTTTTGGTCAATAATCGTAACTGTTGCAGCCGCATTCTGCTTTATTTCAGGCATACGTGTGGTACTGATTGTTACTTCTTCGAGATGTTGTGTGGAGTCTTTAATCTCTTCTGATTGTGCATTACAAGGGATATTTGTAATTGCAAGCATTGCGAGAGATAGATAAATTGTTTCTTTCTTCATATAATACAATCCTATGAGTGTTAATTAACTTTTGCAAAAGTATTAATATTCTATAGAGCGTGCAATACCTAAAATGAGGTATATGTAGTTCTATGCACTTTATTTTGAACGTATTTTTCCATGTGATAATATATCTTTAATAATGCGACAAGCATTTGATTCGTTTTTTTTTCTTACTTTTGCATTATCTTTTTGAATATTATCGACTTCCGATGTTACCTAAGCATAGTAGGGTGAGCGACGTTTGAAGTTAATCAAAGTAGGGCTATTTCCTACTCTGATAAATATTTATGAGAACTATAAAAGTCATTATATATGTATAAAAAAACAGTTTATCTGTCTGGATTAACAGCATTATTAGCGTTGACGGGCTGTGCTTCTCATTATGAGTTAGCTGGCATTCAGCGTACACGTGTGCTGGTTGATAATCGATATGATGCTACTCCTGATGCAGGGGCTGCAAAGTTTATGGAACCATTTAAGCACAAGGTTGACTCGGTGATGGGACCTGTTGTGGGAGAGGTTGACCACGATATGGTGGCACACCGCCCAGAGAGCGATCTCTCTAATCTGTTGGCAGACATCATGGTGTGGGCTGCACGCGATTATAATGAGAAGGTTGACTTTGGTGTTTATAATATGGGTGGTATCCGTGCAGCCCTTTCTAAGGGTAAGATTACCTTTGGTGACGTGTTGGATATCGCACCTTTCGAGAATAAAATTTGCTTCGTAACACTTTCTGGTGAGAAACTTTTAGAGCTGTTCTCACAGATGGCTCATACCGGTGGTGAGGCTGTTAGCCATGGAGTAGAACTTGTTTTCACACGCGACCATAAGCTTAAATCGGCTCGTTTGCATGGTAAGGAGATTGATCCAAAGGCAAGTTATCGTATTGCTACGCTCGATTACTTAGCACAGGGTAATGATAAGATGGAGGCGTTTAAGTCTGCAACAAGTGTTGTTTCACCACAAGAAAGCAGTAACAACACACGTTTCATCATTATGAACTATTTCAAGGAGCAGACAGCTCAAGGTAAGGTGGTTAATGCTCACACAGAAGGACGTATCCGTGTGGAATAAATATTTAAGGAGTTAGGAAAATGAAAAGAAATATATTATTGATAATGTTCTGTTTCATGGCTGTTGTAGGTTTTGGACAGGACAAGAAACTGACAATCCTCCATACAAACGATACACATAGTCAGATTTATCCGCTAAGTCCTAATCTTGCTGATACGATGAAGGCTGATCGTGGTGGTTTTGTGCGTCGTATTGCAATGCTTAAAGAAGAGCGTGCAAAGACCCCAGACTTGCTACTCTTTGATAGTGGCGACTTCTCGCAAGGCTCACCTTATTACACAATGTTCAAGGGTGATGTTGAAGTGGGGCTGATGAATCAGATGCACTATGACGCTGCTACGATTGGTAATCATGAATTTGACTTTGGTTTGGATAATATGGTGCGCCTCTTTAAGAAGGCAAACTTCCCAATCGTTTGTGCAAACTATGATTTTAAAGGAACTGAATTAGCAAAGTTGGTTAAGCCATACATCATTTTGAAGCGTAACGGACTGAAGATTGGTGTCTTTGGTCTTGCTCCAAAATTGGATGGTTTGGTCGTGAAAGCTAACTATGGCCCAATTGTTTATAATGACCCTGTGGTATGCGCACAGAAGGTAATCAATGAATTAAAGGCAAAGAAGTGCGACCTTATTATCTGTATCTCTCACCTTGGATGGAATATAGAAGGGGTCAGTGATGAGGAGGTTATCGCAGGAACTCGTGGTCTTGACCTTGTATTAGGCGGTCACTCACATACCTATCTTACAAAGTTAGAGTACGTGAAAGACCTTGACGGCAAGCTGGTTGGCGAAGATCAGAATGGTAAGCATGCTATTTACGTAGGTAAGTTGGTGCTTGATATGAAGAAGATAAAGTAAGTCTTTCAATCGATAAGACCTATATATAAATAATGTGGGCTGTATCAGTATGATTGTCAATAGCAATCTTATTGATGCAGCCCACGGTCTTTTATACTTTCTAAAACGTTATTGAAAGTTTATCATTAAGCGAATACATAGCTAAAACTGTTCACTGTCTATTCTATTATCATCTTTCGACACAGAAAACCCCTTCTTTTAATATGTTGAAAATTACGCAAATAAGGATTTGAAAAATCATTACATAAATTCAAATAAAACATCTATAAATAAGGGCAAAAATACGTATGAAGAGTATGTCTGCAACCAACAGAAAATCAATTAGTTATAAAATGGTATAAGAAAAGGTGCTTAATTAGACCTTAAAAGGGCGTTAGTAAGACTTCAAAAGGGCACCTTTTGCAAGTCAATTAGGCGTCTTTTAGAAGCCAAAAGAGCATATATTAGATTTGAGTTGTGTGAAAATAGTTTACAAATAGTGTTTAATAAGGGGACAAGTTGTTTGTTGAAGCAGCTATCGTATCTATTTGTTTTTTGTTTTATGCATGGTATTAATTTGATGTAATCAATCTCGTTTATTTACAAGAACCAATCCCAATAGTAGCAGTTACGATTATTCAGCTACTATTGGACATTGATTACGATGTAAAAAGCTATAGCCTGATAGCGTTCTCGTATTATGAAAGGTGTTTGTGTGCACCTTTATCTTATGTAAATCTCACCAGACTTCTTGTCACTCTTTGCTTTCTTCATATTTTCCTGATACTTTTGAATGATAGGCTTCAGATATTTTTTTGATTTTGTTGTAATCAGCATCACGCCGCCAGTACGTGGATAAAATAGCTTGTTGAAGTCACCGTTTTTGATAACATTCACACTAATGATATCTTTCTGGTCAAGGTTATCGATGTTCTGTACCTCAACTCCATCTACAAGAAACACTGGTATGTTCAGACTATCTTGTTTCTCTTTAGTTTGTGCACTTATGTTCAAACTTGCTATGAGTGCAACGATTAGGATAATAGACTTTCTCATAATTCCTTTAGTTTATGAACTTTAGATTTTTATTTAGTAAATGAATAATTTTATAAATCTAACCTATGCAATTTTGAAGTTGCACTCCAAAATTACATAAAAAAGAACGTACGTACAAGTGAAAAGCGTGTTTTTAATAAAAAATCTATGCAATTTTGGAGTTCAACTTCAAAATTGCATAGATTCTGTTTACTTTTGATAAGTCTTTCTTCGTTATTAATCTTTTATGCTGTATCTATATTACTTGGCAAATAAAGGATCTACTCGAAGTAGAAAGTAAGTGCTATCATCTTAGCTCGTGTTTCGTTAACAGAGTTTGTGTACATGAGCATATTCTTGTCTTGGAGATTCTTTGCATGAATCTTGTCAAGACTGTTCATAAGACTATACATGAACTTTAACTCTGGGCGTAGCTTGAAATAAGGGAGATAGAAATCACAACCGAGTCCTACTTCTACGAAGACATCGCTACGTTTGAGCTTGATATAATCATTGTCCTTACCTGAAAGGTTGAGCATAGGGTTTAATCCTAACATCACGTAAGGGCGATGATTATTAAAGCGAGGAGCGGCTGCAATGAGGTCGAAAGCGCAAGAAACGTATGCCGTTTTGAGTTCTTGCACCTGCTCTGTAGGCTCTCCTTGTGCGTTAAGGTCTGTGATATTGCGGAAAGTTAGATGTCGTGTACCAAAGTACATGGCAGGTGCCATACGCAACTGAAAGGTAGAATTGAGGCGCAACTCACCCAATACACCCACTGTAAATCCTGCATCCCAACGGTCTTGATCGGCTGAAACAATCTTCTGAACTACTCCGTTGCCATCATCAAGGTCGACCATCTGTGGTCCAACATTGTTGAGTTCAAGGTCTTGTAGATGTGTGCCAACGAGTACACCGAAATGGAATTCACGCAGATCCGTATAAGGGCGGTTCTGCACTCTTCGTTCCTGTGCGTGGATTGTAAGCACAGAAGCCAATAGGATGAGGGCTACTAATATTCTTTTCATAATTAATCTTCAAACGTATTTCTACTGGTTTTATTGTCTATATTAATAAAGTTCTCGTCTAACTTTTCTGCCTTCTCATCCTTTTTAGGTAGGGAGTGGAAAGGATGTCTTGGCTAAATAGAGGTTAATCTGTTGTTTATAATTGTTCCAAAAGTTTATGTAATAGTCGATTTATCAGTAAGTTAACATATAGAATGTTTCATGTTTTTTATTTTTATGCCGTCTAAATATTTGTAATTTTTATCAATATGTTTAGGTATTCCAGAAATTATTTCTATCTTTGCATCATCAAATTTAGGTATTGAGCCTATTTGTAATACAAGAACATTATTAACATTATAAATTATTTATATTATGGCTTACGTAATTGGTAATGATTGTATCGCTTGTGGTACATGTATCGACGAATGTCCAGTAGAGGCTATCTCTGAGGGTGATATCTATAAAATTGATGCAGACGCTTGTACTGAGTGTGGTACTTGTGCATCAGTTTGTCCAAGTGAGGCTATCAGCCTTCCATAAGGTTTTATAACCTGTTACTGATTAAATTCACAAGGCGAGTCGAAAGGCTCGCCTTGTAAGTTTTATGATAGTTTGTAATGGGAATTATTAGTAGGAGCAATTGCGAACGCTATGAATAGTTGCTACTTCCTGATAAGTTTTCGTAGAACAGTAGATTTTTAGTGTAAATACACATTTAGTTTGTGGAGCTGCTTGGGCAATTGTTGAAATTCAATTTGCTGTCACTGCTGTCATTTGTTGTATGTGCTTAACTTGTTAGTTTACAGAGGAATAAACGAAGTGTTAAAAGTGACAGGAAATAGAAATAAAAATATTCTTGTAAGATATGTGTATGTACGATGAAGTTAAGAATAGCTTTATAATAAGATTTTTCCTGTCTGCTTAAACTCATGTTGAGGCGTGCATTGGGTTGTATAGAAAACAAAAAAAGGTTGGTAATCATAATGATTATCAACCTTTTTGTAGCGGGACGGGGCTACGATCCCCGGACCTCCGGATTATGAATCCGACGCTCTAACCAACTGAGCTATCCCGCCGTCCGTTTAACTTTCGTTCTTGAAAGCGGGTGCAAAGGTATGAAGAAAATATCATACTCGCAAATATTAAGTCGTTTTTTTTAACGGATATTCGATAAAAAGTTTTATATTTGCACCTGATAATAGGAATAAACGACTATATAACATGTTGTTATTTTGTGTGATAACTGCATTTCTTGGCTTGTAATATTACTGACGGATTTATCTGTTAGTTTGTTTGAAAGGCAATAAAATGGGGTTTTATTCGTTAAAGATATGTCCTTCTGTATGGCGCATGGAAAGAGAATTGTAGTTCTAACATGATGTAGACTATGTTGTCTCTAATGACTATTTGTACAACTGCTAAAAACTGACTTGTATGAAGAATGTCTTTTAATAGAATGTTTTTGAAGCGTTGATAGCAGAAAAAAAGAGAGTTGTAAAAAGAATAATATTAAACGTAATAATTGAAGATGAGTAAGAAAATCGAACTGGAATACGAATTGAAAACACGTTCGGGCAGTGCTGTGTGGGCACTGATTAGCACACCAATTGGTTTGATGAAATGGTTGGCAGATGAAGTAACGATTAATGAAGATGTGGCAACCTTTATTTGGGGTGACCCACTACGTGAACACGATACACATACAGCAACAGTTGTCGAAATGGTAAAAAACAATTATATACGTTTTCATTGGGAGTCGTCTGATAGTGATTCTTATTGGGAAATGAAGATGTTTCATAGCGAGATTGCTGGCAACTATCATCTGTTGGTTACTGACTTCGCTGATGATGATGTGGAAGGGTTGGAACAACTTTGGAATCAGAATATAGACCGCCTACATCGTATAACAGGAATGTAATCTTTTATAAATATATTGTAATCGGAATAGGGTATATGACACGACGTTGAAGTAGTCGTCCATATACTCTATTCTGTTGTTTAGAGGGGTTGTAAGAGAGGAATGATGTTCTTTGTTTACTCAGTATATTGTACAGATAGAGAAAGAAAGAGCCTTTCCAGTGTTACTTCTTTTGAAGTTGTAGCGCTTTATGGAGAAGATGTATAAACAAAAGAGTAAAGGGTAGAGGAGGGTAGATGTTATAAAAGGAAAGACACTGGTAAAAGAATAAAAATACTAAAAAAGACCATTACTCTGATATTTTTATGTAATTTTGCAAAAGGTAAGTCGTATTTTACAGATAAAAAGCAAGATTTCTTTGCTTTTATTCGTAATAGCTTCGCACATAAAATAAGGGAGGATAAGAACCTCGTTATTATATCATGTTTCAAATCAAGAAGTTAGATATATTCATTGCCAAGCAGTTTGGTATGCTTTTCATGGGAACATTCTTCATCAGCTTGTTTGTGTTGATGATGCAGTTCTTGTGGCGATATGTTGATGACTTGATTGGAAAAGGATTGTCAATGGACGTTCTTGGACAATTCTTTTGGTATATGAGCTTGATGATGGTGCCACAGGCACTTCCTTTGGCGATTCTTCTTTCATCGCTTATTTCTTATGGTAACCTTGGCGAAAGTTCAGAGTTGACAGCAATAAAAGCAGCTGGTATCTCTTTGATTCAGTCGTTTAGAGGACTGATTGTTGTTAGTATTTTTATTGCTTTTGGCTCTTTTTACTTCCAAAATAATGTAGGACCAATAGCACATAAACATATAGCCCAACTGCTTATCTCTATGAAGCAGAAGAGTCCTGAGTTGGAAATCCCAGAAGGAATCTTCTATGATGGTATTCCACAAACCAATCTCTACGTAGAGAAGAAAGACTTGAAGACAGGTCACCTATATAATATTATGGTGTACCGAATGACGGATAGCTACGAAGATCAGGCTATTATCCTTGCAGACTCAGGTATGTTGCAGTCTACAGCGGATAAGAAACATCTTGTTCTTAACCTATGGAGTGGCGAGTGGTTTGAGAATATGCGCTCACAGGAAATGGGAAATAGTGCCAGTGTTCCATATCGTCGAGAGACATTTGCACACAAGCATATTGTTCTTGATTTCGATGGAGACTTCAATCTTACGGACATGGCTGGTATCTCTAACGATGCCCGTACGAAGAGTATTCAGAAGATACAGCACGACAAAGACTCCTTAGTGCATGTTTATGATAGTGTGGGTAATGCGTTTTATAAGGATGCGCAGACTGTTTATTATCGAGAACCTAATCTTAAAGCTTCAGAAAAGAAACAGGCAATTAAACTGTCGGGAGAAAAGGCTTTTAACGTAGACTCGGTATTTAAAAAGCTTCCTGCAGACCAGCGTCGTTATGTTATTGACCAAGCGTTGTCTACCGTTCAGCAAGAAGTTAGCGACCTTGACTTTAAGAGTATGATAACCAGCGATGGTGATAGGCTAATCCGTCTACATGATATTGAGACGATTAACAAGTTCACCTTGTCGTTGATATGTATTATCTTCTTCTTTATCGGAGCTCCACTTGGTGCGATTATCCGTAAGGGAGGATTGGGTATTCCTATCATTATCAGCGTTATCGTGTTCATTATTTTTTATATCCTCGATAATACTGGTTATCGAATGTCACGTCAGGGAGACTGGGCGATATGGTTTGGTAAAGGATTGTCTATGGCTGTTCTTATCCCAATGGCTGTATTCTTCACCTACAAGGCGAACAATGATTCAACAGTGTTCAATGCGGATATGTATAAGAACATGTTGATGAAGATGTTTGGAATGCGTGTGAAACGTAGTGTGGCCAGCAAGGAGGTTATCTTAAATGACCCTGATTATAGCAAGGCAGCAGAACAACTCAATGATTTGAACGTAAGAATTACGGAGTATGCTAAGACACGCAGGTTGAAGTCTGCGCCTAATATTATAAAGGTGTTCTTCCGCTATCATACGGATCATGTCATTGAGAAGATTAATGATGAACTTGAAAATGTCATAGAAGACTTAGGCAATACGCGTAATAAAGTCATCATGGCAGAATTAAATAAATACCCAATATTAGCAGTAAAGGCACATACAAGACCATTCGATCATAAGTGGTCGAACATTCTTGCAGCAGTTATAGTGCCTGCTGGTATTTTCTTCTACTTCCGAATGTGGCGTTTCCGCTTACGTCTTTATCGCGACCTTCGTACTATTATTAGCTGTAATGATACGATTATCGCAGAGATACAACGTATAAAGGAAAAAGAAGAAGCAAGGGGCTATTGATAAAAACAATATAAATCAGTAACTATATGGAAGATTTTAAACTCGATAGCATCGAGGATGCACTGAAAGACTTTCGGGAAGGAAAGTTCGTTATCGTAGTAGATGATGAAGACCGAGAGAATGAAGGCGACCTTATTATGGCTGCAGAAATGATAACGCCAGAGAAGGTTAACTTCATGTTGAAGAATGCACGAGGTGTGCTTTGTGTTCCTATAACGATATCACGTGCGGAAGAATTAGATTTACCTCATCAGGTTTCTGATAATACTTCAGTACTTGGAACTCCTTTCACCGTTACGGTTGATAAGTTGGAAGGCTGTTCAACAGGTGTGTCTACACACGACCGTGCTGAAACAATTAAGGCTTTGGCAGATCCTAATTCTACTCCTCAGACTTTTGGCCGTCCTGGACATGTCAATCCACTTTATGCTCAGGATAATGGTGTTTTGCGTCGTTCGGGTCATACTGAAGCTGCTGTTGACCTCTGTAAGCTTGCAGGTTGTTTCCCAGCAGGTGTGTTAATGGAGATTATGAACGAAGATGGTACAATGGCTCGTATGCCTGATTTGCAGAAGCGTGCAAAGGAGTGGGATATGAAGATTATCAGTATCAAGGACATTATTGCCTATCGTTTGAAGAAGGAAACAAGTATTGTCGTTGGTGAGGAAGTAGAACTCCCTACACAATATGGTATGTTTCACTTGATTCCATTCCGTCAAGCAAATGGCTTGGAACACATGGCTCTTATCAAGGGTACATGGAAAGAGGATGAACCAGTACTTGTACGTGTACACTCATCATGTGCAACGGGTGACATCCTTGGTAGTCAGCGTTGTGATTGTGGCGAACAGCTTCACAAGGCAATGGAGATGATTGAGAAAGAAGGCAAGGGTGTTATCATCTATATGCAGCAGGAAGGTCGTGGCATTGGTTTGATGAATAAGATTGCAGCCTATAAGTTGCAAGAGCAAGGCCTTGATACGGTTGAGGCTAACCTTCATCTTGGTTTCCGTCCAGACGAACGCGATTATGGTTGTGGAGCGCAGATGTTGCGCCATCTTGGTATTCATAAGATGCGTTTGATAACAAACAATCCAACGAAGCGAGTAGGCCTTGAGGCTTATGGCTTAGAGATAGAGGAGAATGTACCTATTGAGATTACTCCAAATAAGTTTGACTATCGCTATCTGAAGACCAAGCGTGATCGTATGGGACACGACTTGCATCTGTAAGTGTAATGACAAATACGAAGGCTTTAAGATAAGTCTTATAATGAATCCCACTATAGAGAAATGACTTGTTTCTCTGTGGTGGGATTCTTAATTTGTAGGCTTAAAAGAATGCCATTGTTATATCCTTTTATAGTTTTGTTTATAAAGAGTTCATTTATTATATAATTGTTTAATTTAAACTGTCAAATCGGCAGTAAAAATGTTATATAGATAAAATAAAGAAAGAAAAGTTGCGTTATCAAAATGATTTTGCGTACTTTTGTACTTGATATTATTTATAAAGAAAGATAAGGTTCGAAATGGCACAACTATCAGATCGTTTAAATCGATTGGCGCCTTCTGAGACATTAGCAATGTCACAGAAGAGTAGTGAAATGAAAGCGCAGGGAATTGATGTTATCAACATGAGTGTGGGAGAACCAGACTTCATGACTCCTGATCATGTTAAGGAGGCGGGCAAAAAGGCTATTGATGATAACTTCTCTAAGTATTCTCCTGTTCCTGGTTATCCTGCTTTGAGAGAGGCTATCTCAAAGAAGCTGAAAGATGAAAACAATCTTGATTATGCTGCATCAGAGATTATTGTTGGTACTGGTGGTAAGCAAGGCGTTTGCAATGCTGTTTTGGCTTTGGTGAATCCAGGTGATGAGGTGATTATTCCTGCACCTTATTGGGTGAGCTATCCACAGATGGTTAAACTCGCTGGCGGTGTTCCTGTTGTTGTTTCTGCAGGAATTGAGCAAGACTTTAAGATTACCGCAGAGCAGTTAGAAGAGGCTATTACACCAAAGACAAAGATGATAATTCTTTGCTCTCCAAGTAATCCTACTGGTAGTGTTTATGCTGCAGAGGAGTTGGAGGCTTTGTCAAAGGTTGTCTTGGCACATGAAGACGTGTTTGTTCTTTCAGATGAGATTTACGAACACATTAGTTATATAGGTGGTCATTGCAGTATCGCATCTTGTTCTGGAATGAAAGAACGTACGATTCTTTGTAACGGAGTTAGTAAGGCTTATGCTATGACTGGCTGGAGAATCGGTTGGGTAGCAGCACCAGAGTGGATTGTAAAGGGTCTCAATAAGTTGCAAGGACAATATACGTCAGGTACATGTAGCGTAAGTCAGATGGCTGCTGTTGCGGCATATGTTGAAGATCAAGCTTGTGTAACAGAGTATCGAGAGACATTCCGTCGCCGTCGTGATCTGATTGTTAGTCTGGCAAAAGAAATCCCTGGACTTGAGGTAAATGTGCCACAAGGTGCATTCTATCTCTTCCCTAAATGTTCCAGCTTCTTTGGAAAGACAGATGGCAAGCATGTGATTAACAACTCATCCGACCTTGCTATGTATATTCTTGAAGAAGGATGTGTAGCAACAGTGGGTGGTGATGCTTTTGGTGCTCCAGACTGTTTTAGAATGAGTTATGCAACAAGTGATGAAAATATAAAGGAAGCGCTTCGTCGTATTAAAGAAGTACTTTCAAAACTTAAATAGGAATCGGAAATGCAGATAGTAATAAAGATGAGATAGAAACTGTACATTTATAACTGTTAAATGTTATTAATCGTAGCTGTAGTTTTCTTTTAATTACTATCTTTGCGGAGATAAGAAGCAGTGTTGAACTCCCTTTTATAATGGCGGTAAGATACAAATGCTTATAAATCAGAAAGATATTAACAAATTAATTCATTAATAACCTAAAAATTAAAATTTTATCAAATTATGGCAACTACACAACAAAAACCAGTCCCACAGAAAAAGTCTGAGGGCTTCACAGGAGTTAGAGGTGCATTCTGGATTATCGTCGTTTGCGCTGTCGTTGCGTTCACATTGTTCTACACATGGTTCGGTAACCCAATGCACTTCCAGGATGGAGCAGTACGTGAGAACCCAGCAGACGTTTGGGGTACCATCTTTAAGGGTGGCGTAGTCGTTCCTGTTATCCACACTCTCTTGTTGACAGTGCTCGCTATGTCTATCGAGCGTTGGATGGCTTTGAAGACTGCTTTCGGTAAGGGTGCCCTTCCAAAGTTCGTTGCAAACATCAAGAGTGCTCTTAACGCAAATGACCTTGCTAAGGCTAACCAGCTCTGCGATCAGCAGAAGGGTTCTGTAGCAAACGTTGTTAAGGCTTCTTTGAACGCTTACAAGGATATGGAGACTGGTGCTAATGCTAACCTTAAGAAGGCTCAGAAGGTAGCTAAGATTCAGCAGGCTCACGAGGAGGCTACTCAGCTCGAGATGCCAACTCTGACAATGAACCTCCCTATCATTGCTACTCTCGTAACACTTGGTACTCTTACTGGTCTTCTCGGTACTGTAACCGGTATGATCAAGTCGTTCTCTGCTCTTGCTGCAGGTGGTGGTGCTGACTCTGCTGCACTTTCTGCTGGTATTTCTGAGGCGTTGATCAACACCGCATTCGGTATTGCAACATCTTGGTGTGCGGTAGTTTCTTATGGTTACTACTCTAACAAGGTTGACAAGTTGACTTTTGCCCTCGACGAGGTTGGTTATTCTATCGCTCAGACATACGAAGTAAACCACACAGACGAGGCTTAATTTTTGCTAACCCTTTAATAATTTATCGCTATGGGTAAAGTAAAAGTTAAGAAGAATGACACTTTTATCGACATGACGCCTATGTCAGACGTTATGACCCTGTTGCTTACCTTCTTCATGCTGACATCAACGTTCGTTAAGAACGAGCCAGTGAAGGTAAATACTCCAGGTTCTGTGTCTGAAACTAAGGTGCCTGAGAATGGTGTCTTGACAATTCTTGTGAGTCCAGAAAAGGGACCTACAGGAAAGCCTACTGGCGAAGGCCAGGTATTTTTGAGCTACGATAACACCAATGAGTTGGGACAAATCGTAGATAATATGGGCATTACATTGACTCCTGCACAGAAGAAAACTTTTGTTGCTGAGTCTACATTTGGTACTCCGCTCGATAAGTTAGCTGCTTATTTATCAAAGCCAGCTGCTGAGCGTGGTAAAGAACTCCCTAAGATGGGTATTCCTCTCGATAGTATCCAAGGACAGGAGATGACTGAGTTCCAACAGTGGGTTAACGCAGCCCGCCAGGTGAACCCTAAGGTTAGACTTGCTATCAAGTCTGATTCCGATTCTCCTTATGGTACCGTTAAGAAGGTAATGAGTGAACTCCAGGACATGGATGAGAGCCATTACTATATGATCACACAGTTGGACGCTAAAAAGGCTGCGCAGGCAGCTAATAAGTAAGGAGATCAAAGTATGGAAATGATGGATACAGGAAAAGAAGGCGGCAAGCAGAAGAAGATGACCGTCCGCGTAGACTTTACGCCGATGGTGGATATGCTTATGTTGCTGATTACCTTCTTCATGCTTTGTACTTCACTTAGCAAGCCTTCAACTATGGAGTTGACGATGCCAAGTAATGATAAAACTCAGAAGGACACTCAGAAGAATGAGGCCAAGGAGTCACACTCTATTACGATTTACATTGCTGACGGAGATAAAATCTTCTACGGTAATGGTAAACCAGAGTATGATAACGCTAATTGGTTGAAGCCAGCTGATTGGAGTAACACTCCAAGTGGTATTCGCTACGTTCTTCAGCATAAGCAGGTGGGTGACCCTTCAACAGGCGATCCAGTTTCTATCCCATATCAGGATATGGACATCGCTGTGAAGGAACTGAATCGTAAGAAACAGGAAAATCCAAAGGCTTATCCAGATAGTATTTATCAGGCTGATTTGTCCGCGATCAAAACTGGTATGATTAATGGCAAGAAGGTTTCTACTATGACTGTCATTATCAAGCCAACTGATCAAGCTTCTTATCGTCATTTGGTAGACATCCTCGATGAAATGCAGATTTCATATATTGGAACTTACGTCATTGACAAGCTGACAGACCAAGACAAGGCTCTCTTAGCCAAGAAAGGTATAAAGGCTTAATCACTGAATAGTAACAATTAAAGAAAGAAAACAATGGCAAAAATAGATTTATGCGATCCTAAATGGGTCGACATGGTGTTCGCCGACAAGAACAAGGAGTACGGTGCATACAAGCTTCGTAAAACTGTTTCTCAGCGTAACATCAAGGCTTTAGCTATTCTGCTTTGTGCTGCATTCCTCGGTGGTGGTTACTTAGCTTATCAGATTAAGAAGCACAACGATGAATTAGCTGCTCAAGCTGAATATGCAGCTAAGATGGAATTGGCAGCTCTTGAACAGGCTAAGAAGGAACAGGCTGAGCGTAAGAAACAGCAGAAGAAGGAAGAACCTAAGAAGATTGAACCTGAAAAGGTTGTTCCTGAAACGCGTGCAACTGTTAAGTTTACAGCCCCTGTCATCAAGGATGATAAGGATGTTAAGGAAGAGATGCCTCCAATGGTCAAGATGAATAAGGAGACCAAGGCAGTCGGTGTTGAGAACAAGGAAGGTACGGAAGATCGTACTGAAGTTGCTGCTCGTAGCACTGTTGCTACTCCTGAACAGATTGTACCAAAGATCGAGAAACCTGTTGTTGAGGCTCCAAAACCAGAGCCAAAGCAGGAGGTTGAGAACAAGGTCTTCACAGTGGCAGAGGTTATGCCTTCATTCCCTAACGTAAATGCTTGGTTGGCTTCTCATATCCAATATCCAGCAGTTGCAGCAGAGAATGGTGTGCAGGGACGTGTTATTGTCAAGTTCGTTGTAGGACGTGATGGTAGCGTTAGTCAGGCACAAATCGTTCGTGGTGTTGATCAGGCACTCGACCGTGAGGCACTTCGCGTTGTTAATAGCATGCCGAAGTGGTCTCCAGGTATGAACAATGGTCAGCCAGCAAACGTTTGGTTTACTCTTCCTATTACCTTCAAACTGCAGTAAAAGCAAATATTATATGAAAAGAACCAGATTCTACATAACAGTAGGATTGATGCTATCCCTCGGCTTCCTTCTGTCTGCTTGCGGACAGAAGAAAGCTAAGGACGGCAGAACAGATACACCGACGTCAGGGACGATTAAGTTCGCCTCTGACGAAAGTTTTAGTCCTATTATAGAGGAACTGTTACAGAATTATCAGTTCCGCTATCCAGAAACTCACTTGTTGCCAATCTATACAGATGACAACAAAGGTATGCAACTGCTCCTCGACCAGAAAGTTAATCTTTTCTTTACTTCTCATGCATTGACGAAGGGAGAAGATGCTATGTTACGAGAGAAAGGTCCTATCCCAGCGGTATTCCCGATAGGATATGATGGAATTGCTTTCATCGTGAACAATACGAATGCAGATTCATGTATTACGGTTACCGATGTTAAGAAGATTCTCAGTGGTCAGATTGCAAAATGGAATCAGCTGAACCCTAAGAATGATAAGGGTAATATTGAAGTTGTCTTTGACAACAAAGCATCAGCTACGTTACATTATGTAGTCGACTCCATTTTAGGTGGAAAGAACATTAAGAGTGCGAACATTGTTGCTGCAAATAACAGTAAGTCAGTTATTGACTATGTTCACAAAACTCCGAATGCTATAGGTGTTATTGGGTCAAATTGGTTGAATGATCATCGTGACTCTACAAACACTACATTTAAGAAAGATATTAGAGTGGTTGGTCTTTCAAAGACTACCGTTGCACAGCCAGAGAATAGTTGGCAACCTTACCAAGCTTATCTGTTGGATGGCAGATATCCTTTCGTAAGAACTATCTATGCTGTCGTGGCTGACCCTCACAAAGCATTGCCTTGGGCATTTGCAAACTTCGTAACCAATCCAATTGGTCAGAAGATTATTTTTAAGGCTGGTCTCTTGCCTTATCGTGGTGAAATCAACATTCGTGAAGTTGAAGTTAAGACCCAGTAGTCAGTAAAGCATAGTGTGTTATTTATTGGCAAATGATAATCGGTTATGATTAATTAAATGTGGTCGTTATAACATTAGAGAAGATTTATTTTGCTTATCAACATTAGTTACTACTCTCATAGAATTAAACTAAATGCCGTGGTAGGCGTCTTAATGAATAAAGTTCACTTGAATTAAAATTTAAAGAGAATGAATTATGAAAACAAAGAAATATTTAATAGCTGGAGCCTTGATGTTGGCAATGTCAACTCCAGCAATGGCACAGGATGTTGATTATGCAGTAGCTCTTAAGCCTATTGTAGCTGCTATCGAAGCTGCACCAAATGATCCAAAGGCAGCAAAGGATCTTATTAAGGAGTATCAGAAGAACTTTAAGAAGAGTGAAGAGGCTATTGTTGCTTTGGGTAATGTTTACCTTTTGCAGCATAATTATGATGCAGCAACAGAGATTGCAAACAATGTTATCAATAACAAGAAATACAAGGGAAGTTTAGCTTATGTTCTTTTGGGTGATATTGCGGCTCTTAAGGATTCTATCGGTAATGCTGGTGCAGCTGCAACACAGTATCAGAATGCGATTACTGTTGATCCACAGAACGTAACAGCTTACGAGCGTTATGCTAAGGTTTTCCGTCATGTAAACTCAAAGGTTGCTGTTCAGAAGCTTGAAGAACTTCGTAAGGTTAAGCCAGACTATCCAGTAGAGGCAACTGCAGCTGAAATCATGCTTGGCGATGGTAAGTACAAGGAGGCATTAGAGTGGTATGCTAAGGCTAATCCAGCTAATATGTCAGAGGACAACTTCTATAACTACGGTTTTGCTGCTTACATCACAAAAGACTATCAGAGAGCTTTGGATGTTGTAAAGCAGGGCTTGCAGAAGTTCCCTAACAGTGAGTACTTGAGCCGTATTGCTATGATGGCATCAGTTGAGTTGAAGGATTATGCTTCTGCTATCAACTATGGTAAGGTAGTGTTTGCTGGTTCTGGTAAGAAGGTTGCTAACGACTACGATGTATATGCAAAGGCACTTTGCGGTGCTCAGCAGTATGACGAAGCTATCAACACTGTTAACAAGGCACTCGAGGTTGATAAGAACAATATTGAGCCTTTGAAGACTTTGGCTGCTATCTATGCTGCACAGGGTAATGATGACAAGGCACTTGAGGTTCAGCAGGAGTACCTTTCTAAGAGTAAGAAGGCTACTAACAATGATTGGGCAACACTTGCTAACACATATGTTACAAAGGCAGAGGGCTTGACAGACCGTGCTGCTAAGAACGCTGTTCTTGCAAAGGCATTTGATGTTTACGAGCAGATGGTTTCTAAGTTCCCAACAATCTCTGACTGGGTATGGTTGAACCAAGCTAACATAGCTCAGTTGATGAACGATCCTGATAAGGTAGCTGAAATCTATCAGAAGGTGGCTGCTTACGAAGAGGCTAAGCCAACGCTCGATGAGGATAGCAAGAGCTACTTGGAGAACGTTTACTATGGTCTCGGTTACTATTACTCAAAGAAGGGTAACAAGCCACTTGCAGACGAGTACTTCAATAAGGTGCTGAAGATTAATCCTAACAATGACGGCGCTAAGAAGGCTTTAGGTATGTAATTATCTGAAACAATCATTAGATATAAGGGCGATGGTCGTAATGACTATCGCCCTTTTTTTTGCTTCCTTTATTAAATGTTTGGATACTTACCTTATAGTTTTAACGTAAGAACCTTAGTGTTTCTCTAAAACATAGTAGGACTATCAACTACCAATTTTATTCTTCGACATAGATGTCCCTTTCATGTTTATACTTAGTGAGTTCCACGCAAATAAGGTTTTGAAAAATCATTACATAATTTCGAATAAAACATCTATAAATAAGGACAAAAACACGTATGAAGAGCATGTCTGCAACCAACAGGAAATCAATTAGTTATAAAACTGTAGAAGAAAAGGTGCTTAGTAGGACTTCAAAAGGGCGTTAGTAAGGGGCTTAAAGGGCACCTTTAGCGACGCAATTTGGCGTCTTTAAGAAGCCAAAAGAACATATATTGGTTTAGGGTTGTGTGAAAATAGTTTACAAATGTTGGCTGATATAAGAATAAGCTGTTTGTATAAGATGGAACGATATACTACTTAGATAGCTGAAGTTTCAATTTATTTTCTTGTGGATGTTCCAACTCTTATAGGGCTTGTAACTATGAATTTATAGAAAAGAGGAAGCATATCACTTTGAGTTGTAGATAGACCTTCTACAGTGTCATGCTTCCTTATCGTGTTACTCTATGATTCTCTATATCCAATAGAGAGGGTAGAGTGTATTAGAGTCATTCTGTGTTTATGATTTATGTCAAACTACTCAGTATGTAAAATGGAGTAAATGTTAGTGTAATAAATCATAACCCCTGTTCACAAAGATAAGCTAAAAATTTCAATCATACTTTCAAGAAAAACGAAAATCATTAGTCTTTAATATATAAATTATCTTTTAATTCTTATTCGTGAGCGCTATCCCTCCTTTTTCTCGTTAATTTTATGTATCTTTGTCATCGTTTGAAAAGACACAATACTAAGTTTGCAGTGGTGTTTGAATAGCCTGCTTGAACCTATTTATCTCTTTTGGTTACATGATTGATATATCTCTCATTGGTTTTGTTGATAATAGGTTGTGAAGAAAAGACACTTTGCATACAATGATGATAATAACAGAACTCAAAAGCGCAATAAGCATTGAAAACAGAAAGACAGATAAGCCCATGGGCATGGATACCCTCACTTTACTTTGCTGAGGGATTACCTTATATTGCAGTAACAGTACTGTCCCTGCAGGTCTATATGCAGATGGGCTTGTCAGATGCTGAAGTGACCTTTTATACTTCATGGCTTTACCTCCCTTGGGTTATCAAACCTCTGTGGAGTCCATTTCTTGATTTGATTAAGACAAAGCGTTGGTGGATTATCGTTATGCAAATGCTTGTTGGGGCAGCCTTTGCAGGTGTTGCCTTTACGGTCAATACCTCGTTATGGCTTCAGGGGACAATCTGTTTCTTTTGGCTACTGGCATTTAGTAGTGCGACACATGATGTAGTTGCTGATGGTTTTTATATGATGGGACTTAACCAGCATGATCAGGCATTTTTCGTGGGTATTCGTTCTACTTTTTATCGTATTTCAATGGTTGTCGGTAAGGGCGGTCTGATTGCGCTCGCTGGTTTTTTACATAAGAAGTTTGATATACAATGGACTTGGTCGCTTGTCTTCTACGGTCTGATGGCTCTTTTTATGGGACTTGCCCTCTATCATCGCTTTATTCTTCCACGTCCGTCTGAGGATTCTGAGAGGGCACAGGTGTCTGCCAGTCATCTGCTTCGCAGTTTTGGAGAGACTTTTCTTTCCTTCTTTAAAAAGGAGCAGGCTTTGACAACGATCTGTTTCCTACTTCTCTTTCGTTTGCCAGAAGCTTTGATAATCCCTATTTCTCAACTCTTTCTGCAGGCATCGAAGACTAAAGGGGGATTGGCACTTTCTGAGATAGAGTATGGCACCGTGAATGGTGTTGTGGGCGTGGCAGGTCTCCTGATAGGAGGTGTCATTGGAGGAATGATGATTAGTCGAGATGGTTTGAAGCGCTGGATATGGCCGATGACGGCAGCTATCACGTTGCCTAACTTAGCTTATGTCTATTTAGCCTATATACTTCCCGATAATGTGATAGCGATTAGTATTGCTGTATTTATTGAGAATTTCGGTTATGGATTTGGTTTTAGTGCCTATATGCTCTTTATGATTTATTTCAGTCGGGGTGAGCATAAGACCAGTCATTATGCGCTTTGTACAGGCTTTATGGCGTTGTCAATGATGATTCCAGGCTTGTTTGCAGGTGCATTGGCACAGGCGGTGGGTTATCGTTGGTTCTTTGTTATCGTCATGATTGTTTGCATCTTCCCATTCTTGGTTGCTCATCAGCTGCGTATTGATGAGGATTTTGGGAAGAAGTAGCCGATAGAGGCGCTTTGAAGACAGAAAAAGGAGAGGAGGGAAGGCTACGAGGCAATTCCTCGTAGAAGCGGACCGTGAGATAGACGGCTGAAGGGAGGCGGAATTTAGGCAGGAACTGCCTTTAACAGAATCTCAATTAGCCGTGGTAAAGCATAATTTTCAAGGTCTTGCTTTTCAATCCATATGAATTCAGAGGGCAGTTGTGGACGCCTCGTAGGCTGCCAAAGGTAGATGTCTGCAAGAAGAATCTGATGGGTAAGAATATGCTTTACCCCCTTTTGTAGTAGCTGCGCTTCTGTTTTCCACGCAGAGTCTTCAGATGATGTAAGGTGTTCTTCCTGTGGAAACTCCCATAGTCCTTGCCAAATGTCACCCGCACCACGTTGGTGGATGGCAATCTTTCCTTCATATTCAATACAAAGATAGGTGAAATGACGTTCCCGTTGTTTCACTTTTTTGCTTTTTACTGGTAGTTCATCAATGCGTTGTTCACGGAAAGCAACGCATGTTTCGCAGAGTGGACAAGCACTGCAATGAGGAGAATTTGGTGTACACTGCGTTGCGCCAAAGTCCATAATAGCTTCGTTGTAGTCTGCCGGTTCATTTATAGGTAAAAGAGATTGAGCGAGTGTTTGAAACTCCTTCTTCCCTTCGGTGCTATCAATAGGTGTCTCGATGCCATAATAGCGAGAAAGCACACGATAAACGTTGCCGTCTACCACAGCAACTGGTTCGCCAAAAGCAATAGAAGCAATGGCAGCAGCAGTATAATCGCCTACACCTTTCAGAGTCTTTAATTCTTTGAAAGTCTGTGGGAATCCACCTAATTCCATCACCTGTTGTGCTGCCGTATGGAGGTTTCTTGCACGAGAATAGTAACCCAAACCCTGCCAAGCCTTTAGCACTTCGTTCTCAGTGGCAGCAGCGAGGTCGTTAACGGTGGGCCATTTTGCCATAAAACGTTCCCAATAACTCATACCTTGAACGATACGAGTTTGCTGTAAAATAACCTCACTCAGCCAGATAGCGTATGCATCCTTTGTCTCTCGCCAAGGTAGAGAACGTCCGTTATTTTTGAACCATTGAAGGAGTGTTACTGCGAAATTCATGGAACAAAGGTAGTTAAAAAGTGGAAAAAGAATGAAAAGTAATGTGATGTTTTGTTGGTTAAATCATTATAATTTCCTATTTTTGCCATGACTATTACCCTTAAAAGGCATATTTTTATGTTACTTTCAGATAGAGAAGTATTATAAACATAAGCCAGATATAGGGAGGATTATTATAAAATTAGAAGTTATAAAAGATGAGAAACAAGGTAAAGAAAATGTTTATGGGCCTTGCCCTCATTGTGGCAATGCTATCGGTAAGCTCATGTGCTACGCGTGAGTCAGCTATTAACGACTTAGAGAATTTCTCCTACGAATTACGTGATAACAGCCAATACTACACAGCAAAGAAGTGGCGTAAAGCTGTTGATAAGTTTGGTCGTATCCGTCGAGAGATCTCACGCCATGATTATACCGTTGCAGAACGCCAGCGTATCGGTAAGCTCGAAGGTGATTGTGCCCGTTATATGGTGCGCGGTGCCAAGGATGGTGTGATGAATAGCGTCTTTGGTCTTGGCAGTGAGATACAAGGTATCTTAGATGCTTTCGGTATCAAAGGTAAAGAATAGACTTGATAAGGTCTTTGGTAGGCATAAAGAAATTGAACTTCAGTTCTCAAAAAGCAGAACTTGAAGCAGGCAGAATAAAACAAAAGGTGGCAGCTTATTAGACTTTAAGCAAATAGTTGGCAACCTTTTGTTTTTTTTTGATTTAAAATATTGTTTAGTCACCTATAATTAGTAACTTTGCAAATCAAATCCATAAAATGTTTTACAATGGCTGGTAAAAAACAAATTAAGACTGCTCTTATTTCGGTTTTTCATAAAGATGGACTTGAGGATTTGCTCAAGAAGTTAGATGCGGAAGGTGTGAAATTCTTAAGTACAGGTGGTACACAAGAGTTCATCGAATCATTAGGATACCCATGTCAAAAGGTAGAAGACGTAACATCTTATCCTTCTATCCTTGGAGGTCGTGTGAAGACCCTTCATCCAAAGGTCTTTGGAGGAATCCTTTCTCGCCGTGATAATGAAAGTGATCAGGCACAGATGCAGAAATATGAAATACCTTTCATTGATCTTGTTATCGTAGATCTTTATCCGTTTGAGCAGACAGTTGCCAGTGGTGCCAGCGCAGAAGACATCATTGAGAAGATTGATATCGGTGGTATTTCACTGATACGTGCAGGAGCAAAGAATTTTAAGGATGTTGTTATCGTGCCAAGTAAGGCAGAATATCCAGTGTTGCTCCAGATCCTCAATACAAATGGTGCGCAGACAGATATCGAAGACCGAAAGATGTTTGCAGAGCGTGCTTTTGGTGTTAGCAGTCACTATGATAAAGCTATCCATAGCTGGTTTGCGACAGAATAAGCACAGATTAGAAAAGAATATACAATTATAAAATACAGATATATTAATGGGATTATTTTCATTTATCCAGGAAATTGCTATGGACCTGGGAACGGCAAACACGATTATTATCAGCGATGATAAGATTGTAGTTGACGAGCCGTCAGTAGTAGCACTGGACCGTCGCACAGATAAGATGATTGCTGTGGGTGGTGATGCAAAGATGATGTACGAGAAGGAACATCCCAATATTCGTACAATCCGCCCTTTGCGCGACGGAGTTATCGCTGACTTTACAGCTTGTGAGCAGATGATGCGTGGACTTATTAAGATGGTTCACAGTGGTAATCGTTTCTTCTCACCTTCATTACGTATGGTAATCGGTGTTCCATCAGGTTCTACTGAAGTGGAGCTTCGTGCTGTCCGTGACTCAGCTGAACACGCTGATGGTCGTGATGTATATCTTATCTTCGAGCCAATGGCTGCAGCTCTTGGTATGGGTCTTGATGTAGAGGCTCCAGAGGGTAACATGATTGTTGATATCGGTGGTGGTAGCACAGAGATTGCTGTAATCTCTTTGGGTGGTATCGTATGTAATAACTCTATCCGTGTAGCTGGTGATGACCTCACTGCAGATATTCAGGAATATATGAGTCGTCAGCACAATGTGAAGGTCAGTGAGCGTATGGCAGAGCGTATTAAGCTCCATGTAGGTTCAGCGCTGACAGACCTTGGTGATGAAGCTCCAGAAGATTACATTGTACATGGCCCTAATCGCATCACAGCTCTCCCTATGGAGGTTCCTGTATGCTATCAGGAGATTGCTCATTGTCTTGATAAGACTGTTGCAAAGATTGAGAATGCTGTTCTTTCAGCATTGGAGAACACTCCACCTGAGCTTTATGCTGACATCGTAAAGAATGGTATCTATCTCAGTGGAGGTGGTGCTTTGCTTCGTGGTATCGACAAGCGTCTGACTGATAAGATTAATATTCCATTCCATATTGCCGAAGACCCATTGCACAGTGTGGCTAAGGGTGCAGGCATTGCATTGAAGAACGTAGATCGTTTCTCGTTCTTGATGAGATAACAACTAACGTTCATGCACAATCTGACTGAGTTCCTTGCTAAGTACAAGCATTGGTTCTTGTTCGTTGCCCTGGAAGTCTTGAGTATGGTTCTTCTGTTCCGATTCAATGACTATCAGGGCAGTGTGTGGTTCACGTCAGCAAACTATGTGGCTGGTTTAGCTTATGAAGGAAGTTCAAAGGTTACGTCTTATCTAACAATGGGTGAGATGAATGAGGCTTTGACCAAACGCAACCTTGAACTGGAACGTCAAGTGAAGGAGTTGTCTGCTCAACTTTATGATAAGACAAAGGATTCTACCTTTCTTCATAAAGGTCAGTATCGTTTCCTTTCAAAGTTCCGATTGATACAGGCAAAGGTTGTTGCCAATTCGCTGGATAAACCTAATAACTTTATCACCATCAACAAAGGAACATGGGATGGTGTACATAAGGATATGGGTGTTGCTTGTGGTAATGGTGTTGTGGGTATTGTCTATATGGCAGGTATTCATTATGCAGTTGTAATTCCTGTGCTGAACTCAAAGTCAAACATCAGTTGTTCTATTCAAGGACGTGACTACTTCGGTTATCTTCATTGGAATGGAGGCGCATCTGATGTTGCTTATTTAGATGATGTCCCTCGTCATGCAAAGTTTAAGTTAGGCGACCGTGTTGTAACGAGTGGATATTCTTCTGTTTTCCCAGCTGGTGTGTTAGTTGGTAAGATAAAACATGTCTATAATTCAGAAGATGGACTCTCTTATCGACTACAAATCCAGCTATCAACAGACTTCGGAAACCTTCGTGATGTCTGTGTGATTGACGATGCTTCTATAAGAGATCAACGTCAAGTTATAAAGGCAGCACAAGACTCTATCAAGCCTATTGAGAGTCAGATGGAGAATAGTGTACAGTAAGTAGACTGCTTGCAGATATTATTTAGATAGATGGGAGGTAGGATAACCGCACTTTGTAGAGTCATTCTAACATTGGTGTCAGCCACTTTCCCCCTTTGAATTACGAATAAAAAGAATGAATATAGATTTCCTAAAACGTTTGCTTTGGTTTGCTGTCTTGACAGTGGCACAGGTGTTTGTACTCAATCACATTCATCTGTTTGCTGTTGCCACACCATTGCTTTATATCTATTTTATCCTTTTGTTCCCTCGTAATTATCCTCAGTGGGCTATGTTGATATGGGCGTTTCTAATGGGTCTTACTATTGACACTTTCTCAAATACGCCCGGTGTAGCTTCTGCTTCATTGACTTTAATAGCTGCTTTACAGCCTTATGTACTGCAGCTATTCATACCTCGTGACAGTAGTGACAACTTCCAAGCAGGTATGGACACGCTTAGTATACCGCAATATACGTGGTATGCGGCTATTCTAACCTTGACATACAGCGTTGTTTTCTTCTCATTAGAGATGTTTAGTTTCTTTAATGTGTTAGAATGGTTACTTTGTATTGGCGGTAGTTCATTGCTCACGCTTATTCTTATTCTTGTTGTTGAGAACGTAAGGAGGCGATAAGAAATGAAGAATTACGATTTAGAAAAGCGTCGCCTCGTGCTTAGCGCTGTTGCAATAGGTATCGTGGTGATATATATTATACGTCTTTTTGCTCTTCAGATAGCCAGTGACGACTATCGGAAGAGTGCCGACTCTAATGCTTTCTTAAAGAAGATTGAGTTCCCTTCACGTGGTTCTATCACTGATAGGAATGGTAAGTTGCTGGTTTTTAATCAGCCAGCTTATGACATTATGGTGGTAACCAACGAGATGAAAGGTCATCTTGATACATTGGAGTTTTGTAAGGCACTAAACATAACAAAGGCTGATTTTATCAACCGAATGGCTAACATCAAGGATAGAAGTAAGAATCCGGGTTACTCTCGCTTTACGCAACAACTATTCTTGAGCCAATTGAGTGATAAAGACTTTAGTGCCTTCCAAGAGAAACTTTATCGTTTTCCAGGCTTTTATATTCAGAAACGTAGTGTTCGCCAGTATCAACGAGCTATTGCTGCACATGTCCTTGGAGATGTAGCAGAGGTGAGTCAGGGTGATATTGAGGAAGATGAGTACTATCAGCCAGGAGATTATATCGGTAAGATGGGTGTCGAGCGTGAGTATGAGAAAGACTTACGTGGAGTAAAGGGAGTACAGATACTTCTGCGTGATGCCCACGGACAGATACAGGGTCGCTATCAGAATGGTAAGTATGACCAGCGTCCACATCCTGGACGTGATATCCAACTTGGTCTTGATGCAGAACTTCAGGCACTTGGTGAACGTCTAATGGAAGGTAAATTAGGTGCTGTTGTGGCAATCGAACCAAAGACTGGACAAATCTTAGCAATGGTTTCTGCACCTACTTTCGACCCTCGTTCGATGATAGGTAAACTGCGTGGTAAGTACCAGCGAGATATGACGCTCGACCCAGCCAAGCCTCTACTTAATCGTGCTATAATGGGTCAATACCCTCCAGGTTCAACGTTTAAGACCGGACAGGCTGTTACTTATTTCACAGAAGGGATTGTGACAGACTCAACTCGTTATCCTTGTCATCATGGATTCAACTTTAAAGGACTTCATGTTGGTTGTCACGCACATGCATCTCCTATCTCATTAGTACCTTCAATCAGCACCTCTTGTAATAGTTATTACTGTTGGGGACTCTATCATATGCTCTCCAATCGTAGGAAATATAAGACATTGGAGGATGCTATGAACGTGTGGCGCGACTACATGGTATCAATGGGTTTCGGTTATAAATTAGGTATTGATCTTCCTGGTGAGAAGCGCGGTATGATTCCAAATGCGAAGTTCTATGATAATGCTTTTAAGAAATGGAATCCGCTTTCGGTTATCTCTATTTCTATCGGTCAGGGTGAGGTCAACCTTACTCCACTGCAGATTGCTAACCTCGGTGCTACGATTGCGAATCGTGGTTATTACATTGCGCCACATGTTGTACGTAGTATTCAAGGGAAAAAACTCGATAAGAAGTATGTGGAGAAGCACCATACAAAGGGAAGTCTAAGAGCTTACCAAGAAGTAATAGCGGGTATGGTTTCATCAGTACGTGGTGGAACTTGTGCGCATGCGGTTCATCCTGGTTACTCATTGGCAGGTAAGACGGGTACGGCTCAGAACCGTGGTAAGGACCACTCTGTGTTTATGGGCTTTGCACCTGTTGATACTCCAAAGATAGCTATTGCTGTTTATGTTGAGAATGGTGGATTTGGTGCAGACTACGGTGTGCCAATTGGTTCGCTAATGATAGAGCAGTATATTAATGGAAAGCTTACTCCTGGTGATGAAGCTCGTGCTGCAGCGGTTCAGAAACGTCATATCGCTTACTCCTTTAAGCGTCCTTTGTCACGTGCTGACTCTCTTCGTCTCGACTCTATTAAGCGTGTAAATACTATTAGAGACTCGCTGAAGAAGGTAAAAGAGAAGCAGGATTTAGCTGATGCAGAAAAGCTGAAGGAAGCAAAGGCAAGAAAAGAAGCTGAGGAAAAGGAGAAGAAGAAGCAACCACAGAACGAACCTGCTATCCGTGTAGAGCCTGAAACAACGGTTAAGACGGAGAAGAAAGAGAAGGATAAGGAAGGCGATAAGAAGGAAAAAGAAAAAGAAAAGAATAAAGACAGTCGAAAGGATAATAAGGAAAAGTCTAAGGTGAAGGAAAAGCCTAAGGAGCAATCCAAAGACAAAGCAAAGGAACAACCCAAGGTGAAGTCTAAGGAACAGACGAAAGAAAAGCCTAAGGAGCAACCTAAGGCTAAACCGAAGGAACAAGTAAAAGATAAACCAAAGGAACAGCCTAAAGAGAAATCAAAGGGTCAATCCAACGATAAACAAAAAAGCAAGGAGAAAGTAAATCGTGCCAAGTAATTATACAGCAGACAGACAACCAGGTGTACTTCGTTCATTAGATTGGTGGACGATAGGTATCTATATTGCGTTGCTCACCTTTGGATGGGTGAGTGTCTGTGGTGCAAGTTATACTTATGGCGATACAGAGATTTTCTCACTTTCAACCCGTTCGGGTATGCAGATTGTGTGGATTGGTACTTCTATCTGTTTAGGCTTTGTGCTTCTAATGATGGACGACCGTTTCTATGACACCTTTGCTTATGTCATCTATGGTTTGTTAGTACTACTGCTCTTCGCCACAATCTTTAATCCTCATAGTATTAAGGGTTCTCGCTCGTGGCTCGTTATGGGTCCACTCCGATTGCAGCCTGCCGAGTTCGCGAAATTTGCAACGGCATTAGCAATAGCCAAGTTTATGTCGGCTTATGGCTTTACTATCAAGAATTGGAAGCATTTTGCTGGTGCGTGCGGAATCATTTTCCTACCAATGCTGTGTATTGTCGGACAGCGTGAGACAGGTTCTGCCTTGGTTTATTTTTCTTTCTTCCTCATGCTTTATCGTGAAGGAATGTCTGGTGTGTTCCTATTCACTGGGCTGGCAATGGTCATTTACTTTGTTGTCGGAATCAAGTATGAGGAAATCTTGTTATGGGATACCCCTACATCCTTAGGAAAGTTTGTTGTACTCCTACTTGTTCAGATATTCTCTTCGGTCATGGTGTGGGTCTATGTGGGTGACAAAGGACGTACGCGCCTATTGCTAACTTATGTCTTTGGTGTCACAGGACTTGCCTTGCTCTTCTCAGAGTTTGTTATTCCGTTTGATGTTGTTTGGATACAGTTGGTTTTATCAGCATGTGTCATTGGTTATTTAGTTTATAATGCAATGAACACTCGCTTTGCTAACTATTTCTATATTGCATTGTTTGCTTTAGGGTCAATTGCTTTTTTCTATTCAGCAGACTATGTGTTGAACGATGTCATGCAGCCACACCAGCGTGTGCGTATCAACGTACTTTTAGGCTTAGATGAGGACTTAGCAGGAGCAGGATATAATGTACATCAGAGTGAGATAGCCATTGGCTCTGGTGGCTTACAAGGTAAAGGTTTCTTGAATGGTACACAAACTAAATTGAAGTTTGTACCAGAGCAGGATACAGACTTTATCTTCTGTACGGTAGGTGAGGAGGAGGGTTTCCTCGGTTCAGCCTCTGTTCTTGTGCTGTTCCTCTTCCTAATACTCCGATTAATGTACCTTGCCGATCGACAACCCTTTAAGTTTGGGCGAGTCTATGGCTATTGTGTTGCAGGAATATTCCTATTCCATCTTTTTATTAACGTAGGAATGGTATTAGGTTTGACGCCAGTTATTGGTATTCCGTTACCTTTCTTTAGTTACGGAGGTTCTTCTCTTTGGGGCTTTACGTTGCTCCTATTTATTTTCCTCCGCATAGATGCAGGACGTAATCTTATCCGTCAGTAGGCGATAGGACTACGCTTGGATATTGATTGCATAGTATTTGGCAATATGTTTTGTGCTTCGCACCATTGGTGTTAAGCCTCCGCACCACACGTGCTAAGCATCAACACCATTTGTGTTAAGCATTATCACCATTTTAGTATATGGCTTGTAGGGGAAGTAATTGCCATGAAATGAAAGAGAGTATGATACTAATACTCGCTAAATATGATATTATAGCTCAGGCAGGTGCTACTTAGGCTTATTCCTGCATAAGTAAAGGCTGCTTCATGACTCTAATGTATGGAGGATGAAGCAGCCTTTATAGTTTGTCTCTAATGTTTACTTCTTGAGGAGCCTGATACCTACATCGCTGATACCAGGAAGTGACTCACGGCTCATGATATGACGTATCGTGACGTGCATAGAGTCATTGCGATTGAGGCGGAATGCGGTAATTGCCTGACGTATTTCAGTATTTGAGATACCTTTCTGTCCTACCAATATTCCCTTATCATTGATAATCTCACAATTAATAGTATCATTATATGTCTTTTCTCGCTTCTTCCGTTGTCTGTAGTAGATTACCTTCCGTTCAATAATCATACTTATGTTGCGGTAAGGATAAGTCTGTGCAGCACGTAGGCAGAGGTCTAATTGGTAGTTACCTTCCCATTGGCGAGGGATATCAAAAGAAAGTGTATCATTGCGTGACCACCCCTGTAGTGACACACTTCTATATTGGTCATAGGTGCGTGGGTCACTGCATGAAGCAGCACCCATGGTAATTACCATGAGTGCTATGATATATAATAAGGTGGAAACCTTATGTCTCATTCTTGTTTTCTTTCTGTTTGCTGAGGCTGTCTGCCTTCATATCTATTGTTCTGTGGAGTAGCTTCGCTCTGTTGTTGTGCAGGACGAGGACCGTTATAAGGACGACGATTACCATTCTGAGGGCGACGGTTATCGTTCTGTGGACGTCTGTTGTCATTTGGCTGACGGTAGTTGTCCTGTCCATCACGCTGATTTCGACGGTCGTCGCGTTGTGGTCTACCACCTTGCTGTCCGTTGTTGTTGCGTGGTTGGTTGTTCTTTTTGCGTTTCTTAGCCTTATCAAATCGACTGAGGTCAGCACCAGCAAGGAGGTCAACAGGCTTCTTAGCTGGTTTTGCCTTACCATCTTCAAGGAGCGAAAGAGGCTTCTCACCACGTCGGTTGAGTTCGATAATCTCCTTTGCACGCTCCGCACTGATGGTCTCGAGGTTTGCTGCAAGGTTCTTATCGGTAGAGTAGGTGCATTGACCATTGAGGATATCCGTCTTGAAGAGATGGTATTCGCCATCCATTGTCTCCAAGATAACCTCCCTACTTGGAAGCTTTCTGCCTGCCTCCATATAGTCGTCAACCTCATAGTTCAGGCAACATTTTAGCTTAGCACACATACCCGCCAGTTTGGTTGGGTTGAGTGAGATGTCCTGAATACGGGCAGCTGTGGTCGAAACACTGGAGAAATTCTTCATCCAAGTAGCACAGCAAAGCTCACGACCACATGGACCTGTACCGCCAATGCGTCCTGCTTCCTGTCGTGCACCAATCTGTTTCATTTCGATTCGTACGTGGAAGGCAGCAGCAAGGTCCTTGATAAGCTGGCGGAAGTCGACACGTTCGTCGGCAATGTAGTAGAAGATAGCTTTGTTTCCATCGCCCTGATACTCTACGTCGCCAATCTTCATCTTCAGTCCTAAACCCTTCGCAATCTGTCGGCTCTCAATCATTGTAGCGTGTTCACGTGCTTTTGCCTCGTGATACTTTTGCATATCAACTTCTTTTGCAAGTCGATAGACACGTTTGATGTCGTCTGGTGACTTCACACTTGACGACTTCTTAATCTGCAGTTTAACGAGTCGTCCTGTCAGTGTAACGACTCCGATATCGTGTCCAGGGTTAGCTTCTACAGCCACGATGTCACCCTTCTTTAGGTCAAGATTGTTGACATTGTGATAGTAACCCTTACGAGTATTCTTGAATTGAACCTCAACAAGGTCAGTTGTCTGGTTGTTTCCAGGCACGTCAGCTAACCAGTCAAACGTGTTTAACTGGTGGTTTTGTCTGCCACAACCTTTGTGGCATAAGCCTCGGTCGCAACCATGCCAGACCTTGAATTTCATATCTTTGTAATCCATTGATTGTTTCTTTTTGTTTATATATATGTTGTAAGCCTCCAAGTTCCTCTTTGCTTGTAGAGTTTGGTAGGCTGTGATAAGCAATGATTAATTATATAGTACAGGTTTCAAGCATATAACTTGTCAACTTGTTAACTCGTCTACTTGTTCACCTGTCCACTCGTCTACTTCTTCAACAACAGCACAATGAGTTTCAATGCCATGTCATAGAAGACAATCTTAGCGTTTGCATTCTGTCCGATATCACGATTAGCACGCTGGAAGAGTTCGTTGATTTCAATGACGTTTGCCTCGTTGATGAATCGTGCGAAGTTCTTAGCGAAGTTCTCTTCCTCCAAAGTCATGTAGTTGAGTTCGGGCGTTTGGAAGTTAAACATGAAGTTCTCGCGCACTTGCTGTTGGAAGTAAGTAAGCATACGACGCTCTTTCTCACGTCCATATCCTGCTACAACCTCGCTCCAACGTTTGAGGTCTTTGACGTTACGAAGGTAACATAGGCGCATAAGCATTTGGAACATGTTGTGGAATTCACGGTTTTCATTACCCGTATCCATTGCTTCCAATGCTTTCAGCCAACTACCATTTGCGATACGAGCAATGCGGTGTGCCGCATCAGTATCAATCCCCCTTTTGTTGATGAGTGCTTGTTCAATCGCCTCATCGTTGATGCGTTTCACATCAATACGCTGTGTACGGCTGATGATAGTTTCGAGAAGTTTCTCTGGTTCTTCGCATACCATGAGGAAGATAGTGCCCTGTGGTGGCTCCTCTAATAGCTTCAATAGCTTATTGGCTGAGGTGAGATTCATTCGTTCTGGCAGCCAGATGATAGACACCTTATAGCCCCCCTGACTTGATTTCAACGCCAAAACGCGTGACAGTTCGTCGCTCTCAGCACCCGTGATGATAGCCTGCTGTGTGGTAGCCCCCATCTGATTCATCCATTGATTCATGGTGAAGTAAGTCCCTTGCATGATGAGTCCGTGCCATTCCTTCGCAAAGTCTGCACTTACAGGTTGGTGTTCACCACTCATGCTCGGTAGTTTGATGGTAGGATAAGAGAAGTGAAGGTCAGGATGTTCCCAGTTTCGAAGCATGGCACGAGCATTTGATACGGTTGATGACGTAGCTTCCTCAGCTTCGTCACCAGCAAGCAAATAGCTGGCAAAAGCCATTGCAAGTGCCATCTTACCCGCCCCTTGTGGTCCGCAGAAAAGCAAGGCATGGGGCAGACGGTCTTCTTTAACCATCTGAATAAGCCGTTCCTTAACTGCTTCTTGTCCTATAACTTCTGAAAAGTTCATCTTCTCTTGTATTCTTTTTTATTTGCTGTTCTGTTTCAGAAGACCAGTTTCTACCAACCGTTTCATTACCTCGTGCACACTGCTCACCGCCGAAACGGTATAGAAATGTACGTTGTTGAAACCATGTGCATAAAGGTCTTTCACCTGTCTAACAGCCCACTCAATACCTAACAGGCGTGCCTCCTCGTCCGACTTACACAGTAAAGCTAATCCAGCAAGCTCTTCTGGGATGTCACAATGGAATGTCTTTGGAACGACATTCAGCTGGGATAGCTTTGCAAAAGGCTTAATTCCTGGTATGATGGGAATGGTAACGCCCATCTTACGAGCCTGATCAACGAAGTTATAGAACTTCTCATTGTCGTAGAAAAGCTGTGTAACGGCAAATGTTGCACCAAGATCCTGCTTCATCTTGAGGTAACGTAGGTCCTGTTCAAGGTTAGGTGCTTCCTCATGTTTCTCTGGATAACATGCCACACCATACACGAAAGGCTTACCTGGGTGCTTCATTGTAGACCCATCAGTGAATATACCTTCGTTGAAACTGTTTACTTGTTCAATCAGTTCTGTCGTATGACTATGACCGCCTTCTGTCGGTGTAAAGAATCGGTCTTCGCGCGCTTTATCGCCACGCAGAAGCATCAAGTTCTCTATACCAAGAAACTGTAAATCGAGTAATTCGTACTCAATATCTTCTTTCGTTGCACCCGAGCATATCACATGAGGAATGACAGGAATGCCATACCTTTGCTGGATAGCAGCTGCAATGGCTACCGTTCCAGGTCGACGACGTATACTCTGGCGTTCCAATAGTCCGTCTTCGCGCTCGTGATATACGAACTCACTATGGTGAGTGGTTATGTTTATGAAGCTCGGATTAAACTCCTTGAGCTGATCAATATTGCGGAAAAGAGACGCTGTTCCATTACCCTTCAAAGGGGGAAGAACCTCAAACGAGAAATGTTTCTCGTCGGTCTCATCATTCAGTAATTGCTTTATATCTGTTATGTTGTTGCCCATTTGGCTACAAAGTTAGTAAATAAATGTGAGAAAAAGGATAGGTTTGGATAAGTAAAACGGTTAAAGAGTAAAAAGTAAAAGCGTATTTATGGTTCTTCCGAAATATGGAGTGATAAACTAAAAGTCTTATATAATAGGCACACGGAGTCACGGAGGGGATGGAGGTAAACGCAATATTACGGAGGTGCCGACGGCACAAAGAGCAACGGAGATGTAGCCTACAGATTCTTGATAAATATTTTGGAATAAACGTTTTGTATATAAATTGTTAATAGAATTGGCAAACAAGCTCCGTCGCTCTATGTACCGACGGTGCCTCCGTGACTTCCATTGCTTTGTTTTAATAATCCTCCGTCCTCTCCGTCCCTCCGTGTGACATTTCATCAGAAACCTAACCTTAAGTGGTAAGACTCATCACTCAAAATCCTGAAGACCCATATATCTATCTGTCTTCTACAAACAACGTATTCTCTTATTAGTTGAAGTTTGTAAACTATTTTCATACTCTTCAAAATCAACACATGCTTTTTTGGCTTCTAAAAGACGCCCAACTGGCTTGCAAAAGACGCCCTTTAAGCCCCTTACTAACGCCCTTTTGAAGTCCAATTAAGCACCTTTTACTTTACTATTTTATAACTAATTGATTTGCTGTTGGTTGCAAATCTACTTCTTGTATATGCTTTTGTCGTTATTTATAGATGTTTTTCTTGAAATTATGTAATAATTTTTCAAACCCTTGCCTACGGTTTTTCGAAGTCTTAAAATGAAAAGGTTTTTAATAAAAGGAGATGATAATAGGGTAGATAGTTGACTGTCTTTGCCATGTTTTTGCTTAATGAGTAACTTCTGTTCTTTTGTTAAAGCAATACGAAAAGCGTCCAAACATTTGGACGGAAGAACGATTTATTCTTCTAAAAATAGCAATGTGGGTAAGGGAAAAACTTGCTTTAGGTGTATTAATAAGTAGATGCATCTTCCCTAAAAGGGAAACATTGCTCGTAAAGTTGGTAATATTTCGACTTACTACTAATTATATGAAAAGAGTTTTTATGGCAATTATTGCCTTGGCAATGGCTGTGAATATGATGGCCGGTGACTTTGTGAAAGTAAAGAACGGACGCTTTGTTCGTGGTGGAAAACCCTACTATTATGTGGGAACAAACTTCTGGTATGGACCTATACTTGGCTCTGAAGGACCAGGAGGAGACCGTGTGCGTCTTCGTCGCGAACTCGATGAGATGCAGCGTTTGGGTATTGATAACCTCCGTATTTTGGTTGGTGCAGATGGTTTGCCCGGTGTTGAGGATAAGATAGAGCCTGTTTTACAGTCTCGTCCGGGTGTATATAACGATTCTATTCTTGCAGGATTAGACTATCTTTTAACTGAGATGAGCAAGCGAAAGATGGTTGCTGTACTTTATCTTACCAACTCTTGGGAATGGAGTGGGGGCTATGGTGCTTATTTGGAGTGGGCTGATGAGGGACCTGCTTTGATTCCACGTAGAGACGGCTATGGCGCTTATACAAAGTTTGCCAGCAAGTTTGCGGCTAATCAGAAGGCACATTTAATGTTCTATGAGCATATTCGCTTCATCCTTAGTCGTACCAACCGATACTCTGGTATCAAGTATGTTGATGACCCTACCATCATGTCTTGGCAGATTTGTAACGAGCCTCGTGCCTTTTCAAAGGAAGCTTTGCCAGAGTTTGAGAAGTGGCTTTCAGAGGCAACAGCACTCGTTCGCAGTCTTGATCAGAACCATCTGATAAGCCTTGGAAGTGAAGGTGTCTTCGGTTGTGAGCGTGATTATGGCTGCTTTGAGCGTATCTGTGCAGATAAGAATGTGGACTATTGCAATATTCACATTTGGCCATACAACTGGCAATGGGCAAGAAAGACACATCTAAAAGAGGACCTTAAGGCAAGTTTTAAGCAGACACAAGAATATATCGACAACCATCTTGCCATCTGCAAGCGTCTTAATAAGCCACTTGTTCTTGAAGAGTTCGGTTATCCTCGTGATGGTTTCTCATTCTCATTGAAGAGTACAACAAAGGCTCGCGACGCTTATTACAAGTATGTTATGGAAGCTGTTGCAGAGAACGCAGCGAACGGTGGACTTCTTGTTGGTTGTAACTTCTGGGGTTGGGGTGGTTATGGAAAACCTCGTCATGAGCGTTGGCAGGCAGGAGACGACTTCACCTGCGATCCTGCACACGAGCCACAAGGATTCTACAGTGTGTTTGCATCAGACAAATCAACACAAAAGATAATCCAGAAACAGACAAAGCGAATGTCTGAAATTAAGTAAAATGATAGGCTAAAGCTGTTGTTTGAACTTTGTAAAGTTAAGGTTTAATAAGTCTAAACCTATTTTTTACATAAGCCAAACAACAGCTTTATAGTTGATATAAACCGCGATATAGAAACTGATGGATAGTTTCTTGTTATCTATTAGTAGGAATAGAGTAGGAATAAAGGTGAAAGTCAGTTGTGTAATCATCCGATATGACAATCTTCTCTCTGTCTTTTAGAGGAGAATGAAACAATGCCTTTCTATCAGTTTTCTTGGTAATCTACTGATTAAAGTGTAACTTTGCAGTACAAATGAGACCATAGATTGGTTTCGTTATTATAAAGTTTGATACATCAAAATAGCAATAAAAAATGGAAATGTTTAAGTTTAATCCTCTTTTAAAGTCTATCCTTTGGGGTGGAGAAAAGATAGTACCTTTCAAGCATTTGACTTCTGATCAGAAGCAGGTGGGCGAAAGCTGGGAAATTTCAGGTGTTAAGGACAACGAGAGTGTTGTCTCTAATGGCGAATATAAAGGCTGGACACTGAACAAACTTGTTGAGACTTTGAAGGATAAACTGGTGGGTAAGGAGAACTATGAACGCTTTGGCAATGAGTTCCCTCTGCTTGTTAAGTTCATTGATGCACGCGAGCAGCTTTCTATTCAGGTTCATCCAACGGACGAGCAGGCACAAGCACAGGGCTTGGGTCGTGGTAAGACAGAGATGTGGTATGTGATGGACAGTGATGCTGATGCCTCTCTCCGCAGCGGTTTGAAGCAGCAGATTACACCAGAACAATACAAGGAAATGGTTGAAAATGATACCATTACTGAGGCTTTGTCTGAATATCCAGTAAAGGAAGGCGATGTATTCTTCTTGCCAGCAGGTCGTATTCACTCTATCGGTGCAGGCTGTTTCTTGGCAGAGATTCAGGAGACAAGCGACGTAACCTACCGTATCTATGACTTCAAGCGTCAGGATGCAGCGGGCAATTATCGCCAGTTACATACCAAGGAAGCAGCTGAGTGCATCGATTATACCGTCTATCCAGACTATCGCACACAGTATGAAGCACGTCAGAATGAGCCTGTAGAACTCGTTAGCTGTCCTTACTTCACCACTTCTGTCTATGACCTTACAGAGCCAATGACACTCGATTATAGTGATTTGGACTCTTTTGTAATCTTCGTTGGACTCAAGGGTGAGGGTGAAATTACTGATGCTGAAGGCAATACTATTTCTTTCCGTGCAGGTGAGAGTGTACTCCTTCCAGCTACAGCAACCACTGTGAAGGTTTCAGGAACAGTTAAGTTCTTGGAGTCTTACGTATAAATAAGCATATTAAAGACCACTTCAGCTGAGTTTTCATGGTGTTGATAAACTGCTAATAGTGGTGTAGATTGCATAAAATTAGCTCTCCTTTTCGTGTGAAGAGGAGAGCTATTTTTATTTTATAGATTTGCTTTTAGTTAGATATTAGCGTCTTACGATCTCCATTATAACGACCTGAATGCCTCTCATTTCCTATCTTCGGTCAGTGTATTAAGGTCACGCACACATGGTGCTAAGGCTTAACACATATGGTGTTCATGGTAAGCACCATTGGTGCGGGTGGTAGATAGCATTAAAAAGAAGCCCCCTTTCCATGTGAAAAGGAGGCTCGTTATAGTTCTATAGATACTATCTTTCTTTATTCTTTATCTTCTTTCTTTTCCTCAGCAATAGCCGGTATGTTTTCTACCTGAACCCCATCACCCTCTTTGGTGACATATCTTTGCCAGTAAGCAATGATAAGAGTAGTGAGTGGTAGGGCTATGATAAGTCCGATAAAGCCCAAGAGTGCACCCCAAACAGAGAGAGAGAGGAGTAGAATAGCTGGGTTGAGACCCATTGCTTTACCCATGACCTTTGGTGTTATCACCATATCCATTAGCAGCTGTACAACCGCAAAAACAATTAGTGCAGAGGCAAAGATAATCCAGAAATTCTGTCCTGTATCAGCAGCTTTGAGCAATGCAAGGAAAGCTGTTGGGATAAGTGCAAAGGTGTGAAGATAAGGGACGAGGTTAAGAATACCAATAAGGATTCCCATACCGATAGCCATTGGGAAATCAATAATGGTAAAGCCAATGCAGAAGAGTATACCCATACAGAGTGAAACTAATCCCTGTCCACGTATGTAATTATTCAATTCTCGCTCAGCATCTTCTGCCAATCCAGCCCAGAAAGGACGTACGTTCTTTGGGAATATCTTAATCCAATTGTTAGTCAACACCTCATAATCAAGCAGGATAAAGAAGGTATAGAGTAGAGTGATACATGATGCAATGATAGAAATCAGGATACTTGCCGTCTGACCTATTACAGAGAATAACTTCGGCATAGCGGTCTTAATCGTGTTTGTGAAGTCTGAACTTTTTAAGAATCTTTCTATTTCTGTCTGATTCTCCCTAATCCATTTCTGTATCATTGTCGCTATGTCATTGGTATGTGTCGTCTCATGTAGATAGCGATTGACAATCGTCATAAACTTATCAACCTGATTGATCATTGGTGGAACGATGAACATGAAGATGGCAGTAAAGAGTGCTGCAACCAATATAAAGGTGATGATTATGCTCAAAGCTCTGCCTGGAATGTGGAGTTTATATTGTACAAACTTCACGATAGGATAGAGGAGGTAGGCTATTAGCCATGCTATAAAGAATGGTAAAAGAACCTCAGATAGTGCATTGATGATAAATCCAACTGCTAAAACGGCAAGTGCTATCAATGCCCAGCGTATGAACTTATCAAAAGTAATTGTTTGTCTCATATGTCTTTTTAAACGTTTTTGTTTGCTTCATCCTGTGTTGCCTTCTTGTAGCAGTCACGGCATAGAGGCTCATATTCCTGCTGCTCTCCGAGCATAACACGACGGTCGTCAGCAATGAGACGGTGGCTAACGTATGCCAACGCGCCACACTTCACACAGATTGCGTGTACCTTTGTTACCTCGTCTGCAATAGCACAAAGAGCTGGGATAGGACCGAAAGGAATACCCTTAAAGTCCATGTCGAGTCCTGCAACGATGACACGTACACCGTTATTTGCCAACTTATTGCAGATATCAGTGAGTCCCTCGTCTAAGAATTGTGCCTCGTCAATACCCACGACATCAATGTCTGAGGCAAGAAGAAGAATGTTGCCAGAAGAGTCGATAGGTGTAGAATGGATGCTGTTCTGGTCATGACTGACTACATCCTCGTCTGAATAGCGTGTGTCAATAGAAGGTTTGAAAATCTCAACCCTCTGTTTTGCGAACTTTGCACGTTTCATACGACGGATGAGTTCTTCGGTTTTACCAGAGAACATACTTCCACAAATCACTTCAATGCGTCCTTGACGACGTCTTTCACCGTTATGGTTGTCTATCTTTGTCATAATCATTGCAAAGATATATAATTTAAAAAGAATAGATAAACGTTAAGCGTTAAAAGTTATTGAGGAAGTGTGTTCTTTGTCTTCTTAGCGGAAAATAAAAGAGAACTGAAAGTTAATTTGTAGAATGAAGTTGTATTTTTTCGTAGATAGTAGTATTTATTCTTTAAAATTATAACATCATTGTTACTTTGTCTTTTTCCTTGCAAACGGACATGATTGTTATGTAAAAAAAGCTAATTTATTTTGTCCTTCTGTTCATTTACTTTACATTTGCAACCAACAATGGGAACATTATATCTCGTACCGACACCAGTTGGAAACATGGAGGATATGACCCTCCGTGCTATCAGAATCCTGAAGGAGGCTGATTTAGTTTTGTGTGAGGATACTCGTACATCGGGTATCTTGTTGAAACATTTTGAGATTAAGAATCGTCTTATGTCTCATCATAAATTCAATGAACATGCAAGTTCTGCTGGTATAGTCAATAGATTAAAAGCTGGTGAGACGGTTGCACTGATCTCAGATGCGGGAACTCCGGGTATTAGTGACCCAGGATTCTTCCTCGCTCGTGAGGCTGCAGCCAATGGAATAACTGTTCAGACGCTTCCGGGAGCTACCGCTTTCGTACCAGCATTGGTGTCAAGTGGCTTGCCTTGTGACCGTTTCTGCTTCGAAGGATTCCTCCCTCAGAAGAAGGGACGTAAGACTCATTTAGAGAGTTTGGCTGAAGAAACGCGTACAATGATATTCTATGAGTCACCTTATAGAGTTGTGAAGACCTTGGAACAGTTTGCTGAGGTGTTTGGAGCAGAGCGACAAGTAAGTTGTTGTCGTGAGATTTCAAAGCTGCATGAAGAGAGCGTTCGAGGTACATTGGATGAAGTAATAGCCCACTTCAAAGAGACAGAACCACGTGGTGAGTTTGTCATTGTAGTGGCAGGAAAAGAAAAAGTAAAGTCTTCTGAAAGGAAGAAACAAACGGATAAAATAAATAATGTATGAATAAACTTTTAGTTTTAGCAGTATGTGGAGTACTTGCACTGGCATCCTGCAATCAAGGAAAGAAGTCGGCTTTGAATCCATCCGAAATACAGAATGATTCATTGCGTAATATTATCGACGCACGTGATCACGAGATTAACGATATGATGGGAACGCTGAATGATATTCAGCAGGGTTTTGCTGCTATCAACGAAGCAGAGAATCGTGTGACGATTGCTAAGAATGGTGAGGCTGCTAACAAGACAGAACAGATGAAGGAGAATATCCAATTCATCGCTCAGCGTATGCAGGAAAACCGTGAACTCATCAAGAAGTTGCAACAGCAGTTACGCGAGACAGGCTTTAAGGGTGATGCAATGAAGGAAACTCTTAGCCGTCTGACAAATCAATTGAGCGCAAAGGAGACTGAGTTGAAGCAGTTGCGTGCTGAGTTGGAGTCAAAGAATATCCATATCAAGGAACTTGATGAGACTATCACTGGTTTGAATACGGATGTTACTAATCTCAAGACTGATAAGGAGAACCTTACAGCAGAGAAGGAAAACCTCACCAAGGAGAAAGAGAATCTCCAGACAGAGAGCAACCAGAAGACAGAGACTATCAATACACAGGACAAGCAGTTGAACACTGGTTGGTATGTATTCGGTACTAAGAGCGAGTTGAAGGCACAGCGCATCCTCGATGGAGGTAAGGTTCTTCAGGGTTCTTTCAACAAGGGTTACTTCACAAAGATTGATATCCGTGTTAATAAGGAAATCAAGCTTTACAGCAAGAGTGCACATCTGTTGACTGCTCATCCAAGCAGCAGCTACACGCTGACAACTGATACAAACGGACAGTATGTACTCCGTATCACTGACCCACAGACCTTCTGGAGCACAAGCAAGTACTTGGTTATTCAGGTTAGATAATCACAGAAAACAAAATAAGAAAAGAGGCATTCTCACCGTGAGGATGCCTCTTTTCTTATGTCTTCAAATCAAATGAGAGTGGTAATAGCTATTTTCTGTGTGCTTTCTTTTTATAGCCTCGCACTCTACAAAGCTCAAAGAGGATCTTATGTCTTCGGAACTTCATCTTTTAGTTCTGCTAATTTCGAGCTAAACAGCAAGCTGAGCGTGATAAAGCCTGCACCTATTGCCAGTCCGATATACTGAATGTTATGAAGCAAGGTAAGGATGAATTCTGATTCAGTTCCATTGATATATCTATCAAAGATAGTGGGTAGCGTGAAGCTTGCAAGCGTCACTATACAGCCCAAAACAACACCGACAGCAAGCAGTTTTAGCGACATCAGTTTGTTCTTTCGGCTCTCCGCACGTTGATATGCCTTGACTTCTTCGATGAGTTCCATCTGTCGTTGCAGTCTTTGCATGAAGGCATTGTCATCCGACAGTTGTGGATGATAGTCCGCCAGTAAGTCTTTCAAGAATTTATCTTCGTTCATCTTTCCAAAATATGTTTAAGTTCTTGCCGTCCACGTGAGAGTTGTTTCTTAATCGCATCCTCACTGTTTTCGGTTATCTCTGCAATCTCTTTTATCTGATAACCCTGCATATAATAAAGCAGGATACTTGTGCGCATTGTCTCCGAGAGCGTTGCCAAAGCACTGTGTAGTTCTTGATAGCGGAAGGCATCATCACTCTTACTGTTTCCTTGGAGCGTGATAGCCTTTTCAAGGGGTAGTTCCTGCTGGTGTTTCTGTTTGCGACGAGAATCTATGAAGACACGATAAGTAATTTTCATTAGCCAAGCCGAGAACTGTCCACGTTCGTCATATTGACTACTGCGAAGGTAGGCTTTGATGAGAGCCTCTTGAGCAATATCGTCAGCTTCAGCACCATTGCCGCAGCATAAAGCCGTCAGGAACCGGCGTAGATGTGCCTGTTCCCGACCGACCTGTTCGACGAATTGTTCTCTTGTCATAATAACCTAATCGTTGTCTTTCAAGTTTTCCAATGTCTTTTTGGCATTGTTATAGGCAGCCAACAGCCCGCATCCTACTGCTAATGGGACAATACCAAATACAGAGCCAAGGGGAATAAAGGCGCCATCAAAGTCTTGCAGGATGCTCAGAACTACGACAACCAAGATGGTTGCTATACCACCAATCATGCAAATTGTTCCCCAAAGAACTTCATAATGCATTATTTTAAGCATTTTCTCTTTGTATGATTCCTTTGGAGGATTCAGTTTGTTGAGGAACTCCTGTATGTCTATGTCAGGGTTCTTCTCGATAATTGCCATTGCTATTTCGCTTCTTTTATCTGTTTCATGTTGCTTGTTTCGTTGGGTAAGCCAGACGTATAGGATAGGAAGAGCAACTACAAGCCCCATAGGGATTAGGTCACTAATAAGCGCGCCGAGTAATAAAATATTCATAATCTTAATCTTTTAAGTATGTTATACATTTGGTTTTCTTTCTGAACCGATTCACTTGTATAACGTTATTGGTTTGTAAAAGGTGACATCAAAGGCATAATTTTATTTGTTTTATGGTATTAATTGTATTCTTGATAATGGCTCTTTTTTATGTTTACAACAGCTTTTGAGCAAATTATTTACATGAAAAGAAATTTTTATTTTCATGAAGAAAAATAATTATTTACACGACAATAAATATTTATTTTCATGAAAATAATTCGTTAGCGTGTAGCTATAAGAGGTTAAAAGGGCATCTATCAGCAGTTTATCTCTTACCTCTAATATTCGTAGAGAGCACAGGTGAAATCCTTTCTCTTTCCTTTCTATATCTTTATTAGTATCACGAAAAGAGGTGATGTCTTAACTCCTTTTACTCCCTTTCACTCCTTAACTCCTCGATCCCTACCTTCTCTCTTGAAAGAATCGCTGCATCAAGGCACGACATTCTTCTTCCATCACACCGTAAGTAACATTAGCTTTTGGGTGAAAGGCTTTGGGTGCATACTCGTGATAGCCTCGTTTTTCATCGGGACAACCGTAGACAATGCGTTGGAGTTGTGCCCAGCCTATAGCACCAGCACACATGATGCAAGGTTCAACAGTCACATATAGCGTACAATCCTGTAGGTACTTACCCCCTAACTCGTTGGCAGCCATGGTTATTGCTTGCATTTCAGCATGCGCAGTGACGTCATTGAGCGTCTCTGTCAGGTTATGGGCACGAGCGATGATACGGTCGCGACACACCACAACAGCACCAATAGGGATTTCACCTTCTTTATAAGCCGCTTCGGCTTCAGCTAATGCACGCTGCATAAAGTATAGGTCTTTCTTGCTTTGTTCTTCTGTACTCATACTGCAAAAATACGGGTTTTATTTTGATTTTACGAAAGATTATTCTAACTTTGTGCGTGAATATTAATGTACACAATTCTTGACGGGAGTGATAAAGTTTAAGGATTTTAGAAGAAGTAGGCAATACCTTTGTTTCATCCGTAAATCGATTTGATACGTATAAAGAATTATCTTATCTCCTTCTAATAGTCTGAACTTCTAAAACTTCTGCAAGTTGAGGAAAGAAAGACGCATGGCATACCATAACGAATTAGGTAAATGGGGAGAGGATGTGGCGGTAAGCTATCTCCAACAGTTGGGTTATGTCATTCTTCATCGTGATTGGGATTATCATCATCGAGACTTAGATATTGTTGCAATAGATAATGGTACGCTGGTTATCGTTGAGGTAAAGACCCGAAAGAATGAGCAGTTTGCTGATGCTGATGAGGCTGTCACCGTGCAGAAAGTGCGTTCGCTCTCGATAGCTGCCAATGCATATGTCAAGCGATATAATATCAATTTGGATATCCGCTTTGATATAATCACTGTCGTAGGGCAGCCAACAGGAACCAATGAAGTGCGCCACGTGAAGGATGCCTTTCTTCCATTCATATAAAGAATAGATTGTAAATGAAGATAATAGATGCCGTATTAGGCTTTTTCAAGCCAACAGTAGTAGAGAAAGAAAGAGAGGTGAAAGTCGTAAGATTGGATGCTGTCGATAGTACAAATGCCTACCTTCGCACTTACACACCTGCTGAAGATGAGCCAATGACAGTCGTTGTTGCCGATTATCAGACTGCAGGAAAAGGGCAGGGGACGAACACTTGGGAGAGTGAAGCTGGTAAGAACCTGTTGTTCTCGGTACTTGTACACCCGACGATGCTGCCTGTTCGTAGTCAGTTCCTACTCTCTGAAGCTGGTGCTTTGGCGCTGAAAGAAGCTTTAGCAGACTATGTGAAAGAGGATATCCGCCTGAAATGGCCCAATGACATCTATTGGAAAGATAAGAAACTGAGCGGAACACTGATTGAAACAAAACTTGCTTCGGGACGTATAAAAGACTGTGTCTTCGGTGTGGGACTGAATGTAAATCAGGAAGCGTTCCATAGTGATGCTCCTAACCCTGTTTCTCTTTGTCAGATTTTAGGGCATGAGGTTGATAAAGAAGAACTGTTGAATAAGATTATCAAGAAGTTCTCAGAACTCTATCGGCTGTTAGAGATGGGCGGATATAATGATATCAGTGCAATGTATCACGAAGCCTTGTATCGTCGTGGAGGTTTTCATAAGTTCCGTGATGCTGATGGTGAGTTTGAAGGCGCTATCGTTGAAGTAGAAGATGATGGGCATCTCATTCTTCGTGATAGCAATGGCATGATTCGTGAATATCAATTTAAAGAAGTAGAATTTATTATATAATAAGGTCTATGGGGAGGTTAAGGAATCCCCTCAATTCCTTTAATACCAAAAATAATGGCAAGATTTAAAAGAATACTCTTGAAACTTTCGGGTGAGAGTTTGATGGGAAAACAGGGCTTCGGTATCGACCCTGAGCGTCTTAGCGATTATGCTAAGCAGATTAAGGAAGTACATGAAATGGGTGTACAGATTGGTATCGTAATCGGTGGTGGTAACATCTTCCGTGGTTTGAGCGGTAGCCAGAAAGGCTTTGATCGTGTGAAAGGCGACCAGATGGGTATGTGTGCTACCGTTATCAACTCTCTTGCTCTTAGTTCAGCACTTGAGGCTGCCGGTGTGAAAGCTAAGGTCTTGACCGCTATTCGTATGGAACCAATCGGCGAGTTCTATAGTAAGTGGAAGGCTATCGAGGCTATGGAGGCAGGATATGTTTGTGTCTTCTCAGCTGGTACTGGTTGTCCTTACTTTACAACGGACACTGGTTCAAGCCTACGTGGTATTGAGATTGAGGCAGACGTAATGCTTAAGGGTACACGTGTAGATGGCATCTATACTGCCGATCCAGAGAAAGACCCAACAGCAACAAAGTTCTCTGAAATCACATATGATGAGATTTATAATAAGGGTCTTAAGGTAATGGATCTCACGGCAACGACCATGTGTAAAGAAAACGACCTACCTATTTATGTCTTCAATATGGACGTTGTCGGTAATCTGAAGAAGGTTATGGACGGTGAAGATATAGGTACGTTGGTGCATAATTAATGCTGATTATTCTTAAAGGAATAGCTGTTGCAGCAGGTAGGTGACTACCTGTCTGCAACAATATACGTAAAATAAAAATCGACGAGAGAATTCATCTTAATCCTGAAAACCTTTTGAACATAGATTGATAAAAAGTTATTGGATATAAATATTAAATATATACATTATGTAATGTTATAAAAATAATTTTCTTATCTTTGCAGTTCAAATTCTAATAGTATAAAACGATGAAAAGAAGAAATACACTATTTATCCTCTTTACGCTGTTGTTTAGCCTCACAGCTATGGCACAGCAGAACCCTGTTCATTTTTCTGTACAACAGAAGCAGGTTTCACCAACAGAGGTAGAGGTTGTCTTCACAGCGAAGATCGACCAGGGATGGCATGTATATTCAACGAATCTTCCTGCTGATGGTCCTACATCTGCATCTTTACATGTAGACAAAGCAGAGGGCGTAACACCAGTAGGTAAGCTCACAACACGTGGTAAAGAGTTGAATGTCTATGATAAGACTTTCGAGATGAAACTACGTTATTTCGAGAATAGCGTTGGTTTCGTTCAGCGTTACAAGATAACAGCTAAGACCTATAGTATAAAGGGTTACTTGGAATATGGTGCTTGTAACGATGAGATGTGTTTGCCACCAACACAGGTAGAATTCAATTTCAAAGGTAATGGACCAGCTTCCGCGCCCGCAGCAACACCAACAGCTGCTAATGCAGAAACGGAAAAAACAACGACAGCTGCTACTGATGTAGCAGCTGATGGTTTATCTGCACTTACCGCAATGGCTGCAGATACAGCTAAGAAAACTGATGTGTTACCTGTCGATACAGCAGGACCATTAAAGCAAGAAAATGCACAAGTAAATGCAGATGTTAACTTGTGGCAACCTGTTATCAAAGAGTTGTCTGCCTTCAATAGCACCAAGGATAGTACTAATAGCTCTCTTTGGAGTATTTTCTTTATGGGTATTTTAGGTGGTTTCATCGCTTTGCTCACCCCTTGTGTATGGCCTATCATTCCAATGACGGTAAGTTTCTTCCTCAAGAGAGCGAAGGATGACCGTAAGAAGGGTATACGTGATGCAGTGACATACGGCTTGTCAATCATTGTCATTTATATGGGTTTGGCAACGCTTGTTACTTGGGCTTTCGGTCCACAAAAGTTGAATGAGTTGGCAACAAATGCACCATTCAATGTGTTCTTCTTCCTTTTGTTAGTAGTCTTTGCATTCAGTTTCTTCGGATGGTTTGAACTTCGATTACCTTCTTCATGGGGTAATGCGGTTGACAATAAGGCTTCTGCGACAACTGGTTTGCTTTCTATCTTCCTTATGGCATTCACCTTGTCATTGGTAAGCTTCTCTTGTACTGCTCCTGTTGTAGGTCTTCTCCTTGTTCAGGCAGCAACAAGTGGTGACTGGGTAGCTCCTGCAGTGGGTATGTTTGGTTTTGCTTTGGCTCTTGCCTTGCCATTTACCTTCTTTGCTCTTTTCCCAACTTTACTTAAGAAAGCACCAAAGTCTGGTTCATGGATGAACATGATTAAGGTTGTGTTGGGTTTCATCGAATTGGCATTCTCACTGAAGTTCTTGTCAGTAGCCGACCTCGCATACGGCTGGCATATTCTTGATCGTGAGACATTCCTCTCTATTTGGATTGTCCTCTTCGGTCTCTTGGGTCTTTATCTCATTGGTAAGCTTAAGTTCCCACATGATGATCCAGATCAGAAGGCTATGCCTGTACCTGCCATCATGCTTGGTCTTTGTTCATTGGCATTCTCTGTTTATATGCTTCCAGGACTCTGGGGTGCTCCTTCTAAGGCTGTTAGTGCGTTCGCACCACCTATTAACACACAGGATTTCAACCTTGCTCCACAGACGGTACATGCTGCTTATACAGATTATGATGAGGGTATGCGCGCCGCTGCAGCAGCTGGTAAGCCAGTCTTGGTTGACTTCACAGGCTTTGGATGTGTGAACTGTCGTAAGATGGAGGCATCTGTATGGACTGATTCACGTGTAGCAGAAAAGTTGAATAAGGACTATGTTCTCATCTCACTTTATGTAGATGATAAGACACCATTGAAGCAGCCTGTAGAGGTGAAACTCCCTGATGGAACATCACGTACACTGCGTACCATCGGTGACAAGTGGAGCTATTTGGAGCAGACTAAGTTCGGTTATCTTGCTCAGCCATTCTATGTGCCTTTGGACAATGCGGGTAAACCATTGAATGGTAGCTTTAGCTTTAAGGAGGATGTACCTGCTTATCTTGAGTTCCTTGATAAGGGATTGGAGAATTATCATGCACAGCATCAGTAAGATTTTTATGTGATAACATAGCTTTTTGCTATCTATATAGATAGTAGAAAGACGACAGTTATAACTTCAAAAAGGGTTGTGTCAAAGAAACCGATAGTGGTTTTATTTTGATACAACCCCTTGTTTTTATGTTGGTTATACGAACTAAGGGTTAAAAAGAGTGGTTTGTGTAATCTTGTAAGTGATCGCTGAATAAGTTAACTATCAATATCTTTATGATTCGTAACAGTCATAATGAACTCTTTTATGTCATTTTGTTTCGCTATATTGATGGTCAGCACACTTTGTGTTGATGGTGAGCACTATAGGTGCGGAGCCTTAGCACCAATGGTGCGGAGCATAAGACAGTCTTCAAAAGATGGTTGATATGCGAGCAACTTGAAGTAAGTTGTTTTCAATTTTAGCCTCTAAAAGCAAAATGTTTTTGATGCTACGGAATGTAGACACTGATAGAATAGTAAACTTTTGTCAATGATAAACGGGCGCTTGTATGTATAAGGACGGTTAAAAAAAATTATTGAAAAGCAATCAGAACATAAAAGTAAAAAAGTATAAGGGATTCTTATACGAATTAGATATATCGTTTATCTTTTACTATCATTTCGTAAAGAAAATGCCATTAAAATGTATATTTGGCTATCAAAAATTAATAATAATGAAAGGAATTCTTTATTTTTAATAATAAAATAGCTTGGTTTTTTATTTTTTTTCGTACTTTTGCAGAATAATATATAATAGGTATTGTCCACCTGTGAAGGGACTATCTCGATAGTATTAATAGAAATGAAGATTTCTTTTCTTCTCTCTGAACAATTATTAACATAAGAGTTTTCGAGTAAAAAAAGATTGTAATTTCAAGTAACAAAATTCATAATTTTAGAGAACGATGCAGAAGATTAAATTCCTCCAACGCATAATATGTGTTCTTTTTTTGAACCTTTTATGTTTTGGTCCATTAAGTCTCCCCATGTCAGCGCAGGACCTGAATGGCGCAAAAGTAACTCTTTCTATGCATGATGCAACGGTAGAGGATTTCGCCAATGAGGTCGCAAAGCAGACAGGATTAAATGTAAAGTTTGCGGATGAAGGTGTGAAGGCACTTAAGGGTGTTACTCTTGACGTGCGTGATCAGTCAGTATCAAGTTTGTTACTGAACTTGGCAAACCAGTTCCCACTTTCATACACGGTTGAGGGTAATACCCTGACGCTTGCAAAGAAGGAAACTGTACAGCGTAAGGGCGGCGTTCGTGGTCAGGTTACTGATAGTAGCGGTGAGCCAATCATCGGTGCAGTTATCCGTGTGGATGGCGTAAATGGTGGCTATGTGACCGATATCAATGGTGAATACGAGATTGTGACAGACCTTAAAGAGGTACACATGAATGTGTCATATATTGGATATAAGACAGTTACAAAGACTGTAAAGAATGGTGCTACAGCCAATATTACTTTGCGTGAAGACTCAAAGGAAATGCAGGAAGTCGTTGTGACGGGTTATCAGACTAAGAATAAGAATTCGTTTACAGGTTCTCAGGTGGCTGTAAGTCGTGACCAGTTGATGAATGTGGGTACGAAGAATGTGTTGCAGAGTATTGCAAGTTTCGTTCCTGGTATGGTCATCGCAGATGATAACCTCAAAGGTTCTGACCCTAATAAGGTGGCAGAACTCAATATCCGTGGTCGTGCAACCTTCGAAGGACAAGCCAATACACCAGTCTATGTGGTAGATGGTGCGCAGGTTTCTGCTGAGTATGTTGCCGATATGGATATGAATGATATCGAGACAGTTACCGTATTAAAGGATGCTTCAGCATCTGCTCTTTATGGTGCGAAAGCTTCTGCAGGTGTTATTGTTATTACAACAAAGACCTTGAAGGGTGGTAAGTTGAAATTGAACTATAGTGGAACAGTACGTTTGTCAACACCTGATTTGTCCGACTATAATTTGTTGAATGCACGTCAGAAGTTGGAGTATGAGCGTCTTGCAGGCTTGTTTACAGATACAAGTCCTTCAACTCAATATACGCTTGACAAGGATTATGCACGTATATATAATGATGTCCAGAGAGGTGTTGAGACAGACTGGTTGTCTAAGCCACTGCGTAATGCTATCTCACAGTCACACAGTTTGAGTGTAGATGGTGGTGATGACCGTGCAAAGTATAATCTCGGTATTCGTTATGGTAATGATGCTGGTGTTATGAAGGGTTCTGATCGTACTCGTCTTTCAACTAACTTCCGTCTCTCTTACAATATTGCAGGTAAGTTCTTTGTATCAAACAGTTCGACACTTTCATCTGTGACAAGTAACGTGTCACCTTATGGTGATTTCTCAGACTGGGTTAAGATGAATCCTTATGAGAATCCATATAACTCTGATGGACAGTTGCGCTCTTCACTCTATCATGACTTGGCGAACCCATTGTATGATGCTTCGTTGGGTAGTTATAGTAAGACAAATAACTTTGACTTCCTCAATACGACCAGTATTCAGTTGTGGTTCGGTGAGAAGATTCGTTTGGATGGAGACTTTACAATCGACCGTAGCAAGCAGGATAGACGCACTTTTACATCTCCTTTTGCCTATAGTGAAATTCGTAATAAGTCTGCTGATCAGCGTGGTTCATTGTCTGATAACTGGGTAAATACCACAACATTGCAAGGAAAAGCAATGTTATCATATAATAACTACTTCTTTAAGAAGCTCTTCCTTACTGCAATGGGAGGTGGAAGTATTGAGTCTACGTCATCAGATGCCGCTACTTATACTTCAATAGGATTCTATTCAGATAAGCTCGGACATCCATCTTTCGCTACAGCATACGCTGCAACGCGTCCAAGTGGCTCTGATACACAGACAAGAGGTGTCGGTTTCTTCGTTAATGCCAATACAATTTGGGATAACAAGTACTTCCTTGACCTTATCTATCGTTATGAGGGTTCATCTCGTTTCGGTAAGAATCAGCGCTTTGCTCCATTCTGGAGTGTCGGTGGTGGATGGAATATTCACAACGAAAAGTTTATGAAGGGCTCACCAGTTTCGCTTTTGAAGCTTCGTGCCAGTGTTGGTTACTTGGGTAATATCAACTTTAACCCATATCAGGCATTGACTACCTATAGTTATAATAGCTCTTACTTCTATGGCAAGGGAACTGGTGCTACGCCAATTACTATCGGTAACCCAGACTTGAAATGGGAGCGTACATTGAGCACCAACATCGGTGTTGACTTCACTGCTTTCCGTGGTCGTGTCGACCTTTCAGCTGATTATTATATCAAGAATACAGACAACCTGCTCTTGGATATTACTAAGGCACCATCAGTGGGTGTGATAACTTCACGTGAGAACATTGGTGAGGTGCAGAACTCAGGTTTTGAACTTCGTCTGCGTACCTTCCCAATTCAGAATAAAGATTGGCAATGGTCACTCGGTCTTACATATGCTTATAACAAGAATAAGATTAAGAAGATCAGTAATTCTCTGCGTGAACAGAATGAGAAGAACAAGAATAGCGATGGTGTTGCGCCGCTTCCTATCTATGAAGAAGGTCAGTCTTTGACAGCCTTGAAGGTCGTTCCTTCTGCAGGTATCGACCCAGTAACAGGTCAGGAAATCTTTATTAAGCGTGATGGTGCATATACTTTCGTTTATGACTCAAATGATAAGGTAATCTTCGGAGATACGAATCCTTTAGGTACGGGTTCTATCACTTCATACCTTACTTATAAACGATTTGCATTGAGTTGTTCGTTCTTGTACTCTTTCGGAGGTTCTCTCTATAATGAGACTTTGGCAACAAAGGTAGAGGGAGCTAACCCTAAGTACAATGCTGATGAGCGTGTATTGAATGACAGATGGAAGACTCCTGGAACTGTTGCAAAGTATAAGCGTATCGACGATACAACTACTCCATATCAGACATCACGCTTCGTAGAGAAGAACAATTTCTTGCGTATGAGCAGTTTGTCACTCTCTTATGAGGTTCCAACAAACTTTATTCAGAAGTACGGATTGAAGCGTATGTTCTTGGAGCTTCTTACTAACGACCTCTTCTACCTGTCAACAGCGAAGAGAGAGCGTGGTTTGAACTATCCATATGACAGAAGCTTTGAATTCTCATTACGATTCTCACTCTAAAACTAAATTCGGATAACAATGAAGAAGATAACGAAATATATAGGACTATCCATGGTGTTTGCTTTGCTTACATCATGTAGCGACTTCTTGGATGTGCAGTCAAAAGGACAGCTTACAGATGACGAGATGTTCACTGACCTTACTGGTTATGAGGATGCTATGTTTGGTATCTACGGTAAGTTAGCTTCATCCAATCTCTATGGTAGTAACCTTTCATGGGGTATGGTGGATGAGTTAGGTCAGCAGTTCGGTTATGACAACACACAAGATGTTAGTTATTATCTGAACCGCTACCAATATACTAACCAGCAAGCACGCAACATCGTGGATGCTGTTTGGAGCAATATGTATAACAATATCTCTAATGTCAACAATGTGTTGAGGCACATTAATGATATTAGTGCAGGTGCACAAGAGCGCAAGATGATTCATGGTGAGGCGTTGGGTCTGCGTGGCTTTATGCACTTCGACCTCGCTCGCCTCTACTGTACAGACTATACGCGCAGTGATGCAAACACACTTGGTCTGCCTTATGCAACAGAGTTCAATTTGAAGAACCGCACACGTTATACCTTGCAGGCTACGTTCAACCTTATTCTTAAGGACTTGAATCAGGCTGACTCATTGTTGACAGACGACAATGATGTTACTTACGATAATACTTTCGTACGTGATTATAGTAAGGGACGTGTGATACTTTTCAATAAGTATGCAGTAAAGGCTACCAAAGCTCGTGTATACTACGCTATGGGTAAGTACACAGAAGCAGCAAAGTATGCTCGTGAAGTCATCAATGCTACACAGAACTTTAAGCTGAATACAAGTACTTCACTTGACTCTGTGATGCGTTTCCCTGCAAGTAAGGAGATGATTTTTGGTGTTTATGCTGCCGATCGTTCAACAGCAATCCGTACTGCTTTTCTGCGCTCTACAGGTTACGGATCTTTCGTTGAGGGTCGTCGTGATACACGTAGTCTCTATGAGACCGACCTCTTTACAGCACTTAGCTCTGACCTCCGTTTCACCTCTTTCTTTAGAGAGAACACGTCAGGTTCAACTTCTTCTTTCAGCTTTATCCGTCTAATCCAGAATGATGCCGAGGCTACAAGAGGTGTGTTGAAAGGCTTTGTGTTGATTAGTCTGCCAGAGATGTATTATATTTTGAGCGAAAGTCTTTATGATACAAATCAGACAGAGGCAATCAGTCTGCTCAATCAGGTAAGAAAGAGTAGGGGATTGGGTGATGTTGACGCGGCTAAGGTAGCTACACGTACACTCTTCGAGCAGGAGATGATGCGTGAGCGTATGCGTGAGTTCCCTGGTATGGGACAGACCTTCTATGCGTTGAAGCACTATAACCGTAGTTTCACTGACTTCAGAAATATCGACACGTATCAGCCTTCAGATGCCATTTTCAATCTCCCTTGGCCAGATAGAGAGAATGAGTACGGTGATCAGGCAGTACATAACGAATAGTTCATATCAAAGAGTTAGCATGGTTTAGCACTGCTAAACGATACGAGTAAGACTACTTGTAAAAAGCGTTTAGCATAGCTAAATCACTGACTTGAGTGTATAAAAGAAGAGATATAAACATAAAAACAAATATTGTAATCCGATAATACTTAAGTAGTATAAGCTCTTTGATGGGCTAACTAATATGCAGCACCATTGGTGTTAGCTCTCCGCACTATCCGTGCTGAGCCTTCGCACCACATGTGCGGGAAGTTAAGACATTGGCAAAACATGGAAAAGCGAAGTCGTCACAGTCCTATATAATAAGGGAGAAAAAGACAAAGCTACATGGTAATTGCTTATCGGACAACACTAAAAAACAAATGATTATGTATAAATCAATCACAAACTTCTTCGCTATCGGTGTCATCGCATTGTCGTTGGCAGCGTGTTCAAACGATGAGTACAAAGGTGAATACTCAAAGGATGGTACTTTCGAAGGAGCAAACCAGGTTTATTTCGACCTCAATAATGCTTCTGACACATTATATAACTATTCGTTCGGAACACAGCCTACGAGCGTGACAACAGACACGGTAACTGTAAAAGTTAAGCTTGCTGGAGTGAGAAAGTCACAGGCTCAACATTATAAAGTAGTTGTTGACCAAAGTAGTTCTGCAAAAGCAGGAGTACACTTTGAGGCAATCAATAGTGATCAAGTAATTCCAGCTGATAGTCTTGCATCCAGTTTTCGTGTAGTTCTTTTGCGTCAGAATCTTAGTGATGTTAAGAATGACAATATTCGTCTTGTTCTGCGTTTGGAAGCATCTGACGACCTCGGTGTTCGTTTCCCTAATGCACTAAAGAGAACGATTACTTTTGATAATGTGCTTGAAAAGCCATACTGGTGGGACAATCCTACGTTGCAGGCTATGGGTCTTCCAGCTTATACACCAGCTAAGTATCGTTATCTTCTGTCCTTGTATAACTCAGATGCAAGTGAGATTGAGAAGGCAATACGTAATACAAGAAGTTGGACACAGCTTTATAGAAATATTCAGAAGTTGAAAGCTTACTTTGCTGCCAATCCTGAATAAGCACGTTCATAGGTATAACGATTAAAATAATTGACGAATTATGGTAAAGAAATATTTATTTATCTTAGCTACAACAGCCCTTGCCTTCACTTCTTGTATCAAGGATGATTCAACAGAAGGGGGTGATGGTGTGTCTGTAATCAGTCTGCAGACACCTCTGAATAGCAGTTATACACTTAATCAGGGTGATACTTTGAAAATCAACCCAGCGGTGTTGCAAAGCAATGGAAAGCAGAAACTCACCTACGAATGGGAGATAAATCATAAGTTGGTTTCAAGTGATTCTGCACTTGTTTATCCTATTCAGAATTCAGGAAGCTATACTGGACGTCTTCGTTTGAGCAATGGTCAGAATATTCAGATCTATGAATTCAATGTGAATGTTGAGTATGCTTATACAAAGGGTGTTTATCTCTTGGCAGAAAACAATAGTAAGTCAATCCTTTCATATGTACCTACAGAGGATGTAAACAAGAGTTTCCACCTTGATGTGTTGGCTCCTAACAACCCTAACATTAACTTTGGTACACCTTGCTCAATGGCATGGAACAAGACTATCGGTGGTCAGGCAAACAATGTTCTGATTATTGCAGCAGGCAATCCATCAACACTTTACCAGCTTGATGGTTATGAAATGTTGTCACTTTTCCAAACTCCTGTCGGTGAGAAGGTGATACAGGTAGCGGCTAACTCTGATCCAGGTGCACCAAAGGTTATGGCTGTTACTAAGAATAACTTGTATTCATTGGGTCTGAACACAACCAATTTGGTTTCACAGACTTCACGCTTTACAAGTGCTGTAGGTGGTTCTGTTACATTTGCAAATAGCATGACTCCATGGTGGAGAGACGACCTTTTCTATGCACATGGTGATGCTTACTTTGACAATGCACATGGCTCTCTGTTAGCAATGGCTATTGAGAATACATCTGTTCCTGCTGAAATCTTGAAGGGAACCTTCACTGGTGATACGTTGGTTGGTATGGGTAGTGTTAACAAACAGCGTAACCTTGCACTGATTACTAATCAAACAAGCACGGGAACATTCTACTTTACATACATCTTCCCAGGCTACTACTCTTCTTCTGCAGATAAGAGAATTGCAGCTAATGTGCTTTACCGTGTTGCAATGCCTTCTACTTCTGGTATCGCTAATGGCTCTGTCGTACGCTCGGCTCGTAGCAAGAACATTGTTTATTACACTAATGGCAATGCTGTCTATGCACATAACGTACTTGCTAATAGTAACTTCCCAACTGCAGCACTGTTCACTGTAGGTAGCAGTTCTGAGAAGATTGTAGACATGGTGTTCTCAGATGATGATAACCTCATCTATGTTGCAACCAATGATACATCGGCATCTATGCCAGGTAGTCTATACTGTTATGACACGCAGACAAATGCTCTACGTTGGTCAAAGCAGCACATTACGGGACGTATTGTGAAGGCATTATTCAGAAATAAATAACATACAAATGATAAGAATGAATTTCTCATTTAAGAACTCTTTACTTGGAGGGGCATTATTGCTCCTCCTTGTATTGCAAAGTACTGTTGCAAAAGCTGATGATGACAAGTCTAAGTCTAAACCAAAGAAGGAGACAAAGTATGACCGTCTCTTCAAAGATAAAAAGACTGAGACGGCACGTAGTAAGTTTATTACAGTTCATAAGCTTGATAACAAGATTTACTTTGAGTTGCCACGTACTTTGTTGAAGAAGCAGATGATGCTTGGTGGAGTAGTAAACTCAACAACTGATGCATCTACAGTTACTGTTGGTTCAACAAGTTCTAATCCTGTTTTGTTCTATTTTGACATACAGGATAGTTCTGTTGTGATGAAGACTCCTAACAATGTTCTTTTCAAGGAGAATGCTAACTCAGCAGACCTTGATAATGCATTGTCTCTGAACTATCGTGATGGTATTTGGCAGGGCTTTAGCATTATGGCTTATAATAACGACAGCTCTGCGGTTGTCTTTGACGTAACTTCTTTGTTAGGTAAACCAACTAACCTCATATCAGTTATGCCAACAAAGAATGGTAACTATAGTATCAAGGCTACTCCAAAGCCTGAACTCTCGTTCATTCGTGGTATAAAGAGCTTTGATACGAATGTTATCGTTAATAATGACTTCACTTATGGTGTGTCTACTTCTCTGATGTCTATGCCTATCGGAGGTGAACGTCCTACAACTGTTGGTGTTAGTTATAGTGTAGCACTTGTGCCAGAGTCTGCAATGCGTCCACGTATTATGGACTCACGTATCGGTGTTAACTACTCAGTTCGTTTGGGAATTCCAAAGGAAGGTGAAGGTACAAAGCGTATCTTCTACTCTCATCGTTGGAATCTTGTACCAAAGGATAAGAAGGCTTATGCTAAGGGTAAGTTGACTCAGCCTGCTAATCCAATCCGTTTCTATTTGGATGATACCTTCCCAGAGGCATGGAAACAGCCAATTCGTGAGGGTGTTCTTGAGTGGAATAAAGCTTTTGAAAAGATAGGCTTTAAGAATGCTATTGAGGTTGTTGACTTCCCTCAGAAGCAAGGAGATTTCGATCCAGACAACATTCAGTATTCTTGTATTCGCTACATACCAAGTGGTTCTTCATCTGCTCCAAAGAGTGATATCTATGTCAATCCTAATACTGGAGAGATTATGGCAGCCTCTATGTTCATCTATTCTGATGTCGAGAAGTTGTTACATAAGTGGCGTTTAATAGAAACAGGTGCTGTTGATCCATCAGTACGTAGCAACCGTTTGTCTGCTGCAAAGTTTGCTGAAGGGTTGAAGATGTTGGTTACAAAGGAAACTGGTAGTATGTTAGGACTCTTGGATAACCTTGGTGCTTCAGCTACTTATTCTACTGATTCATTGCGTAATGCACGTTTCACGACTACCATGGGGCTTGCTCCTTCTGTTATGGATGACGTTCATTACAATTATGTTGCACAGCCAACAGATAATGGTTTACGTCTTGCTCCGAAGGGACTTGGCATGTACGACTACTTTACAATTGATTGGAACTATCGTTACTTCGATACCGATAATGTTTCTATCAATGATGAGAAGAATACGCTTGAGGCGTTTGTAGACAAGAAGGTGACAAACCCACGTCTTCGTTATTATGCTGAGCGTAATGCTAAGTGGGACCCACGTCTTGCTGCTGGTGCACTTGGTAACGATATGATTGCAAGTGCAAACCTTGCAAATAAGAACTATACAATCGTTGAAAACAACCTCTCTAAGTGGATTAAGAACGATGAGGATACTCGTATCAAAGATCAGTTATACCTGCAGATATCACAGAATCGTTACGCTTTGTTCAAGCAGGTGTTGAGTAATGTTGGTGGAATGTACCTCAACAATATGAAGATTTCAGCAGGAGTACCACAGTATCAGGTTGTTTCTAAGGATCTTCAGCGTCGTTCACTCTTGTGGTGTTTGCAGGAGGCAATGAGCTTCAAGAAGTATGCTAACCGTAACTTCGAGCGTAAGGGCTACTTGTCAGTAAGCTATTATGACCAGAGTTTAGAGTTCATGGGCTACGATTTGATGGCAGCACGTATGCGTGTGGCTATCACTTCTTACTTGAATCCAAACAGTTACACACAGAAAGAGTACTTTGATGATATCTATAACACCCTCTTCAAGAGTGTAACTGACATGCGCGCACCATCTCAGGGCGAGCGTGTTTTGCAGCGTGCATTCATGAGTCAGGCACAGAGTGTTGTTTCTAAGGCTACTGGAAACGGTGGTTCTGGTGGTGGTTCTGGTTCCAGCATGGCTTTGAAGGGTGATGATCTTGGTGCTACTCCGGGCTTTGGTGACCCATCTCAGAATCTTGCTCCAACAGTTGATATCACACTCGCAGACAACTCAGAGCTTTACTTCTACAACTGTCTTTTGAAGTTGAGAACAGCTTTGGAGAAATGTTTGAAGGCAAACTTGCCACTTGAAGCGCGTACACACTATGAGATGATGCTCTTCAAAATCAATAAGACAATGGAGGTGAAGAAATGAGAAAGACTTCATTTTTATCAATGAAATCGGTTCATGCAACCCTATTAGCAGTGGGCTTCTTGAGCCTTTCACTGTCAGCACAGGCTTTCCCTTTCTTTAAAAAGAAGAAAAAGAAGGCTACAACGACTACCTCTGTGGCGAAGAAAGATGCCTATGAGCGTATTCTAACCGAAGAGAAGACAGACTCTGCAAAGGGACCATTCGTTTCGTTCTATAGAACAGGTGAGAAACTCCTCATGGAGTTGCCACCTTCTTCTATCGGGCGTGACATGCTGATTGGTGCTACAATTTCATCTGTATCAAGCCCACAGTTTGCTGAGGTTGGTACTCGTGCTGGTTCTGTTTCACACGTACGCTTTGTAGAGAAGGATAGCTCTATCGTAATGCAGGCTATCAACTCTGAATTACTTGATGCCCTACCAACTGGCAATGCGAAGCAGGCACAGGCTACGAACTATCGTAACCTTGACTTCTATAGCTTCCCAATCAAGGCAAGAAACAAGAAGACTGGAGGTATTCTCTTTGATGTTTCTTCTTTCTTCTTGAGAGAGAGTAAGTATTTTCCAGTGATTGCAAAGATTGCTGGTCCATATCGTGTGGATGCCGAATTGAGACCAGAATGGATTAAGGTAACTTCTTTGAAGTCGTTTGCAAACAATGCTTGTATCTCGATGGAGCGCAACTACGTTACCAATATGACTGGTAATAGTGGTGGTGTGGCTATTAGCAATCATCCAGTTTCTATCGGTGTACAGTTTACTTTGGCTCTTTTGCCAGAGGATAAGATGACTCCACGTCTGAGTGATACTCGTCTTGGCTACTTCCTTACACCGAAATCTATCGTCAATGACAGTCTTATCGACCATGCAAGCTTTATCAATCGTTGGCGTGTAGAACCAAAAGACCCAGCTGCTTACTTTGCAGGTCAGCTCAGTGAGCCAGTAAAACCTATTGTGTTCTATATCGATAATGCATTCCCTGAAAAGTGGAAGCCAGCGATGCGGAATGCTGTTCTTAGATGGAATAAGGCTTTCGAGCGTATCGGTTTCAAGAATGTGATGCAGGCAGTGGACTTCCCAACCAATGATCCAAACTTCGATCCTGATAACTTCCAGTATTCTTGCATTCGTTATCTGCCTACTGCTACAGAGAATGCAATGGGTCCTTCATGGGTTGATCCTCGTACAGGTGAGATTATCACAGCGACCGTATTGGTGTATAATGATGTTGTGAATGTCATCAATAGCTGGCGATTTATTCAGACATCACAGCTTGATCCTGCTGCACGAACATTGGATATGCCTGATAGCATTTTGTTACCAACATTGGAGTATATTGTAACTCACGAGGTAGGACATACACTCGGACTAATGCACAACATGGCTGCATCGGCTGCAATCCCAACAGATTCACTCCGTTCTGCAAGCTTCACACAGAAGTATGGTACGACAGCATCTATCATGGACTATGCTCGTTTCAATTATGTTGCACAGCCAACAGATAAGGGCGTGTCACTGACTCCTCCTGAGTTGGGTGTTTATGATAACTATGCAATAGAGTGGGGATACCGTGTTTTCCCTAACTCAAAGAGTTTCAGAGATGACGTAAAGCCATTGATGGCACTTGTTGAGTCTCATGATAACGACCCAATGTATCGTTACGTACTTCAGCAGTCACGTTATCGTTATGATCCAACCGCCATTGAGGAGGATCTCGGTGACGATGCTGTGAAGTCAAGTACATACGGTCTTAAGAACCTTGAGTATATCCTCAGTCATTTTGATGAGTGGATTCCAGACGGTACTGATGGTACTCGTAAGGCTAAGCTCTATCGTCAAATGGTTTCTCAAGCTTACGGTTATGCTCGTAATGTCTATACTGTCATTGGTGGTATCAAGCTGAATCAGACCACAGAGTCTTCTGGTATTCCTCGTTATGAGGTGATGCCTAAGGAGAAACAGCGTGCTGCTGCGATGTGGTTGTTACAGGAAGCACGCAAGTTTGGTAAGCGTGGTGTTGAGAGTATCGAGAATCGTCTACCTCAGATTAACTCTCATCCTTACAAAACATTGGCAGGTGGTATTCAGGAAATGGCTCTTTCGGCAACCGCGCGTTTAGCATTGAGCTATTATGCTGACTCTACTTCTTATTCTCCATTGGAGTATTGCGAAGACACGTATAATAATGTTTGGGCTAAGACAATTGCTGGTGATGAGAATCTTGACGACGATGATATCGCCATGCAGCAACTCTATGTTGAACGTCTGAAGGCTAACATTGTTGAGGTTAAACAGGTTGGTAAAGTCCGCAGCTTGCGTGATGACAAGCAGGATGTGGCTTTCCTTGGCTTTGGTGTAGGTTATGGTGAACCAGAGACAATGTGGACAGAAACTATCGACCGCACAGCTGAATATGTGTTCCACTATGCACAGAAGCTTCAGAAACTTCTTGAGGAGCGCATTAAGACAACGAAGGACACAACTATCAAATCTCAATATGAGTTGATGTATGCACGTGTCCAGCGTTATATGAATGATTAATCTTCCGTGTTAACATACATTTCAGAGGGTATATCTTAGACGTTAGTGTCTTGGATATACCCTCTTCCTTTGTATGTAATATCAAATCGTATGATGGTTTTGTATGTTTTCAATCACTTACATCCCTTTGATAGATCATCTTCTTATTTGTATAAGCTAATATATCTTTCTTATCTTAGTTAGCCATTAACGTCTTACTGTATTCATAATAATGCCCATAAAGCCCCTTTCTTCTCACTTTTAGCTGACGTGTTGTTGCTGCGCACATGGCGTGTTAAGGCTTCGCACATATTGTGCTAAGGCTTCGCACCAATGGTGCGGAGTACTAAACAACTTATGATATACTGCCAAAGTAGAGCCAATTGGGTGTAAGTAGGGAGTTATTCAGGCACAAGTCAACTTAGCCTATTGGGTCAGAGGCTAAGTTGACTTGTGCTTTTCTGCCGTCTATAATCTGTTCTTTTCAGCCTGTCCAGCACCTGTACCCTTGTATTTGCTTCGTGAAGTGTTGAACTTATAGGTAACAGTTAGAACAAACTGACGGCTGTCGTATGTACTAATCTGTTGTGTCTCCATTGATTCAGTGTAACTAATTCCTCCTCCTTTTTGGGTATGGAATAAGTCTGTCCCACCAATGCGAAGTGCGAGTCTATCCTTTAGGAAGGATTTGGTCAGACTGATGTCGACGCCTCCTGAGTTTCGTGCAATGGATCCAATTTCATCATCACCTCTCTTGATGTAGTATGACTCCATTGACAGCAACCAACCTTTTCCAAAGTCAAAGCTGTTGTTGAAGCTGAATTGCCAGATTGGTTTGTTCAGCTTATAAGTCTTCGTACTTGTATGTAATGTGAGCCATTGCTTTTTCATTAATGCCGTGAACTCAGGTGTCCAGATGCCTATTGTTGGCGAAAAAGCTAACTGAGTAGATATCGTCTTGATGCTTGGAAGATTCGTGTAGGTAAGGCGTGTGATGGCTGAGTTATGACTGTCTTGTTCGCTCCAGTAGACAATGGCGTGGCGACGGTCATTGTATGAAATGCCAAACTGGATGAACTTCCACATTGCTCCTAAGCTTATGTTGTGGATGTATTCGTGCTGAAGCCGTGGATTACCCGACTGTATCAAGAAACGATTGGCGTATAAAACGTTATTGCTTAACTGACGGTAAGAAGGGCGACGTGTCCTCGCTGCATAGCTTAATTGCATCTGTAGGTCTCCTATCTGTGTAGCTGCGGAGATGCTTGGGAATAGGTTGCTGAACGAACGACTTTGATTAGCAATGTGCTGTCCGTTCTCATAGTAGTTAAAACGTACCGCCTCCCAGCGTAGACCAGCTGTCAATTGGCAGATTGATAGCTGGTGTTTGTATTCCATGAAAGGGGCTATATTCGACTCCTTTAGCTGTGCGGATGAGCTTGGGACATAGTTTTCAGGATTGCTATACGTGTCATTGCGGTTCGTATAGGTATATTCTGCGCCCACTGACAGATTACCTCCTAAAACGGGATAGCCCAAGGTTAGCTTGGAAGCAATGAGCCTATTACGCTCTTGGTTGTCGGAAGTTACGGTACGACTGACCTTGTTGCGACTTTCTTCTCGATAGGTAGTATGGTCATTTTGCTTGTTATAAAGATAATCCGCATTGAAGTCTATGTCCATCTTTCCTATCTTTCCGACATAATATAAATTAATGAATTGGGAAGGACGATGGGACTGCTTGCGTGTTGTAAAGGTGTTAATATGGTCGTAGAAAGTCCCGTTTGCCGTTACATCACTACTAAGTGTAATAGGTAGAGGGGAGTCGTGGAGGAAGTTAAGCATGTATTTGATACCGACAGAATTACTATCATTTAGCTGATAGTCTGCTCCTACTGTATTCTTGAAAATAGAATTTCTTTCGGTGGCTTCTATCGTGAAATCCTGCTGCCAGAGGGTGTCTGTCTGAACAATTGTAGTTGTTTTGCTGGGATAGTGACCATTGTCAAGTGAATAGCCATGTGCACCAAAGAGTTCTAAACGCTTATGGCGATACTTCCAGTTGACCCGTTTCGAGAGGTCTACATTCTCTGACTGGTAGTAGGCAGAGCGTACATCGAAACCAAAGCCGTCGCCTACAGCTTTCTTTGTGCGTATCTTTACGACTGCTCTTACTGCTGCATTATATCTGCTTCCGGGATTGCTTATCACCTCAACGCTCTTGATATCGCTTGACTTTAGGCGTTCAAGCTCTGTCGCATCACGCATCTGACGACCGTTGATATAGATGATAGGTGTACCTCTACCAAATACTTCGTAGCCATCTTTCTTCTTTGTCAGTCCCGGAACATGTGCAAGGACATCCTCACAAGTGCCGAGTTTGCTCAGTATGGTGTTCTCGATGTTCGTTTGTATACCCTCTGTTGTCATCTTGTGTAGGGGAGCATTGCCTTTGACGACCACCTCTTTCATCATTTTTGCATCTTCTTTCAGTACGATAGTAAGGTTGTCTTGGTTGGAAAGGACCGTAGTGAAGGGCTCATAACCTACGAAGGAGGCTTTAAGGATATTACCTAATGTAACCTCCTTGAAGTTGAAACTACCATCATCAGCGGTTGTTGTGCCAACAATGAAGGTAGAATCCTTGGCTGAAAGAATAATGACATTTGCGTAGGGGATAGGCTTCTTGTTTTCATCAAGCACCTTTCCAGATACGGATTGTGCATTAGCTCGAAATCCAGTGCAGAACAGAAGGAGGATAAGCAATAGTTTTTCCATAACTAATGAAGTTAAGTGATACGAAAGGTTCAAACTCAGTTATGCTTTTAAAAAGCGATAGGTTTCTGATGCAAAGGTATAAAATTATATGATTACTAATAAAAAAAAAGGAAAAACTTTCAGTTTGATGTGTCTTTTTTAGTTGTGAGGTGGTTTAGAGATAAGACTTTATGTACAAAAAAAGCCATACCAGAATCCTATCAAAGGATTACTGATATGGCTTTATATTTATAAGTGTTTAGCTTAGAGCAGAGCGTCGAACTTCTCTTTGAGAACGTCCTTTGAAGCTGCGCCAACAAACTTGTCTACCAACTGACCACCCTTAAAGAAGAGGATGGTTGGGATGTTACGTACACCGAAATCAATGGCTACGTCATCATTCTCCTCAACATCACACTTGCCTACAACAATCTTACCATCGTACTCTTCAGCGAGTTCTGAGATGATAGGACCAATCATCTTACAAGGGCCACACCATGTTGCCCACAAATCAACTACCAATGGTAATTCACCATTCTTGTAAGTCTCTAAATTCTCGTTAGTAATTACTACTTCCATTTTTATTCTGTTTATAAGTTTATTAATATAGTCTTTTCTATCTATTTACTTATCATCAAAGATTGTGCCACTTTTGATTTAGTTTATATGGAACTCCATCTTCTCATTCGATGAGATAAAGTCTATCAGCGTACGGTCGACGTTAACGCCACCATTCTTACTCCTTAGCATAAGAACTGTGTTGTCAGGTGTTCGCAACTGTATGTAAAGTTGTGTGTTGCCGATATGTTCCTCGATGACTGTTGCTAATTCCGAAACGAAGGCATCGTCTAAAGCTGTTGCATCCATAGAGATGGTAAAGCGTTCCAAACGATTTTGTTTCACGTCATAGAGTTGCTCAATCTTCTGCACTTTTAGCTCTAACATGTCAGGATTATTGCGGTAACGAGGCTGACACTTAGCTGTTATATAAACGGTGTAGTTCATCTTCAGGAGGTTGTTCCACCGTGCCCAATCGTCACCAAACAATGCTAATTCGCCCGTTCCTTCAAAGTCTTCTATCGTGACAAAGCCAAAAGGCTTACCAGTCTTTTGCGAGAAGCGTTCGTTTACAGATGTGACAATACCGCCAAATGTCACTTCGTCAGCTTTTGCCAATTCTGTCATATTCGCATTGCGACCTATCATAGAGCAACGAGTGTTACACATGTTGTTCAGCACAACACTGTATTCATCGAGTGGGTGGGCTGACAGATAGATACCAACAAGTTCACGCTCCTTGTTTAATTTCTCAATGACTGGCCACTTCTCTGCCTTTGGTGCGATAGGATGTACTACGTCAATAGCATCCATACCTCCGAAGAGGGAGTTCTGTTGTTGTGCCTTTTCGGCTTGGAAAAGCTGACCATAACGGACAATAGTATCTAAGAACAAATCACCCTTTGCAGTGACTGCAAAGTATTGTTCTCGCTGTAAACCGAAGCTGTCGAAGCCGCCACTATAAGCCAAACTTTCAAATGCTTTGCGGTTCACATTACTGAGATCGACACGCTCAGCAAAGTCGTATATATCCTTATAAGGGCCATTCTCCATGCGTTCACGTACAATACTATCAGCCGCACTTGCCCCCATTCCCTTGATAGCAGAGAGTCCGAAGCGAATCTCACCATGCTTATTCACACCAAAGCCAATCTGACTCTCGTTGACATCAGGACCAAGGGTTGCAATTTTCAATGCCTTACATTCCTCCATCAACTTAGTGATTTCGGTAATCTGACTGAAGCGACGTGTCATCAACGCAGCCATATATTCGGCTGGATAATGCGCCTTCATGTAAGCTGTCTGATAAGCTACCCATGAGTAGCAAGTGGCATGTGACTTATTGAAAGCATAGCTGGCGAACTTCTCCCAGTCGCTCCATATCTTCTCAAGTATCTGTGGGTCGTGTCCGTTCTCTTGTCCTTGCTTGATGAACTTAGGCTTCATCTTGTCAACGATAGCCTTCATCTTCTTACCCATTGCCTTACGAAGGGCATCACTCTCACCACGTGTAAAGTTCGCTAACTGGCGACTCAAGAGCATTACTTGCTCCTGATAGACTGTGATACCGTATGTGTCTTTGAGGTACTTCTCCATACATGGGATGTCGTACTTCACCAAAGATGGGTCATGCTTACGCTTGATAAAGTCTGGGATATAGTCCATTGGTCCCGGACGATAGAGCGCATTCATGGCGATGAGGTCTTCAAATACGGTTGGATGAAGCTCACGAAGGTATTTCTGCATACCTGCCGACTCAAACTGGAAAGTACCAACGGTCTGTCCACGTTGATAGAGTTGGTAGGTCAATTCGTCATCAATAGGAATCTTCTCAAGGTCAATCACGTCACCTCTCGTTTGCTTAACAACCTTGCAAGCCTCCTTTAACTCGGATAGTGTTTTCAGTCCGAGGAAGTCCATTTTGATAAGACCAGTAGACTCAATCACGTGACCATCATACTGGGTCACAGGTACTTTCTTCTCTGGGAAGTCTGGGTCTGTTGCCGTAGAGATAGGCACCCATTCATCAATAGGGTTGCGACAGATAATGAATCCACAGGCATGGATACCCGTTCCGCGCACTGTTCCCTCCAACATCTTGGCGTATTTAATCGTATTACGCTCCCTTATGTCTTCACTAACCTCTGCATTCTGCAACTCTGGAGTACACTTGATAGCATTCGTTAAGTTCATCTTCATGCCATTAGGTAAGCGTTCTGGAATCGCCTTACAAAGGGCATTAGAGACATCTACTGGTAGTTTCTCTACACGAGCAACATCCTTGATAGAGTTCTTTGTTGCCATCGTAGAGTAGGTAATAATATGTGCACAGTTCTCGTGTCCGTACTTATCCATTACCCACTGCAGTACACGTCCGCGACCATCATCATCGAAGTCGGTATCAATATCAGGGAGGTTGACACGGTCAGGGTTGAGGAAACGCTCAAAAAGGAGGTCGTACTTCAAAGGGTCTATTTGTGTAATTCCTAAGCAATAAGCCACTACAGAACCTGCTGCTGATCCACGACCTGGCCCCACCATTACGTCTAATTCCTGTCGTGCAGCATTGATAAAGTCTTGTACTATGAGGAAGTAACCAGGGAAACCCATCGTCTTCATGACGTGTAACTCAAAGCGAATATGATTCTTAACCTCGTCAGAAAGAGGGTCGCCATATAATTTTTTGGCACCATCGTAGGCTAACTTCGCAAGATAATCGGCTTCGAACTTAATGCGATACATCTTCTCATAGCCTCCTAAACGGTCGATAACCTTCTGTCCTTCTTCAGGGGGAAGAGGGTTCTCGCCATTCTCATCGGTGGTAAACTCCTTGTATAAGTCTTCCTCAGTGAACTTCTTTTTCCATTCTTCTTCCGTTCCGAAGTCTTCTGGGATGGGGAAGAAAGGCATGATAGGGCCATGATTAATATCATAAGTCTCTACCTTATTTAAGATTTCCAGCGTATTCGTCATAGCTTCTGGGATGTCTGAGAATATCTCATTCATCTCTGCACGCGTTTTAAACCACTCTTGTTTAGAGTAACGCATACGCTTAGGATCATCTAAATCTTCATTTGTTGAAAGACAGAGTAAGTGGTCATGTGCCTCGGCGGTCTCCTTGTCTTCGAAGTGACAGTCATTGGTACATACGATCTTTATACCATATTCTTGTGCAAACTTCATGAGTACTTTATTAGCTTTCTGCTGTAAAGGATAAGCCTCACGGTTTGCCACTAAACTTGGGTCTTTTACTTCATGACGTTGCAACTCAAGGTAGAAATCATCTCCAAAGACACGATGATACCATTCACAAGCTTCTCTTGCCCCCTCGATATCATCATGTATAATCTTGTTAGGGACTTCACCTGCAATACAAGCTGTACACACAATCAGTCCCTCATGATACTTCTCAAGCTGTTCACGGTCCGTTCGGGGACGATAGTAATAACCATCTACCCACGCATTAGATACAAGTTTAATAAGGTTCTTGTATCCTGTATAGTTCTTTGCCAATACGATAAGGTGGTAGCCAGAATTATCATGCATACTCTTATCCTTATCATGCATTGTGCGACGTGCTACATACATCTCACATCCGAAGATAGGTTTGAAAGGCTCTTCACCCTTCTCTTTCCTACCTTTATTGACCTTAGCACAATAGTCAGCAAACTCTTTTATGCCGAACATTACACCATGATCAGTAATCGCCATACCCTTCATTCCGTCTGCAATAGCCTTATCAACAAGGCGTGTAACCTTAGACTGACCATCAAGAATAGAATAATTGGTGTGGACGTGTAAATGTACGTAATCTTCCATTGAACTTATGCGTTTTTGAGCTGTAAAGTTACTATGAAAAGCCGACATAACAAAAGATTGAGAGTGAAAATTTGTGGAAATGACAAAAAAGAAGTACCTTTGCAACAAAACAAATACGTCGTTTATCGACCATGGGAAAAATAAAAAAGAAACTCAAAAAGATTAGAATCCATCACGAAGGGACAAATACACTGCTCTACGGAGGTATAGGTCTTGTCCTTATAGCTTTGGTTCTCTGGTTTGCAGTTCCAACGAAGATACCATTTTGGATTTTTACAGTCGTGTTCGGTACTGTCTATGGTATAGTACTTAATTTCTATCAGTGTCCTATCCGCTATTTTGGTAGTGAGGATACGGAGGGTATTGTCGTAGCTCCAGCCGACGGTCATATCGTTGTAATAGAAGAAGTAGACGAAAACGAATATTTTCATGAGCGCCGATTGATGATTTCAATCTTTATGAGTCTATGGAACGTTCATGCCAATTGGTTCCCTGTAGATGGAGTAGTAAAGTCTGTACAGCATTTTGATGGTAACTTCCACAAGGCTTGGTTACCTAAGGCAAGTGAGGAGAACGAACATGCAGATACTATCATCACAACTCCTGATGGCACAGACATCCTCTGTCGTCAGATTGCAGGTGCTATGGCACGCCGTATCGTGACATACGCTAAACCTGGTGAAGATTGTTATATTGATGAGCATCTTGGTTTTATTAAGTTAGGTAGTCGTGTTGATATCTTCCTTCCTGTAGGTTCTGAGGTATGTGTTAAGATGGGACAGTCGACAACAGGTGACCAAACAGTGATTGCTAAGTTGAAGCCAAATAACAAGTAAAGATGAAGAAACATATTCCTAATAGTATTACTTGTTGCAACCTTATCTCTGGTTGCATCGCTATTGGTTTTGCTTTTGCAGGCAAGATAGAGGTCGCTTTGCTATTTATTATTATAGGTGCAGTGTTTGATTTCTTTGATGGAATGGTGGCACGCTTACTGAATGTTAGTTCTCCTATTGGTAAAGAGTTAGACTCTTTGGCAGACGTTATTACTTTCGGTGCAGCACCATCAGCTATCATTTTTTCACAGTTATACGTAATGTCTTATCCTGTTTTTCTTGAGCCATTACGTGACTATCTGCCTTATACAGCCTTTATCATAGCAGCTTTCTCGGCATTGCGTCTTGCAAAGTTCAATCTTGATGAACGTCAGGCATTAGGTTTTATAGGTTTGCCAACACCAGCGAATGCACTCTTTTGGGGTTCACTTCTTGTAGGTGTAGGGGAGAAGTTAGAGACTCGTCCTTGGGTTTTATACTTCCTCCTTGCAGGTATTCTGATTAGTTCATGGCTGCTTGTATCGGAGATTCCAATGTTTGCTTTAAAGTTCAAGCACTGGTCATTCAAGGGTAATGAGGTGAAGTATCTCTTCTTGATTACTTGTTGTCCATTGATTGTTATCTTTGGTATCTCGTCATTTGCTATTATCATTGCATGGTATGTGATACTATCAGCTATCGTAAAACAATCCCCAACACAACAGTAAGGGATATAAGTTCAAAGCTATGTCAATAATTGCTTTTATTCTGAAGTTTGCGTTCTTCTTCTTTATAGCGTTTTTTGTGATTATCTTATGGGTGGCTTTTGCATTCTATAAGCAGATGACACGCGCACGTCGTCAGTTTAATCCTAACAACTATCAGTATCAAGAACCAAGCTCTACAGAGAACACTATCATTGATAACCGCCCAATGGAAGAGCGCAATAAGCAAGTAATCCCAGACAGCGAAGGCGAGTATGTTGACTTCACCGAGTCTGATGATACAAAATCGTAATTAAATGTAACACTACATTATACCCACAAAAAAATAGGACAAATCAATTTGATTTGTCCTATTTTTTTATCTCTACTTTTTCTATTGATGCTTAATAGCGTTCGAATTAAGCCTTAATTGGCTTCTAAAAGGTGCCCTTTTGAGGTCTTACTAACGCCCTTTTAGAGGCTTATAAAGCACCTTTTCTTTTTCTGTTTTGTAACATTATGAATACAAGACAGTTACAAGTGTGCTCGAAAATGCGATTTTATCCCTATAAATTGCCCAATGAACGGCAATCTATGTAAAGATATTTCGCATTCGCATGAACTACTTTTTGATGCTCCTTTCTTGTTAACAACTCAGCTTACGAGTACCATCTGGTTGCTCTTCAATCGTAACCTTGATGACATTCTCAGGGAGGATTTCCTCGATGAGTTCTGGCCATTCTAACAAGCAGAGGTTACCACTATAGAAGTAGTCCTCATATCCCATGTCATATACTTCTTCCAACTTCTTGATACGATAGAAGTCAAAGTGATAGATTGGGTCACCGTTGCCATCCGTATATTCGTTGATAATAGCGAAAGTAGGGGAGGTAATGACATCTTCTACGCCCAAGACTTCGCAAAGAGCCTTGATAAAAGTAGTCTTTCCTGCACCCATCTTTCCGTAGAAAGCGAATACCTTTCCATCACCCATCCCCTTGACAAATTCCTTTGCAGCCTCATGGATGGAATCGAGGCTTTTGATTGTAATTTCCATATTGTTTTCTTTTTATTTTGTTTATGCGGTAGGTGGTCGCCTGCAGTTCGTCCATTTGTATGGAACTATATGGTTTCAAGAATTTTACAGATTCCTATGTGAGAACGAACCTATACAACCTATGTTTATGTCTTAAGCACACTTACCTTTAATAAGATATATTCTCTATCCCATTCTTAAGTGTATTTGAGGAAATCTCCCCTCCTTTCGGAGGGGTTGGGGAGGCTTCCTCTTACCTCTTCCTCGGACTAAGTGTTGCCAATGGCACAATCATCTCTTCCATAGAGATACCTCCGTGCTGGAATGTATCTTTATAGTAAGAGACGTAATAGTTATAATTATTAGGGTAGGCAAAGAACGAGTCGCCTGTTGCAAAGACATAGCTTGTGCTGAGGTTTGGTGCAGGGAGCTGTGCAAGATGAGGATTCTTGATAGCAAACACCTGTCGTGCATCGTAGTTGAGGCTCTTTCCTAATTTATAACGCAGATTGGTATTCGTATTGCGGTCACCGATAATCTTGACAGGATTCGTCGTACGGATAGAACCGTGATCGGTTGTAATGATGACCTTATAGTCAGACTGCGCTAACTCTTTGAATACATCTGCCAATACGCTATGTTGGAACCAACTGAGCGTGATAGAACGATATGCGCTCTCGTTGCTTGCTAATTCTCGTATCATTCGCATCTCTGTACGAGCGTGAGAAAGCATGTCGACGAAGTTTACTACAAGTACATTGAGGTCGTTCTGCGCAAGGTTCTTATATTGCTGCATGAACTTGTCTGCACCAGTAGAGTTGTTAATCTTATGATAAGAGAACTTATCATGTCGGCGATAGCGGTCTATCTGTGTTTGTATGAGTGGTTCCTCGTTAAGGTTTTTACCTTCTTCCTCGTCTTCATCTACCCATAGTTCTGGGAACATTGTTGCTATCTGCTTTGGCATAAGACCACTGAAAATAGCATTACGAGCATACTGTGTGGCAGTTGGAAGAATACTCATGTAGAGGTCTTCTTCAATGTCAAACATGTCGCCAATCTCTTTTGAGAGAATGCGCCATTGGTCGAGTCGGAAGTTATCAATGACGATGAGAAACACCTTCTCACCTTTGTCAATGAGTGGGAACACCTTACTTTTGAAGATATCAGTACTAAGCAACGGACGATTATCATCGTTGTTCGTCTGCTGTTTCTTCTGTCCAGCCAATTTAGAGAAGCTATTGCTGACTTTGTTGTCTTGTGGTGCTACCCAATCAAGATAGTTCTTCGCAATGTATTTAGCAAAACCATTGTTGGCTTCTTCCTTTTGCATCTTCAGCATCTCGGTCATATTGCTATCAGCACTGCTTAGTTCCAGTTCCCAATGTACAAGCTTTCGATAGACGTCCTTCCAGTCATTGAATGTTCGGCAGTCGGCTATCTGCATAGCAATTTGTTGGTAGTTCTGCTGATAACCGCTTTGAGTTACTTCCGTAACAATCTCTTTTTGGTGGATATTCTTCTTCAGTGTAAGGAGGATCTGATTAGGGTTGACAGGCTTAATAAGGTAATCGGCAATCTTTGCACCGATTGCTTGGTTCATAATATCTTCCTCCTCGCTCTTCGTTACCATGACGATAGGTGTGGCAGGTTGAATCTCCTTAATACGTTGCAACGTCTCTAAACCTGATAATCCAGGCATCTGCTCGTCCAAGAGAACGAGATCGAATGTCTGTGTTTGGCATTGGTCAATAGCATCAGTACCATTGCTGACCGTCACCACTTCGTATCCTTTCTTCTCAAGGAAGATGATATGAGCCTTTAACAACTCAATCTCATCATCTACCCAAAGTAACAATCCATTGCTCATAGCTGTTATCTCCTTTCCTTAGAACCCCTCCAAATCGTAGTATTCATCTTCGATATCGTTCTGGATGGGCTGGTTCTTTTTATTATTCTTGTTGTTTGTCTTGTTCTGTTGTGGCACTTCATCACCGAAGTAGATTATCGGACCGTCATCCGAAATCTTCTTTTTTGGTGCAGGTGTAGCCTGTGGCTTCTGTGTAGAAGGCTGTTGCGTTTTTGGCGCAATAGGCTTAGCAGACTTGTCTGTTGCCACTTGCTTTGTTGTCTTTGCAGGTGCTACAGGAGTCGTAGGCTTAGCTGGTATAACAGGCTTAGTTGTCTTGTTTGGAGTTGTTGGCACTGTTGACTTAGCTGGTGTCACAGGAGTAGTTGGCTTTACAGGTTCCTCCTCTGGTATGAAGTAGGTGCTATTGTCGTCCAGTACAGGCTTTTTCTCCTCCGTTATAGGCTTCTTTTCTTCAACAGCAGGTTTCTGTTCCGTTGTTGTTTTCTTCTCCACAGGGGCAGTATTCTTGTCCTTTACAACTGGTTTCTTGTCCTCTACAGGAATCTCAAAGGTGTTGTTATTTTGTTCAACGACCTTCTGTTCTGTCTTCTTAGGCTTAGACTCCTCCATTGGGATAGTCATCGTGTTGTCAACAGGTACGTCCTGCGTATCAGGATAGAGGTCTGGATCATTTGCATGTTTCTGTTCTATCTCCTGCTGTATGTCGCGTTCACGTGGTGTAGCAACCTCAGCTGGCTCACTAAGTAAGTATCTTTGTGTCACTACTAAAGGTGCAAAATGCTTTGCATAGAACGCCTCGTAGTCCTTATAACTGTATATTGTTCCTATCAGTTTAAGGTTCTTATCGCTGATTATAATCCCCTTTGTGCTCTTGCCCATCTGCTGTACTACAGCCTGTGATGCGAATAATTGGCGTGCATATTGGTAAGCCTCATCAAAGCTACGGAAGCCTGATACCTGCATCTGATGTAAGCCATTGAGGTCTTCTATCTCAATTTCAAAGTTACGAACGAGGAAGTTTGTGAAGTTGAAGCGTGCTAATTCGAATAGTAACTTATTCTCCTTCAGGGAGTCAGGGTGGTACACTAACAGGAACTTAAAGTCTATATCACGCTCTGAAGAAAGCTTAGCTTGTTGTATGCTATCGCTATCTTTCATTACGTTTGCACGATAGCTCCAGATGTCGTCAAGGTCAAACTTACCTCCACGCAGTTTCTTGCCAGCTTGCACACCATTAACAATCATACCCGCCATCTCGCTTATACGACTGTTAGGATACTTCTGTACAACCTCTTTCATGTCATTGACACAACCCGTAGGGTCGCCATTATTCAACTTACCTAAGCCTCCAATGAAGAGGAACTTATCCCTATTGGCACCCATTGGGAAGCGTGAATTAGAGATGTGAGTATTAGCTGCTACCTCACCATATCGGCCTTGTTTGAAGGCTTCGTAGGTTGCTGCATAAAGAGAATCTTCTATCTGTACACCGAAACGAAGGTTCTGTTTGTAGTACGGATCAGTAAGAAGAGCAGTCCACTTGCTCTTTGGGAACTTCTGACTTAAGCGTGTAACATAGTTCTCAGCCACCTGTGGTTCGTTCTTACGCATGTAGAGTAAGTAGAGATGATAGTACACATCATCCATCTGTTCATAGTCAGGATAGTTGTCACTCACACGTCGCAACGCCTTTTCTGCTAATCGAAGGTTATCAAGTCTGTCCTTAAAGATAACACCAGAGTGGTGCAATCCGTCTTCCAGTATCTTGTTACTTGCCTCCAACTGTTCTGCAGTGAAAGGTATCTGTGACAGATAATACTCACGTTTGTGAGGGTCATTCTTAAGTGAGTCTGCCGCTTGTTTGATAGAATCCAGTCGTGCTTCAGCGTGCATGATAGAATCCCTTTGCTGCTCTGTAAGTTCAATAGGCATGTTGGTATTGCCTATTTTGCCCACAACACTTTGATTAATGCGTTGCCAGTTATCAACATTCTCTCGTTTGCCCCATAGCTGTTGGAAGGTAGTCTTACCTTGTTGAACCGCTGTTGGGTTATAGAAATACCACGTATTTCCTTGCTGTTGTCTATTATTTAAAGGCTTAGGCGTTCCAAGGTTATTGTTTCCAAAGTTGCCATCCATACCTTGCTGCTGTCCATTATTCATCGCAGTTTGCAACTCTCGTTCTTCTTTTTCTTTCTTCTTAAGGGCAGTAATGACACGATCAATGGTAGCATTACGCTCTTGTTCAGAGCATTTTGCAAGATATTGAAGCGAGTCTTGGAGCTGTACGGCATCTGTATAAGGTGCTAACTCGTCCAATATCTTTGAACGTTCAGACAACTGTTCATAGTCTTTGCGGTCCTTATCAAGGAGTCCGATAGCTTCTCCATAGCATCGTTTAGCATCTCCAAAGCGTTCCTTTGCCCAATAGAGATCACCAAGGTGGAGCAGTAAAACGCCTTTCTCAATACCACTTCTTGTAGCCTTCTTGTTACCTAACTCGTATGCATTAATAGCTGCCAGTGTGTCTCGTGCAGCAAGGTGTATATTGCCCATAGCGTAATACACCTGATCAAGATACTCCTTGTTATTGTCCGAAGCAGCCATTTTCTTGAGCTTACTAATCATCTTCTTCGTCTGCCCCTTAGCGGTAACTTCAGTCTGAGCAATACGTGCATTGAACTCTAATTCATAGGGAGGATTGGTACGGATTACGCGTTGGAACGCTTTGTAGGCTTCCTCATTTCTGCCGAGTGAAGCCAATACCTGTCCCAGCAGATACAGCTCACGAGCCTTCTGTTTCTTACGCATTTCATGCTTGATAACCTTCTGGAGATAAGGAACAGCCTTCTCAAACTCACCTGAATGCAGGTAATAATCAGCATAGGTATAGTCCCACTCCTTCACAGCTTGCCAATCTAAAGAGTCGCGCTGCATATTCCGAATGATGTCCTCAGCATCATAGAGCCAGTCTTGTTCTATGTAACACTTAGCCAACCAAGCCCTTGCTTTCCCATAGATAGCAGGTTGTCCTTTGTAGATGCGGCTCATATAAGCAAAGGTAGCAGCCGCTTCTTCAAAGGCACCTTTATGAAACTGTGAACGCCCCATAAGCATCCATGCCTTCCATAAGAAGGGATTATACTCACGTCGCGATAGCCATTCTATGTCCTTTTCCGTCTTTCGTCTGCTCTTTGTCCACTCTGGTCTTTTCTTAATACTATGCTTTGCAATCGCCTTCTCAGCCTTTTCTATAGCCCTATCGAAGTTACCCTTTCCTAAGTCACGACTATTCTTATTGCCGACAGTATAGAGTGGGATGAGTTCTGTGAAGTTATCCTTATTTCCCTTCTCCTTCTCTAATGAACCATCAATATAAGCTTGTGCGCCGTTATAGTAGACGTTATAACGTGTATTGAAGGCATGCCACCAACGCGTTTGCGAGGTGTTATTCTTTGTTGAGCAACTGATTATAGTTAGTACACTGATTGCCAACAGAGAGAGGATAATATGTCTTAATACTCTTTTCTTCACGTTTTCTTTGATGTTCTATTCTAAAGTAAGCGTCTTAAAAGTGGAGATAAATACAGATAACAAGCTTAACCTTCTATCATTGTTATCAACTCATCCTTAATTTGATTGGGTAGGTTAATTTCCCGAAGGATAAGACTTCTGTTCCAACCTTTCACCTCATGGGGTTGCATCGTATAAAGAACCGTTGCAAACTCCTCTGCCTCCTCGTCGGTATATTGGTCAGATGGTCTACCGCGAAAACGGTCAAGTTCTTCATCGTCATAGTATTCTACACCTTTCACAGCCGCCTCCATCATACATACCTGTTCACATTTGTCGTCTGTTCCATCACAAGAAGAACAATCGCCAGATGTCGGCATGACAACATCTGGCTCACCTTCTTTCTTCTTGGTAAGCTTTGTTGCGATAGCAGCTATAATCGCTAAGATTAAAAGAGAACCTATGCCAATGAAAAATATATTCATTCTTTTACTTCGTTTTATTGTTTGAGCAACTCTGTGAGTAGGTTAATCCACTTCTTGTATATGGAAGCCCGCTTTGCGTAAATCGTCCCAATAGTGGGGATAAGATTTAGAAACTACCTCTGGATGATTAATGCGTATCTCGCCTAATTTGATAGCTAATGGGGCAAACGACATTGCCATGCGATGGTCTTCGTAGGTTTCTATGATGGGTTCTGCCATTGGCTCGCAACGTTCACCATTCCACGAAAGTTCTGTTTCGTTCTCCGAATAGAGGATATAGCCTAACTTCTCCATCTCTCTCGTCATAGCTTCAATGCGGTTAGTCTCTTTAATTTTCAGTGTACCTAAGCCTGTGAAATGGAAGGGTATTCCTAATATCGGACACACAGCGATGAGTGTTTGGGCTAAGTCTGGCTGATTGGTAAAGTCATACTCCATTCTGTTCAGCATTCGTGAATGGCGTGTCAATATCGCTTCTGGTAAGCCGTTAGAATCTTTATCCTTAAAACTTGTCTTTATTCCTAATAGTGAGAAGATATAGCGCACAGCCGAGTCGCCTTGTCGTGAACCATCTTTCAATCCTTGCAAAGCCACCTTTGAGCGTGTGTCATCTGTCAGCGCAAGTATCTCATACCAATAGCTTGCTGCGCTCCAATCACTTTCTATTGTGTAGGCACGTTGCTGATAGGCTTGTGACTTTACGCTAATTGTATCAAAGTCTGACCATTCTGCCGATACACCAAACTCATGCATAAGATGCAATGTGAGGTCTATGTAAGGTCGTGAAATAATGTTACCCGTCAGCTTTAGTTCTAATCCTTTTGTCAGAATAGGTGCAATCATCAATAGTGCAGAGATATACTGCGAACTGACGTTACCTGGTATCTGCAATGAACCTCCTTCAAGTTGTCTGCCACGGATGTGGAGTGGGGGATAACCTTCTTCGCCAACATACTCAATCTCTGCCCCTAAATAGCGCAGTGCATCTACGAGAATACCAATCGGACGATGTTTCATTCGTTCCGTTCCTGTGATTGTATATTCTCCATCCGTTGCACTTAGATAAGCTGTCATAAAGCGCATTGCTGTTCCTGCAGCTTTGATATCGATGACATCTGACTGCTTACTTAGTCCACGGATGATAACCTCTGTATCGTCACAGTCCGATAGGTTTTCTGGCATCATTCCTCCCTTTGTAAGTGCTTGGATAATCAATGCACGATTACTGATACTTTTTGATGCGGGAAGCGTGATAGAAGTATCAATATGTTCGGGGCAAGTTATGATGTATTGCATGTGTATTTAGTGCAGATTTATTATAGGACAAAAGTACGAAATAAACTTGGTATAAGAGAAAAAGAAGTCCAAAAGTTTGCTAATATGGTGGAAAGTAACTAATTTTGCATTGCTTTAAAAAGAGCGGGATGTAGTTCAGTAGGTTTAGAATGCTGGTCTGGGGGACCAGTGGTCGCCAGTTCGAGTCTGGTCATCCCGACTGTGAAATATGATTACAAAAGAGGCTGTTATAGCCTCTTTTTTTGTTGATAAAAATCATACAGATGATCTATATTACGTCATATGTCCCTTTACCCCATATTGAGAATGGGCAACAATAAATCCTTTCTTCCCTTTCTTGTAAACGTGCGGAGCCTCAGCACCAGTGGTGCGCATGGTGCGCACCAATCGTGCGTGCGGTTTATAGCCTTGCAAAATGCCTTTTATACGTAGCGCAAAAAGAGCTATTTGTTTCTTCTACTATGGTAGAAAGAAAGCGTGTCACGAGTGATGACGTGGGGTTAACAATCTCCTTTGTATTATCGGCAAAAACGAACAATACCCTTTGTGTTTAAGAAGTAAGCCGATAGAAAATGTTTGTATCTCAAATCTTATTTGTATCTTTGTCCCATCTGTTAAGATAATAAAACCAAAATCTATTGTATTACGTAATTAAATCAAACAAGAAAATGGCTACAATGAGCGTAACCTCTTGGGCAAATCTGTTGCAGGATTCTCTGCTGTTTATTCATAAAAAAAAAGGACTTAATAGTATCTCTTCTTGGAGAAGATGTTTAGATAGGGGCATGTTCACGCTCTTTGCTTTTTTTCTATTAGGTCAGTCAGTCAATGCGCAGAACTTCAGAACGTTGCGAGATGTAAAAGTGAATGAAACCGTACTCGATCTTTCACAGTCTGACTGTAAAGTGATTCCTCGCAATGCGATGCACTCGTGTCATCGTCTTACGTCGCTTACACTTCCCCCAAAACTTGATTCTATCGGTACGCAAGCGTTCTTTGCTTGTGACGGAATCAGTGGAAAACTATATTTCCCAGCAACTACACGTGTGGTAGATGCATCAGCTTTTAATGGTTGTCGTCAGTTGACAGAATTGTTCTTCGACGGCTCTACACGTATAGGTGCTTTCGCTTTTGCTAATTGTCGTGGACTTCGTGAAGTTCGTCTATCGGCAGTTGTTCCTCCTGTTTGTGCTGACAATACTTTTGATGGTATAGATCTTAGCCGTGTGAGACTCATCGTTCCTGCTCAAGCAAAGAAGGCATATCGTAATGCTCCAGGCTGGCGAAACTTCTTCTCACGTCATGAAATGGAGAATGTATGCGACCCAGAGAATCTCCTCGTACCGCATCCTCTCAAGCTGGAAGTCTACAAAAATAGTCTTCCTCTCAAATGGAAAGATGTTGTAGGGGTAGAGGCTCCACAGGAATTGAGTAATGAAAAGATGCAAGCTGAGTGTATCCTCGGTGAGCGAACAGTCTATAAGAAGGGACGTAAAACAGGACCGATGGTGCGCCTTGCACTTGATAAGTCGCTTACTAATAATGAGGCTTACATCTTACAGGTGAACGATAAGGGTATAACGATTAAAGGACGCACAGCAACAGCGGTGTTCTATGGATTGATGACACTCGAACAACTCTGTATTGGTAATGGTGTTTCCGCACGTTCAGTGAAGATTCCTGCGCTCAATATTGTGGACGAACCACGTACGGCAATCCGTGAATTGATGGTCGATCCAGTGCGTCATTTCATTCCGTTTGAAGATTTGAAGGGCTTTATTGTTGAGATGGCACGCTATAAGTTTAATGCACTCCATCTTCATTTGGTAGACGATCAGGCATGGCGTATAGAGATAAAGAAGTACCCAGAACTCATTGAGAAGGCGTCTGATCGTGTCGGAATGGATGACATGCCAGAGCGTATCAGCGGTTATTATACCCAAGATCAGATGCGCGAACTCGTTCGTTTTGCTGCTCAGTATCATGTGATGGTAATTCCAGAGATAGAACTTCCGGGTCATGAAGTGTCAGCTATTCATTGTTTCCCACGGCTTTCTTGTGCTAAGAAGCCTGTACCTATTCGCTTGACTTGTGGTGTGAGCAATGAGTTACTATGTCCTGCAGAGCCTTTTGTTTATGAGTTTCTCGATAATGTTTTGACAGAGTTAGCCGATGTGTTCCCTGCTCCATATGTTCATTTAGGGGGTGATGAGGCTGGGCAGCCACCATTGGGGGCATGGTCAGATTGCGCAGCTTGTACAGCACTGAAGAAGAAAGAAGGGTACACAGAGAACTGGCAGTTGCAGCAATACCTCTTCGACCGCGTGATTAATAAACTTCAGTCATTGGGTAAGATCCCAATGTACTGGTATGAACAGGAGTTTAAGACGATTCAGCCGGGTTGTGTGGTTTATGCATGGCGACATGGTTTGACGAAGACGGCTATTGATGCTGCTGTACGCAATAAGGCCAAGATAATGCTCTGTCCGGGCGAGCACTGTTACCTTGACTATCCACAGCAGAAGGGGGATATGCCTGAGAAGAACTGGGGAATGCCGGTAACCACACTCGAACAGACCTACCGTCTTGACCCTGCATGGGGGCAGGATAGTGTATTTGTACGTGATAATCTACTCGGAGTGAGTGGAACGCTTTGGAGTGAATGTATCAACTCCACAGAGCGTATTTACTATCAAGCTTTTCCACGTGCAGCTGCTTTGGCTGAGGCAGGATGGAGTGTACCAGAACGTAGAAGTTATAAGGAGTTCCTCAAGCGAGTTCGTCCGTTGACAGATGATATGCTGCGTCGTGGTATCGCTGTAAACGTAAGATAGAGTGAAGATGGTGGTTGTCAGCTTGTAAAAAGAAAGTCTTTACGATGACGACAGACCGTTATAAATAAAAGTATCATCACGAAGGTAATGAATTATTCTTCGTGATGATAAATATTTTTCTTCATGAAAAAAAATATTTCTTGTCGTGAAGAAAAATTTTTTTTTCATGAAAATAATTCGCTAAAGGTTCAGACTTACACCAGCAACGACCCATGCGCCTGGCTGTGGAACATTCCCATAGTCAACGTAATGAGCCCCAAATAAGTTGTTTGCTTCAACATATGCCGTCCACTTCTTTGCATTCCAAGTCATACGACTATCAACAACGCCATAGCTCTTATAGCTTTGTCGTTGGTTGTTTGTGTCGATATAGTTTCCCATTCGATGTTGGAAGCGATAGTAGAAGCCAAGATCAAGATTGCGCCAGAGGTTCAACTGGAGATTGCTGACAAACTTGTTCTTCAAATATTCCAACGCATACTTACTTACATAACCTTGATTATCAACCTTCTTTTGGTGGATATAGCTATAAGCCACACCAAACTTCTTAAAGAATCTTTGTGAAGGAAGAAGCTGATAGAGATCGAAATCGAGTGAAGCCTCTGTTCCAAAGTGCTTTATCTTTCCGAAGTTTACACTCTTCCATAGCACAGCTCCGTTAGCATCTAATGTACCATCACTAATCCAGTCGATAAGGTTCTTATGATTGTTCCAGTAAACGCTTGCCTTGGCAGTGACGCCCTTATTGTCATATTTCACACCCGTTTCGAATGCTGAAAGTTCTTCTGGGCGAAGATGTTTGTCTGCCTTATGACCACCAACTGAGTAGAATAACTCTGTAACAGACGGCATACGGAGGGACGAATTATAAGAAGCATATAGCTTCCAAGCGTTTCCTATACGGAAACTTGCATCAACTCCAGGGTAAACATGCATTGGCATATCTGCTTGACTGTTCTTGACTGCTGTCAAACCAGCTGACAGCGTGAAGCGGTCAAGGATGATATTATGCTCAAGAACAAACTGAATATTTGTGCGATTAAGTCCGACTGTATAGTCTCTGTCTGTGCCATGGATATGCTTTGGACGAGAGAGTGGTTCGCCGAGGTTACCACTGACGAGGTCTTCATTGCGTAGTTCTGCAGCAAAGGCAGTACGCCCAAGTGTCCAATCAAAGTAGGCATTGAGGTTTACACCATAGATATCTGTGCGGTGATAGTTGAAAGGATACTTATTGGATGCACCACGGAAGAGCTCAAAGCGGTCCATATTGCGGTTCCAATAGATAGAAGGGCGAATGTGGAAACGGCCCCTTAGGTTCTCAGCTTGAATGGCTGTGAAGGTCTTGAAGGTGTGTTCAAACTGGTCATCGTACTTTGCTGAATAAAAAGTATTTGATCCAAAGTCTTTCACACTCATACCTGTATGCCAGCGAACCATCATGTCTTCATCCGTATAATTACCTTGATAAAAAACTTTTGCAGTGCGGTAATCAGCGTTGAGGCTGCCTGCCTTGTTGCGAAGATAGCCATCACTGCGAGTGTAAGAAGCTGATAGCTGATTGTTCCAACGGTCTTTTGAAGCAATGTTTCCACGTATGCCAGCACTGAGATAGCCGTAGGAACCACCTTCAATATGGGCAGAAAGACTTGTCTTTTGTGGAGTTTTGGTTACGATGTTTATAGCACCTAATAACGAAGATGTACCATAAACGCGGGCTGCTGGACCCTCAAGGACTTCTATCCGTTCGATTTCACTGATGTCAACTGGGAAGTCAAAGGAGTTGTGTCCAGTCTGTGCATCACAGATATTGATACCATTAAGGAGGACTGTGATTTGCTCTGAGTTGCCACCACGAATACTTACGTCGGTCAAGACACCTAAAGGTCCTTTTTGGCGGACGTCAACACCGACGGCATACTTTAGCAAATCGTTTACACTTTGTACTGGAGCCGCCTGAATATCCTCACGACTCAGTACAGTTACCATTCTCGCTTGCTGACTAACTGTCAGCGGTGCTCGCGTTCCAGTGACGTTCACTTCCTCCATCATGATGCCTCTGTTGGTGATAGTTGAGTCCGTCTCTGCCTTCTCTGTTTCAATACTAATGCCCTTGGCAGTAGCATTTTGCAAGGTAGCGACGCTCAGTACACCAATCAGAACCTCTTTCCCAAGAACTGAAAAGAGCGAATAGCCATGGTTGGAGAAGTGTTTAAACTTCAGAACGCTGCGCTTTTGAAATGTTGGTTTGTACATAATATAATTAAAGAAAACGTCGGAAGGTGGAGCTTTCCCCAACCGACAAACGGGTGCAAAAGTAATAAAAGTTTTTGTAACAGCGTGGATTAATCGATGATTATCGACTTTTATGTGGGTAAGGTGTAGAAAAACCTTCGTTTATGTACGTTATATTTGAGATTTTTACTACTTTTGTAGGCAATTAATTCTCGAAACAGACAAACGATTAATTGCACAATGAAAGCATTACGTGACCGTATCTTAAAGGATGGAAAGTGCTTCCCAGACGGAATCTTGAAGGTAGACAAGTTTATTAATCACCAGATGGATCCTAATCTGATGAAGCAGATTTGTGTGGAGTTTATCCGCCGTTATGCATCAACAGAAATCAACAAGATTATCACAATTGAAGCGAGTGGCATTGCTCCTGCCATTATGATGGGCTTTTTACTCGACCTTCCTGTGGTCTTTGCGAAGAAGAAAAAGCCTTCAACAATGGGCGATATGCTTTCGACAAGCGTCTTCTCGTTTACCAAGCAAAGAGAGTATAACGTCGTGATATCCAAAGAGTATCTCGGTAAAGGCGACAAGGTGCTGTTTGTTGATGACTTCTTGGCTTATGGTAATGCGGCGAAAGGAATCATAGATCTTTGTAAAAAAGCAGGTGCAGAGTTAGTTGGTATGGGCTTTATCATAGAGAAAGCATTTCAACATGGTCGTGATGCGATTGAAGTAGCAGGTGTTCGTTGTGAGAGTTTGGCTATCATCGAGTCGCTTGAAAACTGTGAGATTAAAATGAGAGAAACATAAACGAGGTGGGCTTGTGTGCCCACCTTTCTTGTTTTATATGGTAATCATCTTTAACGCAAACGCTTCTTTAAAGCATTGAGATTACTCTTTAAGAGGCGTAGAACTAACTTTTAAGAAAGATGAAGCTGTACTTTGGAATCACCAAAGCTACCCTTTTATTTCAGTAAAGAATAACATCTTACCTTTATTATATCGTTTTAAATAACAAAAAGAATGGAAAAGTCTAAGGAACTTATCTATGGTCTGAATGATCGTCCACCAATTCGTGAAACTATTTTTGCTGCTTTGCAGCATCTGTTGGCAATCTTCGTAGCCATTATCACACCACCCCTCATCATCAGTTCAGCATTGAAATTCGACTTGGATACCACAGGTTTCCTCGTGTCAATGTCTCTCTTCGTGTCTGGATTGGCTACCTTTATTCAGTGTCGTAGGTTTGGTCCGATTGGAGCAGGTCTTCTTTGTATTCAAGGAACGTCTTTCTCTTTCATCAGTCCAATCATCGGAGCAGGTATGTTGGGTATGATTAACGGCAAGATGAACGTAGAAATGGGACTCAGTTACATCTTTGGTGCTTGTCTTGTTGCCTCTGTTGTAGAGATGGTTGTGAGCCGTCTCTTGCCTTACACACGTAAGATTATCACTCCATTGGTGTCAGGTATCGTTGTTTCCCTCATTGGTATGTGTCTTATTAAGGCAGGTATCAACTCTTGTGGTGGTGGTCAGTCGGCTGTTGATGCTGGTACATTTGGGTCTATGCAGAATCTTGGACTTGCGTTACTCGTATTGGTTAGCATTATTTTCTTCAACCGATCAAACAACCGTTTCCTACGTATGGGATCCATTGTGTTGGGACTATTGATAGGTTGTGTAGCTGCTTATGCACTCAATATGATTGACTTTTCAAGCCTCAAAGGTAGTGGTAGCCTTAATATTCCAGTTCCTTTCAAATATGGATTGAACTTTGATTTAGGTACAATCATTGGTATCGGACTTATTTATCTGGTAACAGCTGTAGAGGCTTTTGGTGATATTACAGCCAATTCACTCATCTCTGGTGAGCCTGTTGAAGGTCCTGTCTTCTTGAAAAGAGCGCAGGGTGGTGTTCTTGCAGATGGTTTCAACTCTTTATTAGCTGCTGTCTTCAATAGTTTTCCTAACTCTATCTTTGCCCAAAACAATGGTATGATACAGCTTACGGGTGTTGCCAGCCGTTATGTTGGTTATTTCATTGCTGGCGCTTTGGTTCTTTTAGGATTGTTCCCAGTTGTTGGTAAGGTGTTCTCACTTATTCCTGATCCTGTTTTGGGCGGTGCAACCTTGTTGATGTTTGGTACTGTTGCCGCTGCAGGTATTCGTATTATCGCTTCTACTGAGATTACTCGTAAGGCTGTGTTGGTCATGGCTATCAGTTTTGCAATGGGTCTGAGCGTAGAGTTGGTACCTGGTATTCTTGATAAGATGCCTGATATCATCAAGAACATTTTCTCAAGTGGTATCACTACAGGTGGCCTTACAGCTATCCTTGCCAATGCCTTTATCCGCATCAAGGAGTAAACTTAAGCAATATAGAAAACCAAAGAATCAATAATGATTTAAGTGTTTTCTGTAAGAAAAAAGCAGTTTTTTACTATCCTTTCGGTACATTCTCCTTTTAAATGTTTATCTTTGCAAAAGATAGAAGGAGAATGTACCGATTGCGTTTCTCCGTGAAGTATAAATTGATTCTTAACAAAACAGAATAATAACAAGACTATGTCAAATCAGAATAAGCAGCGTAAATTTACAAAGTCGCTGACCTTTAAAGTTCTTTGTGGACTGGCTGTCCTCGTATTCTTGGGCTTAATTTATAATCTCATTGTGGCTTCAGATGATGCTCCAATGACTGAACAGGAGGAGGAAGAGGTGCAGAAACGCAATGCAGATGCAGACACAATAGACATAGTAGGCGATTATCTTTGGCCTAATATGAAGCCTTCAAAAGAGGATATGATGACTGATGAGGAGAAAGCTGCTGAGGCTGAAAAGGCTAAGGCTGGTAAAGATGATAAGGGGAAGGAGGCTTCTGATAAGGTGCAGTCTAACCAATACGATGCTCCTATCGCTGCACCTGCTCCAGACGTTACTCCATCTTCAGAACTTCCTGCTAAGCAGACAGCACCTTCTATTGAGAAGATGGATGCCCCAAAGATTGAAAAGATTGAATAGTATAAGAACTGTTCTTTAGACTGAACAGTAGACTATAAGAATCTTCACAACTTTGTGTAAACGTTGTCCTAATGCTTGTAAAGTAGAAAGAAAAAATACTATAACGACTTAAAAGAAAGAGAGGTATGCAATGAAACGTTTAGTTTTATTTCTTTTTGTAGCTGTCCTAATGGTGGGTTGTGCTACAACTTATTATGATTCAGAGGGTAATCCTGTGTCAAAGGAGAAAATGAGTCAGTTGCGTGCTACTGCTGTGAAGGCTCACTTAGCAGAGCATCGCTACCGCGTCTTTGTGGACCGTATGTACCCTATGCGTGGTCCTGCTGTCTATTTACAGGACGATTGGGGACTCGAGGTGAGTGGTGATTCGGTAGGGCTTTTCCTCCCTTATTTCGGTAGAGCTTACTATATTCCTTACGGACGTGGTGGCGGTTTGAGCCTTGTAGAACCTCTGACGAGTTACAAGGAAGAACCGATGAAGGGCGGACGTCGTATCTTTATGACCGCTCGTAATGATTTCGAGAGCTATCAGATTGTACTTGAAGTCTTCGATAATGCTACTGTGTCATTGGTAATTAATCCCAGTGAAAAGGAGACGATTAGCTTTTCTGGTGTGATGGAGCTTAATGATGTTTTTACACCAAAGGGTCAAAAAGCAAGTAAGAGACACCAGACAACATTCATGAAATTATGATTAACCGACTTAATACTTTGTTCCTGTTACTGTTTGTAAGTCATATGGCATTCGGACAGTCGGCAGGAACAATTGCGTCTAAGGATGCCATGCTTTATGAGTCGTCTCGACATCTGTATGAGAAGGGTGATACGTTGACGATTATTTCAAAGGATTTTGAATGGCCAAAAGGCTTGGATGGCTCTCTCTTACCAGAACTACAGCATTATCTTACAAACTTTTTCTTTAACCAGTCTTCCGAAAGTTATGATACTGGTTGGAAGCAGTTTGAGTCTTCGTTAGGTAAAGAAGTGCGAACTATAAAGGATGATGCGGGTGCTGAAAGGCGTTTTTATGATATGGGGTTACGATGTCTTTGGTTGGAGCCAGGCAGATACATTTCTTTTCTTGCCCGCTTGGAGGAACGTAATGCAACAAGTGTCATTACGGCAAAGCATTCTTATTTTACCTTTGATCTTATCAATAAGAAAGTCTTAACGCAGAATGATGTGTTTAATCAGACACGCATGTGGCAGGATCCTAACGTTCGCTATCAGTTTTATGAACTGTTAGATTATACGGCAAATACGCATACTGAGGACTCTATAAATTGGGACCTTCTGCCCAATCAGTTTGCACTGATAGGACAGAATATACTTTTCGACCTTGGTGTTGATAACGGTGGAGGAGTTTATTCAGAAGTAAGTAATGACATGGTAGATGTACTTTTCTCTAAGAGTTTTAAGAAGTGGCAGAAACAGTCATTATCTTATGCAGGCACTAAGAAACTTCCTAATGAGGCTGTATATGTCTCCTTATCACCTGATTCTGTCTTCCCAGAAATATTGCCACAGTTTGATGGAAATTTAGTTGCGGCTTTTGGGCAGAATTTTTCCGATACAGGACTTAACCCAGCAACAACTCCTGTGGGGAGAATTTACGCCTCTTTTATTGTTGATACGGATGGTTCTTTGAAAGATATAGTCTTTCTAACGGTAAATAATATTGAGTTGAACCGCAGTGTTGCTGCAGCACTTCAATTATTAAGAGGTTGGAAACCTGCAATGCATAACGGTAAAGCTGTAGCTTATAGATATAACTTTCCCCTCATTTTACACTTCCAATAAGAGTCGTGCGGAGCCTTAGCACGTGTGGTGCGGGTGGTAAGCACCTATGGTGCGGAGGCTTCGCACCAAGCAAACAGATGTAGATGTGATTGTCGGTAAATAGTTGGTTCAGAGTCGATTAATGCTTGTTCATTGCTTGTTTCAAAGGTGAATGAAACGCGAAAGCATTTGTTTTGTTTCACCAAAGAAAGGAAACGGAAAGTTGATAGGTTATACTTATCTTCTTTTAGGGTATGCTTGTATGCCTTTCGTCCTTCTCTTTTTCAGCCTGATATAGGAAGTCGTAAATAATTTCTGTAACCCTTTCTTGCCCTTCGTTAGTAAGTGCTGGAAGGGTGAAGATTCTTCCCTTTGTTGTATAAATTATCTGAACGATGAAAGGAACGAAGTAATAATTGTAGTCGTTTATCCCTTCTATTTCATCAGCAGTTACTTCTGTATATTTGCAACGTAGACAATCGTAGAAACAAATATGGTCACCTTTGATGGATAGATAGTCTTTTTCCCATAGTTTTTGGCAGGCAACAAAAAGTTTGAAAAGGCAAAACAAAACAGTATGAAGTATGATTGAGAGTGCGAAAATGAGCATGAAAGGATGGGCAGCGTCTACAACTATGTGCCCAAAGAAAAACCATATAAATAAGAAGATGGGGATGGGTGAGAGCAGCGCTTCTAAGAGTAATAAACCGCTATATTTGTATTTGATAACCATCTTAGAATTGTGTGTAGATAAAAGGTTGGATACTATGATGACTAAGATTAATAACTAACTGCATAACAACAGCAAAGATACATAGTTTAACAAGCCATGAAGAATGGATAAACTTACTTTGCAGCCAGTTATAGTCAGTCTCTCGAATACTATGAAGTTCCAAACTTATCAGCACAACGGCAAGCCATAGTGGGTATTCCATTAGGAAGGTGTAGGCATCTGAGAGGCTGATAGTATGCAGGATATTGTCGATTAATGTTGTAGCAGTTGTCATATCCGCTGCACGGAAGAATATCCATGCAAGGGAAACATAGCTAAACGTAATAAACCAACTGATACCTTTTGTATATTTATTGTCTGGTATCTTATCCAATCCATTGTTTCGGCAAAACTTATGAATGACCAGTCCGATACCATGAAGTACACCCCATACAATGAACATCCATGATGCACCATGCCACAGACCTGCCACTATCATTGCCAAGAAGCTATTGAGATAGGTGCGAAGTTCGCCTTTTCTGTTTCCTCCCAATGGGATGTAAAGATAGTCACGGAACCATGTGGAGAGAGCTATATGCCAACGATGCCAGAACTCAGTGAGGTTCAGACTCTGATAAGGGAATCTGAAATTGTCTTTTAGCTCATATCCCATCAGGGCGGCAACACCAATAGCAAGGTCGCTGTAACCCGAGAAATCGAAATAGATTTGAACTGAAAAGCCCAATACACCCATCAAATTACCAAAGCCACTTTGGCTTGCTGGCGCATCAAAAACAATATTATTGTATTGTGCAATATAGTCGGCGATGAGGGCTTTCTTTATCAGTCCGCAGATGATCAGCCATAAACCTTTATAAACAAGGTTCTCGTTGACATTGTCTTTCGGTGTCTGAACCTGTGGGAGCAATACTTCAGCACGGGTGATGGGACCAGCGATAAGGAGTGGGAAAAAGGTAAGGTAGAAAGCGTAGTCAATCAGTTCTGCCGTCTTAGGATAGCGTCCTTTATAGATGTCAACGGTGTAACTGATAGCTTGAAAGGTGAAGAATGAGATACCGACAGGTAGCAACATCTTCTCTGGTGAGAAGTTGCTACGCAATAGTTCGTGGAATATCTCAAGTGTAAAGTTTGAGTATTTGTAGTAGAGTAGGGGTAACAACTCAGTTAGGATGACAATGGCAAGTCCAATTTTACGTACTTTTCCACGCTTTAAGCGCATCATAAAGCGAGTGAGATACCATGAACTAATCGTAACAATGGGCAATAGCCACATCAAAACTCCATTCGCTTTGAAAGCAAAGAAAAGACTAAAAGCTATGACGTATGCCTTTGTCCATGTTTGGCGATAGCGGTTTAATCCTATGTATATGGCAAAGAAAACAAGGAAAGAAACCATAAATGGAAATGTACACAGCGACCAGTTCTTGTCTTGTGAAGACAAGAAGTCAAAGAAGGCAGTCATCAGCTGTGTTATATTTGTCATCTATTAATCGTTTATTTGCTGCTTGTTTCCTATTTAATAGCCTTCAAAGGAAGGTTGCAAAAGCTTTGTATTTGTTGCCTTGTGATGGGCTTTTGGATTGTTGAGTTGTAGCGGATTAGCACACTCTTTACTCCTTATAAACTTAGCCGCGGTATCCATCCAGTAGGCAGCTGCTGCCCATGTAGGATGATAATGGTCGCTACCTCTTTTGAGTTTTAGGTTACGACTGTCAAAGAAATGTCCTTTTCCGACATTCTCCTTTATGACATCATTGATGCCAGTATCGCCATTCCAATTAGAAGGACTTATCCATACGAAAGGAATATTACCTATTTTCTTTACTAATTGTTGTATATATTGCGTACGATTGGCAAGGTCGTTGATAAATAGCTCATTACTGCCAAGGCAGATGAGTATGTATGTTGGCTTATATTCAGCAATGAAGTGTTCTAAGGTTTGGGTGGTTCCCCAACGCTCTGTAGAAGAACTATACCAGATAACGGTATATAGTTTGTGTCCGTTTTCGCCTGCATAATCACCCAACCTACGTGAAAGCCCTTCCACCATTGAGTCTCCAATGAAAAGGATTGTTTGGTTGCGATGTACCTTTTTAGCGGTATGCTTTGTTTGTTTTGTTTTCTCAATAAGCGGTCGGCTTAGGTTGACAAGCGTTATCTTGCGGATAGTATAGCTGCCCATTGTTATCTCAGTTGGGATAACAGCATAGACAATGATGGCTGCCATGACAGCAGCCATCAAGAGTAGTGTCTTTATCTGGGCGTGCATACGATTGTCTTATTTCAAGATAATTTCCACAGGACAGTGGTCGCTTCCCATAATCTCTGTATGAATCTTAGCATCTTCGAGGCGGTCTTTGAGACGTTCTGAGATTAGGAAATAGTCGATACGCCACCCCGTATTCTTCTCTCTTGCACGGAAACGATATGACCACCAAGAATAAGTAACCTGCTCTGGATAAAGGGTACGGAAGGTGTCGATGAAGCCATTACTTAGTAATTGGGTCATCTTCTCACGCTCTTCATCAGTAAAACCAGCATTCTTGTGGTTTGTCTTTGGGTTCTTAAGGTCTATCTCCTGATGAGCAACATTCATGTCACCACATACGATAACAGGCTTTTTCTCATCGAGTTTGTGGAGATAGGCTTGGAAGTCATCTTCCCACTTCATACGATACTCCAATCGACGAAGCCCATCCTGTGAGTTCGGTGTATAAACAGTTACGAGGTAGAAGTCTTCCATCTCGAGTGTAATTACACGTCCCTCATGGTCGTGCTCATCAATATCAATACCATAAGTCACACTCAATGGCTTATGCTTTGTGTATATTGCCGTACCAGAATAGCCCTTCTTGTCTGCGTAATTCCAATAAGATTCATAACCAGGAAAACTGAGATCGAGCTGTCCTGCTTGCATCTTTGTCTCTTGTAGGCAGAAGAAATCAGCATCCAAGTCCTTGAATTGCTGCTCAAATTCCTTTCCTACACAGGCGCGAAGCCCGTTTACATTCCATGAAATAAACTTCATTGTATTTCTTTCTTTTCTATTGTTCTTAATTAAACATTAATGAATTTGTTGTTGTCTTATATTTTTCTCCCTATAAGAGAAAAGCTGACAGGTGTGTCAAAGTCGTCCTGTTTAGTAGCAGTTGCGTGTGCCTTGTCTATTCTCACTAAGCTGTTTATAGTGAATTGTATTGCCATCTCTGATCTACTCATCGTGTAGCTACTATTAAACAGATTATTCTTAAAGGTGACAACGCCTGTTAACTCGTAGGTTTCACTGCCTGTTGTTACATCAAACTTGAAGTTATGTGATAAGTTGAAAAGCACGTAGTCCTCTTGTGGTAGGAGTGTTGTAATATAGAATTTTAGGGGTGCTTCCTTCGCATTCAGCAGGGTTGTGTACAATGGAGATGCCGTATTCTTTGATACACCATTTACTAACAAATTATAAGGAAAGTCGTTAACTATAATAGTAGAGTTCTTGTTTGCTGTCCAAGTGATTATTGTCAAGACTGAGTTGGGTGTGTTATTATCAGTTCTCAAAGTGCCGTTATAGGTACCGACCATGTTGTTGAGCGCTTGTTCCGCAGTCTTTTCTGCGTCAGGAATATTGTTGTCTTTTGAGCAGCTTGCCGCAAACAATGTTATTACAAGTGCACAAATGGCTATCGTTGTGGCTTTTATAGTCTTTCTCATAACTTTGGGTTTTAAGTTTATTGTTGGTTTCTTCTATATTCTCTTGGTCTCTCCGCGTAGCAAGTCCATGAACTCATTGCGGGTCTTACTTGATTCAAATACACCGCTATAAGCACTTGTTGTTGTAATAGAGTTCTGCTTTTCCACACCACGCATTTGCATACACATGTGCTTTGCTTCGATGACAACCATTACTCCTTGTGGCTTCAGTGTGTCATTGATGCACTGCATTACCTGCTCTGTCAAGCGTTCTTGTACCTGCAGACGATGTGAGAAGATATCCACAACACGTGCAATCTTGCTCAATCCTGTTATATATCCGTTTGGTATATATGCAACATGAGCCTTACCATAGAACGGAAGAATGTGGTGTTCACACATGGAGAAGAAGTCAATATCTTTCACAATCACCATCTGGTTGTACTTCTCTTCAAACAAAGCATCTGTCAATACCTTATGTGGGTCTTGTGTATAACCACGTGTAAGTACCTGCATAGCCTTTGCAACACGCATAGGTGTTTTCTGCAAACCTTCTCTTTCAGGGTCTTCTCCTAAGAGTGTAAGCACCTGTTTGTAGTGTGATGCAAGTTCATCTAATCCTTCACGGAATGGTATTTCTGGCGTCATATTATTTTGATTTCTGATTAATTGTATTTGTTAGGGTTCTCTTTATGATAATAAGGTGGAATAATCCTTAGAAATCTACAGGTTCAGTTGTCTTAATTGTTACCATCATGCGGATGACGTTAGCATGTGAATAGCCTTCCTTTCGGAGTGTTCGCATAATCTTCTTTGCAGCATTGTAGTCGGTAAAGTTGCCAACAAGACACATCCAACGTGGTGGGTAAAAATGTACATAAACAGGTTGATCAGGGAAGAGTTGCTTCGCTTTTTGACCCGCCTTGTCTGCTTGTTGGTGAGCAATACGAGTATTACCACCGCTATAAACTTGTACACGGAAGCCTCTTACTTTCTGTGTACCTTTCTTGATACGTTTGGTCACAATCCGCGTGTCTTCAACCTCATCCCATGAAGGGATGTGCGGTCTTCTGACTAAACGTTTTACAATCTTTGTTCTGACAGGTTGTAAGGTGCTGTTGTCTGGGCGTGCTATTTCAGGCTTATGCTCGTTTAACTTTGGAACAGTTAGCTGTCTCGTGTCTGGCGTCTTGATAGCTGGACGTGCGCTCTCGTTTTGACTCTCTACTTTCTGTCGGTCTTTATTATTTTTCTTTGAAGCTTTCTTGCCATTCACCAATGCGTCAATCTCGGCACTCTGCGATACCGTCACCGACCCTTGGGCATTAACAGCCACAATAGCAGTCAGCATAAAAACTATGATTGTAAGGAGTCTTTTCATTCTTTAGTGTATAAAAATTGAAATAGAGGTTGTATCAAAAATGCCAATGGTTGTTGACCAAGTAGCAATTTGATACAGCCTCTTAGATTTTCTTTGAATTACTTCTTCCAAGCGTCGATGATAGCCTTGAAGTCAGCAGCCTTCAATGAAGCACCACCAATCAAGCCACCGTCGATGTCAGACTTGCTGAACAACTCTGCAGCGTTGCTTGCGTTACAGCTACCACCATAAAGGATAGTTGTGTCCTCTGCAGCCTCTTTGCCATACTTCTCTGCAACGATAGAGCGGATGTAAGCCAACATCTCCTGAGCCTGATCAGATGTAGCTGTCTTACCAGTACCGATAGCCCAGATTGGCTCGTAAGCCAAAACGATGTTCTTCCACTCCTCAGCAGAAAGGTGGAATACAGAACCCTCGAGCTCAGCCTTTACTACCTCGTTCTGCTTCTCAGCCTCACGCTCCTCAAGAGTCTCACCGCAGCAGAAGATAACCTTCAAACCGTTAGCCAATGCCAACTGTACCTTCTCCTTCAAAATCTCTGCTGTCTCACCGTAGTACTGGCGACGCTCAGAGTGACCGAGGATAACGTACTGTGCACCAGTGCTCTTTACCATAGCGGCAGAAACCTCACCAGTGTAAGCACCCTTCTCCTTGTCAGCGCAGTTCTCTGCACCGAGAGCAACACCCTCTGCATCCAATACCTGTGCAACACTTGCAAGGTGAATGAATGGAGTACAGATAACAACATCACAGTTTGGCTTCTCTGCCTTCAATGAGTCGTTGATTTCCTTTGCCAAAGCAACACCTTCCTGCAGGGTCTCGTTCATCTTCCAGTTACCTGCTACAATTTTCTTTCTCATTTGTCTTTTACGTTTTAAAAGTTGATATAATTTATTTGATTGTTCTTTTTGTATTAACCATTGCTCCTTTTGTCTCAACCATTCCTCACGTTTTCTTACCCATCGTGTCCATGACCAAATGCGATCGGCTACGATAAGGAGTGTTAGTGGGAAGATATAACAAATAAGAATCAATACAATTTTTGTCCATGTCTCATTCTCTGGTTCACGTCCTACCTCTATAAGCGACAATGGTGCGTTCAGTTCTGCTTGTTTCGGCAGGTCGTTATGGCTCCACTTATTAATGATAGTACCTTTATAAAGCAGTACCAAGCCTGGGTTACTTCGAATAATGGTCTTTAGGGTTGTGCCATCCATTGTATAGAATGGATATTCGGCTCCGGTAATATCTCGCCAGTGTTTTACAGCTTTATCTGTACTTGCGGTCAATCCATAGAAGCCATAACCATTCTCCTTAGCATATTCATAGATTGCATCAATCTCACCAAAGTTGCTGTCGTCAGCACGCTCCAATACAGGGGCAATGAGTAGGAAAGTATATCCATCCTTGGTTAGAATACTATCGGTAAGGTCCTCTCCCGTCTTTTCGTCTGTAATTGAAAAGTCGTGAATAGGCGGTTCGTAACCCTTTTCAAGTATCTCTTGGTGTGTATCTTTGAATACCCATGTAGAATCATTGTAAGGGTAATCATTCTCTGTGAATTCTTTTGTTACGCCATTCTTCTCACAAATGAAGGTCGTCTTATAAGTCGTTAGCTTAGCCCCTTTGGGTATTTCCATTCCCTTTTTGATATTCTGTCCGATGTAATAAGGACGGAAATCAAAGATAGGCAGATGATAAAGACTCAGTGTGGAGGCTGTGACAATAAAGACAATCGTGAAATAAAAAGCTATCCACTGATTTGTTTTTGATACAAAGCGAACTTGATAAAGTGGCCAGCAGGCAAGGATGATGGCTGCTGTCAAGAGGATTATATTCTTGATGAAAGTCTGCGTATTCGTGAGGTGAATGGCATCACCAAAGCAACCACAATCCTGTATCGGATTGCTTACAGTAAGCCAAAGGGTCACAAGCGTCATCACTACCATCATGATAAGAGATAGCTTGCTGGCGAGTCGACGACGAATAGCAAGTAAGAGCATCACACCCAAGGTGAACTCTATTGCTGATAGTCCGACAGATAAAATCAATTGTGCCCAATCTGGAATATATGCCGACAACTGCACCGCCTCTAAGTATTCTGCAATCTTATATTGCGAACCTAAAGGGTCAATCGCTTTGACAAAACCCGAAAAGATGAATGTCAAAGCAAGTAGGGTACGGCTGAGGTTTACCAGTATAGACTTTATTTTATTCATGTAGTTTGATTGCTCCAAAAACAGCGTAGTTCATTATATCCATATAATTGGCATCGATACCCTCGCTGACGAGTGTGGCACCACCAAGGTCTTCAATCTCCTTGATACGTTCAATCTTTGTTAAGATAAGGTCGGTATAGCTGCTGACACGCATGTCGCGCCAAGCCTCGCCATAGTCGTGATTCTTCTTTATCATCAACTCGTATGACTCCTTTGCGTAGCTATCGTATAGTGCTAATGCCTCATCAGGTGTCATGTCAACGCTGTCGACAAAGCCTTTTTCCAGCTGGATAAGTCCTACGATACTGTAGTTTATCAGCGCAATGAATTCTGGACGAATACCTTCACCCACCAAACTTTCACCCGTAATCTCCAAAGAACGGATGCGTTTCGCCTTAATAAAAAGCTGATCAGTAAGGGAAGAAGGGCGCAAAATACGCCATGAAGCACCATAGTCATGGAGCTTCTTTCCAAATAGACTTCTGCACTCTGCGAGTACGTCTTGAAATTCCTGCTGTGTCTTTGTCAGTTGACTTGCCATAGTCTTATATTGATTTGACTGCAAAAATACGTAATTTCGCTGTAATAAACGAATGAATTAACAACTATTCCTGTCTTTAAGGTTGGTTCGTAAATCATTGTGAGCGATTGCAGCAAGGACTTGAATATCCTTTGTCAATCTTTGTGTTGAAGATAGATCCGTGTCTTTCGGTCGGATTACGAGGCTTTCTGAGAGTCTTAACCCTAAGTCTTTTTGAGAGAAATCGTATGCCTTAAGGTCCTTCTGTTAAATTATTGGTTGTGAATTGAATAAAGGGTTATACACTTGTATGGTATTACTTTCTTATATCTGTTACTTTCACAAAGGAGGATAAACTGCAGGGTAAAATACAAATTGATACCCTATCTATTCGTCTTCCGCAAACAACTTATTTCCTTGTTGTTTGATGTTTGTAAAATATATTTACGCAGTTCGAAGCCAATGCATGCTCTTTTGGCTTCTTAAAAACGGCTAATTGGCTTGTAAAAGGTGCCCTTTTGAGGTCTAACTAACGCCCTTTTGGAGTCCAATTAAGCACCTTTTCTTGCGCTACTTTATAACTGATTGATTCTCTGTTGGTTGCAAACTTGCTTTTTGTCAGCGTTTTTGTACTTATTTATAAATGTTTTATACGGAATTATGTAATGATATTTCAGAATCTTGTCTGTGGCTTTGACGTGTCTAAGAAAGTCTTTCTATCTTCGTAATACTTTGCCTAAAACCATACAAAAGATTATAAAATGAAAGAGCGGGAATGCCTGTTAGGGACATTCCCACTCTTAGATGAGTACGCATAGAAATAAAGGCTATTTCTTTATTGAACGTTTATTTTTACGTAATTGTTACTTCCTTCATAATTATTGTTTGGTCCAGAAGCATTCTCAAAGAAGATGTTACCAAATTTTGTCTTCTGTGCTTGAGTCATTGTTACGGTAATCATCTGTGAAAAACCTGCTGAATTACTTTGACTTCCTGCATAGAATGTTGTTAAGCCTGGTATATTGCGTATATCTAATGTCGTAAGTTTGCAATGTGCTACACCTAAATATGTTAACTTAGTGTTGTTTGAAACATCAAGTGTACTTATAGAGGTCATTGGTACACGTAGGGATGTAAGGTTGGGGTTATGAGTAACATCCAATGCTGTTAACTCCTTTACATTATACAAGTCAATACTTGTAAGGTTTGGATTATTTGATATATCCAAAGAAGCCACATGTGTGTTAGATAACTGAAGGCTCTGTAAGTTAGCACCTGCGGCAGATAATCCCTTTATTTCTTTTACTTTAGCACTTGCAAGGTTGATTTCTTTTAGTTTTGACATATTACTGAAGTCGTAAGATTCAATCTTTGATCCAGAGGCTTTAAACGATACAAGTTCTGTCATGTCAGATAAACCAGAAAAGCTTGTAAGGCTACCGTTAGAAATACTATTGACGTGCTGCAAGTTTGGCGAATCTGTTACGTTAATGCTCTTAATGTTACCACTGTAGTATGTCTCCAGAAGAGTTAATGAAGGGAGGTTGCTTGCATCAATAGCCTCTATTGCTTTATTATGATGTGAAGACAATATTTGTAGTTTACTATTACCTTCGAGTGTTAGCTTCTTTAGTCCATCCATATAATTAGCAGAAAGTATTGTAATCTTGTCTAACCCTTTTACATTAATCTCTGTTACTAATGGACTCTTTTCTATTACTACTATCTCTGTGAGCTGTGGATACTTAGATAAATCTATATTGCCAGCAAGATTCTTGTTGTTGCTAAGGTTCAATCCTGTGACATTGCGATAGTATTGCAGTTCGTCAAGAGATGTTAGTTTGTCATTGTTTGCTATTGATAATACGCCCTTATAAGAAAGAATCTTCTCCAAGTTGTCTGCAGCATAAATATCCAAGTGACCATCTGCGGTTCTTGTTAAGCCTGTTACCTTTGCAGCAACAGCCTCAATCAGACCCTGGTTCTTGAGAATAAACTCTTTTGCCTTAGTAGGGTCAAGTGTCATCTCACCGAGGTTATATACCTGAGCACGCTGAATATTAACTTCTTGCTTTACTTTTTTCAAGATAGACTTGCCATTCTGTAAAACAAAAATAAGGGTTAAACCTTGAGAAAGTTTTTGTTCAGGGAGTGCAATGTAATATGCCTTGTTTTCCTCAAGGCTTCCAGACTCTGCTGTAAGGTTTACTACTGGAGAAGCAGCACTGAATTGGTTTTGGGCAGCACTAATCTTACCATCATTAGTAAAAGTGATGGCTGATGTTATTGTACCTGCAAGATTTTCCTGTCCAACAGCAAGCAATTTAACCTGCTTTACGTCTGAAGTACCTTTGATGGTAAAGCGAAGTAAGCCGCCAACATTGTAAGCGATGAATTTCTTTCCACGCTGTGGAATGATACCAACAGAAACATTTGCCTTTGGATCAAAGCTGCCTGCAACAGCCTTCTGATTCTTAGGGAAGTCATACTGATATTCTGCTTGAGTATTGCTCTTAACTGTAATCGTAGCCTTCTCCTGATAAGGATACATCATGAAGTAGGGGTTTGGTTGATCAGCAGCTTGTCCCCAGAAACGTACTTCACTTCCTGTTGTCGAAGTTTTAAAAGGATAGGTTTTTTTGTTGATGGCTGTATTATAGCCAATACCTATTTGGTCATTAGTCTGCCAAGTTACAGTTGAGCCGTCTGAGCCAAGTACTGTACGTGTGACAGGCTGTGAAGAGCCAGCAATAAAACTCATGTCAACCAGTTTCTCGCTGGTTGCCTCAGTGCTATCAAAGTCGTCTTGTGAGCATGATGCTGTGGTGAGAGCAAGTCCTAAACACAGCAAGTATGTCTTAAAATGTTTCATATTGTTCTTTTTGATTTTATTCGTTTTTGTGATAAGTTTAATCTCTTTTGATTAGAATGGTGTGTCGTCATCAGTGCCATCCTCAACTCTAAGGTTAGAATCTGTGGTCTTAGTGAACCCCTCGTGTTGAGAACTATGCGCACTATCCATTAAGAAATCACCTTCAGTCTCCATTTTCACCAGAAGAGTGGATGGTCTTTGATATTCTTTCTTCATTTTTGTCTTGTTTAATTATCCTAATTACGCTTATAGATGTCGTAAACCCTTTGGATTCTTTTGTTATCCTTAAAGAACTTTGTTAAAATAGTCGTACTTAGTTCTCATTCTAAATACTTCTGTCAAATAACATTGTAGGGTTATGACATCACAAATGTGTATTCGGTTGTTATACTTCTTTTACCTATTCTTAAAACTTGTTGTCAAGCTCTTTATCTATTTCTTTTAGCGGAGTGCAAAGTTAGCAATTCTTCTGTAAATAGCAGATAGTCAGCTTGGAAAGTTTTTAAAACAAAAATATAATTAACATATAAATCGTGATAGAGTTGTAGTAGTTTGCTTTTGTTAACAGTTTAATGATGGTTTATTGTCCTCTAATGTGGCTTTTATTATATGAATGACTCGAATATGCTGTATAATCTTTTTACTTAAATACTTGACTTAAATCATGTTGATTCGATTGTCATATAACAAAGTGTTGTGCATAAAATGCACATCCATTTAGTTTTGAACTTGTGAGAGTTGAGGAAAATATGTATCTTTGCATGACTCTTATTATAAAAGATAACATTATTTTATGCGAGATCTTTCAGATGCCGAATTGGCACAGCTTATAAATAAAGATATATTTCATCATATTTCAACAGCAGCTGATAAACTTGGATTAGAATGCTATGTTGTAGGTGGTTACGTTCGTGATTTGTTTTTGGAACGTCCGTCAAATGACATTGATGTCGTTGTTGTAGGGAGTGGTATTCAGGTTGCAAGTGAATTGAAAGTCATCTTAGGAAAGAAGGCTCATTTGTCTGTTTTCCGTAATTTTGGAACTGCACAGGTAAAGTATAAGAATATAGAGGTGGAATTTGTTGGTGCACGAAAGGAAAGTTATAGCCACGACAGTAGGAAACCAATAGTTGAAGACGGCACATTAGAAGATGATCAGAACCGTCGTGACTTTACGATTAATGCGATGGCGGTGTGTTTGAATAAAGCGCGTTTCGGAGAATTGGTAGACCCATTTGGAGGCATTGATGACCTTTGGGACGGTATTATCCGTACACCACTTGATCCAGATGTAACCTTCTCAGATGATCCATTGCGCATGATGCGTTGTGTTCGTTTTGCTACACAGCTTAACTTCTTCATAGAAGACGAGACCTTCGAAGCTTTGGAGCGTAATGCAGAACGAATCAAGATTATAAGTGGAGAGCGTATTGAGGAGGAGTTGAATAAGATAATGATGACAGCAACTCCAAGCAAGGGCTTTATAGAGTTGTATCGTTGTGGACTCTTACAGCTCATTCTGCCAGAGCTTGTAGCACTTGACGTTGTAGACACAAGAAATGGACGTGCACATAAGAATAACTTCTATCACACCTTAGAAGTGTTAGATAATATTTGTAAACATACGGATAATCTATGGTTGCGGTGGTCGGCATTGTTGCATGATGTCGGTAAGGCTAAGTGTAAGCGTTGGGATGCAACAGTAGGATGGACCTTCCACAACCATAACTTTGTCGGTGCAAAGATGGTCCCAACTATCTTCCGACGTCTTAAACTTCCAATGGATAGTAAGATGAAGTATGTGCAGAAACAAGTTGACTTACACATGCGTCCGATTGCTATTGCTGATGAGGAGGTAACTGATTCTGCTGTACGTCGTTTGATGAATGATGCAGGTGATGACATAGATGACTTGATGACACTCTGTGAAGCTGATATAACAAGTAAGAATGCAGTTCGAAAACAACGCTTCTTGGATAATTTCCGTATTGTTCGTGAGAAACTAAAGGACTTGAAAGATCGTGATTATAAGCGTCTTTTACAACCTTGTGTTGATGGAAACGAGATTATGGAGATGTTTAATTTGAAACCAAGTAGGGAGGTCGGTGTATTAAAACAAACACTGAAAGATGCCGTCCTTGACAATAGAGTTCCTAATGAACGTGAACCACTTTTAGCTTTATTGAGGGAAAAGGCAAAGGAACTCGGTTTGATATAGCCAATTATTGTTAAAAAAGAGGCTATAAACAGAGTTGGATTAAATAATAATATGTAAATTTGCACACTGAAAACTATAATGATATATCATAGTTTTCAGTGTGCTTTGCTTTCATAGTAAATTAACTTACTGTATGCAGGTTAAACATTAGTTTGTCCTGTTGAATTAAGATAAACAAAGAATATATATTAAATAAGTATGAAGAAAAAAAGTATCTTATTGTCTGCTATAGCAGCAATGGTCTTGTTACTTACCAGTTGTGGTGGAGGAAAACAAAGCCTTCCAACAAGCGATGAGTATCCAGTAATTACAATTGGTGCAGCCAATGCACAGTTGAAGACGACATTCCCAGCAACCATTAAGGGTGTGCAGGATGTTGAGGTACGTCCAAAAGTTAGTGGTTTTATCACAAAACTTTATGTACATGAAGGTGAGTATGTTCGTGCAGGACAGGTGCTCTTCGTGGTAGATAACTCTACTTATCAGGCTGCTGTTCGTCAGGCTGAAGCTCAAGTCGTATCAGCACAGAGTGGTGTTGCAGGTGCTCAGGCTCGTGTTGTTCAGGCTAATGCAAGTCTGAATTCAGCCAATGCGCAGGCTGCAACTTCACGATTGACTTATAGTAACAGTAAGAACCTTTATAATAATAAGGTAATAGGTGAGTACGAGTTGGAATCAGCAAAGAATGCGTATGAGACTGCCCAAGCTGCTGTTAGCCAAGCACAGAGTGGCGTAGCATCTGCTAATGCAGCAGTAACACAGGCACATGCTGCTGTCCGTCAGGCTCAGGCAATGCTCGCAACAGCTAAAGATAACCTCGGTTTCTGCTATGTGAAGAGTCCTGCATCAGGTTATGTGGGTAGTCTTCCTTATAAGGAGGGTGCTTTGGTTAGCGCATCTTCTGCACAGCCTGTTACCACAGTGAGCAACACTTCTTCTATAGAAGTCTACTTCTCAATGACAGAGTCTGATGTCTTAAAGCTCAGCCGTACTAATAATGGTTTGAATAATGCTATCAAGTCTTTCCCAAGTGTAAGTTTGATGTTAGCTGATGGTACAATTTATAACCATGAAGGTGTAGTTGTTAAAACCAGTGGTATTATAGATGCAACAACTGGTACAGTAAGTGTTATTGCACGTTTTCCTAATCCAGAACACTTGTTGAAGAGCGGTGGTAGCGGTCAGATTGTTATTGCAAAGAATAATAACCGTGCTTTGTTAGTACCACAGGAAGCTACTGTACAGGTTCAAGATAAGATCTTTGTATATAAGGTTGATGGTGATAGTAAGGTACATTATACCGAGATAACTGTTGACCCACAGAATGATGGCATCAATTATATTGTTACAAGTGGTCTTAAAATGGGCGACCGTATTGTGAGCAAGGGCCTTTCAAGTCTTGAGGATGGCGCAAAGATAACAGCACTTACACCTGCAGAGTATGATAAAGCCATTGAGAAAGCAGAGAAGTTGGGTGCAAATCAAGGCTCAGCATCAGGCTTCCTCAAAGCTATGAAGGGAGAAGATAAGTAAGTGATGGGTGATAGGTGTTGAATGATGGGTGATGATGAATTGCTTAACTCATTCGACATTTATAAACCCTAAATAAAGAATTAGGTATTATGACATTTACGAATTTTATCAAACGACCGGTATTGTCAACGGTTATATCAATCTTCTTTGTACTCTTGGGTATCATTGGATTGATATCACTGCCTATTGAACAATATCCGAATATTGCACCTCCTACGATTTCTATTCAGACATTTTATCAAGGAGCTGATGCACAGACCGTATTAAATTCAGTTATTACACCATTGGAGGAGAGTATCAATGGTGTTGAGAACATGACTTATATGGAGTCAACAGCAACCAATGCTGGTATGGCAATGATTACTGTTTACTTCAAGCAGGGTGCAGACCCTAATATGGCAGCAGTCAATGTACAGAACCGTGTGTCACAAGCACAGGCGTTGTTGCCTGCTGAGGTAACACGTGCGGGTGTGACGGTGTCAAAGCGTCAGAGCTCAAATGTTGTTATGTATTCATTGACAACAGATGACGGACGATATGATGATGAGTTCTTGACGAACTATAACAATATCAATATCGTGCCAATGTTGAAGCGTATCAATGGTGTCGGTGACGTACACATACCGGGTATGAAGACCTACTCTATGCGTATCTGGCTGTATCCAGATAAGATGAAGCAGCATAAACTTGTCCCATCAGATGTATCTATGGCTTTGGCAGAGCAGAATATTGAGGCTGCGCCGGGTTCATTTGGTGAGCAGAGCAATCAGAAGTTTGAGTATACCATGCGTTATAAGGGACGTCTAAAGACTCCAGAGGAGTATGGCAATATCATTATTTCAAGCAATACCAATGGTCAAACCGTTCACTTGCGCGATGTAGCAAAGGTTGAGTTGGGTGGTCTGATGTATTCAGTTATGATGAAGAACAACAGCCGTCCTGCTGTTATTGGTATGGTAAACCAGGTCGCTGGTTCAAATGCTACACAGATTGCAGATGATGTGAAGACTGCCTTGGCTGATGCTCAGAAGCAGATGCCGCCGGGCATGAAAGTTACAATTGAGCAGGATGTAACAGAGTTCCTCTTTGCTTCAATCGAAGAGGTAGTCTTTACATTGTTTATAACTCTTTTATTGGTATTTTTCGTTGTGTATATCTTCTTGCAGGACATTCGTTCAACGTTAATTCCAATGATAGCAGTACCAGTGGCTTTGATAGGAACCTTCTTCTTCCTTTGGGTATTCGGATTCTCCATCAACCTGCTGACACTCTCGGCATTGCTGTTGGCAATTGCGATTGTAGTCGATGATGCCATCGTGGTCGTTGAGGCTGTACATGCAAAGCTCGACTTAGGTTATAAGAGCGCTATGACAGCAGCTATTGATGCAATGAACGAAATCTCTGGTGCTATTATCTCTATTACTTTGGTGATGTCAGCTGTGTTTGTTCCTGTATCCTTTATTGGTGGAACCTCTGGTACATTCTATCGTGAGTTCGGTGTGACGATGGCTGTGTCTATCGTTATCTCTGCTTTGAACGCTTTGACATTGTCTCCTGCGCTTTGTGCTATCTTCTTGAAACCACATAGTAAGGATGAGGGGCATAAGAAGTTGTCACGTGTTGACCGTTTCCACATGGCTTTCAATACGCAGTATGACAAGATAAACACAAAGTATCAGAAGGTTGTTGAGAAGATCATCAACCATCGTTGGATTTCCAGTCTTGCGGTTATATTAGGTATTGTTGCACTTGTTGTAACAATGAAATTCACGCAGACTGGTCTTGTTCCAAATGAGGATACAGGTACGTTGTTTGCAATGATTAGTTTGCCACCGGGTACATCACAGGTAGAGACCCAAAAGGTAACTGATCAAGTTGATAAGATGTTGGCAAGTAACCCATATATCGAACGTCGTGAGCAAATTGTTGGTTACAACTTCATGGCAGGACAGGGTTCTAACCAGTCAACCTTTATTATCAAGTTAAAACCATTTGCTGAGCGTAAGTATGGAATGATAGACCGCATTAAGTCTGTCTTTGATGGCGCAGGTATAGCCGGTTTGTTCATCGACCCTACATCATCTAATATGATTTTGGGTATGATTTACAAGCAGACAGCAAGTATCAAGGGTGCACAGATTATTGCTTTTGGATCACCAATGATTCCTGGTTATGGACTCACAAATGGTGTGTCTTTCGTGTTGCAGGATAAGACGGGTGGCGACCTTAATAAGTTCTATAAGGTAGCACAGGACTATTTGGCTGCATTGAACAAGCGACCAGAGTTTAGCCGAGCACTTACCACCTACAACCCTAACTATCCACAGTATATGGTTGATGTTGATGTGGCAAAGGCAAAACAGGCAGGTACATCACCAGCTGCAATTCTCTCAGTATTGCAGGGATATTATGGTGGTATGTATGCTTCGAACTTCAACGCTTATGGTAAACTCTTCCGTGTTATGATTCAAGGTACGGTTGAGAGTCGTATGAATGAGGATGGACTGACAAATATCTATGTAAGAACAGCTGGTGGAATGGCACCTGTAAGCGAGTTCTGTACATTGAAGCGTGTCTATGGTCCATCAAATATCACTCGTTTTAACCTCTTTACCTCTATCGCAATCAGTGCTACACCAGCTGATGGTTACTCTTCTGGTCAGGCAATCCAGGCTGCAGAGGAGGTTGCAAAACAAGTATTGCCACAGGGTTATGGTTATGAGTTCTCTGGTCTGACTCGTTCAGAGAAGGAGGCATCTAACTCTACCGCAATGATTTTTGTTCTTTGTATCGTATTCGTTTACTTGATTTTGAGTGCTCAGTATGAGAGCTACATCCTTCCTTTGGCTGTAATTCTTTCTATTCCTATCGGTTTGTCTGGTGCATTTATCTTTACGTTGATCTTCGGACATAACAATGATATCTATATGCAGATTTCACTGATTATGTTGATTGGTCTGTTGGCAAAGAATGCTATTCTTATTGTAGAGTTCGCTCTTGAGCGTCGTCGTACAGGTATGGCTATTAAGTATGCAGCAATCTTAGGTGCTGGTGCTCGTCTGCGTCCTATCCTTATGACCTCTCTTGCAATGATTATCGGTTTGTTACCATTGATGTTTGCAAGTGGTGTAGGTCGTAATGGTAACCAGACGTTGGGTGCAGCTGCTGTCGGTGGTATGCTTATCGGTACACTTTGTCAGGTATTTGTTGTACCAGCTCTGTTCGCCTTCTTCCAGTACTTGCAGGAGCGTGTTAAGCCTCTCGTATTTGAGGATGAGGCAAGCCGTGATGTAATCAAGGAACTTGAGCAGTTCTCAAAGGGACCTGCAACGGATTATAAGATTGAAGAGTAGACACTAATAAAGGAATAACAATGAAGAAATTAAATATAATCATCATAGCTCTTGCAGCCCTGTCACTGACAGGCTGTAAGAGTCTCTATGGCAATTACGAACGTCCAGATGTGAAGACGAACGGCATTGTGCGCGACCCTGTTGATGATAAGGCTGTGCTTGAGGGTGCTAACGACTTTGGTAATCTGCCATGGCGCAGTGTCTTTACTGACCCACATCTGCAGACTCTTATTGAGAAGGCACTTAATAATAATCCAGACTTGCTCAATGCTGCTTTGAATGTTGAAATTGCTGAGCAGCAGGTTAAGGCGGCTAAGTTGTCTTTCTTGCCATCAGTCGTCTTTGCACCGACAGGAACTATTTCTCATTTCGGTACACATACATCATCTACACAGTCTTACTCACTTCCTGTCTCAGCAAGTTGGGAAATAGACCTCTTTGGTAAGTTGCGTTCTTCAAAGAAGGCTGCTCAGATGACGATGATTCAGGCACAAGACTATAAGGTTTATGCGCAGACTACGCTTATTAGTAGTGTCGCTAATCTTTATTATACCCTCTTAATGCTCGACCGTCAAAAGCAGATTGTCGATGATATGTTAGGTCTGACCAAGAATACTTGGGATGTGATGAAACTGCAGATGGAGTTTGGTCGTGCTCGTTCAACGAGTGTACAGAGTGCTGAGGCTGCTTTCTATAGTGTTCAGACACAGGCTGCAGATATCCGTCGTCAGATTCGTGAGGCAGAGAATACGCTTAGCTTACTCCTTGGTGAGCCTGCTCAGACCATAGCACGTGGTAGTCTTGATAATCAGAGTCTGTCAGCTAACTTCGCAGGTGGTATTGGTGTACAGTTGTTGAGCAATCGTGCGGATGTTCATGCAAATGAAATGGCTTTGGCACAGTGCTTCTATAATGTTCAGACAGCTCGCAGCCGTTTCTATCCATCATTGACCATTTCTCCTACTGGCGCATGGACTAATGGTGGTGGTATGGTGAATCCAGGTAAACTCCTTTTGAGTGTTGTGGGTAGCCTTACACAGCCAATCTTTATGCGTGGTCAGCTGACTGCAGGTTTGCGTGTTGCCGAAGATAAGTACAAGCAGGCATACAACACATGGCAGAACAGTATTCTTAAGGCTGGCTCAGAGGTGAGTAATGCGCTTGTAGCCTACAATGCTGCTAATGAAAAGGAGCAGTTGCGTAAGCAGCAGATTGATGTCTTGAAGACGAATGTTGAGCATACGCAGATGCTTTATACTCAGAGTTCGAGTACTTATCTTGAGGTTATTACTGCACAGCAGAGTCTGCTCAATGCTGAAATCTCACAGGTACAGGAGCAGTTTACAAAGCTTCAGTCAATTGTCAATCTGTACAAAGCCTTAGGTGGAGGTGCGAAGTAATTCAGAATTCAGAATTCATAATTCATAATTATGATTACTGTGTTAATTCATAATTCATAATTCACAATTCATAATTCATAATTATGATTACCACGATTACTGATGTGATACATCAAATGATTGTTGGTAGATACTGAAAAATTAAATATTTAAGATTATGAGTAGCGAAATTAGTCCAAAAGCTGATATATCTCCAAAGGCAAAGATTGGAGACGGCTGTAAGATATTCCCATTCGTATACATAGAGGATGATGTTGTCATTGGTGATAACTGTATTATCTTTCCCTTTGTGAGTATCTTGAATGGTACTCGTATGGGTAACGGAAACAAGATTCACCAAGGTTCAGTACTTGCTGCCTTGCCACAGGACTTTGAGTTCGTGGGCGAGAAGAGCGAACTGATTATAGGTGATAATAATATTATTCGAGAGAATGTTGTTATCAATCGTGCTACACATCGTGGTTGTAAGACAGTTCTTGGTTCAAACAACTTCTTGATGGAAGGTGCACATATCAGTCATGACACTGTTGTTGGTGACCGTTGTGTCTTTGGTTATGGGGCAAAGGTGGCTGGTGACTGTAACATTGGTACCGGTGCTCTTATCTCATCTAATGTTGTTGAGAAAGCCAATACTCGTGTTGGTGAATATGCTGTGGTACAAGCTGGTACAACCTTCTCTAAGGACGTCCCTCCTTATATTATAGCTGGTGGCTCACCTATTGGTTTTAATGGTGTAAATACAACTGTAAGTAAGACTGCCGGGCTTGATGATAAGGTAATTAAGCATATTGCGAATGCTTATCGTTTGTTGTTCCATGGTCAGACATCAGTTTTTGATGCATGTATTCAGATAGAACAACAGGTGCCAGACTCACCTGCAATCCGTAATATCCTCGAATTCGTGCGAGGTACAGAAGAAGGAATCATCAGTAAATTATAATTTTCATACCTATAAATTTTTGATGATGGGAGAGCCAGCCGTGAGGTTGACTCTCCTTTTTTATTTAAGTCATTTGTTAATTTGGGTTAAACTGGTGCCTGATTTGTGCTTAAATTTGTAGACAGGGTTTTGAAAAATCATGACATAAATTCGAATAAAACATCTAAAAACAAAGGTAAAAAGACGTGTAAAAATCAAGTTTGCAATCAACAGAGAATCAGTTAGTTGTAAAGTTGTAAAGTAAAAGGTGCTTAATTGGACTTCAAAAGGGCGTTAGTTAGACCTCAAAAGGGCACCTTTTGCAAGTCAATAGGGCGTCTTTTAGAAGCCAAAAGAGCATGTATTGAGATTGCAAGACCAAGAAAAGTTTTTACAATTCAGTAGACTCTGTAGGCTTCTGGTAATGCAAGAAACTCTCAACTGAACTTAAAGTAATTTGCTTTATAAGTAAGAAGGCGGAAGGTTTATACATTCGTCAAAATGAAATGGACGCATCAAAAGTGCGTCCATTATGGTTGGTTTATACTTTCGTATTGGGTAGTTTTTCTATAAATATGAGTTTCTCTTTGATGGAAATATTAAGAATATAGAAATGTTAATACGATGCTGTGCAAGGGATTCCCAATGCAATCACACGGTCACGGATAGCATCTAATTCTTCGTGTGTAGCCTTTTGTAGGTGTAGGTCGGGTGTTTCACGATCAATAGTGTAAATCATTACTTCACGTGGAGCAATCTCTTTGATTGTCTCAAGCCACGGTGCAACAAAGGCTTCAGTTGTGTTGTCAACATCATATCCGTCTTCAGTAGTCCCCTTCATAAACATTGTCTGGATAATTGCTTGTCCGTTGAAAGACTTGATATCTGCAATGATTCGGTTTACATCATAGGAAGGCTGCGTAGGGCGGTCTACCTTATTGATATATTCAGCATTGATGGTATCGAGTTTCAGAATGTTGTTGTCTACCTTTGCCAGCGCTTCATGAATCTTCGGACGATGGATGAACGTAGAGTTACTAAGGACAGAAATCTTTGCTTGTGGGCAATATTTGTTACGTAGACGGATTGTGTCGTCAATGATTTCATCAAAGTGTGGGTGGGAAGTTGGCTCGCCATTACCTGCAAAAGTCAATACATCAGGGTGAATATTCTCTTGTTGCATCTCCTTTAACTTGGTTTCCAAAGCTTCCGCAACATGTTCACGAGTAGGGTGGGGCGTCTTTGTACGGTGGTCTTTGTTGAAACCACATTCGCAATATATGCAGTCGAATGTGCATATCTTACCGTCTGCTGGCATCAAGTTAATGCCTAAGGAAATACCTAAACGACGGCTGTGAACTGGTCCAAATATAGGGGATGGATAGATAATCGTGCTCATTGAATATGTTTTTGTTGAATATATTGTTCGTGCAAAATAATTAGGTTGATTGTTATGTCTACTCTGACGTTTGTTCAACTCCTAATCTTTGATAAAGCAAAGATACATATTTTCGCTGAAAGTCTTGATGTTTCTTGTTATTTTAATTTGCTTCTATCTATATTGGACGTACACTATTTTCATTTATTTAGAGATGGATAAGGCGTGTAATCTATGTTTCTATGAATTTATTTTTAGGTAAAGAGGAGTTGAATTATGTGTTGGGCATTCAGGAAAAAGGTTTGTCTAATAGACTTGGGTTAAAGAAAAAAGACGGCTATCCGTTGTGGACAGCCGCCTTTCTAACTTATTATTAGTAAGATGTCTATTCTTTACTCTCACGCTTACGATCATTATGATCGAGTGTAATCTTGCGCATACGAATGTTCTTTGGAGTTACTTCAACATACTCGTTGCCCTTGATGTACTCAAGACATTCCTCAAGACTCATCTCGGTCTTAGGGATAACGCGTGCCTTCTCGTCAGAACCAGATGCACGGACGTTAGTCAACTGCTTTGCCTTCGTAACGTTGATAACGAGGTCATTGTCGTGAACATGCTCGCCAACAACCTGTCCGCCATAAACTTCCTCACCTGATTCGATGAAGAACTTACCACGATCCTGCAACTTATCGATAGCGTATGCATAGGCAGTACCAGCTTCCAATGCAATCATTGAACCATTTGTACGACGTACGATTTCGCCCTTGAATGGTTGATAATCTTTGAAACGGTGTGCCATGATAGCTTCACCCTGGCTGGCTGTTAAGACGTTGGTACGCAGACCAATGATACCACGTGATGGTATTTCAAAGGTGATGTTCACACGCTCACCCTCAGCATCCATACCGAGAAGGTCACCCTTACGACGAGTCACCATATCAATCATCTTACTTGAGAAATCGGTTGGAACGTTGATTGTCAACTCCTCAATAGGCTCACACTTCTGACCATCAATCTCCTTATAGATAACCTGTGGCTGACCAACCTGCAACTCATAGCCCTCGCGGCGCATTGTCTCAATGAGGACAGAGAGGTGAAGTACACCACGACCACTAACAATCCACTTATCCATGGAGTCCTCCATCGGACGTACACGAAGTGCAAGGTTCTTCTCAAGTTCCTTATTCAGACGATCGCTAATGTGACGAGAGGTACAGAACTTACCTTCTTTTCCGAAGAAAGGAGAGTCGTTGATGGTGAAGAGCATACTCATAGTTGGCTCATCAACAGCGATTGGTGGCAGTGGTTCTGGATTCTCAAAATCAGCAATAGTATCTCCAATCTCAAACTTCTCCAAACCAATTACGGCACAAATGTCGCCTGAATCTACGGCATCAGTCTTCTTATGTCCCATACCTTCAAAGGTATGAAGCTCTTTAATCTTAGTGCGTTCCTGTGTTCCGTCGCGGTGACAGATTGTGATATTCTGTCCATCCTTCAATGTTCCACGGTGTACACGACCAACGGCGATACGTCCGGTGTAGCTTGAATAGTCCAAAGATGTAATCAGCATCTGTGGTGTTCCTTCAATCTGCTTAGGAGCAGGGATTGCCTCAATAATGAGGTCGAGCAGATATTCAATATTATCTGTTGGCTTCTTCCAATCCTCGCTCATCCAGCCATTCTTAGCTGAACCATAGACAACAGGGAAGTTTAACTGATCTTCTGTAGCGTTAAGGTCGCACATGAGATCGAATACCATCTCATATACTTCTTCAGGACGACAGTTAGGTTTGTCTACCTTGTTAATAACAACAACTGGTTTCAAACCAAGCTGAAGGGCCTTTTGTAGCACAAAACGTGTCTGTGGCATAGGACCTTCAAAAGCGTCTACGAGCAACAAACAGCCGTCTGCCATGTTCAATACACGCTCAACCTCACCACCGAAATCAGAGTGACCCGGCGTGTCGAGGATGTTGATTTTTACTCCTTTCCAATTAATACTTACATTCTTACTCAGAATTGTTATCCCTCGTTCGCGCTCCAAGTCATTAGAGTCGAGAACTTCTCCGCTGTTGTCTTGTCCGTCACGGAAAAGTTTTCCAGCGAGCATCATCTTGTCAACCAAGGTTGTCTTACCGTGGTCTACGTGCGCAATAACTGCGATGTTACGAATATCTTGCATTTAAATACCTTAAAAAGCTTACGCTAAATTTATGCTGCAAAATTACGAATAAAAAATGGAAAACGTTTGTGGTTCCAATAAAAAGTTGTAACTTTGCACAGCATTTTCGGAACGTCCGATGCATTTGATGTCGTAACCCGTTGTGATTAAGGCGGCTAACGACGGAAAGATGTAATTGCAAATCACATTAATCAAAACAAAATTATGTATTTAGACAAGACAAAGAAGGCAGAAATCTTCGCACAGTATGGTAAGGCACAGAGCACAACTGATACAGGTTCAGCTGAGAGCCAGATTGCTCTTTTCTCTTATCGTATCAAGCACTTGACCGAGCACGTAAAGAAGAATCGCAAGGACTACGTTACAACTCGTTCATTGACACAGCTCGTTGGTAAGCGTCGTGCATTGCTCGATTACCTCTACGATCGCGACATTGAGCGCTACCGTGCAATCATCAAGGCTTTGGGTCTCCGTAAGTAAGATTTCTGAAAGCAAAAAAATAAAAGGTAAGAAAGTTAAAGTTGGTTTATCCATACTTTACTTTCTTACCTTTTTTCTTTGTCTCCTGCTACTATTCTATTTGCTCTTAAGAGATAGTATTGTTTCCTTTTCTATTTTATCTCAATATTCTAAGTATTAGTACGTCCGTGTAAGAGGGTTTTCTAAAAGCTTTTAGAGCTCTTGATTTTTCTTTACATTATCTCCCGATGGCATAGTAGCATAATAGTAAAAAACAGTCTTTTTATGCACCTTTGTAACTCTTTTATATTGAGGATGTTACAGGAATAGTTTGCAAAAGGTGCTTAATAGGCTTGCAAAAGGGCGTTAATAAGACTTCAAAAGGGCACCTTTTAGAAGCCAAAAGGGCGTTAATTCGAGTCCAATTAAGCCTTAATAAAAATCGAAGCGGTGAAAAATATTTACAAAGAGGCTGGTAATTACGGTATGATTTGCCTTAACAGAAAATCGGTCATCGCATATTATGAGATAATACACAATGACCGACTTGGCTTTTAATCTTTTTATTGGAGTTTGAAAACTCAATATTATCCGTATTTGTTATACAGATAGACTCTTTTCCTATTTCTTAATCACTTTCTTACCATCAATGATATAGATGCCTGCAGGGAGCTCCTCCCAAGGCTGTGATAGGCGAAGCCCTTGCAAGGTAAAGATGTTCAGTGCTCTGCTCTGCTTGGTTTTAAGCAAGTTAATACCATTAGGTCTCAACTCATCAACCGTAGAGAATGTGTTGCGTAACACATTTGGATTCCAAATGTCTTCTCGTTTTCCATCTCTTTCAACCTCAATGTGTATCTCGTATGAATGATTAGCCTCTAATTGAGAAGCAGCAAAGGTGATACGTGTTTGGGCTGCATTGTTGTCTGCATCACATGGAAGATAGACATTATTGATGGTACCCAAGTCTATCCACTTGTTACTTGTCAAATCGAGTAGACGATAATGAATTGGACCGCGGTAGCCATTTCTAATCTGATAGCCAGATACTTTAGAATGTACTTGCAGACTGATATTCTTTATCTTATTAAGTTGGAAGGTGCTGTAATTGGCGTATTCACCATCCGCATAGTAGTCGAGGAAAGTTAATTCGATATTTCCATTATTGACATAAGGTATTACTTCGATTTCGAAAGGCTCTTTCATGTCAATAGGTATCTCTACTTCAGTTCCTTTTCTATTGGCTTTTATTGATAGTTTGACGTCATATTTACCTCTTGGAAGATTCCCTAAACTTGGTTTGTTGTAATATAATGGAAGCATATTAATGACAAAGGTGGTTCGTCCAAGACGTTGTGCAACAACGTTTGGAGTAAGAAGATAACCATTATATTCTTTCTTTGTCTCTTGATTTGTAAGTGTCATCACAAGTTCGCCACGCACCTCTTCACGTCCAGGGTTATACATCGTGAAACTGAATGCACCTTTAAATCCAGAACCTTCATAGTAGGGTGCAAGTAGGCTTGGAGCCTTTTCAATAACAACTACATCCTTTGGGTTGTTTGTATTGAGCTGTACTGCATTTGGAGTGAGTTTTACTTCTACCTCATTGGCGTGATTGATTGGCTTCCAGTCGCCATGTTCCTTTGTCTTGGTATCGAGCATCTCAGAGAATACTGGTACCAAACGGTAGTTTCCGTCAGCAATACCCTTAAAGTTAATATCAGCAACATCAAATGACATGGAAGTAAAGATAGATGCCCATGTTTGGTCGCCAGCAGTTGAATCAAAGATTTTTACTCGTTCGTTCTTCTCATTATAGAGGGCAAGTGCAACCTTCCCAGTGAATACACCAAGTTCACCTTTAACTGAACTATATGAGCCTAACCTCTCAATCTTTGCACTGAAACTTTCAGAGCGGTTTGCTTCAGTCTTGTCAATAGTGAGCGATGTGGTGGTTCTTGCATCTAATCCGCGTTCTATATCCTTAAAAGGAACAGCCTTGCCGTCATTAGGATGGGCAAAGACAACTGAGATGTCATCCCAGAATGTTCCGCTATTGAGGGCAAAGCCTGAAACATTAAGGGTAACTATGTTGATATCGAAGTATCCGTCGTTTTCGCCTCCCCAGCCCCAGTTGGTGTGAATGAGCCCCTGCTCATCATAGCCATCATAAACAAAGGCATGAGGTCCACCTACTACTAAGACTGGATATCCATCTGAGATTTCTTGCATCACCTCATTGAGGAAGTCATTGGCAGGAAGGAAGTTTTTGTCAAGATAACGTACGGTATAGTCGAACTTGTCGCGAAGTGCATTGCAGGCACGCTGTAAATTTGAGTCACTTCCTTTAATATAGTATCTCATATGGACAGCCTTACCAATATCATACATCAACACGCCAACGGCTTGTCGAGATTGTTCTGCTCTCATCTCATTAGTCGTGTTCTTCATTTCATCCCACCAATAAGTAGCGCTTTTCTTAGCATCATCACCTGTTGATGCAATATAATCTTGTGGTCGATTCTTAGGCCATTTGTTGTAGAACATCACCTGTGCTGTGGCTGTTGCAACACAACCTGTAGGTGTATGCTGACCATTACTTAGTGGGGTGTACTTATTGAAAGGGTCATACTGGCTCCACTTACAAGTAAGCAGGGGTTCTACCTTTCGTTTGATAGGACGCTGTGGGGTAGTAGTTGTAGCTTTAGAACGCACCTCCTTTACAACACGTTCATATTCCTTTAAGAACAGTTTGAAGTATGGAGGCTGATCGTTGGGATTTTCTGTCATCTTATCTCCATAACCCACGAGCTCGTTGAGTTTACTTTCTCCAGAAATAATAACGAATTTCTTGTCGTTTGGATTAGTAAAGATGTAATAGGCTGGTTGCTCATTAGCTTGTGATGAGCGGGTTTTTGGAGTATCGTTCGATAGTTTTGGGTTGTTGATGTATTTAGTTGCAATACTCAAAGCGCGTGCTTTGGTGATGGGTTCTGCGTTAGCAAATAGAATGTTTGTGAACGCAGTTAGTACTAATAATAAAGTTCTTTTCATTTGTTTATCTTATTAGTCAATTATATTGGTTTGTTATATTTTATGTCAGGGTTGTATAAGTTTGAGAACACTTAAAACAAATAGATTTAGTTTATTTTATGACTTGAGGCAGTCTAATCCTCCCATATCTCCTTTAAAGGAAGCATAACAAATTCACGCTCTTCCATAAGAGGGTGGGGAATGATAAGGTCTGGTTCATTGATATTTAGCTTGTCGTAAAGCAGGATGTCAATATCTATGATGCGGTCTGTATATTGTGCATTGATAGACTTTTTTACTCGTCCCATCTCTATTTCTATGGCTTGAGTAGTCTCTAATAACTGTCGGGGAGCAAGCGATGTGGAGACACATACACAGGCATTGAGGAAGAGATTAGGACTCTCAAACCCCCAAGGCTCCGTTTCATGAAAAGAAGATTGGCGCAAAACTGTGCCAATCTTTTTTTCTATCAATGCTATCGCCTCGTGCATAATAGCCTTTCTATTGCCAAGATTTGTGCCGAGGGATAAATAAACTATGTGCATATTAATCGTTGAGAATCAACAATGAGTCGCCGAAGCAACCAAACATATAACCATTCTTTACCGCTTTGTCATATGCTTCCATCACAAGATCATAACCTCCGAAGGCTGCTGTTTCCATCAATAAGGTTGAATATGGGTGATAGAAATTAACCAACATAGAGTCAGCAAAGCCAAAGTTGTATGGAGGGAAGATAAATTCATTGGTCCAACCATCGTACTCTTTCAACATACCATCTGTACCAACGGCTGTCTCTGTAGCCTTAACAACACTTGCACCGACGGCACAAAGGCGATGTCCTGCCTGTTTAGCACCATTGGCAATACGACAAGCATCAGCATTGATGTGCATCTCTTCAGAATCCATCTTGTGCTTTGTAAGGTCTTCTACTTCAATGTCATGGAAGTTACCTAAGCCACAGTGCAAGGTGATGAATGCTTTCTTGATTCCCTTAATATCCATCATCTTCATCATGTGTTCAGAGAAGTGGATGTTTGTGCCTGGTGCAGAGACTGCGCCTTCGTTCTTTGCAAAGACTGACTGGAAGTGTTCCATGTCGTCAGCTGTTGCGTGTGCAAACTCTTCTCCGTCCTCCTTTGGACGATTGTCAATGATATAACGTGGTAATGGAGCTTCACCCAATGCAAACAACTCACGCTTAAATTCATCGTGAGGACAGTCATAAAGGAAACGAAGTGTGCGACCACGAGAAGTCGTATTGTCAATAACCTCAGCCACCATTGTGCCAGACTCGTCAAAGAAAAGCTTGTTTCCGATACGAATCTTACGTGCAGGCTCAACCAATACGTCCCAAAGACGCATCTCCTGATTCAACTCACGAAGGAGGAATACCTCAATCTTAGCATCAGTCTTCTCCTTTGTTCCATACAGACGAGCTGGGAAAACCTTAGTGTCATTGAAGATAAAAGCATCGCCCTCATCGAAGTAATTGAACACATCTTTGAAGCGGATGTAGTCTTCTTCCTTAGGTTCACCATTGATCTCACCCTTAAACATGTCAATCTTTCCTGACTTACGGTGTAACACCATCAGTCTACCTTCGTCACGACGTGTAACAGTAAAGGTCTGTGTACTGCCGTCAGTACGAGTCAATACACGTTCAGATGAATGTGGATATAAGGCTACCTGCTCTTTTGGTAGGTTGAATTTAAACTGTGAAAGCTTCATATTTATTTATTGGGGAGTTTATTATTTTTCTATTGTTTGTTGCTGAAGCCATGCTTCAAACTGGTCATAATTGACGCAGTCTTCCACTCTTACGTCTCCAACACGTGTGCGGCGCAATGCTGTAAGATAGGCTCCGCTATTCACTGCTCGTCCAAGGTCGCGTGCTAATGCACGGATATAAGTACCTTTACCGCAGACGACACGGATTGATAATTGCATCTTCTCTGCATCGAAGTCTACTACTTCTATCTCATCAATGCGAATGTTCTTAGGTTTTAACGTAACATCCTTACCTTTTCTTCGATAGTCGAAAGCACGCTTACCATCCACCTTTACAGCACTGTAAGTTGGTGGAATCTGCTCGATATTACCCACAAACTGAGGAAGTGTAGCGTCTATCAGTTCCATTGTAATATGCTCAGTTGGGAATGTTTCATTCACCTCATGCTCCATATCGTAGCTTGGTGTGGTTGCTCCCAACTGTAGGGTCGCTGTATATTCCTTTGTATGTGTCTGCAAGGTTTCAATCTGTTTTGTCATCTTACCCGTAGCAAGGATGAGTACTCCTGTAGCCAAAGGGTCTAAAGTACCTGCATGACCAATCTTTACTTTTCCGTCATTCGCCTGTGTACAAAGGTAGCGTACGTGCGCTAATGCCTTGAAACTGGTGATTCCGTAGGGCTTGTCGATAGGGATGATTACTCCTTCTTTGAAGTTCATTAGGGCAATAAGTATATAAGATTAGTCAACCATATTCAGTGGAATATCACAGAGCAGCATTATAATAATGATAACGCCAACGATGATACGATACCAACCGAACCACTTGAAACCATATTTTGCAAGGAAACTTACAAACCATTTCATTGCCAATAGCGCAACGATAAATGATATAACACAGCCTACAGCGAGCATTATAAGGTTATGAGCAGACGCCCATGTGCTGTCACCTTTTAATAAATCAAGTAGGTCGAGCAGTGTTGCACCAGCCATAGTAGGTACTGCAAGGAAGAATGAGAACTCTGCTGCACGCTTACGTGTCAATCCGTTTGCCATACCGCCAACGATAGTAGCCATAGATCGGCTTGTGCCAGGGATAACCGATAGGCACTGGAAAAGACCAATGCTAAAGGCACGCTTTTCTGTTACTTGATTCTCTTCTTTTCCCTTATTGAACAGTTTATCACAATAAAGCATGAAGATACCACCCACAACGAGCATTATTGCTACAACCCAAACTGAGTCGAGCAGCCAGTCAAGTAAACCACTTTTCTTAGCTGCTAAGCCAATGATAACAGCTGGTAGGACACCAATGAACAATAACCAGTAGAAGCGGATTGGATGAATAATCTTCTTGAAAGTACAAGTTTCATCAGCAGGTACAGGTGTATGGTCAATCTGGAAAAAGCGCTTCCAATATAAGCATACGACAGAGAGGATAGCACCAAACTGTATGATGAAGGTAAAGGCATGTACAAACTCGTCACCTGATGGTACACCTAAAAGATTTTGTGTAATAATCATGTGACCCGTAGATGACACGGGAAGGAACTCCGTCAGTCCTTCGACAATGGAGATAATAATCGTTTGTAAAAGTGTCATTATTCCTCCACTTCTTTAGTTTCTTTCGGCTGATAGAGGATAGCACCAATGATAGAGATAAAACCAATAAAGGTAACAATAGGTGCAATCGTGATATGGCGTGCACTAAAGATGTCTGGATCAAATACGGTTTCAGTAGATGTTCCACCACTCATAAGGATAAAGCCGAGAATAACAACGGCTACACCTATAGCCAACAAAATAAAGTTGGTCTTACCAAAAGCTAAATTTCTTTTGTCCATATTCTATTTTTGAAGAGTTCAAGGGGCTGAGATTGAGAAGTTAAAAAGATGAGTTGGAATAATGAGTTTTTCTCTTTTCCATCTATAAGAAACTTTTACTCTCTTATCTTTTCCTCTTTTTACGGTTCCTTTTAAATCTTATATAAGTCACCTGCCTTCATGCGCAGGAACTTGTTTACTGACAACCATGCGCAGAAGGTTGCAATAATCACACCAAAAGCTAACATTACGATTGCTGTGATAATCAATGCATCCCATGACAATAATTTCGTAATCTCTGGTTCCTTTTCATAGAGGAGACATATTCCTATACCCAAGACTACAATAGCCAATAGGGCTGAAACTAATCCTTCTAATACTGCACGGCGCAAGAATGGCGCACGGATAAAACTCCATGAACCACCAACAAGTTTCATCGTGTGGATTGAGAAACGATGTGCATAGATACTCAATCGGATAGTATTGTTAATCAGAGAGAATGAGATGATGGTGAGCAATACAGCAATAACCAATAACACCAAACTAATCTTACCCAATGTTTGGTTTACACTTTCTACCAAACTCTGTGGATAAGTGATGTCACTCACACCACGATAGGTACGCAATTGCTGAACAATATTGCGGATAGAGTCATTGTTAGCATAGTTAGCCTTCAACTGTACTTCTACCTCACCCGTAAACGGATTTTCACCTGCAAATTCGGCAGGGTTGGCACCTAATTCTTTGGTTCCATCCTTCAACGCCTGTTCTTTACTGATAAAGTTCAAGCTATTGATATAATGCAAGGTGCGAATACGCTCGCAGAGAGCAGTACTCTCTTCCGTATTCATATCGGGTTGGAGAATCATTGTGATAGTCAGATTCTCCTTTACATAAGAACTAAGATTGCGACTGGTAAAGCCTGTAAGTACAACTATACCAATCAGCATCAGTACCATAGCTGTACTGATACATAGTGTGACAACCTGCAGACTATGACGACTGCGGGCTTTGTTTCTCTTTTTTGCCATTTCTTTAATAAGGTATAATACACCAAAGTTGTTGCAAAGATACTGCAAAATAAGGTAACGACAAAGGAAATTATGCTTTATTTAGAGATAAAAGATGAAACTTGTGAGCATATTACTATGGAAGGGAAGGTAGGGGAGTTATGCTCGAAAGTTTTAAAATAATTGCGTTGTTTTTTCTCTTTAACCGCCATAAGAGGTTTTTAATGTTTTTATTTTATACATATAAGTAGGCTAAGTTCAAAGGTGATATTTTTCTGTTTTGTAATAAAAAGCTCACACTTAAAAATGAATAGATGCTCTTTAAGGCTCTTAAAGACGCCCAATTAGCTTCTAAAAGGTGCCCTTTTGAGGTCTTATTAACGCCCTTTTGAAGTCCAATTAAGCACCTTTTGCGCTGCTGTTTTGTAACTATCTGATTTGTATTAAGTTACAAAGGTACTTAAAAAGGATGTTTTTTACCTTTTTAGATGAATATTTTATGAAATAATGTAAATAATTTTCACGACTCTTATTGTGGTGATAATGCTGTTGTATGTCTGCATAAAATATTCACAAATCGTATGTGCTTTGCAATAAAATCATGCAAAATACGTTTAACAAATATAATCTTTAACAAAATAAATAACAAAACCTATGAAACGAATAGCTATTCTAATCGTATTAGTTGCATCAACTTTGGTATCAATGGCACAGAATAAATTAGGTACATGGTCAGTGATACCGCATGTTGGAGTGTCAATTTCTTCTTTGTTAGGTGGGTCTGGTATTTATGAAGTTGCTGACAATGAGGTTGTTGAGGTTAAACCCTATGCGTCATTAGGCTTTATTGGCGGAGCAGATGTGATGTATCAAGCATCAGATGTTGTTGGCGTTTCAGCTGGTTTATCTTTTGTTCAAGCAGGTTGTAAGTTTAAAGATGATAAAGAGAAGAACTCTGTAGTATATAATCGTAATTTGCGAATGAATTATGTTGCAATGCCGATTCTAATCCATAGTTATTTGTTACCAGGATTCTCAGTAAAGGCAGGTGTAGAGCCAACTTGGTTACTTGGTGCAAGAAGTCATGAAATACAACAGTCGTTTGATGTGGACAAGGAGGGTAGGAAGTCTAACTTCCACGAAGATGAGTTTACTATCGATATAAAGAATGGTATGCATAAGTTTGGTCTTTCTATACCAGTTGGCGTAAGCTATGAGTACGAAAACGTTGTGTTAGGAGCATTATATCATGTGGGAGTCTTTAATATTTACAAGGAAGGTGACTCTTCTCGTAGCAGCGTGTTTGAGGTGTCTGTAGGTTATAAATTAAATCTTTAAGACAACGCTAAGGCTTTTCTTGTTTATTAAAGAAATAGGATAACCATGTAATATCGTTGTTCGTTGTCTTTCATTTCAGGAAGAAGTGGAAGGCTACTAATTAGGATCTTCAGGATTTTGGAGTGATAAGGTTTGCCACTTATGTTTAGAGTTTGAAGTAATGTCACACGGAGGAACGGAGAGAACGGAGGATTATTAAATACAAAGCTATAGTAGTAACGGAGGCACCGTCGGTGCATAGAGCAACGGAGCTTGTTTACTAATTCTATTAGCAATTTATATACAAAACGTTTATTCCAAAATATTTAGCAAGAATCTGTACGCTACACCTCCGTCACTCTTTGTGCCCTCGGCACCTCCGTGACATTGCGTTACCTCCGTCCCCCTCCGTGACTCTGTGTGCCTTATATGTAAGAGTTTAGTTTATCACTCCATATTTCGGAAGAGTCACTAATTATATGAGTAAATTGCTTATAGTGGTTAAGATTTTCAGTAAATAGGGCTGTAAATTAAAAAAAATACCGTAAGTTTGCACATTATAATAAATATGATGAAACGGAACTTTTTAATCACATTATTTTTAATAGTGAGCTTGGGTACTATTGCTCAAGTGAATCATCCTATCTCTGTTCGTAGCGATGAACGGCCGTCAATGGATAAGATTCAAGCGTATATTGATTCACTAAAATCGCTGAAGGATAGTGTGTTTACACGTAAGATGCCGAAAGTTCAACGCGGGCAGAGGCTTCGTCGGAATGATATGCGATTGTTTTTACCACTGACCTATTATGGTAATGTGGCAGAAAGACTGTTTACACGTGATAGAAAGGAAAGTCCAATTCTCTCAGAGTTGATGCACCTTTACTTGACACGTCCTGACCTTGTGGAGGGCACTGATCGTATGGTACAGCAACAGCAGACGAAATTAGATGATATTAAAGCACCAATACATCATGATCCTACATTGGTAGAGAAAGTGGCTGATCGTCCTGTTGAGCCAACAAATGTACCTGTAGATGTTTTGGTAAAGCGTCCTAATTTCTGGACGTTTAGTGGTGATTATGCTCTACAGTTCCTGCAGAATTACGTATCTGGAAACTGGTATAAAGGTGGCGAAAGCAATTATTCTGCTTTGGTTTCATTGGTCATGCAAGCTAATTATAATAATAAGCAGAAAGTGAAGTGGGAGAACCGTTTGGAATTAAAATATGGTATGCAGAGCAGCCGCTCCGACTCCCTACACAGTTTTAAGAGTACAGAGGACTTGATTCGTCTTACCTCTAAACTCGGTTTGCAGGCAACAAAGCGTTGGTATTATACGGTTCAGTTTATTGGCAATACGCAATTTAGCCATTCTTACCGTTCAAATGATCCAAAGATTTATTCAGCTTTTGCAGCTCCGTTGAACATAAACCTTTCTATCGGTATGGATTACTCGGTAGACTGGATGAACCATCGTTTGAAGGGTAACTTCCACTTGGCACCATTAGCCTATAATATGAAGTATACTCGTATGTTAGAGTTGACGCGTCGTTTGGGTATCAAGGATGGTAATCATTTCCTGCATGACTTCGGTTCTGAGTTTACGGTTGATTTAGAATGGCAGTTGATGGAATCGCTTACTTGGAAGACACGCCTGTATGGCTATTCGACTTATAAGCGTACGGAGTTAGAATGGGAGAATACCTTTACCTTCCACTTTAATCGCTATATATCAAGTCGTGTGTTTATCTATCCTCGTTTTGATGATGGTGTACGTCGTGATGACCATTATGCCTTTTGGCAGTTGAAGGAGTTTGCTTCTATAGGTTTCCAGTATAGTTTCTAATTGAATGATGCAAGTTAAAAGGTATAGAGGCAGTTTCGTGGGTTCTATCATCAATATAACCTTAAACGTAGAGGAAGATGAACGTAGCGGAGTATCTGAAACTTGAAACGTAAATACTAACCATCCCCTTCTCGTACAGAGAGGGGGATAGTGTGTGTTATTATAACTGCATTTCTTTTACTTTTTTTATAATCAATAGACTTTGTGATTCAAGATTTTTATGTACATTTGCATCGTAATCAATATTAATACCGTTTTTATGTAGATTTTATTGAGCGCACATTTGTGAAGGAATCTAATTCTTTTAATAAGTTAATATCAAAAATAATAACAATAAAGACTAATCAATGAAGTATCATCAACGCATGTTTAGAACTTTAAGAAGGTTACCTTCTTTGGTGTTTCTGACAACTTTTATCTTGATGCTTTCGTGGAGTTCTCCTGCTTCTGCACAAGTAGCGGGTAAGAAATTCTCGATTTCGTTTAAGGATAAGAGTGTTGCTCAGATTTTGGATTTCATTTCTACAAAGGGAGACTACAAGATTAATTACTCTGACGATGTTAAGAACGACACGTTGCTTCTTACGATATCGTTTGAGGATGTAGACGAACTGAGTGCTGTGGAAAATCTATTGTCTCACTCATCTTTCGTCTATAATATCGATGGCAAGGTGATTGATGTGTTCAAGATGAAGAACGCAACACAAGGACAATACACGATTCGTGGCACAGTAAAAGACAAAGACGGATTGGGAGTGCCTTTTGCTATTGTGCAAATTAAGGGTACGTCGCAAGGTGTTACTGCTGATATTGACGGTAACTTCTCAATGCCTGTAGAGAAAGAAGAGGGGACGATTACTATCTCCAGCGTGGGCTATGATGCTAAAACGCTAAAGTATCATGCTGGTAAAGCTATGAACGTTATCCTGACTTCTTCAGCTATCGCAATGGGTGAGGTTACGGTTGTTGCCTATGGTAAGCGTAATACACGTGAGCAAGTGGGTGCTGTGGCTTCTGTAAAAGTTGAGGATTTGCAGAAGGCACCAACGGCAAGTATTGAGAACCTCTTGCAGGGTCGTATGGCTGGTGTAGATGTAACTAACCTCTCAGGTTCACCTGGTGGTGGTGGTTCTCGTATTACTATTCGTGGTTTTAGTTCTCTTAATCAGAAGGGTATCAATGATGGATCCCCTCTCTATGTGATTGATGGTATTCCTGTGTCAAGTAGTGCAGGAGATGCAACGGGTGGTATCAACCCATTGTCAGGACTCGATCCTTCAAGTATTGAGTCTGTACAGGTACTTAAGGATGCTGCATCAGCGTCCCTCTATGGTTCACGTGCTGGTAATGGTGTTATCCTTATTACAACGAAGAAGGGTAAGTCTGGACGTTCTGAAGTGAGCTTCAATTTCTCACAGTCTCTTTCTTGGTTGCCAAGTACACCAATGCAAACCCTTGGTAAGGGTGAACGCGATATTGCACTTCTTCTTGCAAAGAGTCAGAGAGGTGCACATTATGATTATATCACGGATAAGTTGATTTATCCAGGTTCTTATAAGGATTCCTATGGTTGGGATGCTGATAATGATGGTGCTTACGACTATTTGTGGCGTAATGGTAGGGTGTTAGACCCAGAACGTCGACTGCCTGGTATTGCACAAGATTCACTTAATACCTTCTATAATAACAGAACAAACTGGTGGAAGTATGCCTTCCGTGTTGGTAAGGTGACCAAGGCTGATATGTTGTTGGCTGGTGGTACTGATAATATTCGATATATGGTTAATGCTGGTGTCTATAATGAGACTGGTATTATGATTAGTTCTAACTTCCGTCGTTTTAGTTTGTTGAGTAATCTTGATTTCAATCTGTCAACAAAGTTGAGTGCTTTCACACGTATTAATCTTACATATGCTACGCAGAAAGCTGGAGCAGATGGAGGTCGTGTGCAGGGATTGACATTCGATCCGAAGCGTACATCAACTCTCTTGCCTGGTAAGGGTAGTACTGCTGAGCAAGTGGCATTGAGGCAATTGAAGGATATTGATAAGACCAACTCAAATTATAATGTTCGTTTGAGTGTCGGTTTGAACTATAACATCTTGAAGGGTCTGAAGTTCTCTTCTACTTATTCGCTTGACCATTACTTCACACGTGTGTACACGTTCACACCTGATTATTTGAAGTATGATAAGAAGTCTGAGGTTCAGGCTTCCAATATTGCAATGACGAATATCCAGACAGAGAATATTCTTACTTACAACTTGGCATTACCAAGTGAGCATAAGTTGGAGTTGATGGCTGGTATGACATATAACTATGACTTGTTGCAGAACTTAAGTGGTACTGCAAAGGGTGGTCCTACCAACTCTATTAAGTATGCTGGTGAGGGATGGCCTTCACTCTTCAATGATGGTGGAACAGTAAGAGCCGCACAGAGTTTCCTTACTAACCAGCAGGAGCAGTCATTGCTCAGTTTCTTAGGTCGTGCAGCTTATAGCTATAAGAAGCGTTACATGGCAGAGCTTTCTATCCGTGCAGATGGATCAAGTGTGTTCGGTAAGGATGTACGTTGGGGAACCTTCCCTTCTGTTGGTCTTGGTTGGGCATTCAGTGAAGAGCACTTCATGAAGAAGTTCTGGTGGTTAAGCTTCGGTAAACTTCGTGCTTCTTGGGGTAAGTCTGGACAGAAGTTCCAGGAGCCTTATTTGGCATTGGGTGTGATGGAGGAGAGTAACATCTTTAACGGTTCGTTAGGTCTTATCCCACAATCTATGGCTAATAAGAAGTTGACTTGGGAGGAGAGTGACCAGTATGACCTCGGTCTTGACTTGCAGATGCTGGATTATCGTTTGAAACTCAAGCTCGATTATTACTATAAGTATTCAAGCAAGCTGTTGATGCAATCTTATCTTCCAGGTAATGTCTTCCTTGCTACAAATATGTGGGATAATGCATCTGCTATCTCTAACGAAGGTATCGAGTTCGAGGCTCAGTATGATGTTATCCGCAAGAAGAATTGGAACTGGAGCGTAGGCTTCAACCTTTCTCATAATAAGAACATGCTGCGTAAGACATACAATGGCGAAGACCTTAATGATAAAGTCTTAGGTCGTCCAGTCTATGGTATCTATACTTTCAAGGATGAGGGAATCGTTCAGAAGGAAGAGGATATCCCAATGTATCTTAATGCATCAGGTAAGCAGATTCCACTTTACTTCCAATCAATCAATAATCCATTGCGTGTGGGCGGAAGAAAGATTAAGGACCAGAACTATGATGGTGTGATCGATGATAAGGACCTCTATTATGCTGGTAGCACACTTCCTGCAGTTTATGGTGGTTTGAATAGCCACTTGGAGTGGAAGGGATTGAGCTTTGATGTACTGTTCAGCTATACCATTAGCCGTAAGGTTATGAATATGTATAAGAACAGTGCCTTCACCTTTACAAAGGACTTTGGTGTTATTATGAACTACTTCCATGCTGGTGACTTCTGGACAACAAGCAATAGAGATGCGAAGTATCCATCACTTGAGTTTGCTGATAAGGATTATGTAGGTCAGTTTGATGGTAACGTCGATTCTAACATTGAGAATATTAGCTTCCTACGACTCAAGCAGTTGGTTATTGGTTATCAGATACCTAAGAACTGGCTGAAGGGTTCATTCATCAAAGATGCTAATGTTTACCTCAGCGGAGAGAATTTGTTCTTGCTTACCAATTACTCAGGAGTAGACCCAGAAATTATTAATCCTTATTCTGGTAAGGACGATGGAACACAGTATCCATTGAATAGAAAGGTTACTTTGGGTCTCAACTTAAAATTCTAACAGAAATGAAGAAGATTATAATGCTCTCAATATGTGGTTGTCTTCTGTCCTCTTGCAGCCTTGACTTGCAGCCTGAGAACGGATTGACTTACAGCAACTCGTTCAATACAGAGAAAGAGTTGAATGCGACAACCACTTCTATTCAATACTATATCAACACCGTTGTTGGCAATAACTATGTTCTTTCAACAGCAGGTATGAAGGCTGACGAGATTCTTGATGGCAAGCAGTTACGCCAGTGGAATCCACGAACAGTAATAACAAGTGAGTATTCATGGAAGGGTCTTTACGACATTATCTTTGAATCAAATCTATTGCTTGATAATATAGATAAGACAAAAGACTTGGCTGAAGATCGTCGGAAGTATCATGTAGGACAAGCTGAATTCGCTCTTGGATTGTCTTATTTCCTTTTGGCACAACGTTATGGTGAGGCAATCATCACTGATAATTCTTCAGAGATAAAGCCTTACTCTCTCTCTTCACAGAGTGATGTGCTTAATGCTGCAATAGAACACGCAAAGAAAGCATTGGATATTCTGCCTACATGGGATAAGTTGACAGACTTGAATGGTGTTTCTATCACTAATCGTCAGACTGCTTCAAAGGGTACTGCTGCAGCCTTACTCGCACAGATTTATGCGTGGAAGGGTAGTGTGACAGAACTTTATAAGTTGCAGGGTAATGCGCAAGAAGATTATCAGAAGTCTATCGATTACTCAACACAGCTTATCGATGGTCAGGTCGGTAATTATCAGCTTTGCTCTTCACCAGAGGAACTCTGCACGTATCTGTCTAATGAGAAGTCTCCTAATCCAGAGGCAATCTTCAGTTTGTACTTCGATAAGACGCGCTCAGAGAATGTTGTTTCTCCTAATGAAGTGGCACAGAACTTTGTGAGCTGGCCTGTAAGAGAGGACCAAACATTAGCTGATTTACCATCAAGTAGTACCTATCAGCTTTATACTTCAACAATAGAAAGATTGTTTCCTGATGCTACTGACCAGCGTCTACAGGCATTTTTCTATCAGTGGGGTACCTCACATGAGGTAGATGGAACTGATTACGCTATTATGTATAAGTTCAGAAAAGCAATTATGGATGCCGATCAGTATTCTGCAAGTGGTAAGACTTACCGTACGGTAGATGCTGACTATGTTTACTGGCGTCTTGCTGATTTCTATCTGTTGAGAGCAGAGTGTTATCAGAAGTTAGGCAACGATGCAAAGGCTATCGCTGACCTTAATGTGATTCGTTCACGTGCTGGTGCACTTTCTTATCCATCAACCTACGATACAGAGGGACTGAAGAAGGCTATCTTCCTTGAAAGAGAGAAAGAGTTTATCGGTGAAAATGATGCACGTTATGCCGATGTCATTCGTAATGGATATGTGAAAGAAGAACTGCAAGGTAAGTTCCTTTTGCTGACCAATCAAGACATTCAAGGCGGTGCACTCTTCCTTCCACTTCCAAAGGATGCATGGCAGGATAAAGATGGACACGTTATTAATACCCAGTTGCGCCAGAAGCCATATTGGCAGGCTTATAACTAATAACGGGTTAGGAACGTTACAATAAATATATTGTTTGATATATGAAAAAGATTATATATATAATAGCTGTGTGTCTGACAATGGGAGTACTCTCCAGTTGTACCAAGTATAACTTTGATGACACAGGTCTTGCTAATGGTAAGCACGATATGACGATGTGGGAATACTTCAAAGGCGATAGCTATAACTGGGATTCTCTTTGCGTGATGACTGAGCGTGCAGGTTTAGTTTCTCTTTTCCAAGGTACAAGTCAGTATGGCAAGAACTTCACGTTCTTTGGTCCTACCAATCATAGTATCAATCGTTATCTCTATGATAATGGAATGACGAGAGTGTCAGATATTCCTGTTGCTGACTGTAAGAAGTTTATCTTAAATTGTGTTTTACCTAACAAGCGAGTGATGCTTGATGATTTTAAGGAAGGTGTTAAATCTTCTGATGTATCAACACCAATCGGTAAGGGTGGTGAGACAGTAGAGATGGCTTCTGGTAATCAGTTGTGGATTTATACATTCCGTGAGTCTTACAACAGTGTTCCTGGTGCTGGACCGTTGCGTATCCACTTGGTTTCCCCAACGACCACCAAGACTTCTGACGTTGCTTCATGTAATATTGAAACAAACACAGGAGTGGTTCACTCACTTGTTTATGACTTCAACTTAACCGACTTTTAAAAATGAAAAAGATGAAGAAAGGAATCGCATTGCTATGCCTTATGGCCCTTACAATAGGTTTTATGGTATCATGTAGCAAAATGGATGTTGGCTATCTGAGAACAACGGGAGCATCTTTTACTCCCGATTCTCTTAATGCCTTCCATAACGTCGATGCAACGAGTGAGCGTGGTATCAATAAGTTACCATTCGTTTCAACACGTATCCAAGGTGTTGCAGGTACTAACCCTATCAATTATGAGTTGTCAGGAGTTAAGGCTGACAATCAGGAACAAGCACAGTTGTTTATGAAACTCTATAAGGAGGGCAAGATTTCTGTTACCGGTGGTCTGATTGTTGTCACACAAGAAGCTACGCAACAGTTGGCAAACGGCAGATATCGTCTCTCTCTTAAGGTGTATAATCAAGACCATGAGGTAGTATTGGAAAACATCTTTAAGGTGGTAGTAACAGATGATGAACTGCCTGTCGAGTAATTTCGATAAAGGTATATTGTAGATGTATATACTACGTTCAGCATTGACTTTAAGCGTATTCCTCTCATGTATTAAAAAGATAGATATGAATAAAATCAATGCTGTAAGTAGGATACAGTTTAATGAATAGATTGAATAAAATAATCCATTAAAAACAGATTAAATATGAAAAGAAGAAGATATATCTTACTGCTTGTATGTCTTTTGATGATGGCAGTACAGCTTCGTGCACAGCAGGGTACAGAAGCAGCAAATGGTATAAAGTTCTTTAAGGGAACTTTCAGTGAAGCTTTGGTAAAAGCTAAGCAAGAGAATAAAATTCTGTTTGTTGACTTCTACGCAGTGTGGTGTGTTCCTTGTAAGAAGATGGCAAAGACAGTTTTCACACAAGAGGAAGTTGGAAAGTATTTCAATGAACACTTTATCAGTCTGCAGTTAGATGCAGAGAAGGGTGAGAATGTTGATATCGCTAAGAACTATAAGGTAGCAGCATATCCAACAGTAGCTTTCATTGCACCAGATGGTAAGGCCTTGTCTGTGAATACAGGTGCGATGGATAAGGATGAACTCATGGAGGCTGCTAAGATTGCTGCTGGAGAGAGTGTAAGTTTTGAGGAACTTTACAATAAGTACAAGGCTGATAACAACGACCTTGACGTTCAGCAGCAACTTCTTCTCAAGGCACCATCTTTCTTGCAGGCGCAGGAGGGTATGGATGCAGATAAGTGGGTAACACGTTTGCAGAAACTTTATAAGAACTATGTAGCTGCAAAGGCACCATTGAAGCTTATCAATGAGAATGACTATCGTATCATTCTAACATTGGAGGGTGATGAAGATAAGGAGCACAAGCAGTATATGATTGACCTTATGAACGACCACCTTGATGACTGGATGAAGAAACTTGGTAAGGCACCTGCCTACTACATTGTTGAGGCTAACGACATCTTTGCCGAGGATATGGCAAAAGATGGCAACGTGAAGTATAAAGACTATGTAGAGAAAGTTAAGAACCAGTATGCAAAGGCATACGAGGTTGTTGGCTTGACAGGTATTACTCCATACGAGAAGGCTAAGCTCTACTTTGATGCTCTTTTCAACTTGTATAAGAACAAGGATGTGAATGGCTATGTGAAAGCTATGGAGACCTATTTTGGCAAGATGGAGAATAACCTCCGTTCAGCCGACTATGGTAAGGCTGCACAGAACCTCTACATGGCTGCAGGCAAGAATCTGAAGGCTAAGGATCATGAGGTAGCTATCAAGTGGGCTGAGAAAGCTTTGTCACAGGAAGATGCTGTGATGGACCGTGTCAACTATATGGTAATGATAGGTGACTCTTATCGTGAATTGAAGAACTATACCAAGGCACGTGAATACTATAACCAGGCATTTGCTGAGACACTCCGTTTGGAGAATATGGAGATGCCACAGGCTATGTTGCAGGGTGCAATCAAGCAGAAGCTCTCTACGCTCGAACTCCTTGAAAAGTAAACAATGACTATGTTCAAGAATATCATTAAATGCCTATCGAGCATGCCAGTGGCACTGCTCATAGGCTTTTTGTTTTCCCCCTTTAGTCCTGCCAATGCGCAGATGAATGGATTGCGAAAGGGAAAACTGGCAAATGGGCTTACTTATTATATCTATAATGATGGTTCTGCTACTGGTGAGGCACAATACTACCTCTACCAGAATGTAGGTGCTATCTTAGAGAATGATGAGGAAATGGGATTGGCGCACGTGTTGGAGCACTTGGCTTTCAATACGACAGACCATTTCCCTAATGGTGTGATGAACTTCCTTCGCAGTAATAACCTTAATGACTTTGAGGCTTTCACTGGTGTTGATGATACGCGTTATGCGGTTCATAACGTACCAACCAATGATGCGAAGCTTAATGAGAATATGCTTTGGGTGCTCCGTGACTGGTGCCATGGCGTCAAGATGACCCCTAAAGACATTGAAAAGGAACGTGGTATTATCCTTGAGGAATGGCGTCATCGTTCGGGAGTAGACCGTCGTCTGACAGATGCCATTGCACCTGTTGTTTATAATCATGCTGGCTATGCTACTCATAATGTGATTGGTTCACAGAAGATATTGGAGACCTTTCAGCAGAAGCAGGTAAAGCTGTTCTATGATAAGTGGTATCGTCCTAATATGCAGTTTATTGCTGTTATCGGTGATGTTGATGTCGACCAGATGGAAAAGAATATTCAGACGGTCTTCAAGACATTACCTGCTAAGCAAGCACCTGCTGTAAATCCACAGACAAGACAGATTCCTGACAATACCACACCACTCTATATGCGTTTCATTGACCCAGAGAACAAGAGTGCTTCTTTTGGTCTTTATCAACGTTATGAGGTGAAGGGTAATGCGCCTGAGGAGGACCGAGTACGTCAGTTTATCTTCACTAAGTTTTTCAATACATTGGCTCCAAAGCGTTTTGTGATGTTGAAGAATGCTGATAAGGAGAGTTATATTGCCGCTGAGGTGAGTCTATCTCCTTTGGTACGAAACTATTATCAGATGGCATGGGACATGGTTCCCTATCAGGGTAATGAACAGAAGGCGCTTCAGCAGATGTTAGCTGTACGTGATAACTTGCGCGACCAGGGCTTTACTGCAACTGAGTTCAATGCTGAGAAGGAGAAGATGTACAATGGAATGAAGGATGTCCTCGAAGCAAAGGGACTGGGAACACCAGACAATGCTTTGATGCTTTTCCGTCAGAACTTCCTCTATGATATTCCTGTACAAGACTTCCGCGGACAGATTAACCGTAACCTCGAGACTTTGGTTGAGTTAGAGGTTGAGGACATGAATGCTTGGATGAAGTCATTGCTCAATGATAATAACCTCGCTTTTGTCACTTATTCTAAGTCGCAGAGTGAGATGAATATCACTGAGAATGATCTTATGGCTGCATTGAAGGCAAAGAGTTCATTCAGCGATATGGCTCGTGCTGATGGTATGAAGCCTATCAGTCAGTTGATTGACTTCCCTCTGACAGGAGGAAAGATTGTTTCTGAGAAGCAGTTAAAGACTTTGCAGGCAAAGGAGTGGACACTCTCTAATGGTGCAAAAGTTCTTTATCGTAACGTTCCAGAACTGAGTGGTAAGTTCCTCTTTGCAGGTTCTGCAGAGGGAGGTAAGTCTATTGTCCCAGCACAAGAACTTGCTAACTATAATGCAATGCGTTCACTCTTGATGCAGTCAGGTGTATATAATTACAACCGAAATCAGTTGGCGCAGTGGCTACAGGGCAAGGACATCAATCTTTCCCTCTCGTTGGAAGACTACAGTGATGGTATCGGTGGTAATGCACCTGTTGACAAGGCTGACGATTTCTTCAGCTATCTGTATTTGATTCTGTCACGTCAGAACTTCTCTAAGTCAGCCTTTGACAAGTATATCCAGCGTAATCTCTACGTCTACGAGAACCGTGCAACAACAGGTATGGCTGCTGTACAGGATTCTATCCAGCAGTTGCTCTATCCAGTTAGTGCGATGAATCCACGTCAGGATGAGGCTTTCTTTAAGTCAGTTCAGTTTGATAAGTTACAGGAACAGTTCCAAGCACACCTTGGTGATGCATCACGTTTTACCTATTGTCTTATTGGTGATATTCCAGAAGCAAAGGCAAAAGAGTTGGTGCTTCGCTATATAGGTTCTCTCAAGGGTGAAGGTAAGCCTGTGAAGACAACTATCCAGCCAATGGATTTCTCGTCATCTACGCCTGTTATCAAGCGTACTTTCGAGACGGAAACAGAAGGTGGTATGGCAGAGATTGAGATTTCATTTGCCAATAAGCAGAAACTTTCTGAGCGTGAGCAAGCTGCTCTGGAGGTGATGCGTGGACTCTTGGAGCGTCGTTATTTTGATGTGTTGCGTGAGAAAGAACACCTTACTTATACCGTAGGTGTACAGAGCAACTATACTTCACAGCCAGTAGCTGGCGAGAGCCTTAATATTCATCTTTCTACTGCGAAAGAGAATGCTGATAAAGCTGTTAGCCTTGTTTATAGTATTCTTGATGATGTGAAGGCTGGCCGTTTCACTGCAGATGAGTTCAAGGCTGCAATGGTACCTTTGGCTGTTGATGAGGAACAGTCTGGTGCAGCATCACAGTCAAACAGTGACCCATCAGTTTGGATGGCTTTATTGAATATCTATGCTGAGACGGGCAACGAGCTATCTCCAAATGATAATGCCGCTTCCGCACCAGTATTCAAGACACTTACACCACAAGATATCACAGCTGTGGCTATGAAAGTGATGACAAATGCTAAGCAGCGTGAGATTATTGTTAAGCCTGCTGCACAGGAAGGTAAACACACCTTTAAGTAATTAATGGTAAGTAAATATAATAAAACAGAGGTGTACCAAGAGTGCACCTCTGTTTTTTTTGTCTTTGTACAAGATGTACTGAGACCGTTAATAGTCTATTCTATTATTATCCTCCGACACAGAAAACCTTTTTCTTTTCATACTAACAAACATAGATATGTGTTTGAAAAATCATTACATATTTTCAAACAAAAGCTCTATAAATAACGGCAAAAAGATGTCTAAAAGGTGGGTTTGTAACCTTCAGGTAATCAGTTAGTTGTAAGGTGGTATAAGAAGATGTGCCTAATTGGACTTCAAAAGGGCGTTAGTTAGCCCTCAAAAGAGCACCTATTGCAAGTCAATTAGGCTTTTTTTAGAAGCCTAAAGAGCATGTTTTGGATTTGAATCATATGAAAATAGTTTACAAATATCGCTTTGTGAGGGGATAGATTGATTGTAGAAGACGAATAGGAATAGTAATAGGAATTACTTTCTCTTGTGTCCAGCACTCCCCTCTCTCTCGGAGAGGGGTTGGGGGAGAGGTCTTTAATAATCCTCTTTATATTTATCCGTCTCAATATAGATATAAATCTTGTACTCAGGGAAAGCGGCACGCATATTCTTCTCGATGTCGTTAACCAACTGAGGTGCTTGCGCTTCGTATTCGCTTTTAACATCAATCTTTGCAGTGATAAGGATGTCATTAGGACCGAGGTGAATGGTCTTGACGTTGATGAGGCGGTTGATTTCTGTTCTGTTGAATGTCTCTTTGATACGAGTTAAATCCTTCTGCGTGACACTCTCACCAATAAGCAGACTGTAGAACTCACGTGCGAGGAAAAGAGCTGCTGCACAGAGGAGTACACCAATCAGTACACCCGAGAGGGCATCATAGAATGGATTACCTGTGAAGTGGGTCAGAAATGTACCTCCTAAGGCTATTAGCAGACCAATGACAGCACAACTATCTTCTGCAAAGATGATGAGAATTTCACTGTGACGGCTTTCTCGTAGGAAACGATAAAGTGAAAGATTGTCCTTGTTCAGTTCCTTAATCTCCTTGAAGGCAACCCTTAGACTGACAGTTTCTACTAAGAGTCCAAAGACAAGAATACCAATGACGAGCCATGTGTTCTCCAAGCTGTGTTCTGGGTGAAATAACTTCTCTGCTGCTTCCATGATACCTAATGCACCACCGGCGAAGAACAACATCATTGCAACAACTAAGCTATAGAAATACTTAGCACGTGCCTGTCCGAACGGATGTTTATCTGATATCTTCGCTGTTGACTGTCGGTTGCCTACTAACAGTAGTATTTCATTGCCACAATCTACGATACTATGGATAGACTCATTCAACATTGCAGCTGAGCCAGACACAGCAAAACCAACAAACTTTGATATCGCTACCAAGATGTTTGCACCTAAGGCAGCGATAACACTCATCATTCCTTCACTTTTCTTTTCCTTTTTCATATCCTGTTTTAAGCTTTTTGATATTGGTATATATTTACCAGATGTATTCTGTAATGTACTTACTATTTTCCTCTTTGTTATTTTTATTTAGTGTTGTCACCACTTCTTCAATGCGGGTGGGACGTCCTTCCTTATCATACTCCGTTGTCAGTTGCGACTTAAAATCGAAGTCTTTATCTTTTGAACTGAAGCTATAGCTGCTAATATCTCCTTCCGGAATAACACCCATATAGCCTAAGGTGATGAAGGGGATGGGTATCCTTATGCCACTGCCATGCATCCACAAGAAATAGAAGTTGTGGCAGGCTGCCTTCTGCCCAGTCTCTCTGTAGCTGATATTAAATGGTTTATAAGGGAACATCTTTTCTCCCTTCCATTGGAGGTTGTAGGTTGTTCTGCCACAGATAACATTAGGTGTGTCACGACATACAAGTCTTCGTTTGTTATCGTAGGTGTATGTGTAGAACTGAGGAATGTCATTTGCTTCTACGATAAGTCCGTTTTTTACTATGTAATAGCTCTTGAAGAGTCTTTCTATCGGGTTCTGATTATGTTTCTTATGAATGAAAATCGTGTCACCGACGTAGGAGTAGGTGTAATCATCCAAGCTATCTGTACCCACACGCTCTATGATGAGCTGTCCTTTTTGGTTACAATAATAGGTGATTGTATCCTTACTCTTCTCCGCTTTCGATGTTACGTCTTTGATAATCGTCAGATAACGATGCAGTTGTTCTCCGTGATAAGTTATCTCTTCGGCTATTCCAGAAGGAACAGACGAACATGAGAAAAACAAACTAACAGCTATGATAGCTAATAAGAACAGTCTGATGTCTTTGTATAAGTCTTTCTTCATTTGTTATTGATAGTTAGGGAGTTTGTTTGTATATGCGGAGTTCTGCAATCTTGAATAATAGATAGTGAGTAGCAGTAAGGGAGACATACTTCCTTTTCAGAGGGGGAAACGAACTTCTTTAAGTCTTGTTCTTCTACAATCAGCCTTACTTCTTTGCAGCCTTCTGTGCCTCCTTCACCATCTTCAGACGTTCCTCATAGATAGGACGCCACTTGTTAATCATAGCTTGAAGGTCCTTGCTTCTTTGTTCCAGTTCGCGGTATTCATCCGTGTTTGTTTCTTTGTTCTGGCTTTTTGTCAGCATCTGTTGCAGCATTAGTTTCTGCTGTTCGTCAGCCTTCTGAAGCTGTGCACCAAGCTTTTCAAGATTCTCCATAAATGCTAATGCACGGTCTATATGATTTTCTTTTTCCATCTTTTGGCTATCTTTTAATGTCTTTTTTATGTGTACAAAGTTACAGAAAAAGTTCAGTATGACCACCGCTTCCAAATTATTTTCACGAAGAAAAGAATTTCTTTTCATGAAAAAAAATTTTTTTCTTTGCGTAAATAAATATTTCTTTTCATGAAAATAATTCGCAGTTGGTTGTTTTCTTTCGAATCTTCGTACGTAAGACGGGATTTTATAGTATCTTTGCAAGTAGATAAAAGAATACATTTTAGATGAAAAAGAAGAAACAGATAGATTGCTTTCTACCGTATAGTACAGCTGCAATGATGCAGTCGCTTGCTGCACAGTTGTACGAGTCAGGTGTGGTAAAGAATATATATACGTTAGCTGCAGATGTCCTGCCTACTGAGGCACTGCCTCAGTACACCCATCACCTGCAGGCAGGCAGCTTGCTTTCCCTTGCTACTATGCGCCTTGTTTCAACAACAGCGGCAGCCGATTATGCTCTGCTTTATTTGAAGCAAGGACCTATCACGTTAGGTTATCATGCGCTTGAGCGTATGCTGCAGGTAGCTGAAGAGACTGGTGCAGCAATGGTTTATGCTGACCATTACTCTGTGGAAGCTGGCAAGACGGTGAAGCATCCCGTTACAGACTATCAGTTGGGTAGTATCCGTGATGACTTTGATTTTGGTTCTGTTGTACTTCTTAAGACAGAGTGTCTAAAGAAGTATGCAGCGAAAGAGGTGGCAAAGGATTATCAGTTTGCAGGTTGGTACGACCTTCGTCTATTCTTAAGTCGTGAGGGAGAACTCTTTCATCTGAATGAATATCTCTATACAGAGGAAGAAGATGACCTACGTGCAAGTGGTGAGAAGCAGTTTGATTATGTGAATCCACGCAACCGTGAGGTACAGATTGAGATGGAGCAGGCAGCAACGGCACATCTCTCTGCTATCAAAGCCTTGGTTGATACAACGCAATATGTACAGCCTGACTTCTCTGGTGAGGCTTTTCCGGTAGAGGCATCGGTGGTAATTCCTGTCTTTAATCGTGAGAAGACGGTGCGCGATGCGGTCGTTTCTGCACTCTCGCAGAAGACAGATTTTCCTTTTAACGTTATCGTTGTTGACAATCATTCGACAGATAGTACGACGGAGATTCTCTCTTCTTTGGCTGCAGATGAACGCCTTGTACATCTTATTCCTACACGTACAGACCTCGGTATAGGTGGCTGTTGGAACTATGCTATCAATGATGTGCATTGTGGTCGCTTTGCTGTTCAGTTGGATAGTGATGACCTTTATTCTTCAGAGAACACCTTGCAGGCTATTGTCGATGCTTTCCACGAACAGAAAGCAGCGATGATAGTAGGCTCTTATCGTATGTGTGACTTCGATCTTAATACCCTTCCACCGGGCTTGATTAGTCATAATGAGTGGACGGAGGATAATGGTTGCAACAATGCCCTGCGTATCAACGGACTCGGTGCACCACGTGCTTTCTTCACTCCTTTGGTTCGTCAGCATCAATTCCCTAATACAAGTTATGGTGAAGACTATGCGATGGGCTTGGCTTTTAGTCGTCGTTTCCGTATCGGACGAATCTATGATGAACTTTATCTGTGCCGTCGTTGGGGTGGAAATAGTGATGCCGTACTGAGCATTGATAAGGTAAATGCCAACAATCACTATAAAGATCAGCTGCGTACAGTTGAGATTCTTGCACGTCAAAAACAGAATCAAGACAGAGAGAAAGGGCTAACTGATTTTTTTCATAACCAGCTGAACCAATGGCAAGACGTTGCAAAACGTTTTGAAGAGTTGAAGGGTGTGCAGACGCGTGAGGTGGGTTCAGCCCTTGCGCAATTCAATCCTGCACGCTTAGTGAGTACAGGTGCAAAGATTGATAAGGCTACGCTGGCTAAGCGCCCTTGCTTTCTTTGTGAAAAGAATCGCCCAGTAGAGCAGATTGTTCTGCCTTTTGGAGAAGGTTTTGATATCCTTGTCAACCCTTTCCCAATTCTCCCTGTTCATTTCACGATACCTTCTCGTCATCATCAACAGCAAGCAATAGCGGATAATTACGTACAGATACATCGCTTGCTAAGAGCTTATCCGCAGCTGATGGTGTTCTATAATGGTCCGAAGTGTGGGGCGAGTGCACCTGATCATCTCCACTTTCAGGCAGGAACAAGTGGTATTCTCCCTTTACAACGTGACTGGCAACGGCTTTACGAGACATCTGTCCCACTCTTAAAACTGAATGATACGGAGGGAATCTATGAGATAAAAGACTATATCTGTTCTGTTTTAGCTATCGTGAGTCATACAGGGAAGCACGATGTTGAGCTCTTCAGCCGTTTATATGAGTCACTTCCAATAAAGGAAGATGAGACTGAACCGATGATGAATATTGTGGCTTGGCGCAGTGGGGAGGCGTTTATTTCAGTCGTATTCCCACGTGAGAAGCATCGCCCTGATTGTTATTCTGCTGATGGGGAGGCACAGTGTCTGGTCAGTCCGGGTAGCTTGGATATGGCAGGATTGATGATATTGCCTCGTCAGAGCGACTTCGAAGGGATGACAGCAGAGCTTGCCAAGGCGATTTTACGTGAGGTTTCACTGTCAGATGAGGCAATGAATGAAGTCGTGAAACGGATTCGCAATAAGGCAGTTGACCTCGCTTTCGATGATTGGAAGCACGAACCTATAGTTTCTGTAGGTATCGTTCGTGGCGACGAAATTCGTTTTCAGCTGAATGGTACTTATACAATAGGAAACAAAGAGGTGACAGGTAAGCAGATTGTAAAGTTCAAAGACGGACAGATTTTGTGGGATTCTGCAGACTATACAGAACTTTGCTTTACCCCGCAAAATGATGATATATCCTTCACTTTGGAGGATGTTACTATCGGTGTAGACTTCCATTGGGAGCGCAAAGAGGCACAAACCTTCCTCGGAAAGCTACGTTTTGTTGTCGATGGAGATAAACTTTTGGCTATTAATGAACTACCTGTAGAGCGTTATTTAGCAAGTGTTATCTCAAGTGAGATGAGTGCTACCTCTTCGTTAGAGCTTTTGAAGGCACATGCTGTTATCTCTCGCAGTTGGCTTTTGGTACAGATGAGAAGACGAAAAGCCATTGAAATGGGTGTTCAGACAGCATCTGCACCAGTAAAAGTATCGGATGAAGAGGGTGTTGTATGGTATGATAGCGATGCACATACCTTGTTTGATGTCTGTGCAGACGACCATTGTCAACGTTATCAGGGCATTACGAAGGCAACGAGTCCACATGTTGAAGAGGCAATAAAGGCTACTCGTGGGCAGTTGTTGATGAATGGAAAGGAAATTTGCGACGCTCGTTTCAGTAAGTGTTGCGGAGGTGTTTCGGAGGAATATGAATACTGTTGGGACAATACTCATAAGCCCTACCTACTCTCTGTAGTAGATAATGCACCTTTGGGAACAGCCCCTACGATTGATCTCACTGATGAGAAGACGGCACAGGAGTGGATTCTGTCGTCTCCAGAGGCTTTTTGTAATACAAAGGATGCGGCAGTCTTGGGGCAGGTGCTTAATAACTACGATCAAGAAACACAAGACTTTTATCGCTGGACAGTAGACTTCACACAGTCAGAACTTGCTGAGCTAATCCTTCGTAAGAGTGGTCTTGATTTCGGAGAGATTATTGACCTCCAACCTTTAGAGCGTGGTAAGAGTGGTCGTATCACGCGTTTGAAGATTGTAGGGACAAAGCTCACACGTATTATCGGTAAGGAATTAGAGATAAGACGTACGTTAAGTGAGAGCCATCTCTACAGTTCTGCTTTCGTGGTAGAACGTAGTGAGGTCGTGAATGGTGTCCCACAGCACTTCCGTCTTATTGGTGCAGGGTGGGGACATGGTGTTGGCTTGTGTCAGATTGGTGCTGCAGTAATGGGCGAGAAAGGCTATCGATATGACGAAATCCTCCAACATTATTACCAGACAGCAGCTATTGAAGCACAATACTAATAAAGCATACGAAGATGCACGAGGAACAGAAGATAATCAATGGAATTCCTATTGTTGACCAGTGGCGTAGCTATTGGCTCTGGCTTCCTACGCTCTATTTGACACGTGGACTACCGTATGTTATCTTGTTGATGACTTCATTAGTCTATTTCAACAGAATGGGCTTGTCGAATGGTGCTATCACGCTGACGACATCGTGGTTAATACTGCCCTTTATCCTCCGACCTTTGTTAGGTAGATTGGTCGTTGGCTATTGGAGTAAGTATGCATGGGTAATTCTGACAGAGTTTGTTATGGCACTGAGTCTTGGTGGATTGGCGTTTATGGCATCATCTGTTGATTGGTTTGAGTGGACAGTCTTCTTCTTAATGATAATCGCAACGATGGCTGCCTTGCATGATGTGGCTATCGAAAGACTGTATAAGCGTGAAACGGCCTTGCATAATCGTCCTGCTTTTATTGGTACGCGTGCCATTTCTTATATGCTTTCTATCATTGTGGGAAAGGCTATTCCTGTTACGATAGCAGGAAACTTAGAGGTTATTTATAGGACGGTAGCCCCTTCATGGGCAATTATTTTTAGGGTTCTGTCAGGCTTATTGACCTGTTTGATGCTACTTCATGCTATCATACTTCCCAAAGATAATATTCATGCGAACCTCCCTATATGGACAGGGGTGACACGTCAATGGTGGCATGATGTCAAGGCTGCCTTTGTCCGCCGTCCTCATTATGTGGCAAACTTGTGTTTCCTTTTTGCCTTTCTAATACCCGAAGGGATGTTTTTTAGAATAGCACCACTCTTCTTGATAGACCCAGGAAGTAATGCAGGATTAGCTCTTTCACCACAGGAGTTAGGATTAGTCTTGGGAACAGTGGGTACGTTCTCGTTAATTGGAGGAAGTGCCTTAGGTGCTAATTTGGTACGTCGTGACGGCTTGAAGCGTTGGTTGTGGCTGTTTGTTATAGCCTTGACCTTGCCAAAGTTTGTCTTTGTTTATCTCAGTTATTACTTTGTCTCCACCTTATCAATTATCAATTTGTGTGTGATTATCGAACAGTTTGGAGCAGGTTTGGGATTAACGTTTTATGTTGTATGGCTCGCTCATTGTACAAAAGGGGAGCACTCCACATTTACTTATTCAATAGGTACGGCAATAACAGCCTTCTCGTTGGTGATGACAGGATGGTTTACAGGTTTCTTGCAGGAGTATGTGGGCTATCGTCTATTCTTCCTTCTTGTGGCAATGTTGGGTGTTATCAGTTTTATAGTGACCTACTTTCTCCCTGTAACAAAGGAGATAGGAAAACGAAAAAGGATGGTTTAAATCCATTTAAAACGACAGTTCTGATGTTTTGTTTTCAGCCGTTAACCTTTATAAAAAAGTCATGATTTTATTTGTACCTCACGAAAAATGTTGTACTTTCGCAAATAGATAGTTATAAAAAACAGTAAATAAAATGAAGATTAAGTATTTCTTAATGGCAGCTGTTGTCGCTTTGATGACAGCCTGTGGTACGGCTTCTAAAGTTCCATTAACGGGTCGTACACATCGTATCAGTATTTCTGATGCGCAGCTTCTTAGCCTTAGTAATCAGGAATATACAAAGTTTATGGCATCAGCAAAACGTTCTACTGATGCAAAGAATACTGCTATGGTTCAGCGTGTAGGTCGCAACCTTGCCAATGCGGTGGAGACTTACTTACGTAATAATGGTTATGCTAATGAGATTAATAACTTCAAGTGGGAGTTTAATCTTGTTCAAGACAAGCAGGCTAACGCTTTTTGTATGCCTGGAGGTAAGATTGTTGTTTACGAAGGATTATTGCCTTACACACAGAATGAGGCAAGTCTGGCAATCGTTTTAGGTCATGAGATTGCGCATGCTGTAGCTAAGCACAGTGCTGAGCAGATTACAAAGCAGATGAATCAGCAGATGGGAACCAATATATTGGGTACTGTCTTGAACTCTACTGTTGGTAGTGGAGTAGGCGACATCGCTTCACAGGTAGCGGGAGGATACTTCTCTTTCCGTAACTTGAAGTACAGTCGCGATAATGAAAGTGAGGCTGACTACATGGGACTTATCTTTGCTGCGATGGCTGGATATGACCCTGCGAATGCCGTAACATTCTGGCAACGAATGGCTGCAGCAACGAATAGTAGCCGTTCTGAGATTCTGAGCGACCACCCTTCAGATGCTCGTCGTATTGAGAATATCAAGAAGTGGCTGCCAGAGGCAGAGAAATATTATCGTGGTCGTGGCTCTAATCGTGTTTCTTCTACGGGATATTCACAGTCATCAAGAACATTGCATATAGGTGGTTCTTCGTCTTCTAAACGTTCAAACAGACGTTGATAATTTGAACGAGCATCATTTTATGATATTTTATTACGGCTATTTACCTTTTCAAGAACGAAGGCACATAGCCGTAATTTTTATATAGTCAATACTGTTTGATAAAAAATGTAATGACATTCTTTAGCATATGAAATTTCTATCAAATAAACTTAGTCGTTTTAGGCTCTGAAAAGTAATATTCTTCTGACCGAACAAGTCGTGCTGTTTTATGCTTGAATAACTCCCTTTTGACGGTATATTATAAGCTGATGAATACTCCGCACCATTGGTGCTAAGCACTAACACGACATGTGCTAAGCATCAGCACGTCATGTGCTAAGCACAAATACGTTGGTCGGATATCTGTAGATACGAGCACAATGGTCATCTTCAAGAATATCAAAAGCCACTAACGGCTAATTTATGCGAAATGTTTATTAGGCGTTATGATTCGTATTATATTGTCATCTTGCAAAGAAATACTTTTCTGATAGTGGTAAGTAGCTGTTATAGTGTTATTTTTTCATTGAAAGATTTGATAGAATCATCTTTTTTTATTATCTTTACAAGCGAATTTAAACCTTTATAGCTATGATGGATTATCTGATACAAAACCTGTGGTTAACATGGTTGTTAGTGGGTCTTGTTTGTCTGATTTTAGAGATGATGAACGGAGATTTCTACATTATGTGTTTTGCAATAGGCAGTTTCTGTGCTTCACTTGCTTCTGCATTTACGGATAGCATAGTTGTTCACGTGATAGTCTTTGTCATTTTCTCGGTATTGAGTATATTCTTAGTACGACCGATTGCGCTTAAATATCTTCATCAAGGTGCAGATAAAAGATTAAGTAATGCTGAAGCATTGATTGGTCGTGAAGGAAAGGTAACAGATACGATTGAGGCTGGTGGATACGGCAGAGTAAAGGTAGACGGTGACTCATGGAAGGCGCAGTCTGTTGATGGAATGGAAATCGATTCGGGTGCTGCTGTGCGTATTTTACGACTTGACTCTATTATCGCAACGGTCGAACGTTGTTAAACAGTAATCTGAAAATAATTAAATAACAAATAATAACCTTCGGTTTCTTGCCTCATTAAGATAATAAAATACTTAGGGTGGGAAATTAAAAACTTTAATGCTTATGGATATAATAGCTTATGTGCTGATTGCATTTGTTGTGTTAGCACTCGTTTTTGCTAAGATGTCAATCGTGATTATCTCACAGAGTGAGACAAAGATTATCGAACGTCTTGGTAAGTATTATGCAACCCTTCAACCAGGTATCAATATTATTATCCCTTTTATTGACCATGCAAAGGATATTGTGGCATTGCGTGCAGGACGTTATACTTATACAAACTCAATTGACTTGCGTGAGCAGGTGTACGACTTTGATCGCCAGAATGTGATTACAAAGGATAATATTCAGATGCAGATAAATGCACTGCTTTATTTCCAAATTATCGATCCATTCAAGGCTGTGTATGAGATTAATAACTTGCCAAATGCTATTGAGAAGTTGACACAGACTACACTTCGTAATATCATAGGTGAGATGGAACTTGACCAAACACTGACTTCTCGTGATACGATTAATACTAAATTGCGTGCCGTTCTTGATGATGCTACAAATAAGTGGGGTATCAAGGTGAACCGTGTTGAGCTTCAGGATATTACTCCTCCAGCAAGTGTTTCTGAGGCAATGGAGAAGCAGATGCAGGCAGAACGTAACAAACGAGCAACTATTCTTACCAGTGAAGGACAGAAGCAGTCAGCTATTCTCCAGTCTGAAGGTGAGAAACAAGCAGCTATCAACCGAGCTGAAGCTAACAAACAGCAGCAGATTTTGATTGCAGAAGGTGAGGCACAAGCTCGCATTCGTAAGGCTGAAGCTGAGGCTATTGCCATTCAGAAGATTACAGATGCTGTTGGTCAGAGTACGAATCCAGCAAACTATCTTATTGCACAGAAGTACATTCAGATGCTTACAGAACTCGCACAGAATAACAATCAGAAGACTGTTTATCTCCCATTTGAGGCAAGTAATCTCATGGGTTCTATCGGTGGGATTAAGGATATGTTTAAGTAATGCTTCTCTTAAGCATCGCTTTTGCTGCGAATAATTAAATATAAACACTAAAATAGATGACTACTCCGTAAGCTTCTCTTGCTATAAAGGGACTTACGGAGTGGGTCTTTGAAGAAATGAAAAAACTTTGTATCTTTTGTGGTGCACGTCCTAACTTTATAAAGGTAGCACCAATCATCAGGGTAATCAATAGACTTTCTGAGGAGAATAGTTCTCATAAGGTTTCTTATTCATTGGTTTATGCAGGTAGTGAGAATGATCCTACACTCGAAGATCAGCTCTTTGATAATCTCTCTATTCGCAGACCAGATGTTTATCTTGGTGTTGAATGTGAGAACTTGAATGAACTTACAGGTCAGGTGATGTCTAAGTTTGAGAAGTATCTACAAGAGAATCCATCTGATGTGGTTATCGTTGTGGACGATCTTGCTTCTACAATGGCGGCTGCTATTGTGACAAAGAAGCAGGCAATCACCCTTGCGCATATTGCAGCTGGTACTCGTTCATTTGATATAACGATGCCTAAGGAAATCAATCGCTTGGTAATTGACGGTCTTTCTGATATACTTTTTACAGCCGGATTTAGCAACAACAGCATTGCTAACAAGGAAGGAGCAGAGTTGTCAAAGGTTTATATGGTGGGTAATATTCTCATTGATAATATCCGCTATGATCGTGAGCGTATTGAGGGTATGAGGCTTTCGGACATTGACGAGTTGGCAGGTTTACCTTTGAAAGAGGGTAACTATCTTGTCTTTACATTGAACCGTAAGGCGTTGTTGGCTGATCAAGACAATCTTGAACGAATGTTACACGTGTTGAGTGAGACAGCAGGTGATACCCCTATTATTGCTCCTCTTCGCGACTCAGCAGTGCAGGTTATCATGGCACTTAGCTTGAAGAAGAACATCAAACTCCATAACCTCCATATCGTAAAACCATTGGGTTATCTTGAATTTGCTTATCTTACAGCTCACGCTAAGGGTATCATTACTGACTCTGGTAATGTTGCAGAGGAAGCAACATTCAATGGTGTACCATGTATTACGCTTAATAGCTATACTGAACACATTGAGACTGCAAAGGTAGGTTCTAACGTTTTGGTTGGTGAAGACCCAGAACTGCTCCGTTCTTCATTGAGTGATATGGTTGCAGGAACATGGAAGAAGTGTGGTGTACCTGAACGTTGGGATGGCCGTTCAGCTGAACGTGTTGTTCAAATCCTACTCGAACGTCATTAATTCGCATTTATATTGAGAGGGGCTTTAACGCTCTTAATGTAGGGACAGATATTCTTGTTGTTCGCTATTATTATAGAATAGTCGGACAATAGAGGATATCTGTCCTTATTGTTTCTATAGGATAAAAGTGCAAAAGACTAAATGTTGCTTTTATGTATGCAGTATTAAGTAATTAGGTTAGTAAGAGATTGTGCGGTAATTAGTGCTTAGCACCATTGGTGTTTACCACCAGCACGATATGTGCGGAGTACTAACACGTCGGCTGAAGGTGGGAGGATAGGGTTATTATGGTTATCATTACGAAAATAGTATGACGTTAATGATGAATATATTATGATGTTAATGCTTACCTAATATTGGAGTTGTTTGCCAGGTATATGTATTTCTTAACCCAAGAATTCCTCCTTTCCAGTATTCATAATTATGAATTGTGAATTATAAATTATGAATTAAAGAAATATCATAATTATGAATTCTGAATTATAAATTATGAATTAAAGAAATATCATAATTACGAATTTTGAATTATGGATTCTGAATTATTTAGTACCTTTGCATAAGTTTTTAAATAGCAAAAGTTTATGCACGAACATATAGATAACTATACTTATCTTACGCAAGCACCAGTTCATTGTGTCATTATCACAATGGCGATACCGACTATCATCTCCATGCTTGTGACAGGATTATACAATATTGCCGATACGTTTTTTGTTGGTAAGATTGATACACAAGCCACAGCAGCAGTCGGTGTTGTGTTTTCTCTGATGTTCTTTGTGCAGGCAATGGGCTTTTTCTTTGGGCATGGTTCGGGCAATTATATCTCTCGTGAGTTGGGGGCACGTCGTCATGAAAATGCGATAAAGATGGCATCAACAGGCTTTTTTAGTTCGTTTCTTGTTGGAGTAATTGTTCTTATCCTTGGTGAGATATTCCTCACTCCCCTCTCTTTGATGCTTGGAAGTACACCTACCATTCTTCCTTACACGGAAGACTATATGCAAGTCATCCTACTTGGTGCACCTTTCTTAACCTCATCACTTACTTTGAACAACCAGATGCGATTGCAAGGAAACGCCAATTTTGCGATGTATGGTATTGTGACAGGTGCTATATTGAACGTGGTTCTTGACCCAATCCTCATCTTTACTTGCGGTTTGGGTGTTAGCGGTGCTGCGTGGGCAACAGTGATAGGACAGGCTGTGTCCTTCGTTATTCTTTTCTTAATGACGCGCAGGGGAGAGAATATAGCCATTCATTTTCGTAATTTCTCACCCTCATTACAGCGTTATAAGGAGATATTCTATGGTGGCAGTCCTTCCATGATGAGGCAGGGATTAGCTTGTATAGCAACGATGTCATTAAACTTAGCAGCAGGTGTTTATGGTGACTCAGCTATCGCAGCGATGAGTATTGTTGGGCGTATTGCAATGCTTTCCTTTGCTGTTGTCATCGGATTGGGACAAGGGTTTCAGCCAGTTTGTGGCTTCTGCTATGGAGCAGGCTTATACGACAGGTTGAAGGAAGCCTATAAGTTTACTGTAACCATTGGTACGATTTTTCTTATCGTGTTAGCTATTATTGGCTGGATGATAAGCGGAACGTTGATAGGTGTCTTCCGTGATGACCCCGAGGTGATTGCTATTGGTGTTGTAGCCTTGCGATGGCAGCTTTGTGTTTTTCCTGTTAATGCTCTTATTTTGGCAAGCAATATGCTTGCTCAGACCTGCCGCAAGCCGTGGCGTGCGAACATTTTGGCAGCAGCCCGACAAGGTTTGTTCTTTATTCCGCTGATATTTATTCTTCCATCTTATTTTGGGCTGTTAGGTGTTGAGATGTGTCAAGCCGTCAGTGACGTGCTCTCTTTCACGCTTACAGTACCTATTGTTATTTATACCTTCCGTGAGTTTACACGTGAAGCAGCAGCAAAGAAAACAACAGTATGAGTACACTTTATATTAAAAATATGGTTTGTGATCGCTGTAAAATGGCTGTTAGCCAAACTTTGCAGCAGGTTGGACTACACCCCCAAAAGGTTGAATTAGGTGAAGTTAGTATTGAGGAAGACCCTTCTTCTGTCCAACTTTCTACCCTTCGGACAGCCCTTAAAGAGCTTGGTTTCGAACTTCTTGACGACCGTCGTCAGCAAACCATCGATCACATCAAGTCTGCTTTAATCAGACTTGTACATTACCATGATAATCAAAGTTCAACTAATCTTAGTGATTATCTGTCATCTGAACTTCGTCAAGACTATAGTGCGCTTTCAAAACTCTTCTCTGAGGTCGAAGGAAAGACTATCGAAAGATATTATATTGAGTTGCGTATAGAACGAGTGAAAGAGTTCATTCGTTATGATGAGTTGACTTTGACGCAGATAGCGCTTCGTATGAATTACTCTTCTGTGGCTTATCTTTCCAGTCAGTTTAAGTCAGTAACTGGTATGACTCCCAGTCAGTTTAAGGGGATGAAAGATAATCTTCGAACGGCCTTAGATAAACTTTAGGCTGCTATTTACAAAGTTAAGTCTACTGCTTATAGGTGGAATTTAATTTTTGTTCTTACTTTCGGGATGGAAAATAGACGGATGTTAGGAGGAAAGTGAGCATATGTTTAATGATGCAAAGAAGAATATTTTGTTGTAATATTTTACTCGTCATATTTTAATAGAGCACTAATAGCGTTTCAATTAAGCCTTAATTGTCTTCTTAAAGACGCCCTTTAGGAAGTGAACTAACGCCCTTTTGCACCCTTGTTAAGCACCTTTTGAAATGCGATTTTGTAACTAATTGATTTGCTGTTGGTTATAAACTCGACTTTTATATCTATCTTTTAGCATTATTCTAAGGCTTTAGTTCGAAATTATGTAATAATTTTTCAACACTTGGATGATGATATTTCAGACTCTTTTCTTACCATGTTATGAATGAACTTCTTGTAGAACCGATGCGAGAAGTTATAATCTTTATCCATAATTCTATAAGACATGATTGATAATATATGTGTAACTTTGCAAACGATAAGAAGAAAATAGAATAGTAATCACATAATATTAATAGAAAGGAAAGACTTATGAAAAAGAATGTTTATGTAGTAAGTGGTATGAAGTGTGTACATTGTAAGGCAAATGTTGAGAATGCCTTAAAAGCACTCAATGGTGTAGCGTCTGCTGAAGCTAATCTTGATGATGCTAATGTCACAGTAGAATATGACGAAAGTAAGGTTAATCCTTCTGAAATCAAGGAAGCTGTAGACAACAGCGGACGCTATGAGCTGAGTTTGTAACAGCTTATTTATACTCTAAAGAGCATATTTTTATGCTCTTTTCATTTGTAGAATCCTTCCCCTTCGCTGGTAAGGGGAAGATAAAAATAGTATTATTATGAAACAGACAATTCCAGTAATTGGTATGGCTTGTTCAGCTTGTTCAGCCAATATAGAGAAGAAGTTGAATACACTTAAGGGTGTTAATTCTGCTTCTGTTTCGCTACCTGGTCGTTCAGCTTTGATTGATTTCAATCCTCAGGTAATCTCACTTGAGAAAATGAAGGCTGAAATCAATGCACTCGGATATGACTTAGTGATAGATAAGGAGACGTCGGTAGACGAGATAGAGAAGCGTGAGTATGTACTCCTAAAGCGTAAGACCGTGTTATCATGGTTGTTCTCAATCGCTGTGATGTGTGTGTCTATGCGATGGATAGACTTGGGCTCTCGTGATATTACCAATCAGGTTGCATTATTGATAGCCTTGGCAAACATGCTTTATTGCGGTCGCCAGTTCTATGTATCTTCGTTTAGACAGTTGCGTCATGGCAGTGCAAACATGGATACATTGGTGGCTTTGTCTACGGGTATTGCCTTTCTTTTCAGTGCGTTTAACACGTTTTGGGGAGATGCCGTATGGGCAAGTAGGGGAGTTGTATGGCACACCTACTTTGATGCTTCGGTAATGATTATAACCTTCGTTTTGACTGGTAGACTGTTAGAAGAGAAGGCTAAAGATGGTACAGCATCCTCTATTCGTCAGATGATGGGTATGGCTCCGAAGACAGCACATATCGTTGATGGCGACAAGATAGAGGAGGTTCCACTCTCAACCATTGAGGTTGGGGATATTTTGGAGGTTCGCCCTGGTGAAAAGGTACCTGTGGATGGTGAAGTAATATGGGCAGAAAGCTTTATGACAGCTGATGCAGCCTACGTTGATGAGAGTATGATAACGGGTGAACCAACGCCTGCGGAGAAGAAAAAAGGCTCAAAGGTGTTGGCAGGAACAATACCAAGTCAAGGTAAGTTCCGCATGCGTGCTCGTCAAGTTGGTGAGGACACAGCCTTAGCTCACATAATTAAAATGGTGCAAGAAGCACAAGGTTCAAAGGCTCCAGTCCAACGAATCGTTGATAAAGCAGCCTTAGTATTTGTTCCAGTGGTAGCTTGTATTGCTCTTGTTACCTTCCTTTTATGGTGGTTGATAGGAGGGAATAGTGCTTTACCACAGGCAATCATGTCGGCTGTAGCCGTCTTAGTCATTGCTTGTCCATGTGCAATGGGATTGGCAACACCTACTGCGCTTATGGTTGGTATTGGTAAAGCTGCTCAGAAGCAAATCCTTATTAAGGATGCTACAGCCTTAGAGAGTCTGCGTAAGGTAGATGTGTTGGTGACCGATAAGACTGGTACTTTGACCATACCTAATAAGAACATCGACTTTACAAAGGCTGATAACCTTCCTTTTGAAGAGCGTGAAACATTAAAGCCTAATGCTCGTGAGGCAATGGATGAACTGCAGAAGAAGGGGATTGAGGTCTATATGATGAGTGGAGATAAGGACGAGGCGGCTCGTTATTGGGCTGAAAAGGCTGGTATAAAACACTATCATAGTAAGGTGTTGCCACAAGATAAGGAGAATCTTGTTAGACAGCTGCAAGCCGAAGGGAAGCGAGTAGCAATGGTAGGTGACGGTATTAACGATACACAAGCCTTGGCTTTGGCAGATGTAAGTATTGCTATTGGTAAGGGAACGGACGTAGCTATGGATGTAGCACAGGTGACACTCATGGGAGATGACTTGTCTGCTATCCCAGAAGCAGTACAGTTGAGTCGCAATACAGTACGTATGATTTGGGAGAATCTCTTCTGGGCTTTCATCTATAACATTGTTTGTATCCCATTAGCAGCAGGTTTGCTTTATGCTTTTGGCATTGATTGGCAGATTACTCCATCATGGGCAAGTGCGCTGATGGCATTCTCCAGTGTTAGTGTTGTACTTAACAGTCTTCGCTTACGGTGGATGAAATAAGATGAATTTAGTATTATAAAAAATAGAGTTTACTAATTACTCGTTCAGCAATGTGCTGTAGTAATTGTAAACTCTATTTTCTTATGTAAACCTGTTGACTGTTTATCTTACAGGATAATCGTATCGATTGTTATTATAGAAACCATTACGTTGAGAAGGGAGGCGGTCAAACTCTACGCTAACAGAAATTGAATTCTGATTGTTTGAGCCCCATTGATAGGTCACACCACCACCAATTCTATCCATGTAACGACTAACTCCAGTACCATAAGCCCAAGCCATTGGTCCATATCCGTATCCCATTGAAGCATAACCATAGCCGAAAGGTGAATAGCCAAAGCCACCATAACCAGCCCAATAAGGTGAACCATAACCTCCGTAGCCAAAGGCATCTCCGAAGTTGTTAGATGTAAAAGCTTTCTGTACGAAGGCGTATGCACTCCAATGTTCATTGAACTGATATCCAAAGACAGCATTGATACCACCTACGAAGTAGTTGTCGCCACGGTATGTAAGATGGTTTACATATCCCCCCACAGCCAATGTAGCCTTCTTTGATAGGTTTGTTACATACATTAATGACACATCCTGTGAGAAGCCTGCACCATGATTGTTTCCGTGTCCAAAGCTTGCAAAGGCCGATGCACCAAGGTTGATGTTCAATCCTTTATGTAATCGCCATGCTCCAACACCATAACCCCAAGCCGGATAATAGAAATCATTGGGTGTAACGGTTTGTCCGTTCTCAGTAATGAGAGGTAGATTGTTGTCTATTTGTGCCTGTTGTGCACGGTCTTCAGCCAATCGTCTGGCATACTCCTTCTCAGCCTCTGTGGCTTCGCGTGGTCCTTGCAGACGTGCTGACTCTATAGGTTCCACAGTGGAAGTACTCCCATTGTGGTCTCCTTTTGTATTCTGTGCATACAATGGTATACAGAGAATAGCCGCTATTATGAAACTATATTTCCTCATTTACTTGCAAATATAAATATTTGGCAGTCAACTGCCAAGGATTTTAAAGATAATTAGTGCTTTTTCAAACTGGGGATATTAACGTCCGAGTAATCCAGAAGTTCTTACCCCTTATAGTTTTATTTGGTGCGCATTATCAATGGAGGATCTGTTGTAAAGAAGAAAACTGTTGCCCCATGGAATACCTGACCAGGATGCAATTCGTTACTTACTTTCTCCATACCACTATTATATCCAGCATGAATTGGCTGTAATGAGATACCGCAACTCTCCTTACCATATGTGTTAATATTGAGTGTTGGTTCACTTGAGTAGACTGTCATAGCACGTCCACTCTGTGCATCAAAGAGGATTGCTGCAGCCTTCTGCATGTTATCAGGATGTCGCAACTGATAGGCATTGTCGTATCCCTTACTCGTACTCTTGATACACTCACCAATTTCTCTTGGTTTTGTAAAGTCGAATGGTGTGTTCTTTATACGTTGAAGTACACCAGTCAACTGTCTTTTAGCGTTGTAGGTGTTTATCTGAACAGCATCAACCCAGAGATGTTGTTTGAGGATAGAGCGGTGCATCTCTCCTGATAAGTTGAAGCAAATACCATTTGTTACTTCCAACTTGGTTTCAGCTGTCGTTGCAATACGATAGTCTACATCAAGGGCGTTTTGGTCAGATAGGGTGTAAGTAACTGTGGCGTTTAACTTTCCATCTAATCCATTCTCTCCCTGTGAAGTCACATATCGTAGTGTAACTGATTGGTTGTCAGAACTAACAAGTTCCCACATCTTGCCTGATAGTGTCTCCTCGTTATTCTTGCCAAAGTATATAAGCGTAGCACCTAAGGTTCTATCTTTCAGATACTCCTCCTTATTGGTATATCCTTTTACGACAGGCTCCAACCTACCATTCCAGTTGTGGGCAGTAAGCGAGACAAGGCGAGCACCATAGTTACTGATGACAGCCTCCATACCGTTTCCGTTCACAAGTCGGATTTGTACCTGCTCTTGTGCGTGTGAACAGAGAACAACGCTAAGCATTGCTACTGTCAGTATTGCATATAACTGCTTCATAGGTTTCTTTATATGTTTATGCAAAGATAGTACCAGCGAGTGCAATGAAAGTTTACTTTTGTATTGCCGAGTGCAGTCTATCTTATGCAAAGATAGTAAAAAAGATGATATGTGACTCAGAATTTCTTTATTTTAATAGAAGAGTATAACGTATTTTAGTGATAGAATTCGTCTTATGAGTTAGTTGTTAGCGTTTTTCTGTCTTTAATTCATATTCTTTTTGATTCTTTTTTGCCATTTTCTATAATGGTGTTAATGCCCCGCACATATCGTGTTGTTGGTAAGCACCAATGGTGTTGAGGGTAAGTACAAGATATGATGAGCGTTTAATGCCTTGAAGTATGTTGTAGAGAGACGTGTGGTCGTTGTCATGTGCGTATTTCCCAACGTGTAAAAGACAAGTTGATGATAAAAGCATGCAATCAAATTGCATCTTTAGAATGGTAAAATAAGGTTTTATGCATCATTTGTATTACCTTTGGGGAACAATTAAGTAAATAAGAAATAAAAGATATATGATTATGGAATTAGAGTTAGAGCCTTTGCGACTTCCGAGCGACAAGGAACGTCCATTAGTCATTGCAGGTCCCTGTTCGGCTGAAACAGAAGAACAAGTGATGTCTACGGCACGTAATCTTGCTGCCAAAGGGTGCCATATCTTCCGTGCTGGTGTATGGAAACCACGTACGAAACCGGGTGGTTTTGAGGGTAATGGAGAGATGGCTTTACCATGGATGCAGCGTGTAAAGGAAGAGACTGGTATGATGATTTCAACCGAGGTGGCGACACCTGAGCATGTTGAAGTTGCTCTGAAATATGGTATGGATATTCTTTGGGTAGGTGCAAGAACATCTGCTAACCCCTTTGCTATGCAGGCTTTGGCTGATGCTTTGCAAGGAATAGATATCCCTGTCTTGGTAAAGAACCCTGTCAATCCTGACCTTGAACTGTGGATTGGTGCACTTCAAAGACTTAATCAAGCTGGCTTGAAACGTTTAGGAGTTATTCATCGAGGTTTCTCAAGCTATGAAAAGAAAATCTATCGAAATGCCCCTATGTGGCAGATTCCTATAGAGTTGCGTAGAAGAATACCAGGACTTCCTATAATCTGTGACCCAAGTCATATTGGTGGTCGTCGCGATTTAATAGCACCACTATGTCAGCAGGCTATGGACTTAGGCTTTGATGGTTTGATAGTAGAGAGTCATTGTACTCCAGAGAAGGCGTGGAGCGATGCAGAACAGCAGGTAACTCCTGATATTCTTGATTATATTCTGTCTCTTTTGGTAGTGCGTGATCATGCCTCTACAACTGAAGGATTAAGATTACTTCGTACGCAAATAGACGAAATTGACAACTCTTTAATGGGACTTCTTGCCAAGCGTTTCCGCATTTGTCGTGAGATAGGAGCCTTTAAAAAAGAGCATAATATGACCATTCTTCAAGCTGGTAGATATAGTGAAATCCTCGAAAAGCGTGGCGCGCAAGCAAGTCTTTGCGGTATGGATGCCAACTTTGCAGCCCAGGTTTTTGAACTAATACATGAGGAGAGTGTACGTCAGCAGTTGGAGGTTGTGAATAAGTAGGGTGCTGTGTAGTGAGTGTAGATGAATAGTGATGAAGGTGGTTATTATGGTTTTATGTAGATATTGATGAAAAGGATACTGCTGACATGAAGGCGTATCAGACTAAATACGTAATCATGTGGCACGAGATATTGAGATAAAGAAATAGTAACTTACTTATCTATAAACCTGAAACTTATGCGTATATTGTTAACTTTTTTCTTCTTGTTGAGTTCTTTTTTATCAGTAGCTCAAACTCGTTTGACGATCGTTGAACTCAATACCGAGAATTTGTTTGATACTCGACACGATACTTTGAAGAATGATTATGAATTCTTACCAGACTCTCCTCGCCATTGGACACGTACGAAGTATTGGCAAAAACTGAATAGGATAGGGCAGACAATCATTGCTTGTGGTGAAGATAGTAGTGGTTGGACACTGCCAGATATCGTAGGTTTATGCGAGGTAGAGAACGATAGTGTACTCTTTGACCTTACTCGTCGATCTTTGTTGCGTAAGGCTCGTTATGAATATGTGATGACAGCTTCGAATGATGCACGTGGTATAGATGTGGCGTTATTGTATTCTCCTTTTTCCTTCCGATTGATAAAAGCTGATACGATTCGTGTCATACCTATGAAGGAAATGCGCCCAACTCGAGATATTCTACATGTAGAAGGTGAAATAGAAAGCGGTGATACGCTACACGTTTTCCTACTTCATGCACCAAGTCGAATGGGTGGTGAACTTTATTCTCGTCCTTTTAGAATGCACGTAATGGAGCGATTGCGTAGTGCTATAGACTCTCTTCGTAGTGCGTATACAGACCCGAAACTGTTAGTGATGGGCGACTTTAATGATTATGCAGATAGTCCTTCACTACAACTTGCGTACGAATATGGATTGATTAATATATCTGCGGGAGTGCACGGACGTAATGGGGCGAAAGGAACTTATCGTTATCATGGAGAATGGGGAAGTCTGGATCAGATACTCGTAAGTGTAAACCTGCGTTCGTGGGTAACAGATTGTCGTATCAATGATGCGCCGTTTCTATTAGAAGAAGATACAAAATATGGCGGAGTAAAGCCCCGCCGTAATTATAATGGTATGCGTTTTAATAATGGATTTAGCGACCATCTTCCACTTGTTCTGCGTCTCCAATATTAAAATATACACATTTTTTGTAAAATGTTTTCATGCTGTCCAAAGCCAATATATGCTCTTTGGGCTTCTAAAAGACGCCTAATTGACTTGCAATAGGTGCCCTTTAAGACCTTTATTAACGCCCTTTTGAAGTCCAATTAAGCACCTTTTACTTTGCTACTTTATAACTAATTGATTTCTTTATGGTTACAAGCCTGGCTTTTATATGTGTTTTTGTCGTTATTTATGGATGTCTTATTTGAATTTATGTAATGATTTTTCAAATCATTATCTGTTGTTTTCAAAGTCTTAAAACAAAAAGTTTTTTAATGTCAGAGGATGATAATAGGATAGATAGATGACAGTCTTAGCCATATTTTGTTTAGTGAGTAACTTCGCTTCTTCCATTAAAGCAATACGAAAAGCGTCCGCACATTTAACGGAAGAACCATATTTTATAGCAGAAAAAGATGCAGAAAAGTATTGCCTTATTGCTAATTTATCACTGTTGTACTACTTAGAATGATACACTAAGCCCAGCCTCTACGGTTGTATAAGTCTTTCTAATTGGTACAATTGGTGCTGTGTCGTAGATGACACGGTAGGCACCATTAATTCCAATGTTTGGTGTAATATTATACTTTAAGTCTGCTGCGCCACCGAATCGTGCTTCCTTAAAGTAACTATCTGGCTTCGCCTGATGAATAGCTGTGGTTGTTAGTTCCCAGTGTTCGCCTAAATGCTGTTTGAAACTTACTGATAGGTGACTTTTTATGCTACGACTATAAACATGTGATGGGACTGCATTAGGAGTTGGATCTTCCCATTTCTCAAATTCATAGAACATACCCGCTGATGCAAACATAAGATATTTTTCTTTGTTTATAATCCTATAGCGTGATAGTAAGCCAGTTGAAATCTTGTATTCCATTCCACGACTTTCTGCCCATTGTGACTCAGCATAAGGGTAAACCTCAAAAGCACGACTGAGGAGATAACGGTATTCTACGTGTACATATCCTCCACTTACCGTTACTTTCTTGCCGTAAGTTGAAAACTCCAACTTGTTTATTAAGTTGATAACACGCTTGTGCTTTATTAAGAGGTTGAGATTAGCGGTATTCTTGAGTGTGAGAACATTTTCCTTTTCTGTCTTAAAATCCAGTACAGGTAATAAAGTTCCTTGTATTGTTTTTGTACTATCTATATCTAATGTTAGATTCTCTGAAAAGAGCATTTGGGAGTATATTGGTAAATGAGCCAATAGTACCAATAGTGATAGAAGTATTTTCTTTTTCATTATATGATATTTTTACGAGAGTAAAATGATGGTTTTTCGTAGAGACTATTAGTTATGAGGTAAAAAAGTATAGTTGTCTGTTAAACGGACTATACATAAGAGAGGACGCACAAAATGTGCGTCCTTTATTTTCGATAATATTTTTGACGATATTAATTGTTAACAAACTTGATACGTTTGTTAGAGTCATCAATCTTTGCCTGAAGCTTAGCAATCTTTCTTTCCATCTTGCTTAAAGTCTTCTGACTCTTAGCCAACTTCTTGTTGATAGACTTAGCTTCCTTCAGACGCTTGATAGTGGTCTTTGCATCCTTAACAGTGCTTGATGCGTTGGTTGTGCTGAATTCTGTTGTTGCTATATTTGCTTCAACATTGATGTCAGCAGCTTTCTTGCTGAGTTCGGCATTGTTTGCCTTCTCTTTTTCGTAATCTAACTGCAGTTTGTTTAACTCTGTAGTCATCTTGAGCACCTTCTGCTGTTCTTTCAGAGTGTCAATCTTTTCACTATTTAAAGAAGAGGCACAAGATACAAAAAACAACGTTATTAACCCTAAAAAAAATAATTTCTTCATACTTGTTTTCTATTTAAATTAATTGTGCAAATGTATATAAAATATTGTTTATATGCAAAAGATAATATGTAAAACCTTTCCTTTTATGTAGAAATATTGTTTTTTAACAACTATCTTTTGCGTTATTATCCATCTATAAGTCAGTTCTCTTGTTATCTGAAAGCCTAATATTTACTTAGATAGAATCAGCTTCCGCTGTCTTTTTCTTACTTTGTTTTGAGGGTTGATTATCTAAACCGATTTCATCCAGAAGACCATCCATAGCACTTCCCAAGAGTCCTTCGATGGCTGAGGTTGCAGGTGCAATGATGTTTTCCTGCAACATCTTCTGTGCTTTTTTCTTAAGTTGTTCCTTCATGTTGATTTCTTCTTTCTTGTAATACTGTTCTGCAGCTTCCCGAAGGTCATCTTCATCAACAGTAAAGATATGCCCGAAGACACCTAAAGATACGATATGATCTTTGCCATCGTAGTGTACCTTACCTAATGAACATACAACATAGTTATCGACAGTGACGAGGTTATCAACAGCAGTCTCAATCACCTTACCTGCAAAGGCATTGCTGACTGTTTTGAAAGCATTGTCGATGAAAGTGTTGCCTGTAAGATTATCGTTGTCATTTACAGCATCATTTACAGTAGTGGTGATAACGGTAGAGAGAACTTCCTTGTGTTGTTCTGTCTTTGGACAAGTAACAACCATCACTGCAACCAAGACAACTAATGTGAGCAAAATACCGATAAGACAACCAGTGTGACTCTTCTTCTTAGGTGCTGGTTGTGGCTGCTGAACTGCTTCTTGTTGTGCTGTTGGTATAATAGGTCTTGCCTCAACAAAAGGTATCTCTTCTGTTTTCTCTGTCTTATTGATAGATTCTTTGCTCTCAAAGAGTGTGCGAAGTTCTTCTATCTGGTCGGCAGGAACCCATTCTACACCATCTGTTGGCATTACTAAGGTTGTAGCATCCAATTTTCTTTCGGCTAATTCGTTGAGGCTATAAGGACCTCTCTTTTCTTCATTAATCTTGATATAGTATTCCATTTTTATCTTTCTTTTATGGTAAAGGTGGAAATCCCTATTATTTAGGTATCTATTAATCACTCTACCAGTTTGTTCGGTGCGAAGTTATATATTATTTCTGAACTGACAAAGGAGTTGCTTTCTTTTTTAATTTCTACAGATGGCTTTATAGCTATAAAAGACTTGTTTTTAAGCTTTCTGTAAATAGAATTAATTGTTTCGTAGTTTTTTTTAGTCATCTTATTTGTGAGTTAAGTATAAAAGACGTATTTTTGCAGCATCAAAAAGAATAAAAATTCAATTTATAGTAACAGCTTTAAGAACAAAAAATGATTGAGTTTATTCAGCCTTATATAGGCATTACCTTGAAACTTGTTACGGGTATGATAGGTATTTTGGCTTTTCTACGTATTACAGGAAAGGCTCAGATGGCACAGCTTACGCCACTTGATACCGTGAGTGCCTTTGTGATTGGTGCCTTGGTCGGTGGTGTCTTGTATAATCCTGATATGTCTATATGGCATATTCTCTTTGCTTTGGCAGTATGGACAGGCTTTAATATGCTCGTGCGCTTTGCTATGCGTTCTGCTCGTCTACGTCACATTATCAAGGGAGAGAGCGTTTTCCTTGTGAAGAATGGCGTTATTAACTTTAAGAATTTTAAGCGTAATAGCCTTGAAATGGAGCAGTTCCGTTTGCTATTAAGACAAAAGGGAATCTTCTCTATGTTTGAAGTTGAGGATGTTTTGTTTGAAGCAAATGGTGCAGTGACAGTTCTACCAACCGGTAAGACAGCTGATTCATTCTTACTTGTTAACAATGGCGAGTTCGTAGCGAGTGGTCTTAAGCAGAGTGGTCGTTCACAGGCATGGGCATTACGCGTTATCAAGAAGAATGGTTTTAATGGTCCAGGAGAACTCTTCTGTATGGAATGGACACCGGGTACGGGTATTTACTTTGTTACTTACGATGGTCACGTTAAGCGTGGAGTGGTAGAAGTAGATGCTCACGAGATTGAACCAGACAACGCACAAGTATAAAAACTTAAGAGGAAAATAGTGATACGTGGCTTATGTATCACTATTTTTATATTAATTTTGGTGTGTTCAGAAAATATCTGTAGCGTATTAACGTTGATATTATAAAGCTGCGATTTACATTCTGTTAGCTTTGTAATATATATAATGAAACTATTTGGTCTTATTGTTTAAAGGGACAATAAAATATGAAAAAGCTATTGTTAATAGTCGATCCACAAATCGACTTTATTACAGGAACACTTCCTGTAGCAGGCGCAGCCGAGGCAATGGATGCGCTGGCAAAGTATGTAAAGGAAAAAGGTAATGAATATACCGTGAAGATTGTTACAGCAGATTGGCATCCTTATCATCATAGTTCGTTTGCTGATGAGGGTGGAGTATGGCCACGTCATTGTGTACAACATTCTGTTGGAGCAGCTCTTTGGCAATCACTATTGGTTGCTCTTAATGAATCAAAGGGCGGCTTCACCTTATTATATAAGGGCGATAGCATAGAAAAGGATGAGTATTCTATCATGCAAAATGAAGCTTCTGCGGGTGTTCTCCATCAATTAATTAAGGCTTTGAAGATAGAACAGATAGATGTTTGTGGCTTGGCTGGAGATATCTGTGTACTGAATACTGCAAAGGATTTAAAGAACGTTATTGGTAGTACAAAGCTCAATGTACTTGAATCATATTCGCCTTCTTTGGACGGTGGAACGGCTTTAAGTGCTTTCATTGCAAGCCTATAACAAACGAGAAAAAGATAGGTTAGCTCTGTATTATTAAAATGAAATAGAGCTAAAACAAATTAGAAGGAGTTAAGTCCATGTCTGCCTCCGCTACTATCTACAGAATGTAAGCGTGAGAAGATAAGAATTAACTCCTTCTAATATGTTGTTTTATCACTGCTGTGGGAAGTAAGTCCTTACGAAAGAATTTGTCTACAGTCTGTTAGTCTTACTTATCAGCAATGCGTCAAGTATTGTCATTGCAGCCATAGCCTCAACAATAGGGACTGCGCGAGGTAAGACACAAGGATCATGTCGGCCACGTACATCCATCGTTGTTGCCTCACCCTCTATGTTCACTGTCTGCTGTTCCATAAGTAGGGTTGCGACAGGTTTGAATGCAATACGGAAGTAAACATCCTCTCCGTTACTGATTCCACCCTGTATGCCACCGCTATGGTTCGTTTCTACATTGCATCTTGGGTATTGCATACCATCGCCAGTTGGTAGGAAAGTGTCGTTTTGCTGGCTACCTCTCCATGAAGAACCAGCAAAGCCTTCACCATATTCAAAACCCTTCACAGCGTTGATACTAAGCATAGCAGCACCTAATTGTGCATGAAGTTTTCCAAATTCTGGTTCGCCTAAGCCCACTGGACAGCCTTTGATAACGCAAGAAATAACGCCACCGATGGTGTCTCCTTCGCGCTTTACCTGTGCTATTAGGTTCTCCATCTCCTTTGCTTTTAATGGGTCGGGACAGCGAACTGGGTTTGACTCAATGAGATTTAAATCATATTTATGATAATCTTTCTCAAGTAGAATGTCGCCCACTTGTGAAGTGTAGGCAGAGATACTGATACCCTGTTGGCGCAACACAAGTTTGGCTAAGGCTCCTGCTACGACACGTGAAAGTGTAATGCGAGCAGACGCCCGACCGCCTCCACGATAGTCACGAATACCATATTTGCTGTAATATGTATAGTCGGCATGTGACGGACGAAAGATGTCACGGATATTATCATAGTCCTTTGAATGTTGATTGGTATTGCGAACAAAAAAACCAATGGGCGCACCTGTTGACTTTCCCTCAAACACACCGCTTAGCAGTTCTACTTGGTCTGCTTCCTTTCTATCCGTTGTGATATTGCTTTGACCTGGTCGTCGACGTGCCAATTCACGCTGAATGAAGTCTGTGTCAATGGTTACACCAGCTGGCATACCATCAACTATACCACCCACGGCAGCTCCGTGGCTTTCGCCGAAGGTGGTAAGTGTGAAGAGCTTTCCGAATGTATTCATACCAAAGTTCCTATGAATGATAATCGTGATGCGTGATTGATAGGAAAGAAAAGTATGTTGTAGACTTTCCTATTATCTCCTTACTCTTTATATGTTCCATTGTAAATAGCTGGACGGGAGAGGGAGAATTTATATTAATGACAGCCGCAGCAGCCTCCTTCTCCATCTTCATGGCCTCCGCAACCACAGCCACCTCCGTTGTCGCTACCGCAGCCTCCGCCACATCCACCACCACAGTGATGCTGATTCATTTGCTCAAAGAAGTCTTTTACTTCTTCTTCACTTGCCTCACGATTCTCGAAGACATGACCATAGAAAACAAGGTCCTTTCCTGCAAGAGGGTGGTTGAGGTCGATGGTTACTTTATCGTCTGATATGTCCAAAACCTTTCCTAAGAAGCGCTGACCATTTTCGTTCTGCAAGGGAACGACTGCATCTTTATAGATGTTCTCAGTATCAAAAACTCCGTTAGGAGAGAAGGTAGCCTTGTCGAGAGCTAAAACACTATTGTCATCATGCTCCCCATAAGCCTGCTCCTTAGTGAGAGAGAACTTGAAGTCTGCGTCTTTTTCAAACTTAACAATCTCCTGCTCAAAGGCTGGTAACGCCATGTCGCAACCTGTATAGAGCTGCATTGGCTGCATATCTTCTGTCTTTTCGAGGAATTGCTCCTCACCATTTTCGATACTATATAGTTCGTAGCTGACTACAACGAGTCGATGTTTATTATTCTCCATTGTTATTTTTATTAATCGATATTTATTATACGTATTTGCAAAGGTAATGATTTAAAACGGAATAAAATCTGCTTAGTTACTGTTTTTTCTTTTGCGTACTACTATTATATATGGTTTATTAGGAAGGGTAGGGTCGTATCTATGTTTTTGTAACTGATATAAATCAAATGCATTGATATGTGTCAAAAATATAAGCAAAAATTAATAATAAGTAACGAATAGTTATATTGAGTCCGAATAATCTTGTAACTTTGCATTCATAATAAGGAAATTAATTACAGAATAAAAGATAATGATAAGTCTTTTAATAAGACTTTAAATAATTAAGAAAGGATAATGAATATGAAGAAGATTGTATTGACAGTAGCAGCAGTGATGAGTATGACAATGGCTTTTGCAGCAGGTGAGAACGATAACAACAACACAACTACAAATGCTAACGCATACAAGTTCAATGTAAGCACATACGCTCTTAGTCGTGCGTTGAATCTTAATTATGATCAGGTTGATGTTGTTGAGGATATTAATCGCACTTTTGCTACAGAGATGATGAATGCTTCTGTTGCTGATAGCTCAGAGCGTGAAGCTAAGGTTCAGAGTGCTATTAAGAAGGATCTTTCTTATATGCGTTATGTTTTGAGCGACCGTCAGTATCGTGAGTATGTAAAGCTTCTCAACGTTACACTGAACAACCGTGGCTTGAACAAGTAAGAAATCAACATATTCTCATGTAGAGAAGGTTTCATATATATAAATGGAAAGGCTATGAGTCAGATTCTGACTTATAGCCTTTTTTTTGGTTCTTCCGTTAAATATATGGATGTTTTTCGTATTGCTTTAACGAAACAACCAAGGTTACTCACTAAACAAGAATATGGCTAAAATAGTCGTATATCTATCCTATTATCATCCTCTGACATTGAAAATCATTTCTTTTTAACTTCGAAAATCTATGGATAAGAGTTTGAAAAATCATTACATACGTTCAAGGAAAATATCTATAACTAACGGTAAAAACAGATATACGGAGTAGGTTTGTAACCATAAGTAAATCAATCAGTTATAAAGTGGTAAATTTAAAGGTGCTTAATAGGACTTCAAAAGGGCGTTAGTAAGGGTCTTAAAGGGCGTCTTTTGCAAGTCAATTAAGCATCTCTTAGAAGCCAAAAGAGCATGTATTGGTTTTGAACTGCACAAAAATAGTTTACAAAAATCAATGACATGGGAATAAATTGTTTGTAGAAGAGCCATGTTGATGCTTCGTACATATGGTACTGAGCTCTAATACATTTTGCATATGTCAGTTTTTTTTTGTTCCTTTGTGGCAGAATACATTACTTATAATACATTATTTGTAATTAGCCCATAAAGAAATGAATCGTTTAATAGTTTTTCTACTCTTTATATTTACCTCTCTTGGCATTATTGCTCAGCGTCCTCGCTATGAGAAGATGTCGCCCTTTGTTCGCGAAGCAATGGCATCGGCATTGGCAACGAAGCAGCTTACTCGTAGTCAGAGTGATGATAGATTGTTGACTGCTTTTGTACGTATTGATGGTAATGCGGCAGAAGTTCTAAGGCAGTATGGCTGTAAGGAGTTGGCACGTGTGGGGGATATTAGTATAGCAGCCATCCCTCTTAGTAGCCTCGGGGCATTGTCGTGTGGCAGACAAGTGAAGCGAATAGAGACAGGAAGACGATGCAGCATACAAATGGATACTACTCGATTAGTTGTTAATGCTGAAAAAGTTTATACGGGTGAAGGACTATCGCAGAGCTATACTGGACATGGTGTCGTTGTTGGTGTACAAGATATTGGTTTTGATTTGACGCATCCTAATTTTTATTCAGCTGATATGAGCCAGTATCGTATCAAAGCATTATGGGATCAGTTGTCGCGTGATACGATCGGTTCAACATTATATGTAGGTCGCGATTATGTAGGTCGTGATGCCTTGTTAAAACTGAGACATCCCATTGATGGTGAGACACAGACACACGGAACACATACAGCTGGCATTGCTGCCGGTAGTGGAGCAGAAGGGAATGGAGACATTTCCCCTTATCGTGGTATGGCTTGTGATGCCGACTTGGTATTGGTTGATAATGCTGCTGATAATGCTTCTTTGATAGATCCAAAAGATTATTATAAGTTTACCTATGCCACAGATGCACTTGGTTTTAAGTATATATTCGATTATGCGGAACGTATGCATCAACCTTGTGTCATCAATTTTAGTGAGGGTAGTTCGCAGGATTTTCATGGCTATGACCAATTATATTATGAGCTACTTGCTAAACTAATAGGACCAGGACGAATCATTGTTTCTTCTGCTGGTAACGATGGAGCAAGAAATTCGTATATACATAAGAATATAGGAAAAGAGCGAGCTGGAGCTTTTATCATGGGTAATGAGAAACGCTTTAGTTGTACGGCAAAGTCTAAGCAGACGTTTACTTTTCGAGTAAGTGTATATGATAACGTAGCTTCCCCGCAAATCGTTGATATTTCAACGGTTAATGTTTGTAATGCTCAAGACTCACTACTTACTGATTCCTTATTAGTAGGTGGAAAGAAATATATATGGCGTGTGTTGGCATATCCGAATAGTTATGATGCACGTGAGACGGCTTATGATTTTCAAATTAGTAGTCCATCGAAGCTTGGAGATAGTCCGCAAGTTTCACTTCAAGTTATGGGTAGGGATGCCGATATAGAACTTTACCGTATGTCGGGCTATATGTTTCCACATTCACTTGACCCCGTGTTGGATGCAGGGGATTGTAGATATACAATCTTCTCACCATCCAGTTCGCCAGATGTGATATGTGTTGGTTCGACAAGCTATCGTACACAGTTTGTTAATTATTTAGGTGAAAAGAAGGTGTATGATAGTGGACAGAAGGGCATCCGTTCTTCTTTCTCAGCTATGGGACCAACATTGGATGGGCGTATAAAACCTGACGTAATGGCACCAGGTCAGAATATCATCTCATCTTATAGTACCTTCTTTATCAATAATCCAAAGAATGTAAATGCTTCTGTAAAAAGTGATGTGCGTCATTTTGAATATAATGGTCGTACCTATGCTTGGAATGCTAATGCAGGAACGTCAATGTCTGCACCAGTTGTGACGGGTGCGATAGCACTTTGGTTACAAGCTGATCCAACGTTGACGCCAACTGATTGTCTGGAGATATTCGCTAAGACTTGTTCTCATTATGATACGTCACTCAGTTATCCTAATAATCTTTATGGATATGGGCAGATTGACGTTGCTGCAGGACTGAGAGAAGTTTTACGTAGAAAGGCTTTGGGTATTAATACGATTGGTCAAAAGAAGGTATCAGAGCAATATGATAACCGTATTTACCTCTTAGATGGTCGTTATGTAGGAACTTCTGATGCCAATCTACCTAAAGGTATATATATAAGAAATGGAAAGAAGTTTGTAAAGTAAAAGAAAGTACTCACTAAAAGTAGGTATTTTGCACAAACCATCATTTTTAGGTATTGCAGGTAATAGTTTTTCATTGTATCTTTGCAACCGTAAAGATTAATAAAATCAGAAATTAAATCAGTAACAAAATATGAAGAAGACTATTGTTGTTTACGGTTCATCAACCGGTACATGCGAAAGCATTGCAAATACCATCGCTGAGAAGCTCGGCGTTGAAGCTATTAACGTGTCAGATTTCTCTGCAGAAGTTGTAGCAGAGAATGACAATCTTATCCTTGGCTCTTCAACATGGGGCGCAGGTGAGTTGCAGGATGATTGGTATGATGGTATTAACGTACTGAAGGGTGCTGACCTCTCTGGTAAGACTGTTGCAATCTTCGGTTGCGGTGATAGCGAGGGCTATTCAGATACTTTCTGTAGTGCAATGAAGGAGATTTATGATGCAGCACAGGGTGCAAATATCCTCCCTGGTGTATCAACAGATGGCTATACTTTTGATGACAGCGAGGCTGTTGTTGATGGTAAGTTCGTAGGTCTTGCTTTGGATGATGTAAACGAAGAGGATCAGACAGAAGGTCGTATTGATGCATGGTTGGCAGATATTAAGCCTTCATTGTAAGATAAATAAACTTAGTGCTTACATTATAACTATTCACACGAAGGGATAACTATGATGACAGATATGATGACCGCCGATATGAAGGTGTTGATGAATCACATCTATGAGTACAAGAAGGGTGTTCGACAGATGGTCTTGTATACTTGTAATAAGAAGTATGAGTCATTTGCTACGCTCCGCCTCGAGCATCAGAATATCCCATATATCATCCAGCCGGTGGGTCGTGACCGTATGAACCTGTTCTTTGGTCGTCAGGAGTGTCTTGATGCCATCCGGCTGATGATTACCAAACCTCTTAACCAACTAACGCCAGAAGAAGATTTTATTCTCGGTGCAATGTTGGGATATGACATTCGCGTACAGTGCGAGCGGTACTGTGAACGCAAGTGCTGCACTTGTAAATGTGCGACATAAGCCAGAATTATTAAATGATAATCTTGTTCGCGAAATAAATTATTTCATAATGTTTTTGTATTATAAATAGGCTTGTCGGGAGACAAGCCTTTTTATCTTTATATAGTTATAGGTCTGGGCAATCTCTTTATAACGCGTATTTATCTTGTGAATAACACCACATTTAGTTTAAATGTACGTTGCTATCACTTTTAACATTTGCCGTATTTTATTGACGATAAAAGGGTTATGAGTATATAAGATGTGACAGATATGACAGGAAAAATAGTTTTACCTAAAAGTTGATATAGTGATGTTTAGTTTATAGAGGGCAATAGAAGACTCTAAATGAAAGGATGAGGGCTAATATTAACAGTATTTTGTTAGTATATAATTCGCTGAGGGCTCTCTTTTATATAGGTAATTTTGTGTTTACTTGGGAGGGGTATTTCTCAATATAACCAAGTAATAAATACTCTCTCTTGGTGGTGTAAGTCTCATTTACTAACAAATGGGTAAAGCTCTTCCTATCTACTTTTCGGAAGGTGTATATCATTAGCACTCATGGTGTTTACTGTTAGCACCATGAGTGATGAGTATGAATACATTGGCTGAGGGTGGAGAATGGGATTATCCCAAATCCGTCATTAGAGCCCAAACATATTTTGTTTTATTATCGAGTAGATTGTCTGTCTTTGGAACACAGGCGTAGCGGGCTACGCCTGTGTTCCAAAGACAGACAAGATGCCGATAAGGAAATAAAAGATGTTAGGAAACAAAACTATAGTAATAAGAGCTATGCTTCTGTGGTCTAATGACCGCATTTGGGATTATATTAATCCCTTCTAAATATATCTCTTGTGTACACTTTTTCCTTTACATCATCAAGGCATTTATCGTATCGGTTGGCGATAATGGCATGGCAACGCTGTTTGAAGTCAGCAAGGTTGTTGACAACAAGGCTGCCGAAGAAGGTTGCGCCATCTTCAAGCGTAGGCTCATAGATGATGACTTGCGCACCCTTTGCCTTAATACGCTTCATTACTCCTTGAATTGAACTTTGGCGGAAGTTGTCACTATTAGATTTCATAGTAAGGCGATAGACACCAATGACGCACTCTTTCTCATCTTCTGGGCTATAGTCACCACGGTCGTAATAGTCGTAATATCCAGCTTTATGCAATACTTGGTCAGCTATGAAGTCCTTGCGTGTACGGTTACTCTCAACGATAGCCTGGATAAGATTTTCAGGTACATCGGCATAGTTAGCAAGTAACTGCTTAGTGTCCTTAGGTAGACAATAGCCGCCATAACCGAAAGAAGGATTGTTGTAGAAGGAGCCGATACGTGGGTCAAGACATACACCTTGAATGATGTTAGATGTATCAAGACCTTTTACCTCAGCGTAGGTGTCTAACTCATTAAAGTAACTTACGCGTAGTGCAAGGTAAGTATTAGCAAAGAGTTTCACCGCTTCTGCCTCTGTTAGTCCCATAAATAGGGTAGGGATATTCTCCTTTATTGCTCCTTCTTGTAGTAATTGGGCAAATAGCTGCGCTGCTTGTTCCAAGCGTTCGTCACCTTCAGGACGACCAATGATAATGCGACTTGGATAAAGATTGTCATAAAGCGCCTTGCTTTCACGTAGGAATTCTGGAGCAAAGAGAATGTTATTACACTTGTATTTTGCTCTAATATGCTCAGTGTAACCAACCGGAATCGTAGACTTAACAATCATGATAGCATCTGAATTCACCTTCATTACGATTTCGATAACTTCCTCAACACGTCGTGTGTCAAAGTAGTTCTTCACAGGATCATAATTAGTTGGCGTAGCGATGACTACAAAGTCCGCATCCCTATAAGCAGTCTCTGCATCCAATGTGGCAGTAAGATCTAAATCCTTCTCTGCCAAATACTGTTCAATATAATCATCTTGAATAGGCGAACGTCTGTTGTTTATGAGGTCAACCTTTTCTTTTACTACGTCAACAGCTGTTACATGATGGTGTTGACTCAGCAGTGTTGCAATGCTGAGACCTACATAGCCCGTTCCAGCTACAGCTATTTTTAAGTCTTTAATATCCTTATCCATTGTCTTGTTCAGATTCTTTGCAAAGATACGTATTTCTATTCGAATAAGACAATGGATAAGGATAAAATCCTTACTAAATCCCTTCTTGTTGCTTTTTGTTTATCTGTTAACTATTCTGTATGTTTTCTTCTTGCAATGAAGAAGTATCATACAGCAATGATAATTTACAGAAGGGGTGCTAAACCAAATGATAGGTTTCCTCAAATGGGCGGCGATAACGATCTCCCCAAACGCCATCTGGCATACGAACGCCACAGGTTATAACCATGTTTATTTCTGTATTGTAAGGTAGATTCAGTGTCTTCTTTACCAACAGACTATCGAAACCTTCAAGTGGACAAGTGTCATAACCAGCCTCACTCATAGCCAACATAAATGTCTGAACAGCCAAAGCACAACTCTTGTGTACACTAACTCGCATGTCGCCTTCACTTACTTGACGAATGATTGGACGGAAAAGTCCAATCGTTTGTGCTAAGCCTTTACGAACAAGTCCCCACAATCCAAAGCAACGTGAATAGATAAATGGCATTGCTTTTGCATAATATAGTTCTAATTTCTTAATGCGTTTTTCCTTCTTCTCTGTGGGACTATACTTGTTGATGTTCTCCTTTTCAAATGCAAGTGTCGCCTGTGCATGTTTCTTATAGAGGTCCTGTCGAGTCACAAACACAACAATCTGTTGTGCAGAACGTGCTGTCAACTGGTCCAAGCATGCTGGTGTCAACTTCTCCAAAACCTTCTTGTCAGTAACATGATAAGCCTCCCAAAGTTGTAAGTTTGAGCTTGTTGGAGCTAAAGTCGCTTGTTCAATACATTTCTTTACAACTGTGCTATCGACTGGTTTCTTTGGGTCGAAATGTCTGACAGCCCTTCTATGATCTAATATTTCTTGTAAACTCATAATTTCTTAATCTTTAATAGATGTAAAAGGAGCAAAGTGTATGCCATTATTTCTCTTCTGATAGGTTTGTATGATAGTCTTGTAATAATATGTTAAACAAGAGAATAGATGTATATATTACTAAGTAAAACATTTCTATTTGAAAAATCCCAGACAACCTTTTCGTTGCCTGGGATTTTATATTTGGACTAATAGTAGTCACATATTAGGATGATGTTTGCTTTATCCACAGTGGAAGTATTGACGAACAAGTTTCTCCATCATCATCTCTTTGCCTTCTATCTCTTGACGTAGTGTACGGTCGTTGTATGAGCGAAGCTGTTTGATAATACCATCAATCATTGCAGGAGAGAATACATCATATTCCTCATAAACCTTACGCTGACGTTCCAAGCAGTCTGCAGAAGCGGCACAGCTATCAGGCAACTGAGCCAAGGTAGCGTAGCGTTCTGCATTCTTTGGGTCGTGGATATCACCGTCTGCAAAGGTTCTCTCAGCCTCAGCCTCAGCGTTTGCCATCTCAAAACCATGACGACAGGCCACGCAAAGACCAGCTAAAAGCTGATAGATATCAGCTGAAGCATCTGGAGAACGCATCTCAACAGTCTGCTTGATAGAGTAGTCACGCGCTGTAAGTGGTTCTATATTATTAGCCTTGTGGCACATATCCTCGCCAGAGGTCCAACCTAATGGTACGCGAACAAGTACAGAACGGTTACTCATACCCCAACATACATTTGTTGGAGCTTCCTGATGTGGAACGAGACGGAAGTATGATGTTGGGTTCTTATTGCCAAAGGCAGTGATACTCTCAGCTAAGTCCATCATACCAGCAATAGCACGACGAGCATCCTTAGAAAGTTTTCCTCCTTCGAGCATCATGTTCTTTCCGTCCTTCATTATACGCATGTGAATATGCATACCAGAACCAGCCTTACCCACAGTAATCTTTGGAGCGAAGGTAATATCAAGTCCTTCTTCGTAACCTAAGCTACGAATCACCCATTTAGCAATGAGTAGCTGTTCAGCACATTCATTTGCTGGAACAGGCAAGAACTCAATCTCATTCTGTTCGTAGCAGCGTCCATTCTCAATGAAATTACCTACCTCAGAATGTCCATACTTAATCTTACCGCCACATTCAGCAATCAACTGCATAGAACGCATACGGAAGTCATTGCCTTTTGAGAAAGGAGAACTCTCGTGATAACCATGTTGGTCGTCAGCAGGAAATACACCTTCATCCTCTCGGATAACGTAGTATTCTAACTCACCCATAGCATGGAACTCCATACCAGTTACTTTCTTAAAGGCATTCATAGCCTTGCGGAGTGTATATTCTGGAGATGAAGCTAATGGATTACCATCTCGATCGAAGAAAGAACAGAGCATGCAAAGTGTTGGAATCTCTGAGAAAGGATCGATGAACGCTGTAGAGAAGCGTGGCATTACATAGAGGTCACTACTACCAGCTGCAATAAAGTTGAAGAGTGAAGAACCATCAACGCGCTCACCACTTGTAAGTATTGTCTCCAAGTAGTCGGGTGTGTGAAGCATGAAGTTTAGTGTCTTCAATCGTCCGTCACCAGCAGGATACATAAAGTTGACCATTCTGATGTTCAAGTCACTGACAACTTGCTTGATATCATCTTTTGTAAATTCATGTGAGTCTTTGCCCAAGTGTGCTTCCAGCCTATTTGCTGAACACTTAAAAAGGTTATTCTCCATTGTCGTAGCTTTTATAAGATTAGTATTTGATTATGAGGACAAAAATACATATTAATTTCTTTATTCGCAATTATTTTTCATACTATTTTTCTCTATTTATTATCAGTGTGGTATTCTTTATTTTTCGTTTTGTACAACTTTCTTTTATATTAGGAACTTGATGTTAGTTTTTCTTCGTATTTTTGCCTCGTTAGAAATAGAAAAGTATAAATCTTATGACAAAGGAGAAAACAATAAATCTGTCATCTAATCGTACTATCCGCAAAGCATCAACAGATGATTTTACTATAGTATCGAACCTAATTGAGCAGGGGAAAGCAAAGATGATTAAAACTGGTAATCCTAATCAATGGTCAGCAAATTATCCTGCGGAGAGTACTATAAGGCGTGACATTGCACAAGGTGATTGTTATCTACTTTATGAGTGTGGGAAACCTATTGCAACCTTTGTAGCTAAGGCGGGTCCAGAACCAAATTACCACCGTATTGATAATGGTAGTTGGCTTGATGACCAACCTTATTATGTCATCCATCGTGTGGCTTCTTTGGAAGGTGTACATGGTGTAATGGCTGACACAATCAACTATTGTTCGGCATTTACCTCTTCTATTCGTATAGATACCCATGCAGATAATCGCCCGATGCAGGCTTCTTTGATTCGTTTAGGTTTCGTTTATTGTGGTATTCTCTATGTTGAGAATGGAGATAGTAGATTAGCTTTTCAGCGCGTTTTTTAGTATTTTGTGAGTGGTTATCTACTCCTTGATCGTCTGAATCTTACTCCTTCATCTTAGCAACTTTGGGGGATATCTAAGCACTACTGCTGAGCTATTTTGTAAAAAGAAGAAATCATTTACATGAAGAAAATCTTGTAGATATGGCTTTGAAAAATCATTACATAGTTTCTGGTAAAGTATCTATAAATAACGGCAAAAACAAGTGTAAAAAGCAAGTTTGTAACCAACAGTAAATCAGTTGTTTATGAAGTAGTTTGAGAAAAGGTGCTTAATTGGACTTCAAAAGGGCGTTAGTAAGGGTCTTAAAGGGCACCTTTTGCAAGCTTAAAGGGCGTCTATAAGAAGCCAAAAGAGCATATATTGGTTTTGAGTTGCATGAAAATAGTTTACAAATACCAATAATGTGGGAATAAGCTATTTGTAGAATACAGAAAGAGATAGTATCTATTTGCATTTTATCTTGTAATTTGTCTTCTATGTAAGACTATCTATTTAGGATAGTCTTACTATGCAAATGTATCGGTCTTTATTCTATTTTCAATCTATGTGTTAAACCAAAATCGGTCATTAGAGGTTAAACATCGATTTGGGTTTAACAGAAGAACCATTTTTTTCAGTTCCTATTTACTCCATAGTTTCAACAGTTACGTTTTCAAATTCAGCCATAAAGTTAAGGAGATGATTCTTATAACGTTTCCGTTTGAACTTCATTTCCATCGTTACAACGAAGTAATGACCTGAAGAAGTGTCTTTGCGTGTCATCTCGTAGGAATCAATAATAATCTCCTTATCGCGTAATCGTTGCAAGACAGGTTGAATGTTTTCTTCTTTTGGAGTACTAAAAGTAACGGTTATATTGCGTGTGCCAAAGTGTTGGAGTATAAAATAAAGTGCTTCCAAACAGAGCAAGACAAGGACAGTTGTTGCAATAGAGAGTACATACATTCCTGCACCTGCAGTCATACCAATAGCCGATGTTACCCATAGACCTGCTGCAGTTGTCAGTCCGCGTACCACATGCTTTTGAAAGATAATTGTTCCCGCACCAATGAAACCAATACCCGTTACTACTTGTGAGGCTATACGACTGGGGTCGAGTGACACTCGCTCGTAATGGGCGAGTACATCATCAAAGCCAAACTGTGATAGAATCATAAACAAACCACTACCTAATGCTACAAGGAAGTGGGTTCGGAAACCAGCCTCCTTTGCACGATACTCACGCTCCAAGCCAATCACACCACCTAACATAGCAGCTACGAATAGTCTCAGTACAAATTCATAAGTTATCATGTTCATGTTCTTTCTTTATTATGTAATGAATAAAGCGTTGTCGCAAAAATACAAAAAACTTCACGCATCTCACTCTTTTCTTCCCTAAAATTATTTTTTCATGAATGAAATTCTCTGTTTCTTAGAAATTGATTTGTATCTTTGTGCATATAAACGCTAAAGTCAAGATTATGACAGAGAAGGAGAAACAGCAGAAAGGGATGCTTTATCAAGCAAACGACCCAGAAGTTTTAAAAGACTTATACTACTGCGAGAACGAATGTTTTGAAATCAATCAGATTCCTCCTTCACGTAGGGAGGAACGCATGGAACGCCTTAGAAAGTTGTTTGGTAAGGCAGGAGAGGGAATGTTTATTGTTGCCCCGTTCTTCTGTGACTATGGTTATAACATTGAAGTCGGTGAGAATTTCTTTGCTAATACTAACTGTGTGATTCTCGATGAGGCTAAGGTGACATTCGGCGATAATGTTTTTATTGCACCTAATTGCGCCTTCTATACTGCTGGTCATCCACTTGATGTTGAGCAGCGTAATAAGAAGATAGAGTATGCACTACCTATTCATGTTGGGAATAATGTGTGGATAGGTGGCAATGTCGTTGTCGTGCCGGGTGTGACGATAGGCGATAATACTACGATTGGTGCTGGTTCTGTCGTTACACATGATATCCCAAGCGGTGTTGTGGCAGCTGGTAATCCTTGTAGGGTGATTCGGAAACTGGAAGAGTAAGGTGCTTCCTTAATTACGATCAAGAGCATGAAGATGAAGATATGAAAGAATTTTATAGTACTTATGTTATTAAGGTTTTGTTGCTTTCATTGCTACTCTTTATGGCGATAGCCTCGGTAGCACAGAACCGTCTTTCCCCTTGTAGTAAGCAGGATTATGAACTCTATGCGCCTGTACTTAAGGAGTTGTATAATCCTCTCGCCTCACAACAGTATATTGTTGTAGACGGGGAGTCTGAGAAGTACGCTTTGCAAGTAATCAAGGGTTCACACTTCTCAGAACGAACATACATACTTGCTTACAAGGACTTAAAAGGCAATAAGAAAGAAATCACTGATAGTCTTTGTCAAATGAAAATAGCATCATTGCTGCGTTATGCTGTGTTTTCTTCTACAACCTTTGTACGTAAGAAGCTTGGTATTCAACTAAAGACTTGTTTTTTCTTTGACTTGCAAGATGGGGCTGAATACTCTTCACGTAAGGTGGATGTTGGACGAGGAAGTTTGATTGATATTTTGGAAATATCATGTAATGCTGTGAAGAATAATAAGCCAGAAGTTATTCAACAGCTCATCCCTCAAATTGATTCTTTGACACGACACTTTAAGACATTTGAGTTGGCGGAGAGTTGGAATGTCTCTACGTCTGAGGGTTATGCGTATAGTTCCCCTTGTACACAATTATCTACACACTATAACGGATTTCATGTGTGTTTTCTTCGACCAGCGATGACGCCCGATGAACTCAGTAATAAATATGGGAACTTGACACAAACAGTTGCAAAGTGGTTGTTCCTAAATTCAAATATATTAGACTTCACGAGGAGTGTATATATCAATGTGTGTCGTGATAAACCTGATAAGAACAAAAGATTTTCATATAGTTATGGGCATTACTATATAAATGTAACAGAGGATGAACTGACGGAAGAAACTCTGATAGCTCTATTCAAGTTATATTTATTAAAATAGCTTCATGTGGTTTTGAAAAGTATCTTTATCTATTAATTAATGTATAATCTTGATAGTAGTAGAATCAGTCTCTTTTTTCTCGATTGAGCTTCCTTTGTAGAATAGCATGTTATCCATGTGCCTGAAAGAGTCGCTGTCAGGTCTTGTTTAATGTAGAAAAGTGCAAAAGAATGTATGAATTGCGGTTGTTTTTATTACAATAAACTAAACAAAACACATATTTAACATCTTTTATACATGTAATTGTAGAATGGACGTTTAAAATGATTTAACTTTGCGATTAATAAACCTAAAAGCATTTTTTAACCTAAAGTATACTTAAAGCCTATGTACCTAAAAAGAAAAAGGACTACGAGCTTATTGATGGTGGCTTTGTTCAGTACAAGTTTACTGCATGCCAACATTACGTACGAAGCGAATGCAGCTGTTGTTCAACAGCAGTCTGTATGTAAAGGAACTGTTGTCGACAATAATGGAGACCCTGTTGTTGGTGCCTCTGTCTTTGTCGTAAGTAATGGACAGAAAAAGGGAAGTGTGACTGACCTTGATGGTAATTTTGAGATTGCAGGCGTTGCTTCTGGATCTTCACTTACTATTTCTTATGTTGGTTACAAGACCCAGCAGGTAACTTGGAGTGGTAAGGACCTTAAGGTTACTCTCCAAGAGAACAGTGAGATGCTCGAGAACGTTGTTGTTGTCGGCTATGGTACTCAGAAGAAGGTTAACCTTACTGGTGCTGTCTCTGTTGTAAACTCAAAGCAACTTGAGTCTCGTCCTGTAACGAGTGTTGCTCAGGCATTGCAGGGTGAGGTTCCTGGTTTGAACTTCAGCGTTGGCAATGCGGGTGGTTCATTGAAGAGCCGTATGGGACTTAACATTCGTGGTATAGGAACTATTGGTGATGGTTCTAATGCTGCTCCACTCGTACTTATCGATGGTTCAGAGGGTGATCTTTACTCTATTTCTCCAAATGACATCGAGAGTATCTCTGTATTGAAGGATGCTTCATCAAGTGCAATCTATGGTTCACGTGCTGCGTTTGGTGTTATCCTCGTTACAACCAAGAGTGGTAAGGAAGGTCGTATGAACGTTTCTTATAATGGTAACGTACGTTTCTCTACTGCAACTCAGATTCCTGAGATGCCTAACTCATATGACTTCGCACGCTATTGGAATGATGCTGCTGCTAATAGTGGTGGTAATGCTCCATTCAGCCAGGATATGCTGAACAAGATTAAAAACCATATCAATGGCACACCTGCACCTGGTGAAGAGGTAACTACGACTTGGCAGGGTACTGCTGCTAATGAGCCTTGGAGTATGTACACAGGTTCTTGGGACAATACCAACTGGTTCAAGGAGATGTATAGGTCTGCCGTTCCTTCAACAGAACATAATATTTCTGTAAGTGGTGGTGGTAATAAGGTGAACTACTATATCAGTGGAGCTATCTTAAGTCAGCGTGGATTGATCCGTCATGGTAAGGATAAGTTGAAGAGATATAACTTCTCTTCTAAGGTTACAGCAAATCTCACTGATTGGGCAACAGTTACCTATAACTCTAAGTGGATTCGTGAAGACTATAGCAGACCATCTTATATGACTGGACTCTTCTTCCATAATATCGCACGCCGCTGGCCTACCAACCCTGTTTACGACCCAAATGGTCACTATGTACATGGAAATGAGATCTTACAGATGGAGAATGGTGGTATTGATGCAACCCAAGAGGATAAGCTCTTCCAGCAGCTTGCTCTTGAGTTCCGACCAATCAAGGGTTGGAAGATAAGATTAGAAGGTAACTACAATACAACTAACTACCACAACCATTGGGACGTGTTGCCTATCTACTATTATGATCCAGATCAACATCCAATAGCTGCAGCATGGAGTGGAGACTATGCAGCAGGAAAGTCTAATGTTGGTGAGGCTATGTCTAAGAATAATTACTACAATGGACGTTTCTTCACTGAGTATAACATGACCCTCAATGACAAGCATGAATTTAAGTTCCTTGCTGGTTTGGACATGGAGTCTAATATTTATACTTACCTCAGTGCTTCTCAAGCTGACCTTGTAACACCATTAGTGCCAACCCTCAACAATGCAACTAATAAAGTTGTTGGACGTGGTTTCTCTAACACACACTGGTCAACAATGGGTATGTTTGGTCGTATCAACTATGCTTATGACTCACGTTATTTGGCTGAGTTCTCTATCCGTAGAGACGGCTCTTCACGTTTCATTGGGGATAAGACATGGGGAACATTCCCATCTATTGCACTCGGTTGGAATATTGCTAACGAGCAGTTCTTTAAGCCTCTTAATAAGACAGTTAATACTCTTAAGTTGAGATTAACATACGGTTCACTTGGTAATACAAATACAGACCAGCTCTATCCTTGGTTCCTCAGACAGCCTATTAGCTCAAACTCTTCTGCATGGATTATCAATGGCGAACGCGTTAATACATCAAGCGTTCCTGGTCTTGTATCACCTTTCCTAACTTGGGAGAGAGTACAGTCATGGAACATCGGTCTTGACTTCGGATTGTTCAATAACAAACTTCAAGGAACATTCGATTACTTCGTTCGTACAACAAAGGATATGGTAGGTCCTGCACCTGTTAAGCCATCTATTCTCGGAGCGACACAGCCAAAAGAGAATAATAGTGATATGAGATCAAATGGTTGGGACTTAGAAGTAAGATGGAGAGACAGAGTTGGACAAGTAAACTATGGTATCAAGCTCGTTCTCTCTGATGATTACCAGACTATTACGAACTTCTATAATCCAAACAGACTGCTTTCTCAGTGGTGTGCAGGTAAGCGTATGGGCGATATCTATGGTTATAAAGTAGAAGGTATAGCACAGACTGATCAGCAGATGAACGAATGGTTGGCTAATAATAAGCCTTCATGGGGTTCTAACTGGGCTGCCGGTGATGTTATGTACAAAGACCTTGATGGTGATAAGAAAGTGAACTCTGGTAAGAGCACATACAATGATATGGGTGACTTGACCAAGATTGGTAACTCTTTGCCACGTTATCGTTTCGGTATTACTTTGGATGCTAACTGGAAGGGCTTTGACTTCCTCATCTTTATGCAGGGTGTTGGTAAGCGTGACTTCTGGGATGCTTCTCCTTATAGCGTTGGTGCTAATACAGGTTTGTGGCAGAGTGCAGCATTTAAGGATCACCTTGACTACTGGCGTCCAGCTACCGATACCAACTTCGGACCTAATCCAAATGCTTTCTATCCAAGACCTCTCTTCGGTGCAGGTTCAAAAAACTTCCAGACAAGCGACAGATATTTACAGAACGCAGCATACATGAGAATCAAGAATATTCAGCTTGGTTACACTCTCCCTGCTGCTATTGCAAGCAAGATTGGTGCAAGCCGCGTTCGTTTCTATTTCTCTGCTGAGAACCTTGCTACATTCACTAAGATGAATAAGATTTTCGACCCTGAAGCAACAGGAGGAGACTGGGGACCTGGAAAGATTTATCCTCTTCAGAGAACTGTTTCATTCGGTTTGAATCTTAACTTCTAAACATAACGGAATTATGAAAAAGATTATTTCAGATATACTAAAAGGTGGTCTACCATTGCTGTGCCTTGGCATGACTGTTACTTCATGTAATGATTTCCTTGATAGAAAACCTCTTGATCAGGTTTCACCAAGCGAATACTTCAAAACTGCAGATCAACTTGGTACATTCACCATCAACTACTATACAAGTATTTTCCCTAATAATAGTGGCTGGTTTGGAGGTGTTGCTACATTTGATAATGGTACAGATAACCAAGCTGCAAGAAGTGGAAACTCAGGAATGTACCTACAGGACCAGTGGAAAGTCCCAACAGCAGGAGGTCTTGATGTGTATGCTATCAGAAATGTAGATAAATTCATTAATGAAAGTGAAGCAAAGATTGCCAAAGGAGAAGTAACTGGTACACCAGAACTCATCAATCAATACATGGGTGAAGCTTACTTCATCAGAGCTATGCTCTACTTTGATAAGTTGAAGACTTACGGTGACTTCCCTATCATGCTTGAGGAGTTAAACATTGATAAAGACCTCGTAGAAGCAAGTAAGCGTCAGCCTCGTAACCTTGTTGCACGTCAGATTCTTTCTGATATGGATAAGGCTATTGATAAGTTGCAGGTGAACTTTGCTAATAAGGTGCGCATCAATAAGAATGCTGCTTTGGCTATGAAGTCAAGAATGGCACTCTATGAAGCAACCTTCGAGAAGTATCACAGAGGAACTGGTCGTGTGCCAGGTGATGCTAACTGGCCAGGTAAGAACAAGGAGTGGAACAAGAACTTCACTATCAATCAGGATGATGAGGTTAATTTCTTCCTTGATCAAGCGATTGATGCAGCTAAGAAGGTGTGTGATGCTGTACCATTGTCAACTCAGAATAACCACGTAATGAATCCTGGTACTGTTGGTAACTTCAATGGCTGGAATCCATACTATGATATGTTTGCAAGTCCAAACTTGGCAAAGTATCCAGAAGTTCTATTGTGGAGAGAATTCAATACTGATATCAACGTAGCTCACCTCACATCAAACAAACTGCGTGGTGGCTTGTCTTCAGGTTGGACTCGTGGACTCGTAGAGTCATTCCTTATGAAGAATGGTTTGCCTATCTATGCTTCTGGTTCAGGCTATCATGGTGATACTACTGTAGACTTAGCTAAGACTGATCGTGATGAGCGTTTGCAGCTTTTCGTGTTCGGTGAGTCTAATGACCTTGATATTGATCAGAAGAGTATTGATTTAATTAATAAGCAAAGAGTTAAAGAAGGTAAACCTACCATTACTAAACTCTTATTCGATGCGGCAACTCTTTTCGCAACAGACCAGGCAAGTAGAGACGTAACTGGCTATCGTCAGCGTAAGTTCTACAACTATGATCCTGCAATGCAATTGGGTCAGACCTTCTCTGATGTTGATGGTCAGATTATCATCCGTGTTGAGGAAGCTATGCTCAACTATATTGAGGCTTCTTACCTCCGTACAGGTTCATTGGATGCAACAGCAACAGGTTATTGGACTGCTTTGCGTGCACGTGCTGGTATCACTGCTCCAATCTCAACAACTATTGCTGCAACTGATATGACTAAGGAGGCTGATGTAAATCGTCCATCATACGACTGGGCAGCATTCTCAGCTGGTCATCCCGTAGATGCAACACTCTATTCTATCCGTCGTGAGCGTCGCAGCGAGTTTGCTGGTGAGGGTCTTCGTGACGATGACTTGATTCGTTGGGCAGCTTTGGATCAGGTGAAGAACTATCAGATTGAGGGTGTTAACTTCTGGGATCAGATCTATCAGAATCCTTCTTTCGTTGATAAGAATGGTGTGAGTCTGATTATTGCTGATGGCGATGCTAAGGCTACAATGTCTGCTAAGACACTTTCAAAGTATGTTCGTCCTTACCAGATTCAGAAGACTAACAACATTCTCTATAATGGTTACACCTTCTATCAGGCACACTACTTGTCTCCATTCTCTTATCAGGAGATGCAGCTCTGTTCACCTGATGGTAACGCAGAGAACTCTAACTTGTATCAGAATATCTACTGGCCAGTTGAGGCAAATGGTGAAGCTATCAAGTAACTTTATGCTGAATAAAGTATAATCAAATAGATTACAGATAATGTTTGAGGGTGTGTCAAGCGATTGATACACCCTCTTTCTATAGTATGTTGTAAGGAGTTAATGCTCAACCCCATGTGTGACGAGTTACAATATATACATGATAAAACTTTCTTGTAAGTTGTTGAAGTCATTTCTTTATAGATGCTTCACTTGTATATGTGAGAATAAAAGGATATCTTTGCAAGAGATCTTTCTTGTTATTTATACGGTCGGCTTTTCTGGTACAATAAATTAATTATGTTTGCATTTACTATCATTATACTAATTTGTATTCTTGCTCTTGGTATATCACTATTAGCGAGTCATTGGAGTAATGGTGCGAAGAGTGGGGAAGCGGTAAAAATAGAAACACTTTACAAAAAGAACTGGCGCTCCTTTTTTTGGATATCCCTACGTGTGTTGTCGTTTGCTTTGGTTACTGCCTTTCTGTTCTTAACATTATACGCTTCGTATGTAGGTGAAGATGTAGGCGATTTTTGCATTTGGATTATGATATTTGTTGTTGGAAGTTGGTTTATTTCAATACCTCTTATTATTATTTATATTTGCTCGCTGGTTCAAGCTATTCGATATCGTGATTATACGAATAAAGTTTTTCTTGGCTGTCATTGTTTCAATGTCCTTCAGCTACTTTGTTTTGTGATTTTTTGGAGTTTACTTATTTCTTCTTAAACCCGATAGGCAATTCTTTAAATCAATTTTCCTGTCACTGCTGTCATTCTTTGTGGTGAGGTAATAGGCTGTTATTCACTAAGTTTTCTTTAAATGTTAAAATGACAGCAACTTGAAAATAAAAAATCTATGATACCGAGGTATAATAAATGGCTTCTAAGTTAAGTGGGATTTAGCCGTTTTATTAATGAAAATGTTTTAGTTGTTCTCTTGTAATTTCGAAGATAAATAAATATCTTTGTCCAATAATGTCCTAAAAGTTTAATCAACATACAATATGATTATTTTTGCTGTTAACATTTTGCTTTTCTTGATAGTTCTTGGTGTTTGGCTATGGATGGATACCAGGAAGAAAAGTAAGCAAAAGGATGTAGTTGTCGATGCAGAGGGTTCTTGTAAAAGCTATTATCGTTTCTTCTTCTGGCTGTTTCTACGTTTTTTGATATATGTTCTTGTAACAGTCCTGTTGTTTACAATCATGTTGAGCTTCTACGAAGATGATTATCCAGAGGATTCGCTCTCCTGGTTAATGATTTTTGCAATACTTGGTTGGTTCATTTCAATACCTATTGTTCTTGTTTATATCTGTTCTCTTGTACAGTCGGTTTGGTATCGTAATTATGTGAACAATATCTTTCTTGGACTCCATTGCTTTAATATCTTACAGGTGTTGTGTATTGTCGGTTTTGCTGTTGTTCCACAAGAAGAATGTACTCCTGAGACGATGGAGGCGTCCTACAAGGCTAATCGGCAGAATATAGAGAGACTTATTAAGGTTACAAGAAGTTGGTTGCCAGACAGTACTGGGTTCTCTGTAGAGTATTCGAAGCATGGAAAACTGACGGATTGGGGCGTATCATCAAAGCAAGAAGTTAATTTCAAAGGTGATGAGATAGAGTCGAAGAAAGAACAGGAAAGAGAACTACAAAAGATAGGATTAAGTATAGAAAAGCTTGATTCTGTTCGTTTAGCCTTGCAGAAGATGGGTTATCGAGGCTTGTCTGTCAGTAGAGGTGGTACTGTAAGTGACTATACAGAAATCGTTTATGGGGTGACTGGAAATAAAGAGTTTGATTATAGAATCTATGATAAACCGCTCACAGACTCACTTGCGTATGAGTTAAATCGGCATTATAGCCTTGTTGTCTACAATCGATATGTAGTGTTTAGTTGTGTGGAATCAATTGATTATGATTGTCCTTTCCCTGGTAAATATGCCTATTTACAAAAACATACATTGTCAAAGTAGTGGGGAGTAAAGATGCGTACATGGTTTATAGTGTGTTGTTACTTATAGAAAAAGCCCTCATCCTTTTACAAAAGCTATAGCTCTGTAGATGGATGAAGGCTTTTTAATTAGGATGTTTTATTAACTCTTTAGAACTTGTAAGTCACTGTAGCTTTTATGCTGCGTGGAGCACCTGGGAAGGAACGGAGCTTGTCATATCCACCCACCCAATAAACTTTGTTCATTGCGTTGTCGAGATTTAGTTGTACCTGCAGGTTACGGAGACGATAGTAAAGTGCTGCATTGAGGAGTCCATAGCCAGGATAGATAATGGTATTCTCACGTCTTCCAACCTGTCCGTAACGCTTTGTTACTGCATTGAAACCCAGACCGAAACCAAAGTTGCGTAGCGCACCTGTCTGAATGATATACTTTGACCAAATGTTGAAAGAGTTACGTGGTGTATTTGGTCGTTGCATACCATAGTCTTTCTCTGAGTTGGTTGCAGTCTTTGTGATAGCAGCATGGGTGTAGGCATAGTTAGCAACGATACTCCAATTAGGAAGAATGAAACCTACTACATCAAATTCAATACCCTTTGAAGTTTCTTCTCCCACCTGTTCTAACAACTCAGGGTTGTTTGCATCGTTGGCATTATAGAGTGTATTGCGTTTCTGAAGATGGAAGAAAGAAAGGGTTGTACTGAGTCGTTTGTCAAACCATTCACCTTTCAAGCCCGCCTCCAACAACTGGCTGTATTCTGGGTCGAATGGTCCACCGGTGTTAGGGTTACCCTGTACGGATGCACTCTGTGGTTCAAAGCCTTTTACCCATGTACCATACACATTCAGATTCTTGTTGATAGCAACGACTGCACCAAGACGTGGAATGAACGCATGCTGTGTAGTACGGCTTTCCTTATTAGTCTTATAATTTAGTACATCGGTGAATATCTCCTGACGAATACCCAAGAGAAGCTTCACTGGTCCTACTTCCATCTGCTCTTGAAGGTAGATACCATGAGAATACTGCAGGTAAGGAGAGAGTGCTGTTGAGACAAAGATATACTTCGAATAGTCACGCTCAATGTTGTTATTATTACTTGTCAAGTCATAGTAAGGCACATTCGTTCGTGGATTACCATCCTTGTCGAGTACGTACTTAGCAATGTTTGTAGGCTTGAAAGCTGTTGTTGTCGTACCGTCTTTTAGCAAATAGCCTCCTGCAGTCATTGCTGATGAGCCTGCTTGTTGTGCCATTTGGAAATAGTCATAACCCAAGAGGATACGATGATTAACGGGACCCGTGCTTACGTTATAGTTAAAATAGGTGTTGAAACTATTGTTGCGGAAGTGACGCTGGCGTATAAGACACTGCATAAGGATGCGTGACGGACTTTGTGTACCATCGGCTAACTTCACATACGCATTAGCCTGATTGTGTTCACGGAGGTCTTCATCATAGGAAGAGTTCAGATAGGTAGCATTGAAAGAGAGGTTATCCGTGAACTTATGGGTTACACCAAGCGTAATATTCACGAGGTTCTCCTTAAGATAGTCATTTGTTGCAGAGAGCGAACGACTAATTGGTACTGAATTGAGGTCACCATCTCCAAAGATAGGCTGACCACGATCGACCTTGCCATTGGTGCGCTGATAAACGATGTCGACGTTAAAGCGTGTCCTTTGTGTTGGGAGAAACGAGAAAGATGGTGCAACGATATAGTTTGTATTTTCCTGTAGGTCACGGTAAGAATCAGTATGTTCGTAACCGATATTAAGACGATATAGAAGGGTGTTCTTCTTGTCTAATGGTCCCGTAAAATCTCCGTAGGTGTTCAGTGTGTTGAAGCTACCAACGGTTGTTGATACTGTATTGCGTTGATAAGGTAGTGGTTTCTTAGTTACACGATTAATAACACCACCCGGTGCAGCATTGCCGAAGAGAGCAGAAGCAGGACCTTTGATGACTTCAACACGCTCGATATTTGCCAATGACTGCTGTTTCCAAAGACTTGTCTGTGCACGCATACCATTGACAAGGTTTCCAGAATTGCGGTTACCAGTAGTGCGGAAACCACGGATAGAGAAGTCATTATAGAAGGTATATTGGTTTACACCACTGATATTCTTTACAACCTCATTAACTGTGGTTGCGCCTTGGTCGCGCACTAACTCCTTTGTTACGTAACCGATAGATTGTGGAATGTCTTTCAAAGGTGTCTCTGTCTTTGTGCCGATGAAAGAGTTGGTATTCTTGTATGAACGTTCGTTACGTCCAATTACTTCTACCGTCTGCAACACTTGGTCGTGCAGATAAGGAGTTGAGAACAATGTGTCTTGTGTAAGGCTGTCTGTTGGAACTTTACCCACCGTGTTCCCTTGTGCATTTATTGGCAGAACTGCTGAATATAATAAGGTGCCTGTCAATAAAAGATAAGAGTGTAATCTTTTAACCATATTGATAAATATAATGATCCTGAAATAATTTATAAGCGGTGCAAAAGTATATATAAAATATGAATACCACAATACCTAAGAGTTGGTATAAATTAGTTTCTGTTAGGTTATTGAGTGACAATATGTAATAATAAGTCCCTACTTATGTGTTGTGGGAGAGCACTTGTAAAAGTTAGAAAGAATGGTTTAACTTCCGTATCTTTTCAAATGTAGCGAGAAATAGAATGTTAGTTTACCCTTATGAAAAAGCTGTTAGCTGAAGAGGGGACGCTAAACGGGTAAGTAGAAATTGTAAGGATATTTCTGTAATTACTCCCTCTTCATTCAGAGAAAAGGCTGTATATGAGGGAAGAAGAGGCCTAACTACGTTCAAGAACATGCTCTTCTTATATGAAGAAGACGCCCTTCTTGCTGCAAGAGGGACGTCTTCTATGATGCAATCTGTAATATGCTGATTTGTTGTATGTTATGAGCTTGGTTGTTGGAGATGTTATATCCTTTCGGTGAAGATGTTTTGTACGATGTTATGTAATGATTTTTTATTACTTTACTGGTTCTTTTGAAACATGGAAGATTACCCATTACGTTTCTATGAAGATGTTGAGCAAAGTAGTAGCTTACGTTCTGTTTCTTAGTGTAACGTCGGCTGGAAAGTTATTAGTCAGACGGTAAGTCGTCTCTTTTCTTTTAACTACGTTACCCAACAATAATGTTTTTTACACCTCTGTATTCTGAAGAACATACTTCGGAGACTCACCATACTTGTTTGCTTCTGGCTGACTATCTTGTAGAAGGAAAACCAGAATTGTAATACCTAAGGCGATGTTTATTAGATAGAAAACGATAGCTAAGATACCTGTTATGCTTGTTATAGCACTAATCAAAACGTTCATTGCGGCCTGAATATCTTGTGATCGTATGGCTTCTAAATATGCGCTGAAGTTGAAAGACACAAAGAAAAGTGTACAAGAAATTGTTCCCACACAAGCTTGGGCAGCCCACCACCATCCGCTTCTTCCAGTGTCATGTAAACGACGGAACTGCATAGAAATACCTGCAATACTAAGAACAAGTGCTACAAGAGGTCCAACAAAGGGAACTAATGATATAACAAAAGCTGCGATGAAGAGGGTAAGAAAGCCCCACCAATACTCAGAACGACGGATGCGTCCATTGAACTGAAAGAATTTCTTGAATGCGTTCTGTGCTGCTACAGCAAACTCAACTTGTGGTAATTCTTTGTACTGTGACATAATTTAGTATAGTTTTATTTGTTAATCTTAAATGCTCATTTGTCTTATTCTTTCAAGAGATCAGGACGTAATCTTTTGGTTCGTTCCATTGCTTGATCAAACTCCCATTGTCTAATCTTAGCTTCGTTTCCACTGAGTAGAATCTCAGGAACATCCCAACCATTATAGCTACGAGGGCGGGTGTAGATAGGTGCTGAGAGCATATCATCCATAAAACAGTCGGAGAGTGCACTCTGTTCGTCACTGATAACACCTGGAACCAGTCGTACAACAGCATCAGCAATAATGGCTGCTGGTAGTTCGCCACCTGTTAAAACAAAGTCGCCAACAGATATTTCACGTGTAATAAGATGCTCGCGTACACGTTGGTCAACACCTTTATAATGTCCTGCAAGAATAATGAAGTTACCTCCCAATGAGAGGTCATTAGCAATCTTCTGATTAAATAGTTCGCCATCAGGAGATGTAAAGATAACTTCATCGTACTCCCGCTCTTCCTTCAAAGCAGCGATACATCGATCAATAGGTTCAATCTGCATGACCATACCAGCTTGTCCACCAAAAGGATAGTCGTCAACACGGCGCCATTTATCCTTTGTGTAGTCACGAAGATTGTGCAGACGAATCTCTGCCAATCCTTTCTTTTCTGCTCTGGCAAGGATACTTTCGTGTACGAATCCTTCCAGCATCTCTGGTAATACGGTGATGATATCTATTCTCATATAGGCACAAAGTTAACTAATCTTTTGCTATTACGTTGATAGTTTAGGATTTTTTTGTAACTTTGCCGTAGATTCTAATATATAAACTAAGAACAGTTATGAAGAGATTCTTTACCCTCGCTATTATGGTAGCAGCTTTTTGTTGTGCAAATGCACAAGATGTCCAGTTGCATTATGACTTAGGTCATAGTCTTTATAAGAACCTAAGTTCTCGTACGTCAGTAACAACAACAGTAGAAATGTTCAAACCTGACACATGGGGTTCTACCTATATGTTTACTGATATTGACTACAAGAGCGATGGTGTGATGGGTGCTTATTGGGAGATTTCACGTGAGTTTAATCTTACGAAGAATAAGCAGTGGGCTGCACATATAGAGTATAATGGTGGTTTAGGTTCTGGTAAAACAATGGATAGCTATTATGGTAACCGTTATCAGCATGCTGTTCTTCTTGGTGGAGCATGGAACTGGGCTTCAAAAGACTTTTCAAAAACGTTCAGTCTTCAGTTGATGTATAAGTATCAGTTTAAGAATGCTCACACTGGTGCACATCCTTTCAGTGGTTTTCAGTTGACAGAGGTGTGGGGTACAACCTTCGCTAAGGGTCTTTGTACATTCTCTGGATTCTGTGACCTTTGGTATGATCCAAATGTTAATGGTAAAATGATTCTTCTCTCTGAGCCTCAGTTCTGGTTTAATCTCAATACGCTTAAGGGAATGAAAGATGTAAACCTCTCTTTGGGTACTGAGGTTGAGATTAGCAATAACTTCGTTTGGAATGACAAAGGTCAGAATAACCGTTTCTACGCTATCCCTACAGTGGCAGCTAAATGGACATTCTAAGCAGATAAATAGAACTTAATTATTTTAAGATAAGAAAAGGAGGCGATATGTATATCGTCTCCTTTTGCTATGTTTTAGTAAAATCTGGTGTTGTTAGAATAGACTTCCTTCTGTTGGTTGTGAAGATGTTTCTGGTGCTGTAACTTGAGCAAAGCGAGCTATGAATTCATCTTCAGAGATAATAGGAATGGAAAGTTCCTTTGCTTTCTGATTCTTTCCAGAAGTACTTTCTACGTCATTATTAATAAGATAATTCGTCGATTTAGAAACAGAACCAGTTACCTTACCACCTTGACTTTCTATGTATGCTTTCAGTTCGTTACGATTCTTATAATGATGAACATCACCAGTAACGACGAAGGTTAATCCCTGGCAACTATCACCAGTTGGTGCTGATGATGGCTGACTAACGTTAAGTTCGGCCAATAGATGCTGTAGCATAGACTGATTATCAGTATCTTTCATCCAGCGCACAAAACTTGCACTCTTCTCTGGTCCAATACCAGCAATGGTTGAGAAGACATCTTCTGCAGCACTTTCTATAGCCGTTTTAATAAGTTCCTCCAATGGATAAGCTGATAAAAGACGATTACAAACATCCTGTCCAACAAGGGGAATGTTTAAAGCAAAGAGCAGACGACGTGCTTCAACATTACGAGCTTTTTCAATAGCAGCCAATAACTTAGTGACACTTTTGTTTCCGAAACCTTCCATCGTACGCAGTTCTGTGGCATGTTCTGTAAGATGGAAAAGGTCGGCATATTCACGTACCCAACCAAGATTGATAAATTTCTGTACGGTTTGTTCGGAGAGCCCGTCAATGTTTACACCTTCTTTTGATACAAATCTACCAAACTTCTTTAGCTGTTTGGCTGGACAATGTGTATTGGTACAGTGTAGTGTGCGTGTTCCACTAACCTCGCTTTCGCTAACTTCTGTAGCAGAATGGCATACTGGGCAAGTCTCAGGAATATGGAACGTACCAACGCTTTCAATAACGTTAATAACCTTTGGAATAATCTTATTTGCCTTTATAACAGCTATCTTTGTTCCTTTATCACCAATCCCTAATCGTTCACATTCGGAGATATTACAAAGGGAAGCACGTTTAACGGTTGTTCCTTCCAACTCAATAGGACGGAAAACGGCAACAGGCGAAATGGTTGAAGCAGCACATGACCATTCTATATAGTCTAATTCTGTTTCAGCACTCTCGTCTTGCCATTTAAAAGCATAGCCTGCACGTGTGGCATGATGACCAGTGACAGAACCTGTTGCTGCATAAACGGTGTCTTCGTATGAGATTACCAAGCCGTCAACAGGGTAGGGGAATGGTGATGAACTCACACCAGTAACTCTTTCTGTCCAATGATGGATGACCGCTTCTATGTTGTTAACGGTAGGCTGTTCAATGAGTTCTCTGTCGACAACTCTGAACCCTTGGTGCTCAAGCCATTCCATGCGTCCGCCCCAAGAGTTTATTTCTTCCTCTGTATAAACGAGTGTAAAAGGAATCCAACGCAAGTGGCGGGCTTTTACTTCATTGATGTCTTTCAGTGTGAGTGAGCCTGATGCGAGGTTGCGAGGGTTGGCATATTCTTCCTCTGCTTCCATGTTAAACTGTTCAAAGTCAGGATAACTGATGACAGCTTCACCACGGATAACAAGATGTCCCTTATAGGGAATGGTTTGCAAGATACCATCAATAGCCGTAGAAAGATGAGTAATATTGGTACCAATATGACCATTTCCACGTGTGACAACCTTTGTCAGTTTACCATTATCGTATGTAACAACAAGTGTCAATCCATCCAACTTCCATGAAAGCCATATAGGTTTATTCTCTGCCCATTTGGCCAAGTCTTCTACCTTCTTAGTTTTTGCCAAGGATAGTGCAGGGAACTCATGTTCTTCTTTTTTACCGGCAACATTATCGGCAGATACATTTTGTGTAGGAGAATCGGGGAGTATAATACCTGTTTCTTCTTCTAACTTTTTTAGCTTATCAAAGGCTGCATCCCATTCATAGTCTGTCATAAGTTCGTCACGACCATTGTAATAAGCGTCGGATGCAGCATTAAGTTGATTAACAAGTGATTGTATCTCTTTGTTCATTGTTTTGTTTGTTGATAGACGATGGTAAATCGTATTAAATGATTAAAAGTAGAAATAGGCAAAGACAAACTTCTTACTATTATTTCCAAAGCTGTTTGATAAGTGCCGCATCAGCCTCAGTCCAATCGAGTTTTGAGAACTCTTCTGGTTTCAACCAGCAGGAATCAATATGTTCGAGAAGCTTAAAATTATTGTCATGTGCCATACAGTCATAGGCAGTAAGGCTGATTGAAAAGTCTGGATAGTCATACTCAACGCTTCCAAGTTTTGCTCCGACATAGATATTCCAGTCCATTTCTTCAAGTATTTCACGACGTAAAGCCTCATGATCACTTTCTCCTTCGTTGACTTTACCACCAGGAAACTCCCAATGTTCAGCAATGTAATTAGGACCTTTACGCAATCGCTGTGTACATAGAATCTTATCACCATCATGAATAACAGCGCAGACAACGTTGAGATGTTTCTTTTCCATAATTTTATCTATCGTTCGGTTATTTTCGACCTCTTACTTCTTGCTTTATTTGCAAATATACTACAATTTGCCAAATAAGTCTATCTTTCTTAGAATTAATTTCAATTCTTTATAGGCAACTCATATCTTTTGCGTATCTTTGTACACTAATAAAATATTAGAAATTATAATCATTTATGTCTACACTAACAATTGCGATTATTGTAGTCTTCGTGCTGGGCTATGCGCTCATTGCAATGGAGAGCCTTACTAAGGTTAACAAGGCAGCAGTTGCCTTATTGATGTTTGTTTTCTGCTGGACACTTTACATGTTTGATCCAGCACCGTTTGTACAGCTGATGCATCCAGACTTTACGGGAACAGGTGATAAGGTTGTGTCGTTTGTAAATACTTTGATAACGGAGCATTTAGGCGATACAGCTACCACACTCTTCTTCCTTATGGGAGCTATGACGATTGTGGAAATCGTTGATCAGAACGGTGGTTTCAACTGGGTAAAGAATGTAATGCGGTCTAAGACAAAGCGTAGTCTGTTGTGGAAGATTGCCTTTATGACTTTCTTCCTTTCTGCTATCCTTGATAACCTAACGACAAGTATTGTGATGGTTATGATTTTGCGTAAGCTTGTACAGGATAAGCACGACCGAATGATTTATGCTTCGTTAGTTATTATTGCTGCTAATTCTGGTGGAGCTTTCTCTCCAATTGGTGACGTAACTACGATTATGTTGTGGAATGCAGGTATGATAACTGCAGGTGGTGTACTCAGTGAGATATTTATTCCTTCATTAGTTTCAATGTTGATACCAGCATTCTTGCTTCAGATGCTTTTGAAAGGTAATATTCAGTATGATGATATGTCAAGTGATATGTCGGGTGATCGTGAAGTCTTGGAGTTTAATGGGTTCCAGCGTAAGATAGTCTTTGCTATCGGTGTAGGTGGTCTTTGCTCTGTTCCTTTGTTCCACTTCTTTACTGATTTACCTCCTTTTGCTGGTATTTTGCTCGTATTGGGTATTTTATGGACTGTGACAGAGGTATTCTATCGTAATCTTCATAAGAAAAGAGGTGATGAGATTCAATTCTCAAAGCGTGTAAGTAGTTTGCTGAGTCGTATCGATATGTCTACTATCCTTTTCTTCCTTGGTATCTTGATGGCTGTGGCTTGTTTGGAGGAAGTAGGTGTGTTGAAGGAGTTAGGTAGTGGTCTGAACACAACCTTCAATGGCAATCATTATGCTGTGACCGGTATTATCGGTGTACTTTCAGCTATTGTTGACAACGTTCCACTCGTAGCTGGTAGTATGGGTATGTATCCTATCGGAATAGAGCCAGATATGGCAGTGGATGGTATCTTCTGGCAGTTGCTTGCTTATTGTGCTGGTGTCGGCGGTTCAATGCTCATCGTTGGTTCTGCAGCAGGTGTTGTTGTTATGGGTCTTGAGAAGATTACCTTTGGCTGGTATATGAAGCGCATTACGTGGATTGCTTTCTTAGGTTATATTGCTGGTATCCTTTCATACTGGATTATGCGTACATATATTTTTACCACTCCGCTTTAATCGCTAATTCTTAAAATACTATATTTTAGTAACATAAGCCCTCATCTGTCCAATCTGAATATAATCATGTGGATAGGTGAGGGCTTATTCTATTCTTTAGGAAATGAAAGGTAAAGTAAGAAGTAGAATCTTTTCCATCTTACGAAAATACAACAAAGTAGTTTTATTTTTGTTTTGCTGTCACTTTTAACACTTTATTTAAATATGTTGTAAATCAGTAGGTTGCATGGTTAAATTAGCTGATAGGAATGACAGAAAAACTTATTTTGTAGAAATTGCTTTGTTATAAGAAAGCAGAGAAACGGAATGAAAGATGATAGAATATTACAAATACAGAATTGTCTTTGGTGAATAGTGTTAAGGGTTATCTTTTACATTGAAAGCATGCCTTATCATTATGCTTATTTCTCTATATGAAAAGAAATCTATCATTAAGCTTTCTTCCTTTTCTTTATCATTGTGTGGAGGCTCAGCACATATTGTGCGCAGGCTTAACACCAATTGTGCGCAGGCTTAACACCAATTATTAGGATGGTTTATAGCTTTGAAATCAATCTGTTATTTGTAAGGTGGGAAGAGCTATTACCGTGTTTTACTACGATAAAATTATAGGAGATGCACAAGTCATGCACCTCCTATTTATCGTTTATAGCGAGTTTTATATAGCCTTGACCTTATAGTGTCTGTGTTTTGTATAAAACTTTATGATGAGTTTGACGCTTTACTTAAGTCATAAAGTCAAGCTGTATAGTTTATCTTAGTTGGCAAAGCGAACGTTCTGTGCGCTATATCCAACTACAATTTTTCCCTGAATGAGTTTGCCCTCTGGAGAGTAATAGAATACTTCACTTGGCGCTGTATAGCTTGGGGTATCTATAACATAGATATTACCATAACGGTCAACATTAACCTGTGATGGATTCTTGAGGCCTGTCATATCAAGGTCGGTTTCCTTTCCAGTTGCGAGATCATAGATAAAGAAACGCTTGTTCGTATCATAGTAGGTAGCATATAAGCATACGAGTGCGTTCTTCTTAGCACTGTATGCAATTGAACTTGCCTTGAATAGCTTTTTAACCTCATCGTTTTTAGCATTAATCTTCTGTACAAGCGCATCATCATTGTTGAACATTGATACAAAGTAAACATCATTACCAACAGCAATACTCTGGTTGTAAGGATTTTTACCTACGGTAAGTGTCTTTGTCTTTTTAAATGAGTTACAGTCAACAACAGCTACAGTATTCCCATTACCATAACCTGAGATGTTGGCATAAAGTTTACCATTAGCAACAGAAAGTGCCTCTGGGTGATCGCCTACTTCTACAGAGTCAACCAATGGTTTCTGTGTGTTGTTAGGGTTCATCTTGTATACCTTACCATTGTAAGCAGAGAAGTAAACATAATTACCATCTGTTGCCAAATAGCGTGGACTGGCATTGTGCAACTTAATTGTTTGTTCTTTCTTACCCATTCGATCCAAAACTTCAACCTTTGAAGAGGTTGTACAGGTAACGACAAGCTTAGTTCCAAAGACAATTAAGTCCTGTGCATCACCGATTCCGATACCATTCTGAGTTCTATAAGCATCACTGTAGATGTATGGTGCAGTTGGACGTGACTCGCTGTTATAGTCGAGAATACCCACTGTACCATCGTTTTGATTCCAGTTACCAGCACAAGCAACATATACATCTGTGTTAGATACTGCTGGCTGTGTGTAAGTAAAGTCGTTGTCATCACTACAAGCCGTAAATGTAAGTGCTGACATAAGAATAACACCAAGTGTAAGAAGATTCTTTTTCATTTTTTCGTGTTGTTTTGTTTATAATTTATTGTTATCTTGTTTTGTTCTCTTTCTTATTATTTTTGCACATTCCTCTTTTGCTTTTTTGCTACTTTTTCCTCAGAGTTTCCAACTTACTGAGAGTCGCCAGTTTGTTCCTGGCATAGGATAAAAGCGTACAACCTCATAGTTTTTATTACCAAGGTTGCGTAAGTCAAACTGTAGATGCAGTTCCTGTTTGAGGAAGTTTATATCCTTTGAAATCGTGATACTATGGTCAGTAAAGGCTGCCATACGGTTATTAGGAATATTATATCCCAATGAATAACGTTCACCCATTAACAGTAGATTATAGCTTAAGTCCAGCCACGGGGTATGTAGCAGCGAACTGATTGAACCCGAATGGCGTGGAGTATAAGCTATCTGGTGTCCATAGTAAATATCGGTTGGATTAGTTCTATCGGTTGCATTGAGCATGCTATAGCTTCCAGTCACACTGAGTGACCAATCATTGCTCCATCGTTTCTCTGCATTAGCGGAGATGTCAAGCCCTAATTGTCGCACCTTACCAGCATTCATCATTTGCCAGTAGAACATCTTTGGTACTGCAATAATCTTATCTGTGACATTACCGAAGTATCCATCTGCCGTCAATGAGAGCTGAAATGTACGGTTAAAGGTATGTGAATAGGTTGCACCGAGATTCCACTGGCGTGACTTCTCAGGATTTAAGCGACGATTGCCAATGCCTGTATAGTAAAGTTCATTGAGTGTTGGCGTGCGGAAGATATCCTTATATCCAAAGCGGAAACGAAGGTCTTGTAAGGCTCTCCATTGTAAACTGAAGGCTGGCGAAAGACGATGGAAGCCGTCAGAGGCATTACCGAGTCTTACTTGTTCCGTTATATTCGTTGCAAGAAGTGATGTGTTGAATGTGAATTGACCTATGCGATAGTTTGCTGCCAATGCTGTCCACAGAGAGTTACGTGTAGGGTTTGCAGCCTGTGAAAGCGACATTGAAAGGTGATTATGTGCATAGTCTTGTGCCAAAGATAGATGAAGTCCTTGTAAAGGCTCGCTCCATAAGGTTGCTGTTAGATATGCTTCCTGCTGTCTGTAGATATCTTCTTTATAGCCACTGGCAGGCACATCTGAGTAGCGTGACCATGAATAATTCCATTTAGCAGCTGCTTTCAACTTGATACGCTGGCTAAATTGGTTCTCATAGAATAGTTGTGTAAAGACATTCTTGTCTACTAATCGCTCAGCAGAGTAGGTGTTATCGTAGATGACTGCACCCGGTAAGCCTCGATGAGAGGTGAAACCGTATGACTTCCACTTCAGTATTTGCTTGTCATTGAACTGATAATCAAGGTTAAATTCTCCTCTCCAAGTCTCAATGTCACTATTGTTACGTCGTTCATTGATAGTCTTGACACCATTTTTCAACTTGAAAGCGTAAACGCCATCAGCCCTTTCATAGCTTCCGTATGCCCCAATACCAAGGCGTGAAAACTGCTGGTGGAAGAGTAGGGAAGGTGAGAACAGACCATAACTACCTGTTCGGATGGTTGTCGTGAGCTGAGTCTTCTTTCTTGTTGATTGACTATTACGGTCTGTATAGCCTTGTAGTGTACTAATATTAATCATTCCCGCAGAAGCATATGACTTTGCACTTTGATAAATATTGTCGTCTTGACCAATTTGAAGACTGATGAGTGAGATATTATCGAGGGTAAAGCGAGATAGGTCTACTTGTCCGCTTTGACAGTCACCCACCTGAACACCATCATAAACGACTCCCGTATGACCAGCTCCAAGTCCACGGATGTTAACTGTCTTCATACCGCCTACACCACCATAGTCTTTCACTTGTACACCTGCAAAGCGTTTCAAGGCATCGCCCATATCGTGGATGCCAAGTCGTTCCATATCAGCATGTGAAAGTGTCTGTACTGGCGAACTTGCCAATACATTTCCAGAAATGCGAAAGCCATTGACCACAACCTCTTCTATGGTTTGTGTTGTGTCAGATTCAATAGTCTGTGCTATCGCACCGAGTGGGCACAATAAAAGTAAGAAAGAAGCCAATTGCCTCATATCTCATTCTGTAATCAAATGGTTCTATGCAGTGCCCTTCCTCGAGGGATGCAATGACTTGCAATGGCAGGTCTTCTGACTCGTTATCCAATGTAGGTAAGCACCTTCCCGGTTTTATATTCACCAGTGGTATCAGCTTACCAATGAGAGACAACTTACAGCTGCGGGACAGTAGCGGAATTACACCGCTTTCCCTTTTTAATCATGATAGTAATGAACCTATTGCATATGCAAAGATACGACAAAGGGGAGAGATAGGCAAATAAAGGTGTACTTTTCTACTTACAGCATAATGCTTATCACCTGTTGAAATGTGATTTTAGAGTGGCTTTTGTAGGTGCTTCATCTTATGACCGCCCCATTGATTATCACCTATATATACGAATCCTACATGGTGATAAAGTCGTTCTGCCTGAGGGTTTCCTGTGTCAACAAGTAATCCAGTAGGGAGGTTCATCTTTCTTCCTTTCTCTATTGTAGCTTCAAGTAGCTGCTTAGCAAGCCCTCGTCCACAGAAAGAATTGTCAACACAAAGCGAGTCAATATATAGTTCACCAGCTGTTGTCTCATCCTCCATATCAGAAAAGTCACGACCGAAAGCCTCCAAAGTTCCTTCTATGAAAGCCTTTCTTAGCTCTCTAAGTTTAGCTCCATCGTAGCTGACGCAGATACCAACAATCTTATTTGTTTCTGTTATTGCTACAAGTGTATTAAGATAGGAGTATTGCGAGTCTTCACGCTCCACTAATCTTGTCATTAGCAGATGGAAGTCTTCTAAGGTGTGGTTAGGACCTGCAAACCACTGACAACACTCGTGGTTCATAGCCTCCATAATTAAACGGGCTATTACTGTAGCCTGCTTCTTTTGTGCATCTTCAATCTTAATCATAGTGCGAAGATACGAAAACTATTTGAGATAGTGTGTTTCTCTTGGATGATTTCTTTATCGTATCGGCTTGAATAATCTCCCACTTCCTTCAAACTGTGAAGGAAGTGGGGTAGGTGATATTAAAGACCTAAGTCCTTCATTGCCTTCTGTGCAGCCTCACCAGACTTGCCCTGCATCTTTTCTGCAGCTTCCTTGGCAGCCTTCTTAGCAGCTTCTACCTGCTCAGGTGATGCTGATTGCATAGCTTCCTTAGCCTTTGACATGCCTTCAGTAATAGCCTTTGGGTCAGCCTTTGAGGCAGCGTCGATAGCAGCACCTACTGCGTTTGCTGCAGCCTCATTGCCAGAAGACTTCAATGCAGCCTGAATATTCTCAGAATTGCTCTGCATCCACTGCTGAAGCTTTGCAACATAAGCCTGTGCCTCTTTTGGATCTTTCTGTGCCAATTCTGCCATTTTGGTCTGTGCTGCTGTAAGCAATGCAGCTACACCCTTATCATCCTTAGCCTTTACTTTCTCGTTGAGTTGCTCGATGAGTTGATCTGCTGAGGCTGGAGCTGCTGCAGTTGTTGCTGAATCAGTTGCAACTGACTCTGTTGTGTCTGAGTCTGCATTAGCCTTTGGTGCATTAGTCTTACCGTTGTTACAACTTGCGAGGGTCATTGCTGCTACAGCAATAGCCATAATAAATACTTTCTTCATAATCTTTTTAAGCTTTAGTGAATAAAAAATTTAACTACTATATTTGCCAAAGATAGGTATAATTTTGTTTAGTTGGTTTATTTTTAGCATGTTTTAACTATAAAAGAGTATGGTTGAATGATTTGGGGTTAAGCAAGTAATTGTTATTTGTTAATGGTCGTATTCATATATGCTAATGGTATTTTGTTTTCTTGTTGACAACATAGCGTCTTGTATTAAGCGTTCAACACTATTGGTGTTAAGCCTTCGCACCAATGGTGCGGGGCATGCGCACCACATGTGCTGGACATCAACACGATACTAAAAGAGGGTAGGCGGAGGTGTTGTCATCAATGGATAAATACGTCTTGGAGTGTTTTCTGTAGGCGTCTATGATATATGTCCTATTATAGGTAATTAGGACTTAATCCTGCAGAAATGCTTGGAGGAAAAAATAAAAACCAACTTGGGCTAAGTCCAGATTGTTTTATTATAAAGATAAAAGAGCAGTATATTCCTTTTGCATCATAGGTGTACTCTGTGTCAATAGCCTCTGTAGATGATGCACACCATTATGTTTTTTATGCTGTTTAGGTCTTATGGAAATGTTTATTATCCATGTAATGAGATTAAAACTTCGGCTACAAATGCTTATTCTACTTGTGTTTTGGGCCAGTTGACAAGGTAGAGATGTTCAGTAGCACGAGTGAAAGCGGTGTAAAGCCAATGGATATAGTCGGGTGTGAGCATCTCATCTGTCATATATCCTTGGTCAAGATAGATGTGTGCCCACTGTCCGCCTTGTGCTTTGTGACAGGTGATAGCATAACCGAACTTTACCTGTAGGGCGTTATAATACTCATCTTCGCGCACCTTTTTCATGCGGTCTGCCTTTAGAGGGATGTCTTCATAATCCTCCAACACATGTTGGAAGAGTTGTTCGTTCTGCTCTTGAGTCAAGGCGGGGGCTTCTGTCATCAGTGCATCAAGGATAACTGTCATCTCCTCTTCAGCGTTATTATAGTCGGGAAACTCCAGTGATACATCGGCAAAGCGGAACCCATAGAACTCGCGGACATTGCGAACACGACGCACAACAGCGCGGTCGCCGTTGGCAATGAAGGTTAGTGCAGGTTTTTCTGTCTCCTTTCCACCTCCTGAAGGGAGTTGCGTAACCTGTCTTGTCGCTTGTGTAGTAAGGCCGTTTACATTATTTGTAGCATTGTTGAGGCTGCCATTGAGGGAAGGTGATGGGGGTGGACTGTTCTTATACTTATTCTTCACGACCATCAACATGTCGCCTGTTGTCAGTTCTTCTTCACGTCCAAGAACCATGTTTCGAATACCTTGATTGAATACATTAGCACGTTTGTTGGATCGCGTGATAACCATTGTTTCGTCTATTCCCACCTCTGAATAGCTGGAGGCCAGTCGTTCGATAAGTTCATCACCTGGTACGATGGAGATGTCAGCAAAGCCATTGAAACGAATCTTGGGTAGTTGCGTTACCTCATCATGGGTTATCATTTGGCGAATAACGGTGGCGTTATAGAGAATGCCTGAGTCTTGACTCTGACGAAGAACCTCGTTTAAATCACACTCATAGACCGTCAGTCCATAAGCACGGAGAACATCTGAACGTAGCGCAGGACTCTCTTCTTCACCTACAGGAGGGAGCTGTGCCTTGTCACCAACAAGCAACATACGGCAATTATGGTCGTTATAAACATATTGGATAAGGTCGTCAAGTAGGCAACCGCTACCGAAAGTGCTATTATTTGATGCCAGACTAATCATGGATGCTTCATCAACCATAAATAAACGGTCATGGAAGAGATTGACATTCAGATTAAACTTCCCATCAAGTCCTGTAAATGCTTTTTCCCGATAGATAGAGCGATGAATCGTTGCTGCAGGCTGATTGGCATTCAGTGAGAATACTTTTGCGGCACGACCCGTTGGTGCCAAAAGTGTAACCTTCTGTCGTAATACCAGCATTGTACGCACAATCGCACCTGCTAAGGAGGTCTTACCCGTACCAGCACTACCTCTGAGAATCATTACAGCACGCTCATCACGGTCGGTCATAAAGCGTGCAAAGACTTCTACAGCATGTAGCTGGTCGGCAGTAGGAGCAAATCCGAAGTTCTGTAAAATCCTATACTTTAGTTCCTCATTTACCATCGCTTAAAGTCTTTAACTCCTTATTAATACCACTCTTTTATATTAGCTTGGCTTTCTATTACCTGTTCAATGTTATCAGGAAGTTGTGAGAAGAAGTCTATTCCAGTGATGCGTTCTACCTCGTCAACTGTATTGACGTAATCAGTCTTCTTGTGTCCTTTAGCCGATGCGTTCCTACATATAAAACCAATAGCCTTCGGTTCGTCTTTCAGTCGGAGGACAACTTTGAAGAAAGCTTCTGGCACTTGCACTTTATTCTTACCAATTGTCTTATGCTTTCGATTGAAATAGATAGGTCCACAGACAATATAAACATCGCCATATTGCTCTGCCCATGTGCGACAGAGCTTTTCTACTGTATTCCACAAACCACTATTCAACGCTGGTTCTTGTGGACAAATATTCGTCATTAGGAAGCTCTCTTCCATTGCTTTTTGGCTCCAATGGTTGTCACCAGCAGGACACATGTGTCCACGATCGTATCCCGAACGCATATAATCATAGGTATCCACACGTGGTGCAGGTATCTCTTCGTCTGCTTGGAAGGTGATACCCTTGCGCTTAATAGGTCCGTTTGTGTGAGCTGCCGTTAGGTGCCATGCCACCCAATTAGGTGTACGTGTTTCTGCGTTATACGATGTTGTATAGCCCTCACGATAGAGTATGAGAGACGGAATATTGGCTTTACCGATAGGAATTTCTAAGCCTTGTTTTACTTCAAATGTGTTTTTCTGGTTCGCATTCTTCTTTCCCTTTGATGTATTAGTGTCGTCAGACCTATTGTTGTTATAGGATTCTATAAAGGGTTTGTCTAATGTTGAGAAATCTCTCTTCTGTTTCTCTCCTTTGCATGCAACAGCCAATAGGGACAGAGAAAGTATGATTGTTTTTAGGATTATATGCTTCATTTATTGTTGTTTTGAATTTAATACTATTTATGATAGTTGCGCCTCTCCCTCGTTTACCCCTTTTCTAATGCGAAATTGAGAACTTTTCGTCTCAAATAATCGGTTAAGAATATATGGGTAGGGCAGTATTTGCCAGTTGAGTTTCAAACTTTGCGGTAAATTGTTTATGTTTACAAAGTTACTATTTTCTTGTTATTTAATAGGTGCTTTTCATTAAAGACTTCACCTAAAAGCTGTCTTTTATTTGCTTTTGGAGATTTTGCATGTGGTTAATGGCTTATTCTTTGAAAGAATGTATTTATCCTTTAAGGTGTGAAATATCTTTACATAATTAGTTGCTTTAAGCCTTTTGAAATGTATAAAAGTACGTTTTGTGTTGTCTTTGTAACTTCCTTATATTCTGGTGGTTATAAGGATGGATTTTAAAAGGTGCTTACTTGGCTTCTTAAAGGGCGTTAGTTAGAGCCCAAAAGGGCGTCTTTTGAAAGCCAATTAAGGCTTAATTCAAACGCTATTAAGCATGAATTGAAAATGAAGCAATGATAAATTTATTACAAAATGTGCTTTGTAGTTGTCACTCTATTCCATTTATACCTTATTTATATATGGCTTTCTTTTTTCTTAGAAAACCTAAAGAGCATGATTGTTAAATTGAGGTTGTTCATAAGAAAATGATTATCTTTTCATCACTTTTTTACTAAAATACTTGCAAGTATTGATTTTTAGTCTTACATTTGCAGTGTACTATTATAGTAGTACACTTTAGGTTAAAAAAATGAGAATAAAAAATGCAATCAAAGAAAACAATCTATTAAAAAGAAAAGCCCTATGATTCAAGTAAATGAACTGACTTTCAGCTACCCAAAAAGTAAGCATAACGTGTTTGAGGGACTGAATCTACAACTCAATGAGAACCGAATTTACGGTCTCTTAGGCAAGAATGGTATGGGAAAAAGTACGCTGCTATATCTTATAGCAGGACTTCTGAAACCGAAGAAGGGTAGTGTTATCGTTGATGGTTACACCGCTTCGTGCCGTTATCCAGAAATGTTAGAGGAAATGTATATTGTACCAGAAGAGTATGACTTGCCCAATATGTCACTCAGTAAGTATGCGAAGATTCACGAAGACTTCTACCCTCGATTTAGCGAGGAGGTTCTTGAAAAGTGCTTGTCAGACTTCGAGATGTCCTCTGATCTTGACTTTAAGCAACTCTCTATGGGACAGAAAAAGAAGGTGTATATGAGCTTTGCACTTGCTACTGGATGTCATCTTCTTCTGATGGATGAGCCTACTAACGGACTCGATATTCCATCAAAGGCTCTTTTCCGTAAGGTTGTGGCAGGCAATATGGCAGAAGATTCATCGCTGATTATCTCTACCCATCAGGTGCACGATGTTGAGCAGTTGCTTGACCATATTATCATTCTTGACAATTCACAAGTGATTGTGAACGCATCAACTGAGGATATAACAAATGATTACACCTTCGGTATTCGTCAACCTAACGAGATGGACGACAGCGTACTCTATGCAGAGCCATCCATTCAAGGCAACAACGTGATTGCACGACGTCAGACGGGTGACAACGAGACTACGATCAATCTTGAATTGTTGTTTAATGCTGCAACAACAGGTAAACTTAAATAAAACGAGGAGGAAGAGAATTATGAAGACAACATTTGCAAAAATCATTAATATCAGCCTTGTTTTCGCTGCTTGCCTATTCCTTTTCAGTTCTTGTATTATTAGAAAAATTGATTACGGAAAGGTAGTTACAGAGGAGGTTCCTGTTGATTCATTTGACACGATAGATGTTCGTGGAGCTGGTACTGTTTATATTTCGCAAGGTGAAAAGTATAGTTTAAAGTTTAAAGGACAGAAAAAGCGACTTGATGTTTTCAGTTTTGTCAATCTACAAAATAAACTGGTAATTGACATGAAAAACTTAAAAAAGAATATGGTTTTATTTTTATTACCCCCATCTGATAGGGTAACTAAAAGTATTGATATATACATTACTACGCCAACCCTTTCGAGTCTAAGATGGAACAATTCTGCTACAGTTATTCTTTCAGATTCTTTTAAGCTTAATACGCTCAGTATTGAAGCTCCCGCTGGTGGTAATTTGAAGATAAATAAGATGAATGTAAATCAGCTGAAAGTATCTATGAAGAATGCTGGAGCTATTGGTGTCAAAAGCCTAACAGCTAAGAAAGCAGACTTTGATACCAATGGGGATATTGGCTTAGGCGTAAATCTCTATCGAACTGATACGGCAATTATCTCTACGATGGGTAAAGGAAAGGCTAATATCACAGGGACAACGCGCTTGCCTTTGATAATGATAGCACGGGAATCAAGTGTTATTAACGATAAAACAACAAGAATAAAATAGAATTTAGGAGGATATAAATTATGGCACAGTTTGATTTAGACCGTTTCGGTAATGTAATGAGCAGACTCTCGGTGATAAGTCAGCGCAAGATAAGTGTAATCTTTATTACTTTTCTTATCATATTCTTAGCTTTTGCAATGTTCGTTATACCTATGTTTTCTGGAAAGACGATAGATGATATTGGTTACAGGCAACTCGTCATTGATATCGTAGGTCCTCTTAGGAGTTTTTCTCCATTTGTCTTCTTCGTGTTAGGTACATTTTTTATTCAAGACCTTGAAGGACATCAGCAACGTATCAATGAATTGATGCTACCAGCTACTAATCTTGAGAAGTTTGTTGCCCGTGTGCTATTGGTTGCAGTGATTTATCCATTAGCTATTTGTGCATCTTTTATTGTTGCAGACGGATTACAGCAGTTGATTTCAATGATTATTGCACACGGAGAAAGGATGTCTATGGTTGTAGCCTACTTTGATATTGATACGTATGTAAGTGCAGACTCACCCCTATGGACCAAGGCTTTGTCGACACTTTCGAACTATTCAATTGCTATCTATGGAGGTTTACTCTTTCGCAAGTTAGCTTGGCTGAAGTCGATAGTTGTTTTTTTTATTGTGATTATTCTTTTTTTTATAGGTTATTTCTTCTTAAAGTTGTACCTTTACGAATACACTGATTATGAGGTTGTTTTAATAGGAGATTCTTATGATTCTATGATTTCGATTGGAGTAAGCCTATTGATGTTCTGGTCTTCCTATAAGATTTATACACGTCTGCAGGTTATCAACAATCGATGGAGAAATATTTAACACGGCGTGGATTAAATATTAAGGCTTATGAATTTTGAAAATAATAAGGCTATCTATGAGCAAATGGCTGACCGCCTTTGCGATGAGATCATAGCTGGAACCTATAAAGCTGACGACCGAATACCGTCTGTCCGGGAGTATGCTGTTATGCTGCAGGTGAATACGAACACTGCAGTGAAGGCCTATGAGCTACTCTCTCGTGAGGAGATTATCTATAACCGACGTGGTCTTGGCTACTTTGTTTCAGCTGGTGCACGTGAGCAAATTATAATAGCTCGGCGTAAAACATTCCTTACACAGTCTCTTCCCTCTGTCTTTCGTGAGATGAAACTATTAGGAATAACAATAGAAGATATAGAGAAAGAGTGGGAGAAAGCGCAACAATGACAGCCTCTTTCTAAATGGATAATAAGTAAGAGGGTTCTCTCTCTATCAGGATCTGATAATAAAAGTGAGGGATGCACAGGCTGAAGTGCATCCCTCACTTTATCAATACTTACGGAGATATAGGTTTAAGAATTTGTGTTTGCTGTCATTCCTGTCATGCAGAACTAAACGTTAAGAAATTGATTATAAGTCTGTTATAAGCAAATGTTAAAATGACAGTAAACTATTCTTAAACATATAATAGATATAAATAAGCAAGTTCCTCATATTTCTCTTTTCTTATCTGTTATCTTGCAACAACTCGAGCAATTCTTCCTGTGTCATTGCATGAGAGATATCAGAACCTTCAAGAAGCGAGTCGGAAAGATTACGTTTTGTCTTATGTAAGCGTAGAATCTTCTCCTCGATAGTGTGCTGACTAATAAGATGATAAACCGTTACATCCTGTTGTTGTCCTATACGATAGGCACGATCGGTAGCCTGCTGTTCGATGGCAGGATTCCACCAAGGGTCAAGGTGAACAACATAGTTAGCACCCGTAAGATTCAGTCCCAATCCTCCAGCCTTCAGACTGATAAGGAAGAAAGGACATTTTCCTGTTTGGAATTCCTTTACCAGCTTCTCGCGCATAGCCATCGAGGTGCTTCCGTCAAGGTAAAGATATGGAAGTTTTGCCTTATCCATCGCCTTTCTTACCTCTTCAAAGAAACTGGTAAACTGACTGAAAACAAGTGCACGATTATCGCTGTCGTTGAGACTCTCCGCCAAGTCTATGAACGCAAGTACTTTGCTGCTTGGTAGCTTCCATTTCTTGTCAACCAACGAACAGCTACACGCCATCTGGCGCAAATGAGTAAGCTCTGCCAACGTACTTACCTTGTCAGCTTTATTTTCAAGAATCTTCGCCTCTGTTTCTCTCCTTTTAACCTCATACATAGCCATCTCTTCCGATGATAGTTCAACAGGGAGTTTTATTTCGTTCTTTGCAGGTAATTCGTCAATGACCTCTGCTTTTGTTCTACGCAAAAGGAACGGAGAAATCAGACGGCGTAACTGGCTTTGGCGTGCTTTGTCGTTATCTCCTTCAATAGGCAGGATAAACTTCTTCCTGAATTGTTCTGCACTTCCTAAAAGACCGGGGTTAATAAACTGGAAGAGATTCCATAACTCTGCAAGATGGTTTTGAATAGGAGTACCCGTAAGGATAACCTTGTGCTGTGCCTTCAACAGCATAGCCGCCTTTGACATCTTTGTATTGGCATTTTTGATGGTATGTGCTTCATCAAGACAGACTACGTTCCATTCCCTCCCAGTGAGGTCATCCTGCTGAATATTCAACAAACCATACGTGGTGATAATAACATCTCCAGCCTTTGCCTCCTTAATATCTTTTGAACGATCCTCACTCTGATTGAGAATAGTAAGATTCAACGTCGGTGCAAAACGCTGGAGTTCATTGCGCCAGTTGGGGACGACTGAGGCTGGTGCGACAATCAATGAGGCTCCATTTTCACTTTGTTCAAGCAGTAGGGTGATGGTTTGGATAGTCTTTCCTAATCCCATATCGTCGGCAAGGCATACACCTGCTCCCCACGAAGTGGTCCTTGACATCCACTCAAATCCCTCCTGCTGGTAGTCGCGAAGCTGTGCCTGTAAGGTCTTGGGGACTACAGGTGACTTCTTACTGCACGCCTCAATACGTTGGCGCAATTCGTCTATCGTCTTATTACTCTTGATATCTAAAGATGTATCATCTAATAAATCGCCTAATAAAGAAACGCCAGCAGGAGACATCTGTAAGTGTGAGTGGTTTTCTGTTGTCACCGTGTCGAGCCGTTTTAGTATACGTGAAAGCTGGCTACTAAGGGTGATAAACTCATTGTCACTAATGCGAATATACTTCTGTTTATAGCTTTGTCGCATTAGTTCAAGAAGTTTCTGGAGGGATATAACTTGTCCTTCACTTATTTGTACATTTCCCTCAACTTCAAACCAACCGTTCTTTGAGCTGAAAGAAATTTGTGTTGTACTGCTACTTATATTAGGATAATAATTAATTTTACAGCCTTCAGCCCATTCTAAAGTGCATATATCTTGATGTTCCTTACACCAATTGATAAACGGAAGTAATGACAGAAGTGATAGGGTTAAAGGTTCGTTGATGCTCTGAGGAGTCCATGTGTCTTCTTCTTCGAAGACTTCTGACTCTACTAAACCTTCATTGATAGTCTTTAAACATTCCCGTTCTTTCTTTAAATTTCGCACCAGTTGCACCTTCCTCCCTTCATGTTCAGCTATTGTAGTGATGTTACCTTTTCCTGGAACAAATAGCATACTTTCTGAAGCTCGTACAGAGGCAGTCATTAAGAAGCTGTAGTTCTTGTCTGGAACGATGCGGAGGGTGATACATGGTGAGATGTCAACCTTCTTCATAGAATCGAGTTCCGCAATCATATTAGAGTGTATCTCTGTCTTGCCTCCAATAGCTGTAATCAACTTGATAAGATAGGGCTCGGCTTCTGCAGGGTAAATGCTCTGTGTGAGAATCTCCTTATAAGTCTTGTATTCAAACTCAGAAGGGGTAAAGACAGAATAGTCTGTTTCTGAATTCTTCTTATAAAAGAAAGACGACTTCTCACCTCTTTGTAACTCTTTTACATTCGTAGAGACACTGAAAGAACCATCCGAACGTTTATCTATTATAAGGTGTGGATTGTCCTTATGAATCTTCACAGGCTGCAAGTCATAGGTGGAACCAGTGTAGATATGGTCACAATCAACAAAAAGATACAGATACTTTTCAATATAGACACTATATTCCCAGGAAAAGATTCCTTCTTTAATACGCTGATCAACACTGTCTAAGCCCGGAACATCCAGATTTATAAGTTCACGAACAGAAAGTTCCTTACCCACAGACCAACTACCATTTTTCAACCTACGTTTAAGAATGGGAACAACAATTCCATAACGCAACAGATATACGAGCATTGTGTCTCGAACAATCTCTGTTGTTTGATTCCCTACTGCTTGATTCTCCGCAATTAGCGTTTCAAGGCGAAGCTGCCAAAGAGATTTTACTTCTAATCGGCTCAACAGCGATGTGCCACCGAAGTCTTTCACCATATTTGCTTCAGAAGAGCTACTCTTCATAATGCCAGTCTCTAGCTGTAAGAAAGCCCAGTTAGGTGGGGCCATAGGCTTAGTTGCTTTTTTCGGAAGTATGCCAAAAGACGGATACATCGTCCAAGTAAGCCAGGATACCATCTGCATATCTGGTTTCCCACACGATTCAAGATAAGATTCTTTTCGTATATTTGCATCAGACTTATCATAAAAATAAGCCTTCAACGGTTGTACAAGGAAGTATGTAGGCGTGTATTCTCTATCCCCATTACGCTTCATCATCGTTTCTAACTTCTTCAGAGAGGTCTCTGTGTTGGTAAAGATAGCTGCAAGTGAGAAATAATAATTAGCAATTGGATTTACAAAAAGTCCCTTAATAGGCGCTACCTTATTATTAGCCGTCATCACCTTGGTATATAGCTTATAGGCTAAAGCGTAATCTTCTTTATACAATGCATCAATTGCTGCTATCTGAAGTGTAAAGATATTGCTTACAGATGTTTTGAGATTAATACAGATTTTACCTGTACCTAAATAGTAATAATAAGCAAAGACTGATTCTAAATCGCTTTTTTTTGCTACACTATTGCCTATTTTTTTACGACTGAAAACAAGTCCTTTTAAATATTCCCAGTCCATTACTTTATCCCGAGCCATTGCCATACGAAGAGTTGCATTCAGAACAAAAGACAATAATTCTGTGGGCATTGATAGAAAGAAAGTCTCATATTCTCTTTCATCAATCAAGTTAAGGCAACAGTCATTGAACGATTCTAAGATTTGCGCATAGGGAGTAGATACAGCTTCCTCTGCATTTGTCGCAATGTAATATATTATCAAACGCACCAAAGGAGATGGTTTTTCATTATTATAAGTCTTTTTATAAAGTCTGCGAATATTCTGTAATAATAGGCTGTTTTCTTCTTTGAAAAGTTCAAAGAGAGAAGGAATCAGCATATCCTTATTTATGTATAATACTTTTCCACCTCCGTAATAGTGAAGATTTACTTCTACCAGTAAACCATCGGTCATTAACTTTTTAAAAGCCAAATCGGAAAGAGATGGCAACATTATCTTCTCCAACAAGTTTGATAGTTTTTTCTTAGTTTGACCATATTTGTAAAAATAAGCCATCAGCATAAGAAGTGTGCGCTCGTTGGAATTAAGAGAAGAGAATGAAAGCATAAAAATAAAGCTTATAATTAATGTAGTATCCTTGTTAAACCTTATAGGACTGGAAATTAATTAAGGTATACAAAAAACCTATGGTATCAGGAATGTACTTATATGAAAGAGTTACATTCAAGTTACCATAGGTTTGTGCTTATTACTTCGTCTGTTCGACGATAGCATTCTTAATCAAGCCCTCCAGCTCTTCTGCAAGTTCTGGATTATCCTTGATCATTGTTTTTGTAGCATCACGGCCTTGTGCGAGTTTGGTTCCGTTATAGCTAAACCAGCTACCACTCTTCTGGATAATGCCATACTGAACGCCCAAGTCAACAATCTCACCAATCTTTGAAATACCCTCACCGAAGGTAATCTCAAACTCTGCCTTACGGAAAGGAGGAGCAACCTTGTTCTTTACTATCTTCACACGAACCTGATTACCGATAACTTGATCGCCATCCTTGATAGATGTAACACGGCGGATGTCAAGGCGTACAGAGCTGTAGAACTTCAGTGCGTTACCACCAGTTGTTGTTTCTGGATTACCAAACATCACACCAATCTTCTCACGCAACTGGTTGATGAAGATGCAGCAAGTATTAGTTTTTGCGATTGTTGAGGTAAGTTTACGCAATGCCTGACTCATCAGTCGTGCTTGTAAACCTACTGCAGAGTCACCCATGTCACCCTCAATCTCCTTCTTTGGAGTCAAGGCTGCAACTGAGTCGACAACGAGAATGTCAATAGCGGAAGAGCGAATCAGCTGGTCGGCAATCTCTAAAGCCTGCTCACCATTGTCTGGCTGTGAAACCCAAAGGTTATCAACATCCACACCTAACTTCTCTGCATAGAAACGGTCGAAGGCGTGCTCAGCATCAATGAAGGCTGCAATACCGCCCTGCTTCTGTGCCTCTGCAATGGCATGAATAGCCAATGTAGTCTTACCAGAACTCTCCGGACCATAAATCTCAATGATTCTACCACGTGGATAACCGCCTACGCCGAGTGCTGTGTCGAGTGCAACACTACCTGTTGGGATAACCTCTACCTGTTCTATTTGTTCGTCGCCCATACGCATGATGGACCCTTTACCAAAGTCTTTCTCTATCTTAGACATTGCAGCCTGCAAAGCTTTCAGTTTACCTTCAGCTGCTGATGTCGTACCTGTATCTTCTTTTGCCATATACTATTATCTTTTTTTCTGATTGATAAAATATTATTTATTCTTCTTTCTACTCTTTGGATAAGGTAACACTTCTGCCAAGACCTTAACAACCTTGACAGCAAAATCAGACCTTGAAACATCTAAAACGTAGTGTTCCTTAGCTCCTTCATAAGGGAATCCACGTTCGGCAGATAGCATCATTGACTTAATTGCCTCGTGTTCTTTGACATAAGGTATATTGTCACAAACTATGATAACAGGCTTTTCGTCAACATAAATCATGTATTCACCGAACATCTTCCTGTATCTTACAGTCCCTGCAGTAGCTATCTGACTACTGACAAATTCAATAAAGTCCAAAGAGCAAGCCATCTTCTTATAGTTCTAAATCACCACCAAACTCTTCATGCCAAGGTAAGCCCTGCTTATTGAGTACCTCCAAGAATGGATCAGGGTCGAAGTCTTCCACGTTCCATACACCAGGCTTGCGCCACAATCCCTTGAAGAACATCATTGCACCAGCCATTGCTGGTACGCCTGTCGTATAGCTTACGCCCTGCATACCTGTTTCATTATAGGCATCCTGATGCTTACAGTTGTTATAGATGTAGTAAGTCTGTTCCTTACCATCCTTGATACCACGAATACGGCAGCCGATAGAAGTCTCACCATCATAGTTCTCACCGAGATCCTGTGGGTTAGGCAACACAGCCTTCAAGAACTGTAAAGGTACAATATTAACTTTCACTGTCTTGCCGGAACCATCTGCCAATGGTGCTTCATACTCAATCTCATCAATACGACTCATACCAAGGTTCTGAATACAATCAAGGTAAGTAAGGTATTGCTGACCAAAGGTCATCCAGAAACGTGCACGCTTGATAGTTGGGAAGTTCTTGACCAATGACTCCAACTCCTCGTGGTGCATCAAGTATGAGTCACGAGGACCAATGTTTGGATAGGTAATATCTTGATGTACTACCAATGGATCTGTCTCAATCCATTTGCCATTCTCATAATAAAGTCCCTTCTGGGTAATCTCACGGATATTGATTTCTGGGTTAAAGTTGGTTGCAAATGCTTTGTGGTGGTTACCTGCGTTACAGTCAACAATATCGAGATAGTGAATCTCATCAAAGTGATGCTTTGCTGCGTATGCGGTATAAGCCTGTGACACTCCAGGGTCGAAACCACAACCGAGGATAGCTGTCAATCCAGCTTGCTCGAACTTATCTTTGTAAGCCCACTGCCAGCTGTACTCGAAGTGTGCCTCATCCTTTGGCTCATAGTTAGCGGTGTCAAGATAGTTGCAACCGCAAGCTAAGCAGGCATCCATGATAGTGAGGTCCTGATAGGGTAGTGCAAGATTGATAACCAGCTCAGGCTTGAATGAATTGAAGAGTTCCTTCAATTGCTCAACATCATCTGCATCAACCTGTGCAGTCTTGATATCAGCCTTGTAGCCCTTATCATGAATTGCCTTAACCAGTTCGTCACATTTCTCCTTACGACGGCTGGCAATCATGAACTCCGTAAACACGTCCTGGTTCTGGACAATCTTAAAAGCGGCTACAGTAGCTACGCCACCTGCGCCAATCATTAAAACTTTTCCCATAGTTCAATTTAATTCTCTGTATTCCCATTCTATTCTCCACTCCAAAGAAGGGAGCTATGGAATGTTATTTTGAGAATTCTTATTTTATTATTATTACTTTATTTTTATGTCTTACTTAATCTTACTTTCAATCTCTGAAGCGGATATACCCATTGCATTAAGAAGCGAGTAACCCAAAATTTGCTGTTTGAAATTACCTCCTTCGAGTGGTTGCATTGCAAACAAGGTAATATGTTTTAGCTCATCATCTACATCGCGAAGCGTAGAACGAAGTGTACTCATCAATTGGCTGTCCTCAGCGTTTGATACAACCATAATACGTTTAACCTCTTCATGATTAAGAATTGTCTTTAGAAGGTCGAGAAGAACATCGTCTTTCTTGGCTACTTCATCACCTGTAGCAATAGCATTGATAATAAATTCGCCAAGCTGTGAATCCTTGAATGCTTGCCCATTCAGTTCTTTCGCATAATCCGCTGGAGCAAAATTCTCAAGTTTTGGATTCTGCTTATCATGTAAAAGCACCACTTGTGTTTCGTGATTTCCAGGCTTCAAACGTCCATCAAGGGCAATGTTTACAACCCACTGGCTGAAATCAGCAGCGGGAATACGACGGTTCAGCATTCGCTCAAAGTTGACAATGAGGTCGAAAGCGACATGGTCTATATAATCACCATCCACAATGATGATGTTCTCACTCCATTTAATGTTCTGTGCTTCTTGTGCATTCATAGCTACAAAGATACATTAAATCAAGCGAAATGCAAAATAAATAAGGTCGTTTTTATAGCTTTGTCGACTTGCGTGATTTATACATAAAGAGAATAATAGCAATAATAATAAGAGAGAATGGTACTAATGATGACATAGAAATTATTTGGACAGAACATGCTGTAAGATACAATATAACCAACAACAGGATTGGCATTATATCGCGAAGAGCTTTAGGATTCCTGTTTCTGCGTGATTTTTCGCTCATAAGACTTGTGTCGTATGGATGCTTTTCTTGGTTGACAATCAGTAAGAATACGATAAATGAAATAACTGGAAGTGCCAGTATAAGATACTTAGAACCATAGCTTTCTGCTTCTCCACCAATGTTCCAATGTAGGATAATAGTCTCAGGTCCACTCAGAACACAATATAATGCAATTACTGTAATTGCAATGATAATGGCTAATGATAGGATTTTACTTTTCATATTATGATTGTTGTTGATGTTAGAAGAGTCTGTTTTCGTGAACAAAGATAGATTTTATTTTATAAAGTTCAAAACGAATATCTGTTTTTTTATTCGTATAAACGCTATAAAAATGTTTATATAAAACTATTACTATTTGGTAATCATTAAAAAAAATCCTTGCGGAATTACCTCTATATAAAGGTAATTCTGCAAGGATTTCTATATAATTTAAGTTTTATCGGATAGCAATCTTTAGCATTATAAAATTACTTGTACTTTCCATCTATTCATAACGAGGATACCATTTTATATGCTCTACAGCAGCATGTGCATCTGTAATATTCTCTCTTGTATTCTGATGGTCAATGGCATGTTGTGCTACTACCTCGGCAAGATGCTGTGAGAAAGAAGTAATTTTGTTCACAGGAGGGAGCACTGCTGCGCCAGGTTGTGATGCATCCACAATTCCGCCTAAAGCATGTGCTGCTGCTGATAAGAGTGATTGATCTACTAATTTTGCCGTAGAGGCTATCACTCCCAGTCCTAATCCTGGATACATCAGAGCGTTATTAGCTTGCCCGATAGCGTAAGTTACCCCTTTATAATCTACAGGTGAACTTGGGATACCAGTAGCGATGAGCGCACGTCCATCAGTCCATTCTATCAGGTCAGAAGCTTTTGCTTCAGCAAGTTCTGTTGGATTTGACAGCGGGAAGATAATAGGGCGTTCTGTATGTGCAGCCATTTCTTTCACAATTTCTTCTGTAAAAGCTCTTGGATGTGTAGAAGTTCCTATTAATATAGTAGGTTTAATGGCGCTAACTGCTGAGCGCAAAGTAGGTAGAGGCTTATGGAAATCATTTACTGAGCGTGTAAAGAACTGCTGACCTTCTGTCAAGTCAGTCATGTCATCAGTGAGCAATCCCTGTTTGTCTACTAAATAAATATGTTGCTTTGCCTCATCAGAAGATAGTCCTTGTTGCATAAATTCTTCGTAAATCTGATGTGCAATACCTGCGCCTGCTGTTCCTGCACCAAACACCATCACACGTTGGTCAGTAAATTTCTGTTTTGAAATGTTCAGTGCACCGAGAATAGCAGCCAAAGAAACTATGCCTGTTCCCTGTATATCATCGTTAAATGTTGTAATTTTATTCTGGTAGCGTTCGAGAATGGCTGCTGCATTAGGACGACCAAAGTCCTCCCAATGAAGGTATAAATTTGGAAAGAGACATTCTGCTGTTTCAACAAACTTGTCTACAAATTCATGATATTTTTTACCACGAACACGTTCATGACGATTGCCTAAATAAAGAGGATTGTCGAGCAACTGTTTATTATCAGTTCCCACGTCAAGTACTAATGGCAATACCTCATTAGGGTTAATACCCGCTGCTGCGGTATAAACCATCAGTTTTCCAATGGCAATGGCAACACCATTAACTCCCCAGTCACCTATACCCAATATAGCCTCGGCATCAGTAACCACAATGAGTTTTATATCTCTTCCTTCTGAAGCGTTGCGCAATGACTTCTCGATATCTTCTGGATGGTCGATAGAGAGGAATCCTGCATCTTGTGGTTTCATGAATAATTCGTCGTATTGACGAATAGCATCTGCGACAACTGGATCATAAACAATCGGCATGAATTCCTCGATGTGCTGCGCCATAAGTGCATAAAATAGAGTACGGTTGGTATTGAAAAGTGTCATCAAATATACACGTTTCTCCAGATTATTTACCTTTTTCTGATATTGCAGATATGTTCTTTCTATCTGCTCTTCAAGTGTCTGTACAACTGGAGGGAGTAGTCCTACAAGATTTAACTTCTTACGTTCAGCCATACTAAAGGCTGTTCCCTTGTTGACGAAAGGGTTGTTCAAGATTTCTTTAGATGTATCCATACTTTCTTATATTTTTGTTAGTAGCGAAAGGTTACCATGCTACTTATTAGAATCTATAAATATTTTTATTTGACAATCTTATTTATTGTCAAATTTGTCTAATCTTTGAAATGTTATAAAGATACCTAATCTAATAACTCATTATGAATAATTAATAATATTAATATTCTGATATATAATCTAAAAAACTATTTTATTTTGTGCTATGATGTAACTTGTTTTCTCTACAATTAGGGCAAAGATATATATAATTTTTAGGAAAAACAAACAATATAAGATGTTTTTATTCTCTTAAGAAATAAAAGAAAATATGTTTATTGTGCATTGTTTCTATTTGCTTGTTGTTATTTTACTTTCTTTTCTTGAAAAAAATAGGCTTATTGGGATAAATATGTTTTTGTCTTCTACAAATAACTTATCCCCCTTATAAAGCGATGTTAGTAAATTATTTTCATGCAACTCAAAGCTAATATATGCTCTTTGGGCTTTGAAATGACGCCCAATTAACTTGCAAAAGGTGCTCTTTTGAGGTCTTACTAACGCCCTTTTGAAACCTTACTAAGCACCTTTACTTGCACGATTTTATAACTAATTGATTTACTGCTGGTTGTAATCTTACCTTTTATATGTGCTTTTCCGCTTTATTTTATACTTTTTATCCAAAATTGTGTCATGAATTTTCAATATTCTATCTGCAAATTTTCGTAGCCTTAACATGATAAGATTTTCTGTGTCGGAGGATGAACAAAATAGATAGTCAAGACTGTCTTGGTTATTTTTTGTTTAATGAATTATTTTGATTCTTTTGTTAACGCTATACGATAAGTGTCTATGCATTTAACGGAATAGCCCAAAAAAGAGGCTCCTCCATGATGGAGAAGCCTCTTTGCGTATGTTATATAGTGTTTTAACTATATCTTTTTAATCTGTGGGTTAGGCGATTATGCCTCCTCGCTCCAGTCTTCCTGAGTTTTGCGAACATAGCTCTTGTAACGGAGCTTAGCCATATCCTCACAAGCCTTGAAGAGCTCCTCGCCCTCATTTGGATAAGCCTTGAGGACAGAGAGGAAACGAACCTCACTGTGAAGGAAGTCTTGGAACTTATCCCATTCTGGTTCCTTAGAATCGAGTGAGAATGGGTTCTTACCCTCTTCAGCCAACAGTGGGTTGTAACGCCAGAGCTGCCAGTAACCACAAGCAACAGCATTTGCTTCTTGAGCCTGGCTACGACCCATACCGCCCTTCACCTTCAAACCATGGTTGATACATGGAGAGTAAGCGATGATGAGTGATGGTCCAGGATAAGCCTCAGCCTCACGGATAGCCTTCAATGTCTGTGCATTGTCAGCACCCATAGCAATCTGAGCTACGTAAACGTAACCATATGTAGTTGCCATCAAACCGAGGTCCTTCTTGCGGATACGCTTACCCTTAGCTGCGAACTGAGCAATAGCACCGAGTGGAGTAGCCTTAGAACTCTGACCACCAGTGTTAGAGTAAACCTCAGTATCAAGAACCAAGATGTTAACGTCCTCACCAGAAGCGATAACGTGGTCGAGACCACCGTAACCGATATCGTAAGAAGCACCATCACCACCAATAATCCACTGGCTGCGCTTAACGAGATAGTGGTCGAGTGTCTTCAGCTCTGCACATACAGGGCATCCCTTTTCAGCACCAGCAGCGATCAATGGCTTCAGCTTAGCAGCAGCAACTTTAGATGCATCTGCATCATTCATGTTATCAAGCCACTCCTGAGCAGCCTCCTTGAATTCTGCAGGTGTATGGTCGTTAGCCATAGATTCGTTAAGAAGTACAGCGATACGCTCGCGCATCTTCTTATTACCCATAGCCATACCCATACCAAACTCACAGAAGTCCTCGAACAGTGAGTTATTGAATGCAGGACCATGACCTTCCTCATTAGTTGTGTAAGGAGTAGAAGGAACTGAAGCTGAGTAGATTGAAGAACAACCAGTAGCATTAGCAATCATCTCACGATCACCGAAGAGCTGTGAAACAAGCTTAACGTATGGAGTCTCACCACAACCAGCACAAGCACCAGAGAACTCGAACAAAGGTTGAGCGAACTGAGAGTTCTTAGCATTTGACTTGATGTCTACCAAGTTCTGCTTGCTCTTAACGTTCTTAACGAGGTAATTCCAGTTAGCTGCACGGTGGTTAGCCTCTTCCTCTCCAGCAACGAACTGAGTCATAGAGAGAGCCTTGTTACCCTTCTTACCTGGACATACATCAGCACAGTTGCTACAACCTGTACAGTCGAGAACTGACACCTCAATACGGAACTGCATTCCCTTGAGCTGCTTTGGAGCGATGACGTCGAGTGTCTCTTCGTTGAAGTTAGCCTTCTCAGCCTCATCCAATACGAATGGACGGATACAAGCGTGAGGACAAACGTATGAACACTTGTTACACTGGATACAGTTCTCTGCATCCCACTTTGGAACGAAGGTAGCAACACCGCGCTTGTCGAAAGCTGCTGTACCTACTGACCATGTACCGTCAACAGTACCATGATTAACGAAGTCAGAAACCTTCAAGAGGTCACCTGCCTGTGCGTTCATTGGACGAACAAGTTCCTTAACGAATGCTGGTGCATCGTCTACCTTAGCATCGTCATCAGAGAGGTTAGCCCATGCTGGGTCAACAGTTAACTGCTTGTACTCGTTACCACGATCAACAGCAGCGAAGTTCTTGTCTACAACGTCCTGACCCTTCTTACTGTAACTCTTAACGATGAACTTCTTCATCTGATCAACAGCAAGGTCGAGAGGAATTACCTCAGTAATACGGAAGAATGCAGACTGGAGGATAGTATTGGTACGGTTGCCAAGACCAATCTCCTGTGCAATCTTAGTAGCGTTGATATAGTAAACGCTGATATTGTTCTTTGCGAAGTAACGCTTAACCTTATTAGGAATGAAGTGTACAAGTTCCTCACCATCAAAGATAGTGTTCAACAAGAATGTACCATTCTTACGCAAACCACGTGTAACGTCGTACATGTTCAAGTAAGCCTGAACGTGACAAGCTACGAAGTTAGGTGTATTTACCTGATAAGTAGAACGGATTGGATTATCACCGAAGCGGAGGTGAGAACAAGTGAAACCACCAGACTTCTTAGAGTCATAAGAGAAGTAAGCCTGACAGTACTTATTAGTGTTGTCACCGATAATCTTTACTGAGTTCTTGTTAGCACCAACGGTACCGTCAGCACCAAGACCATAGAACTTAGCCTCGTATGTGCTTTCACCACCCAATGGAATCTCCTCAACCTCTGGGAGAGAAGTGAAGGTTACGTCATCAACGATACCTACAGTGAAGTGATTCTTTGGCTCTGGCAACTCGAGGTTGTCATAAACAGCGATAATCTTAGCTGGTGTTGTATCTGAAGAACCGAGACCATAACGACCACCAACGATCAATGGCTTGTTCTCAACATCATAGAATGCACTCTTAACATCGAGGTACAATGGCTCACCCTCTGCTCCTGGTTCCTTAGTACGGTCAAGAACAGCGATACGCTTAACAGACTTTGGTACTGCAGCGAGCAAGTGCTTAACTGAGAATGGACGATAGAGGTGTACAGCAATCATACCAACCTTCTTACCCTGAGACATCAAGTAGTCGATAGCCTCACGAGCTGCCTCAGTAGCTGAACCCATCAAGATGATAATGTTCTCTGCATCCTTAGCACCATAGTAATCGAAGAGGTGATACTCACGGCCTGTAATCTTTGAGATTTCGCCGAGATAATGTTCAACAACCTCTGCTACATTCTCGTAAGCACTGTTAGATGCCTCACGATGTGTGAAGAATGTCTCAGGGTTCTCAGCTGTACCACGAACTACTGGACGCTCTGGAGTCATTGCGCGATCGCGGAAACGCTTAATATCTTCCTCGTCAACCAATGGACGGATATCTTCCTGGTCAAGGCACTCAATCTTATGATACTCGTGTGATGTACGGAAACCATCGAAGAAGTTGATGAATGGTACTGATGTCTTCAATGAAGCAAGGTGAGGAACTGCAGAGAGGTCCATAACCTCCTGAACAGAACCTGAACAGAACATAGCGAAACCTGTCTGACGGCAAGCCATTACGTCCTGGTGGTCACCGAAGATACAAAGAGCGTGACTTGCGAGTGTACGTGCTGAAACATTGAATACACATGGCAAAAGTTCACCAGCAATCTTGTACATGTTAGGAATCATCAAGAGAAGACCCTGTGATGCGGTGAAGGTTGTCGTGAGAGCACCAGACTGCAGTGAACCGTGTACGGCACCTGCTGCGCCACCCTCTGACTGCATCTCCTGAACGCTTACTGTCTGACCCCAAAGGTTCTTACGACCACGTGCTGACCACTCGTCTACGTGCTCAGCCATTGGAGATGATGGAGTGATAGGATAGATAGCTGCTACCTCAGAGAACATGTAGCTCACGTGAGCAGCGGCCTCGTTACCATCACAAGTGATAAACTTCTTTTCTTTAGCCATTTTGAAATTTATTAAATGAATATTGTTATAATGTTTTTGGTCTTGCCTAATATAGGAAACCTATTAGCCAAAGTGGTACTTGATTGTCTTTTCCCACCTCAGTATTGTATATAGTATAGGTTGTGTCTGTGCTAAATCGCTTTTTAGTCTTTCCAGTATCACATACCTTAAACTTTTCTTTTTGATTGATAATATATGTGCCTTGTTTATTACCTTCATTTACCGAGCATACTTCTTGTAACGCATTTACAAAGAATGTCTCCATAAGCTGCTGTTCATCAAGTTGGATGGGGTAGATGGCATATATCAAGTTAGAGTTCTGTAACATAACCTTTGCAGGCTTTTTAGGAAACTCTTGTCCTACTGGATATACAAGGTTGATAAGTCGTGCATCAGCAAGATTCTTGATATAATTCATTACCGTAGCACGGCTTGTGTTGATATCTTTAGCAAGGTTGCTGATGTTTGGAGCCTTAGGACCTTCCAAAGCAAGAAGGTAAAATAACTTTTTAATCTTGGTCAGATATTTCAAGTCTATTTGTTTGATGAGAAGGATATCTACCTCTGTCATCATATTCATCGTCTTCAGCAGATTCTCTGAGAAGTTACGATGTTCTAAGAAGAAGGGATAAAAGCCATGGTGAATATAGTCTGCAAAGTACTTCATCGGGCTAACCTTTGAGAGAATATGTCTTGTTATCTCCTCGTGGTTGTTTATAATATCCTTTAATGCGTAAGGCTCAAACTGTTGGTTTGTTTGTAAATTCAAGTATTCGCGAAAAGAGAAACCTCTCAGGTTATAGCTCTTTACAATGCCATTAAGCTCTGGGTTCTCTTCTTTCAGTCTCATGACACTTGAGCCTGTGAAAACTATCTTCAACTCAGGATAATTGTCATAGCATTGACGGAGTTCATGACTCCAATCAGGCTGTTTGAATACTTGATCAATCAGCAAGACTTTTCCGCCATTACGATAAAACTCGCCAGCGAAGTCTGCTATACCTCTGCCTTGGAAGTAAAAGTTATTCATATTTACATAAAGGCATTGGCGATCAGTAGCGCCATAGCGCTCTTTGGCATATTGTAGGAGGAAGGTCGTTTTACCTACGCCTCGCGTACCCTTGATGCCGATGAGGCGGTCGTCCCAATTAATCTCATCCATGAGACGACGACGCACTGGGGCATTTACATGCTCCACCAAGTAAGTATGCGTGCGAAAGAATGCGTCCATCTTGTTCCCGTTATATATATTATCCACATGCAAAGTTACTATTAATTTCTTTAATTTGCAAACTATAGATAGCAAAAAATGATTTTTTTGTTTTTATTTTGTGTTATATTTGGTTTGATGTACCTTTGCACAGCATTAACAAAGGATTTCAATGACATTACACGTATTTAACCCCGAACATGATATTGCGTTAGCTTATGATAACAAGTACTTTACGGCTCCGCACGCAGGTAGGCAGCTTCGCAATGATTTAGATTACCTACCTGTTCTGTGGGCAGCGGAAGGTGACTATGTACTTGTAGAAAACGTGAGTTCTGCTCAGCAGCATGCCTCTCGCCTTCAGCGTTATGGTAAGCAGGTGAATTTTGTTGATAAAAAAGGTGTAGATCGTCTATTAGAACAGATTGATAAGGTTGTGCCATGGGGATGGGATTCTTCTATTAAGTTTCAGTTGAGCCAGATGGGGGTTAAGCCATCTGTACTTCCTGATAATGAGGTGCTTGCAAATGTACGTAGACTTAGTAATCGTCAGTTCTCTTCTGCTGTATTAAAGGAACTACAAGAGAAATTTATTCATCCTATTTTACTTGGTAAGTCGTCCTATGTTGATAGTATTATAGAATTAGAACGTATTCTTCAGAGTTTGGGTAAGGCTGTGATAAAGGCTCCGTGGAGTAGCAGTGGGAGAGGAGTGCGCTATGTTGATACTGTCTTGGATGCTGCCTTGGCTAATTGGTCTAAGAATGTGATAAAGACGCAAGGCGGTATAATGATAGAGCCTTATTACAATAAGGTGAAGGATTTTGGTGTAGAATTTTATGCGGATGCGGATGGAGCCCATTACGCAGGACTGTCTGTATTCCATACTGTTAGCGGTGCATATGTAGGTAATAGCCTTGCAGACGAAGCTGAGAAACATTCGACTCTGTCTACTTATGTATCGAATGAACTGTTACATGAAGTTATTTCAGCTTTAGAGCAGTTGCTAACCAATCATTTGCGAGGTGTTTATAGCGGTCCGTTAGGCGTTGATATGATGATTGTTGCTGCAGAAGATAGTTTTATGCTTCACCCTGTAGTAGAGATTAACTTGAGACGTACGATGGGGCATGTAGCCTTGTCTTTATCTGCTTGGGAAGAACTCCATAATAGAATGATGCGAATAGATTATGATGGTTCTCATTATCATCTTCATATAGTTCACAAAGATAGATAATGTCTGTACTTGAATAATTGCTTATAGAAGAGTATATGAAGTCATATCAGGTCTTTATTTGTGATGTGTTAGCCTGCAACACAACTTGTGTTTACCCTCCGCACGAATAGTGCTAGCGCTTCGCACGATATGTGTTGGGCTACAGATATCATTAAATAAAGAGGGATAGAAGACCTCAATTGTCATTAATTACACTATAGTAAGCTATTAATGACAATCTTATATAGGAAATGTTTACTAAGAAATAGTGTTTAAAAATAACATTCCCATGATGTTGTGAACTTGTATTTACTTACAAATTCGGACTTATTCAGCTAAAAATAGCTGAATAAGACGTAGACGTTTGATTTTTTGTTGGTTAAAAGATTTAATAGGCTTAGTTGTGATACATCCAGTAAGCCAAGCCAACAACTGCTAAGGCAAAGAATGTCATAACAATCTTCATTACCTTATTAAAAACCTTACGACGGCGTGCCGCTGATGAAGAAGGAGGTTTGATTCCTCCTGTCTGATAGTCGATGTGCTGATGTCTTGTCATGTTTTAGAGTTTGTACGAGGATGTTTTATCGTGAATACTTACAACCTTCGTTTGTTAATATTTGTTTATCATAACTTCGGCAAAGATACAAAAAAACACGGATACAACCTAATGTATCCGTGATTTTCTTTAATTTTTCTTTATTTTAAAAGCGAAAACTTAATTCTAAGTCAAACATTGAATAGTTTGGTTTACCCGTACTATTCATAGAACGATCATGAACATAAGAATAAATACCACTCAATGCAAGGTTTTTGGTGAACTCGTAGTCAAGTCCTAAGTCGTATTGTGTACGCTGCTTTTCAGCACCATCAGATGGCTGATACATATCGTAACGTGCCTTGGCATGTAGCTTCTTAGGAATGATAGGCGCAATGACTAAAGCATAAACACCCTGAGCTTTGTCTCCATCTGCACTAAGACTGCAGTCTGTAGCTGCCGAAGCATCTGTGTTGCTCAGTGCTTTAGCGAAGGCATTACCAGTAGAATGTACGTATTCAGAGCGTATGGTCCAATCGTTAACTTTGTATTCTGCAGAGAAGGCATAGCGTCGTTGTTGCAGACTACGTACACCTGAGTGTGTGGCACCAGCTGCATCTGTCCATGTTCCCTTGCGAGCATACGAACCAGTCCATCCGAACCAGCCTAAGCGCATGCCTTCAACAGGCATTACCCATACACCACCAATGATATTCTTCTGTTGGTCAACATCTCTTACGTTGATTCCTTGCCCATCGAATACACCTACCTGATAGTGAACAAGATTTCTACCTGCGGCTGTCTTTAGGAAATCGCCTTGTATCTGTACACCAATGTCACGTCCGTTAGATGGATGTGCACCAGCTCGGTCTGAGAAACTTGCTAATTTCTGAACACCTTGTGCTACACTCATAAATCCCAGGTCGATAGGATGGATAGGGTTGTCAAAAGTGAATGGATTCTTGAACTGTCCTGCTTTAACACGGAAGAAATCATACTTCTGCCATTCAATAAAGAGGTCGACTAATCGTGGTGATGCGCCCAATGTAGATGTGTTTCCATTGAACTGTAACTGTGCTTTCCAAGCCCAATCTTCAAGGATACGACCATCAAGTGATACACGGCCTAAGCGGAGGTTGAAACTATTTGACTTGTTGTTGTTCATACCATTGTATTGGTACTGAACGATACCGAAGCCAGACAATTTTACGTTATTAATCCACTTTGGTGCTTCCTGTGCTTTACCGAGAAGTGAGCATAGCATCATTGCTGATAGGATAATTGTTTTTCTCATAACTCTATGAATTTAGGTAATGATAATATTTTAGGTTGATAACTCGGCTATTGACGATGCAAAGATAGTATTTTATCAAATAATAACAAAATATTATGCTGCTTTTGTCGTGTCTTTTCTTGGTTAGAGTTTGAAGATAAGGGCTTTCTATATATATTAAGGTGAAATTACCCACTATGGCAGTCACTGTAAAGGATAATTCCTTTGGCTGGAATAGTGGGCAATCTTTAAATATGTAGTTTACTGTCGTTTATCGTTTCTCCAATAAGACAACGTTCTCAACGTGTGGTGTATGTGGGAACATGTCTACAGGTTGGACGGCAGAAACTTTATAGTCTGCATCGAGCAGAGCAAGGTCACGTGCTTGTGTTGCAGGGTTACAACTAACGTAAACAATTCGCTTTGGACTTGCTCCGAGTATAACGTTCACAACGTCTGGATGCATACCTGCGCGTGGAGGGTCTGTGATGATAACGTCTGGGCGTCCATGCTCACTGATAAAGTCCTCTGTAAGAATGTCTTTCATGTCACCTGCATAGAAGAGTGTGTTGTCAATCTTGTTGACTTCTGAGTTAACCTTTGCATCTTCTATTGCCTCTGGAACATATTCAATACCAATTACTTTCTGAGCTTTCTTTGCTACGAAGTTTGCAATTGTACCCGTACCCGTATAGAGGTCATATACAAGCTCGTTACCTGTAAGGTTGGCAAATTCGCGTGCAACAGAATAGAGGTGATATGCCTGTTCGGTATTAGTCTGGTAGAAACTCTTTGGTCCCACCTTGAATCTTAAGTCTTCCATCGTTTCAAAGATATGATCATTACCTTTGAAAAGTGTTAGTTCAAGGTCGTTGAATGTATCGTTACCTTTCTGATTATCAACGTAGAAGAGTGAAGAAATTTGTGGAAAACGGTCTGCAATATGCTGCATTAATGCCTTTGCACGCTCATCGTCTCCCTCCTCATCATAGTGGAACTGTACAAGTACCATCCATTCGCCTGTATTAGAGTTGCGCACCATAATATCTCGCAATAAACCATGTTGTGCACGAATATCGTAGAATTTCATTCCAGTAGAGAGTGCATAGTCCCGGATATCCTTGCGAATCTCGTTGCAGAGGTCATCCATCAACCAGCATTTCTCTATAGGATATACCTTGTCAAAGGCACCTGTAATATGGAAGCCGATGGCTCCTTCAGCCAAGCCAATGCCTTCTGGTAGCGCTTTTAGCTCCTCTTCTGTATACCAACGCTTATTAGCACAACCAAATTCGAGCTTGTTACGATATTCCTTGGTGTGTACTGAACCCATGATTGGGCGAAACTCAGGGAGCTCAACCTTGCCAATACGACTCAGTTGATCATATACTTGTTGTTGCTTTGCTTTCAACTGTTCTTCGTAAGGAAGGTTTTGCCACTTACATCCACCACAGATGCCAAAGTGTTCACACATAGGTTCCTGACGTACAGCACTTTTACTGATGAAGCGTATGACTGTAGCTTCACAATAACTACGCTTCTTCTTGCGTACCTGAAGGTCAACTACGTCTCCTGGTACAACAAAAGGAACAAAAATAACTTTATCATCAACATGTGCAACACATTTACCTTCGGCCGCCACAGCTTCTATTGTGACATTCTCCAGAATGGGTAATGGCTTTCTTTTTCTACTCATAATCTGTTTTGTATTTCGCTGCAAAGTTACTAATTTTTTCCCGTTTGTAGTCTGCTTGATAGTTTTTATCAAGTCTGTGTTCGCTAACAAAGCAAAAATGTAAGGTGAAGATAGCAATTTTTATAGAAAAGTTTGTTACTTTACCTATTTATTGGTATATTTGCACTATAGAAATAACTAAAATTCATTATCATTTTTAACTTATGAGCGAAAAGAGAGTTTATACCTTTGGTAATGGTAAGGCTGAGGGTAAGGCTGATATGAGAAATCTCCTTGGTGGCAAGGGTGCCAATCTGGCTGAGATGAACCTCATCGGTGTACCTGTTCCTCCAGGTTTCACAATTACCACTGATGTATGTACTGAGTATTATGAGAAAGGTAAAGAGACTGTAGTAGGCTTGCTGAAGGCAGAAGTAGAGCATAGTGTTAAGCATGTAGAAAGCTTGATGAATTCAACCTTCGGAGATCCAGCTAATCCTCTCCTGATGAGTGTGCGTTCTGGTGCACGTGCTTCTATGCCAGGTATGATGGATACAATCCTTAACCTTGGTCTTAATGACGCAGTGGTTGCCGGATTAATTGAAAAGACGGGTAACGAGCGTTTTGCTTACGATAGTTACCGTCGTTTTGTACAGATGTACGGTGATGTTGTTTTGGGTATGAAGCCTGTAAACAAGGAAGATATTGATCCATTTGAGGCAATTATTCAGCAGGTTAAGGCTGAGCGTGGCATTAAGCTCGATAGCGAGATGACTGTTGAAGACTTGAAGCAACTTGTTGCTCTCTTCAAGAAGGCTATCAAGGAGCAGACAGGTAAGGACTTCCCTGATGATCCAATGGAGCAGTTGTGGGGTGCTATTTGTGCTGTGTTTGATTCATGGATGAACGAGCGTGCTATCCTTTACCGTAAGATGGAGGGTATTCCACAAGAGTGGGGTACAGCAGTAACAGTTCAGGCAATGGTATTCGGTAATATGGGAGAATCATCTGCAACAGGTGTTTGCTTCTCTCGTGATGCTGGTACTGGTGAGAATCTCTTCAATGGTGAGTATCTTATCAATGCACAGGGTGAGGATGTTGTTGCAGGTATCCGTACTCCACAGCAGATTACAAAAGAAGGCTCACTCCGTTGGGCTGCACAGCAAAATATTGATGAAGAGACTCGTGCAACTAAATATCCTTCAATGGAAGAGGCTATGCCTGAGTTGTACAAGCAGCTCTATGCACTCCAGGATAAGTTGGAGAAGCACTACCATGATATGCAGGATATGGAGTTTACAGTACAAGAAGGTAAGCTTTGGTTCCTCCAGACTCGTAATGGTAAGCGTACAGGTACTGCAATGGTTAAGATTGCTATGGACCTGCTTCATGAAGGTGAGATTGATGAGAAGACAGCGCTTATGCGTTGTGAACCAAACAAACTCGACGAACTCCTCCACCCAGTCTTCGATAAGGAGGCATTGGCTCAGGCTCATGTGTTGACACGTGGTTTGCCAGCTTCTCCAGGTGCTGCAAGTGGTCAGGTTGTATTCTTCGCTGACGATGCTACAAGGTGGCATGAGGATGGTCGTCAGGTTATCATGGTTCGTATTGAAACATCTCCAGAGGACCTCGCAGGTATGTCTGCTGCTGAGGGTATCTTGACAGCTCGTGGTGGTATGACTTCACACGCTGCCGTTGTTGCTCGTGGTATGGGTAAGTGCTGTGTCAGTGGTGCTGGTGCAATCATGGTCGACTATAAGGCGCGTACCTTAGAGATTGATGGAACTATTATCCGTGAGGGTGACTATATCTCTTTGAATGGTTCAACAGGTGAAGTTTATCTCGGTGAGGTTAAGACTCGTCCAGCTGAGGTAACAGGTGATTTCGCTGAGCTAATGGATCTTTGTAAGAAGTATAGCAAGTTGGTTGTTCGTACCAACGCAGATACTCCACACGATGCAGAAGTAGCAAGCAACTTCGGTGCTGTTGGTATCGGTCTTTGCCGTACAGAGCACATGTTCTTTGAGAACGAGAAGATTAAGGCTATGCGTGAGATGATTCTCGCAAACACTACTGAGGAGCGTGAAAGAGCACTTGACAAGCTCTTGCCTTATCAGAAGCAGGACTTCTATGGTATCTTGAAATGTATGGACGGTTTACCAGTTAACATCCGTCTGCTCGATCCTCCTTTGCATGAGTTTGTTCCACATGACCTTAAGGGACAGGAAGTCATGGCTGAAGAGATGGGCGTTAGCGTTCAGTTTATTCAGAGTCGTGTAAGTGCACTCTCTGAGAGCAATCCAATGTTGGGTCTTCGTGGTTGCCGTTTGGGTAACACATTCCCAGAGATTACTGCAATGCAGACTAAGGCTATCCTCGGTGCTGCTGTTCAGTTGAAGAAGGAAGGCTTCAATCCTAAGCCTGAGATTATGGTACCATTGGTTGGTATTGTTAATGAGCTTGACATTCAAGAGAACATCATTCGCAAAACTGCAAATAAACTCTTCAAGAAGGAGGGTGTTGAGGTTGAATTCAAGGTGGGTACGATGATTGAGATCCCTCGTGCTGCTTTGACAGCTGATGTTATTGCACAGAAGGCAGAATACTTTAGCTTCGGTACAAATGACTTGACTCAGATGACCTTCGGTTATAGCCGTGACGATATCGCAAGCTTCTTGCCAAGCTACTTGGAGAAGAAGATTCTTGATGTTGACCCATTCCAGGTTCTCGACCAGAAGGGTGTTGGTCAGTTAATTCAAATGGGTGTTGAGAAGGGCCGCAAGACTCGCAAGAACCTCAAGTGTGGTATCTGTGGTGAGCATGGCGGTGAGCCAAGTTCTGTTAAGTTCTGCCATCGTGTAGGTCTTAATTACGTTAGCTGTTCTCCATTCCGCGTGCCTATCGCAAGACTTGCTGCGGCACAAGCAGCAGTGGAAGAAATGAAGTAATTTCTTAGAAATATATTTTTTAGGCGGTATACCATGTTTTTACGTAGGTATACCGCCTATTTCTTATGGTTTATAAATGTATATCTAAAAGAGGTAGAGTCTTTACCTTTCGCTCTCACTTCTAATTTACTAAGTTCATTACAACAATCTTACTTTATACCAAAATGCAATTTATTAAATCAGCGTTTATAGCACTTGCGTTGTTCTCTACGATAGGAGGAACGACTGCTTCTACAAAGAAAAATACGAATATTCAGTCTGGAACGGTTTACATTTGTACGGGTCCAAAGGCAAGAAAGTATCATTCAAGCCCAAATTGCCGTGGTCTTAATAGATGCTCTGGCAGTATAAAAAGCCTTTCTGTGAGTGCAGCAAAGTCAAAAGGCTTTACTCCTTGCAGGATTTGTTATAGATAGTTTGTTTATAAACTATGTTCTAAAACATAGCAAGAAGTATGTAATATGCAGTCTTGAACCTTTATAGTTAAGTGTAAAGCAACGCTTTTTATCTTTGTTCTCTATTATTTCATTGCTTCTTTTTACTATGAGTAGAAGGTTCTTATTGCTTTCACTAAGGTTAAATGTATGAATAGAATTATTTTTATTCGAGAAGAAATATTAATCTTGCTAACGTAAGAGTTGGGTGCGTCTAATAATTCTGTTTATATGTTGTTCTTTGAGTAATAAAAAGTTGTTAGCTCTTTTAAAAATGTAACGATATAACGATAGTATTTTTAATTTCATTTTGCTGTCACTTTTAACACTTCGTATAAACGTGCTATAAGTCAGTAGGTTATACGCTGTTCTTTTGTGACAGGAGTGACAGGAACTTTCATATTGAGGATTTCTTTCATTGTAGAAAATCAGGGATATTGGAATGAATGTGAGAAATAGCGTTTCTGAGGCGGACTCGTTTTTGACAGTAAGGATCTTATCCCAAGTTTAACCGGCAAAAATATTTTTCATAAATTTTCGGGATATTTTGTGTAGTATTACTTGTCATTACCTACAAAATATATTCAGAATTTTAACTACTTATTTTGTTTAGAACAATTTGTCGCATAAGGAGTCGAAAAATGACATTTCCCACCCCATCCAATTGTAGTTGTTTCCTATTCGGGCAATAATTACATTCTTCTTCTGATTAATATAAATGAATTGGTGTCCGACACCAAACGCATAGAAAGAAGAGTTTTCGGCATTGTTATCGCGATACTGATGGTACCAGCAATAATGATAACCTTTATTCTCGGTAGTCTTTTCTAAGCTCTTGTCTATCCACTCCTTGCTGACAATTTGCTTCCCATTCCACGTACCATCATTCAAATATAATCTTCCTATTTTTGCAAGGTCATACACGTTTGTAGCAATACCTCCAAAGCCTTGTGTGTGATGATGCTTACGACTGTCTATTGTAACCCATGCATCGCGTTCCATACCTAATGGTTTCCATACCTTCTCACTCATATAGTTTGCATAGGTTTTACCCGTTGCTCGTTCAATAATCCAAGAAAGTAGAGCTGTTGTTAAACTGTTATATTCATATTTCTCGCCAGGCTGACTTTTAAACTTTATGTGTCGGAAAAGTTGGGTGAAGTCGTGCCCATATTGCAGTTGAGTTATCTTGAATATTTTAAACAAACCTTTTAGAGTCAATTCATAGTCCTCGTAAAAATCGAAACCAGCCTGCATATTCAGTAGGTGGACAATCCGTAACTTTTTGAATGTAGCATTGTATTGTGCCAATTCTGGAATATAATCAGTTACATAGTCGTCTACGCTCTTGATATAACCTTCGTCTACGGCAATACCACAAAGAAGCCCCGTCAACGATTTGGAAACAGAGAAAATGGTAGCATTCTTTCTTGGATAAAAAGGCTCTGTCCATTGGTCGTAAACAATACTGTCGTTATGAATAATAAGCAATTGCCCATCTTTTCCAAACCATTGTTCAACGAGTGAATCTATTCGCATCTCCTCTGCATTTCCTGCCTTTTTGTGAGTTATATGCATATTTCTATCTATGCAACGATGCGATGCAGCAAGTGGAAAATGAAACGGATTGTTTCCTTTGAAAATAGTGTCTCGTTCCAACTTCTGATATTCATATATATCCGGACCAGAAGGACCATCGAGTGTGAGTCCACGGAATACGCTGCAACTACTGAACAACAACATTGCTACAATAAATAGAACGTTATATGCTTTTGATGCCATAATGATAATGTTTTTAAGTTTTATAGCACAAAGTTACAAAAAATATTCGGCTCTATAACGAATCGTGTGGGTAATTAAGTTTAAGCTCCCCTGTTATGAAATAGACCATATACTTAAAGTTTTCTGTATTTACGAATCCCCTTGCCCTCCTTTTAAGAAGTTGCTTCTGATAGGCTCAAAGCTTGTGTAAATATCTCGGTACTATTCATGTGACAAAGGTAATATTCTTATCTGAGTTTTCTATAATTACCCACACGATTTGTTATAGATCCATACTTGTTTATCAGCAAGTAGCCTAAAAATATAAAAGCTATCACTTGAAATTCCAGAAGACCCTTCTTTTATTGTAGAAAATCATAGATGATGGAATGAAAGTGAGAAATAGCGTATTCTGAGACGGACTCGTTCTTGATAGTAAGGAGTTTGGAACTGTTTTCACAGTGACGGCACATCTTATTTTTTTCTCCATAGTGGATGAGCCACAATAGCCCTTTTTATCATGTCATATCATCGTGCGGATACTTAGCACCAATGGTGCGGTTGGTGAACACCAATAGTGCGGACGGTTATGACATGTAGAATCACTAAAGATAAGAAACGATGTTGGTCACGAAGAAGCTTAAAGGAGAACAGAAGTTTACGTCATAAAGGTTTATAGTAGTATCACTTGAAATGTCCGATGAAACAAAAAAAAGGAGTGTGCCAAATGACACACTCCCTTTTTATATTAGTTTCTAAATACTAAGCCTTCGCCGAAGCTGTCGATGATGACAGGCTTGTCACGGTTGACTGTACCTGCAAGCAATGACTTACTGAGGTCGTTCAATACGTAACGTTGGATAGCTCGCTTGACAGGACGTGCACCGAACTCTGGGTCGTAGCCAACATCTGAAAGATAATTGATGGCTGGGTCGGTCCACTGAAGTTCAATACCCTGTGGCTCTAACATATCCTTAACTCTTTCGAGCTGCAAACGAACGACATCACCAATCTGCTCTTTTGTCAATGGCAAGAACATGATAGTCTCATCGATACGGTTGAGGAACTCAGGACGAATAGTCTTCTTCAACATATCCATTACCGCAACTTTTGCCTTGTCGATTACCTCCTCACGGTTAGTATCGTTAAGATATTCAAACTGTTGCTGGATGTATTGTGAACCAAGATTAGACGTCATGATGATAATCGTATTCTTGAAGTTCACTGTTCGTCCCTTATTATCTGTCAGATGACCATCGTCCAACACCTGCAAAAGAATGTTGAATACGTCTGGATGTGCCTTCTCAATCTCATCAAAGAGTACGACAGAGTAAGGCTTGCGGCGTACAGCCTCAGTCAACTGACCGCCCTCATCATAGCCTACATATCCTGGAGGCGCACCGATGAGTCGAGTTACACTGAACTTCTCTTGATACTCACTCATATCAATTCGGGTCATCATAGACTCGTCATTGAAGAGATAATCAGCCAATGCCTTTGCCAACTCGGTCTTACCAGTACCCGTTGTACCTAAGAAGATGAAGGAAGCAATAGGCTTCTTTGGATCTTGCAATCCTGCACGTGAACGACGAACCGCATCTGCTACAGCTGTGATAGCCTCATCTTGTCCGATGACACGCTTGTGCAATTCATCCTCTAAGTGGAGCAGTTTATCCTTCTCACTCTGTAACATTCGTGTGACAGGAATACCTGTCCAACGGCTCACAACCTCAGCGATATCATCTGCTGTAACCTCCTCGCGCACCATTGCTTGCCCATCTTGTGTCGCTTGCAACTGCTGTTGGATGTTCTTGATATCGTCTTCTAATTGCTTTAGTCGTGAGTATCTAATCTCGGCAACACGCTCGTAATTACCCTCACGCTCGGCACGATCAGCCTCATACTTGAGCTGCTCAATCTCTTGCTTGTCCTGCTGAATCTTATTCACCAGTCCACGTTCGCCCTCCCACTTTGCACGGAATCCATGTTCCTGCTCTTTGAGTTCAGCGATTTCCTTGTCGAGTTGTGCAATCTTCTCTGTGTCGTTCTCGCGTTTAATAGCCTCACGCTCAATCTCAAGTTGCTTCAATCTACGACTGATTTCATCCAACTCCTCTGGTACAGAGTCACGTTCCATACGCAGTTTTGCAGCAGCCTCATCCATCAAGTCGATAGCCTTATCTGGCAAGAAACGGTCTGAAATATACCGCTCAGAAAGCTTAACAGCTGCGATACAAGCATCATCTTGGATACGTACCTTGTGATGATTCTCATAACGTTCCTTCAATCCACGAAGGATAGAGATAGCATCCAACTCGTCTGGTTCATCTACTAATACGGTTTGGAAACGACGTTCAAGCGCCTTATCTTTCTCAAAATACTTCTGATATTCATTGAGTGTTGTTGCACCGATAGCTCTCAACTCACCACGTGCTAAGGCTGGTTTAAGGATATTTGCTGCATCCATGGCACCTTCGCCACCACCTGCACCAACCAATGTGTGAATCTCGTCAATGAAGAGAATGATGTTACCATCAGCCTGCATCACTTCCTTAACAACGCTTTTAAGACGCTCCTCGAACTCACCTTTATATTTAGCACCAGCCAACATCGCACCCATATCCAGTGAATAGAGTTGCTTGTCCTTTAAGTTTTCTGGCACATCACCACGAACGATTCTCTCTGCTAACCCCTCAACGATAGCTGTCTTACCAGTACCTGGCTCACCAATGAGAATAGGGTTATTTTTTGTACGACGAGATAGAATCTGTAATACTCTACGAATCTCCTCATCACGACCAATCACTGGGTCGAGTTTTCCTGCACGTGCATCCTCGATAAGGTTGCGTGCATATTTCTGTAATGACTGATAGTTCTCATCACCACTTTGTGACTGTACCTTCTGACCTTGTCTAAGATCATTGATAGCAGCTGTCATTTCCTTCTCAGTACAACCCGCATCTTTCAAAATGCGGCTTGCAGTTGAGTTTACCGCAAGTAGGGCGAGCAGCATCGGTTCGATACTAACGAATTCGTCACCCATCTTCTGGGAGGTCTCTATAGTACGCTGCATCACCTGATTGGTTTCAGAAGAGAGGTAAGGCTCACCACCAGATACTTTTGGTAAGTGGCTCATCTCATTCTGAATGGTAGTCTCCACAGCTTGTGCGTTGACGCCAATTTTCTGGAAGACGTAATTTATTACATCCTTTCCTTTATCCATTACACCAGCTAATATATGTACTGGCTCAATGGTCTGCTGTCCATTTCGCTGTGCAATGTTTATCGCACTCTGAACAGCTTCTTGTGCTTTAATTGTAAATTTCTCAAATGTCATATTCAAATCTCCTTCCTATAGCTCATACACCTTTATAATAGGCTTCAGAACTTGTTCTTATTTTTTGTTTCTAATGCCTATATATCAAACCTTATGCCTATAGGTGTTTTCTGTCAACTTGTCGCTTATATTGGACAATTTGTCAGCTATTCGTTTCTTGAAAAGGGAGGAAAGGGAGGAAGGAGTCGTGTTTCTTAATGATTAGTTCTCTTGTCACTTACAGTATATTAATGCACAAACACATGCAAGTATGCCCCAAAGAGTATAGAAAACTCTTTCGTATAATATATCTGTTTGTTACATCTAAAGATAAAGAAAAGATATAAGGCTCATCCAATATATAGAGGGACGAGATAAAGTAATTATATAATAAGGCCCACATAGCAACTCTAAGTTCTCAGTAAGAAACTTAAAACTGCTCTGTATAATATTTCTTATAATGCTAAATGCAAAAGGTAAATCTTGTCATTCCCAAGTTTTAAAGACGCTTTTTTGTCCGTATTTTTCGTATGTTAATTTTATAAGGACCATAAAACGGCTTGCAAATAACGCCCAATTGGCTTGCAAAAGATGCCCTTTTGAGGTCTAACTAACGCCCTTTTGAAGCCTTACTAAGCACCTTTTTAAATCTATCCTTGCAATTTGTTGATAGTAAGAAACTTACAGGGGTGCTGAAATAAATCACTTTTAGTCTATTTTTCTACCTTTGCTTTAACTATTTTGTCAATATTTTTCTTTGCCTTTCTACGTTAAAACTCACACAGATTCATCGAAGGCTTAGAGAGCAAAGGAGTATAATTGCAATGTTTATTGGCAAAAATAACAAAGATGTTAGTCATCTGTGTATAACATCTCTTTCGTTCTTTGTTTCGTTGGAACCTCCATGTATTGTTTTTAACTCCGTCTTCTCTCTGCTTATCTGTGTGCCTTATTATGTAATAGGTTTGTTTTTATCACTCCATATTTTGATAGAGTCAAATATAAGAATTGGTATAAGATTATGACTATTGTTTATTATTTCTTACATAAGCTTCACTGTTACTGGGGTTATTTTTTTGATAATAAACGGTGATAGTGTCACCAATATGCAGACTTTCATATTCTCCATATTGTTTACCCCTACCTTCATAGGTCTTCTGATCTACGTTATATGAATAGGAGTAGTAAGGAGTTGCGCGAATTTTATAAAGCTTGTTGACTACACCTTTAGTGTAAGCTGGGTTCTCAGCAATCTTGCTACTCTTCCATACATGCCATAAAGAGATTCCTAACAATGCGATAACAAGATAGGCTATTGAGCGTTGATGCTTTCTTTTCATTTGTCAGATTGAGCTTTATTATTCAACTTCTCCTTAATAAAGTTATGAAGGCGATGTGTAAACTCATAGTTTTTCAGTCCCCATTTGGGTGCTATGAGGAGGTCGGGAGGGCTCTGACTGACAAAGCGTTCGAGTACAAGGTCGGGGCGAAGAAGACTAATGTAATCTGCTATGAGCTTGATATACTCTTCAACCGTATAAAGGTGAAATGGCTTTTCAGCGTACATCTTTGCCAGACGAGTTCCACGAATAATCTGTAACTGATGAATCTTCAATGTCGTTAAGGGAAGAGAAGAGATGATTGGAGCTTGTCTTAAACTCTCTTTTGCATCTTCGCCAGGTAGACCGAGAATGATATGTGCACCGACACGGATACCACGTCGGGCAGTCTCTTCTATAGCTTTACGAGCACAAGCAAAGTCATGCCCGCGATTAACCAGTCGTAATGTCTCATCATTGCAGGTTTCCACACCATACTCAACGATGAGGAATGTGCGGCGATTCAGTTCTTCAAAGTAGTCTAAGAGGTCGTCATTAATACAGTCGGGACGTGTACCGATAACGAGTCCAACCACATCCTTCACAGCAAGTGCTTCCTCATAGAGCTTTTTAATATGGTCATTAGTGCCGTAAGTATTGGTATAAGCCTGGAAATAAGCAAGATATTTCATCTCAGGATACTTACCTGAAAAGAATAGTTTGCCGTCTTCAAGTTGTTGGGTCACACTCTTTCCATTATCGCAATAAGCAGGATTGAATGTCTGATTATTGCAGTAAATGCAACCACCACGGCCAATCCTACCGTCTCGGTTAGGGCAAGTAAAGCCAGCATTAACCGATATCTTCTGTACTTTATAAGGGAACTGAGAGCGCAACCAGTTCCCGAAATCGCAATAATATTGTTCCATTCTTTTGCAAATATACGGAATATTTTATATTTTTGTGCTGTTAAAACTTGAATTTATGAAACGTATATTACTTCTGTTTGCAACAATGCTAACCGTACTTCAGTTGATGGCTGGAGAACCTATCTCTTTGAAAGACATTACTAATGGTGCTTTTGCAACTAAGCGTATCTCGGGTGTTAATCCTTTAAAAGGAACTTCTGAGTATGCACAAATCTCGTCTGATGGTCGTCAGGTTGTTAAGTATTCTTTTAAAACAGGTAGCTCTACAGGGGTTATCTTTGACCTCGCTGATGCCAAGGGTGAACAATTAAAATCCTTTGATGATTATCAGATCTCGTCTGATGGAAGTCGACTGTTATTACAAACGAATACAAATCGTATCTATCGTCGTTCGTTTACAGCAGACTTTTATCTCTATGATGTAAAGACAAAACAGTTAAAGAAACTGTCAAAAGATGGCTCTGAGCAGATTCCGACTTTCTCTCCAGATGGTCGTCAGATCGCTTATGTTCATCAGAATAATATCTATATTACAGATGGAGAGAGCGTAAAGCAGGTTACAACGGATGGTGAGTTCAATAAGGTAATCAATGGTTTACCCGACTGGGTGAATGAAGAGGAGTTCGGCTTTAATAATGCACTTGCTTGGAGTGCAGATAGCAAGACGCTAAGTTGGATTAGATATGACGAGAGTGAGGTAAAGAGTTATACTCTACAGTTTTACAAAGGTTCTCACCCTGCATATGATATGTTTGATATCTATCCTGGTGATTACAGCTATAAATATCCAAAGGCTGGCGAAGCAAACTCAAAGGTTAGTGCATGGTCTTATAGCTTGAGTGATGGTGCTGTGCGTAAATATGATTTACCATTAGCGGCAGATGGTTATATTCCACGCATCAAGTCTACCTTTGATGCAAATAGAATTATCCTCTATACAATGAACCGTCATCAGGACGAGTTGAACCTCTATGCTGCTAATCCCCTCACTGGTACATGTAAACTACTGATAAAGGAGAGTGTACCTAAGTATGTGAAGGAAGAAGCTATGGAGGGTATTAGCATCATGAAGGATTATATTCTTGTTCCTTCTGACCGTGATGGCTATATGCACCTTTACTTATATAATAAGGATGGTAAGCTTTTACGTCAGATTGATAAGGGGAACTATGACGTAACTGAAATCTATGGATATGATGAGAAGACTGGAAATACCTACTTCCAAGCAGCAGCACGTAAGCCAATGCAGCGTGAAATATATGTTGCAGACAAGTCGGGTAAGTTGACTTGCCTTTCTGCTCGTGCGGGATGGAATGTTGCTTCATTCTCAGGCGATTATAAGTATTTCCTCAATACATGGAGCGATAGCAATCATCCATACGTGTTTGCCATCTATGATAATAAGGGTAAGGAGGTGCGTGAGGTGCTCAATAATGATGAGTTGCAGGCTAAGTTGGCAAAGTATGGTAACACTGGTGTTGAGTTCTTTACATTTACAACCTCCGAAGGTGTGAAACTTAATGGTTGGATGGTGAAGCCTGCTAACTTCGATGCAACAAAGAAGTATCCTGTAATTATGCACCAGTATAGTGGTCCGGGTAGTCAGCAGGTTGTCGACAACTGGGGCGTTGGGTCTATGGGTAGTGGGGCAATGTTTGACTACTACTTAACACAAAAGGGCTATATCGTTGTTACTGTAGATGGTCGTGGTACTGGTGCGCGTGGTGCAGAGTTTGAGAAGTGTACTTATTTGAAGCTTGGCGATTTGGAATCAAAGGATCAGACAGAAGCTGCATTGTGGTTGGGCAAGCAAAGCTATGTCGATGCTTCGCGTATTGGAATATGGGGTTGGAGCTTTGGAGGCTTCAATACATTGATGAGTATGAGCGAGGGACGCAATGCGTTCAAGGCAGGTGTAGCTATTGCTCCACCAACGAACTGGCGCTATTATGACTCTGTTTATACTGAGCGTTATATGCGTACACCACAGGAGAATGCTACTGGTTATGCTATTAATCCAATCAATAGAGCAGAGAAGCTTCATGGAAAACTCTTAATATGTCATGGTCTAACGGACGATAACGTACATCCGCAGAATGCCTTTGAGTATTCTGAGGCTTTGGTTCAAGCTGATAAGGACTTCAAAGAAAATCTTTATACCAATCGTAACCATGGTATTTATGGGGGTAACACACGTAATCATCTTCTGAGACAGGTTGCTGAATGGTTTATTGAGAATCTGTAATAGGCGCTGATAAAAGAACTGTGCTGTTTGCTAAGCGCCCTTATGTATAAATGAACCATGCGTGTCTTACTACATATTATGATGATGACAAGGGGCTTTTAATTCATCTTTTACTGATGTGTTAATGCTCAACACATAGTGTGCGGATGCTTAACACGTCATGTGCGGATGGTAAACACCAATGGTGTTGAGTACTTAGTGTAGTGCAATATGATATTATCAGGGAACAAATTGTTGGTAGAAAGGAGTTGTTCTATCAGATAACTGTAAATCAAAGGTGATGTCGTATGGACGAATATATTATTCAAAGTTCTATCAGATAGCACTAATAAATAAAAAACTCGGGCACTGAATTGATATAATCAGTGTCCGAGTTTTTATTTATAATTGTTTTCAGTTTGCTCTTTAACCAAAGAGACGCTCAAAGAAACCTTTCTTTTTAGGCTTTTCTTCGCTTGTAGCTGCCTCGAGGTGTGTAGAATCAACTTTCTCAGAGATTGTTTCCTTCTTAACAGCAGAATCATCTGCAGGGATGTCTTCACCCTCGATGATACCCGCAGTACCCCATTGTGCAGCAAGTATTGTGGCATCTTTGCGAGCTGTTTCCTCATCAATTTCATATTGACTACAGATTAACTCTACGAGCTTATCTACTGTAAAAGAATCCATCTTCTGCACCTCTTCCCATAAGTATGCAGAACTTTCGTTCATAGATATAATATTGCTGAAGTCAATATTCTCATCTCCTTCTGCAACGATAATATGTTCTCCGCATACTTCACGGAGGTTGAAGCCATTCTTTACTTTCATTCTTATTGATAGTTTATATTATTATCTTTCTTTTTATATTCCATTAAATGGTGCCAAAGATAGGAATCCAGATACGTCTGTAAATACCTAATAAATATCTTCGGATAGGAAGAAGTCGAGTCCAAATAAAGCTATATGTCTTCCATTTCCAAGCATTTGTAGCATCCATCTTATTTCTTCCTTTACGGTAGAAACCAATGACTGCTCCAACAATATTCTCTTTCTTACAATGCTCAACACCAAGGTTGCCATCACCGCGTAAGGTCACGTTGTCACCTTCTATGCTGTCAATACGATGTAAGACGAAGTGTCGTGGTGTTATCTCCGCTAAGACTGGGTCGCCAACTTTTATTGTGGAAGGCTTGACAAGCAAAGCTTTGTCACGGTCATTTTCAAGGAAAGGACGCATAGAATAGCCACGAAGGCGTAACGTAACAGTATGTCCTTCATTTAACATCTTGACAACTTCTGGTAGAAACTCTGCATTCGCAAACTGGATTTCAGAAGTCGTAAGTACTGTTTTTGACATAAGTTTTATCTTTTCGTTACGGTTTGATAGCACACTTCTGCTGCTTCTTGATTAGGCAAGCAATGTAGCGTAAATATCTTCCCAGCTTCTACAATCTTTGTAATAGTATCACAAACGCCATTGTAAATGTCTGAATCCCACTTCATGCTGGAGCAAGAGGGGAGTAGTGAAGCAAATGCTGCAATAGGATTGGGCTTCTCAACAGAGTTTGTTGTAGCGCGGTCAATACGTGTAATAGCACCTAAACGAGCCTTGACATTGCGATAGCATGGTGTCTTACCACTCCATGGGCTACCATATATCCATGTTTCTCCATCAATGATTCTCACGATAGGATTGTCATCGTTCATGAGGTCACTGCCTGGAATATAGCGTAGCCACATACTAACCTGGGTTGACTTACCTGTTCCGCTCTTGGCAATGAAGGCATAGCCATAGCCATTGTTACGAACAAGAGATGCGTGAATCAGCAAGGTTTTCTTATGTGCACCAGCAAAGGCAAAGATAAGCATCAATGCATTATTAAGTCCAAATGTGCGCATATTCTTGTTGCCATTGAGTGCACAACGACAGTCAGAGAAGTCTTTATTACTCTGTAGCAGACAACAATCAGAGCCATTAATGTCCTTGATAATATACTGATAGCTACCATCATCAACCCGATCCACAATGGTATCACCATTTCCTGTATCGAAAGCACGGATACGTTGTCTTTTTTCCTTTGGAACAGGTCGAAGCGTATCGTCAACCGTTAAGCGGAAAAAGACATTCTCTGAAATCTCTTTGATTCTGAAAGGTTCAAACGAACTTAGCAAGTGCATTCCGTTGACATCAGTCTCACGGAATATAATCTGTATATCAAAGTCAGCTATTCTGAAGTTATTTATTTCCATCTTTATAGGCTCTGCTTACTTTGACTTTGTGGTTTTAGTATTCACTTGTGTCTCTTCGTTTGGAGTATAGTTGTCTGGTGTTATAGTCTTATAGCTGAACTCTGCATCAGAGATAGACTTAACTATATATTTCTTCTTTCCCTTTTCGTATTTATTTTTCAAAGCTGTGAACTGTTTCATAGCTTTATTCTCATTCTCAGCATACATCGTAACGCAAGTTGGATAGCTTACCAAACCATTGTTCTGAAGGTAATAACGGAGTTGATATGAGTAGTCTTCACGATTAGCAAGGAACTTAGTACGGTCGTTTACAAGGTAGGCATCCACCTTCTGAATATTGGTCATATAAACCGTTGAATCATTAAAAGAGGCTGCAAAACCAAACATATATACCTTTGTAGGCTTGTATCCTTTTGCGTTACTACTATTTACCCATCCCAGCAGGAGTACTGCTATGATTAATACCTGACGTAATTTCATCTTAAATTAATATCTTACAATGTTAATGTTATTGTCCTAAATAAGCCTTCAAAACCTTGCTATTGGATAGTTGGCGTAGGCGTCTTATTGCTTTTTCTTTAATCTGTCTTACCCGTTCACGTGTGAGATTATATTTACTTCCTATCTCTTCCAATGTCATTTCACGTTGGTTAATTCCAAAGTAAGCCTCTATAACCACCTTCTCTCTATCCTCAAGAATCTGTAAAGCTCTTCCAATTTCTTCCCGTAGACTCTCTTCAACCAACTCTTTATCAGTTGATGGTGTGTTATCATTAGGAATAACGTCAAGTAAGCTACTTTGCTCGTCGTCATAGAATGGAGCATCTACCGAGACATGACGTGAATTAACTTTCATTGCATCAACAATCTTGTCTTCTGGTATATCAGTGTTCTGTGCTATCTCATCAATACTCGGGCGGCGTTCGTTCTCTTGTTCAAACTGTGTCAATATCTTATTGATTTTATTGACAGAGCTTACTTGATTTAGTGGTAATCTGATGATACGACTTTGTTCTGCTATTGCTTGCAAGATGCTTTGTCTTATCCACCATACAGCGTATGAGATAAACTTAAAGCCGCGTGTTTCATCAAACTTCTCTGCTGCTTTGATTAATCCTACATTACCTTCGTTAATAAGATCGGGCAGAGAAAGCCCCTGATTTTGATATTGCTTTGCAACTGAGACAACGAAGCGCAGGTTAGCTTTCGTCAGACGTTCTAAAGCTTTTCGATCACCATTTCGAATCTTTTGAGCAAGCTCAACTTCTTCTTCGATACTGATCATTTCTTCGTGACCGATTTCCTGCAGATACTTATCAAGAGAAGCACTCTCTCGATTCGTAATCGATTTTGTGATTTTCAATTGTCTCATGTGCTTAGCATTATTTTAAGTGATGGCAAATTTACACAAATTCAATGAGTTAAACAAATAAAAAAGTAAAAAACTCACATAAGAATCTATAATGATTTTGTGTTGTGTATTAGGTTTTTGGTCTTTTAACGGTTTCTTGTTGACTGATAGGAGTTTTATTGGTTGATAATGGTTGCATATTCTCGTCATGTTCATACAACGTTTTTTAGTGCGATAAGAGGTGGTTAGATTTGGATTCTTGGTGGTTATTATGTTGCGTTTATAGGGTAAGAAGAGGGTTCTTACGTTAAACACATAGATTGTTAATAGAATAATATTAATTTACTTGCATGGTATGACTACCCCCAATTAGATGGTTTTATAAAGGCGGAAAGACTACATGATAAATGTCATTAGGTCTGATGTCTATCTGTATTCTACAAACAATTTATTCCCTTACTTGTTGAAGTTTGTAAACTATTTTCGGATGACTCGAAACCAATATATGCCCATTTGGCTTCTTAAAGACGCCTAATTGACTTGCAAAAGATGCCCTTTAAGACCCTTACTAACGCCCTTTTGAAGTCCTATTAAGTACCTTTTGATTTACTGATTTATAACTGGTTGATATACTGTTGGTTATAAAGTCACTTTTTATATGTGTTTTTGCCGTTGTTTATAGATGCTTCACTTGGTATTATGTAATGATTTTTCAAGGTGTTGCCTATCAAAAAGTAATCCCCCATTCTTGTATCTAAAACCAAGAATGGGGGAATTCTTATTTTGCCAGATTTTCAGCTGAAAGTTATCTGTCGTTAATCAGCAAGAGGAATAGCGAAGTAAGCCTTCTTACCAGTTTGGTAAATACCCTGAACGTAGAGAACTGGGTCCTTGCTGGTAGATGCCTTCTTAACAATATTCTGCAAGTCGTCAATGTTCTTCACCATGGTCTCGTTTACATTCTGAATGATGAAGCCACGATTGATTCCAGCAGACTTCAATGCACCATTGTTAACCTTCAGTACTTCAAGACCATAGTTGATATTCAACTGCTTTTTAAGGGCATCCTGTACTGGGCGGAACTGACCACCAAGAACGTCGATATCAGCCTGCTCGATTACCTTTGTCGTACCCTGTGCATTCTTCAGTGTGATAGTCTTTGAGATTTCTTTCTTATTGCGGATGAAAGTAACGGTTGCCTTATCGCCAGGACGCTTGCTGTTGAGTGCCTGCTGAAGCTCAGACATACGTGTCACCTTCTGTCCGTCAAACTTAGTGATAACATCACCCTTTGCCAAACCTAAGGCTGCACCATTTCCTTCTTCTGAAACCTCACTAACGTAAACACCAGCATTTGTACCAAGGTCAACGTTCTTGCCTTCTTCTTTCTGAGCGTTGATGAAGTTCAGTACGTCACCACCTTGAATGCCGAGCATTACACGTTGTACACTACCATACTTCTTGATATCATCAACAACCTTATTCATTATTGATGTTGGGATAGCAAAACCGTAACCACTATATGCACCTGTCTGTGAGTAGAGCATAGCGTTGATACCTACTAACTCACCCTGAGTGTTAACCAATGCACCACCAGAGTTACCCTGGTTGATGGCTGCGTCAGTCTGGATAAAGCTCTCAATACCATTGCGAGTAGCACCCAAACCACGTGACTTAGCACTTACGATACCAGCCGTTACAGTATTGTTGAGGTTGTAAGGGTTACCTACTGCAATTACCCATTCTCCAACTTTCAGCTTGTCTGAGTCGCCAATAGGAAGGGTAGGGAGATTCGTTGCGTTTACCTTTAGCAGTGCGAGGTCAGTCTGCTTGTCAGTGCCAACGATGCGAGCAGAGAACTCACGGTTGTCATTCAGTGTGACTGTCAATTCGTCAGCACCCTCAACAACGTGATTATTCGTTACGATATAACCATCAGGTGAGATGATAACACCGCTACCTGTAGCCTCCTTCTTAGGAGTCTGAACCTGCTGACGGCGTGAACCATTACCTTGGTTAGGATTTCCAAAGAAACCAAATGGGTCAAAGAAACCACCAAATGGGTCATCTTGAACCTCAACGGTTTGTGTCTTAGAATTCTGTACATACTTAATGTGAACGACAGCTGGAAGAGCTTTCTCAGATGCGTATGTGAGGTCAACTGGCTGACCAGGAGCTACAACTGGGGCTTCTGCAGCATACACTTTGATGAAGGCGCCAGTAGAAAAGGCGAGGGCTGTAACACATGCCGCGCCTGCCAAATACTTTGATAAATTCTTCATATTCTTAATTATTTGTTCGTTAATTACTTTTTTATGTGTCAAGCCGTCATTATTTGTAAATGTCTTGTTGACATATTCTGAAATGCAAATATAGGAGCAAATTTTGTAAAACCGACAATTTGTCAGTTATCTTTATCCGATTTTAACAATTAAAATTTAACACTTAACGACTATTAATCTGATGTGATGTAAATTTTGCATTTATTTGTTTTGGGTAGTTGTTTTGTTCCTAATTGTCATCTTATTGTTTTAAGAAGTTGACAAAATGAAAGGAAATGTAAGTCATTGTATCATGTGATTGATGTAACTCCACTCTTTGGAGAGGGCTTTGGATGAGTGCATTATTTAATATTTATAGGTACTGAAAGGTATGGCAGAGATGCAAAAACTACTGTATGACGTGATTATTTTCATGAAAAGAAATTTTTATTGTCATGAAAATACTTTCGTGAGGATATACTCTAATGTGTGTAAAGCATTGTTTTATAATACGTAGAGCATAGGTATAATAGGTGTAAAGGTAGCTTTAAGAATCTTGTTTATAGCTTGATATGCTATTATGTTGTTATAATTATCTTAATGTCTATGTGTTTAGGTTCACACAATAACTTCTTTCTGTCTTTTTATACTATCTCTTTTCTTGGCTAAGTTTAGATTATCATTGAAATATTTTGGCTTTTCCATGTTTTCCATTATCTTTGCATTCTGATAAGGCAGTGTTCCGGCTCTGTCGCTGGCATCTGTAATGGATGCGAGAGGAAAGTCCGGGCAGCATAGGGCATCCTGCTTCCGAAAATAGAAGCTATTGGTGACAGTAGATGTAGGTAGAAGAAAATAACCGCCACGCAGTAATGTGTGGTAAGGGTGAGAAGGTGGTGTAAGAGACTACCAGCAGGCGGGTGATCGTCTGGCTGTGCCGTTCAGGAGCTGCAAGTTCATGTAAACCGTTGTTTGAGGGTAGCCCGCCCAAGCGCAAGCACAACGGAGGGTAGAATGCTTTAGTTGCAAGGTGACTTGTAATATAGATAAATGACAGGCATCTTCCTATTATCGAAAGATGAGGAAGAAACAGAACCCGGCTTATAGGAACACTGTTTTATTTTTCTTTCATATACGCTCATCTTCTCCCATTCTGTTTGGAATGATGGAGGAGAGCTGGGAGTTTTTTATTAATATAAAAACATTGGAAAATCATGAAAGATTTAGAAGAACAGTATGTAACTGTGTTGGATGATTTTCAACACACAGTAGAAAATAAAATCAGAAATCATAAAGACGAAGTGGGCTTCCCTCAGTTACCAGCTAATGTAAGTGAGGAGGAACTTTCTAATTATCTTTTTGATTACCAAGCGGCTTTGGACAGTGAGGGTACAGAGCGTTCGCGTTATACAATAGCGGGCTTCCTTTTGTGCTTACCGATATTGATAATGTCGGCATTTCCAGATGATTCGTTGCCTTTTAAAGGAATACTGAATGTGTTGGCAGCTATCGGTGTGGGCTTGGTTCTCTTCCTTCTTTATAGGGTAATGATGAAAGTTTTAGTGCGCAACAAGATTCGTCGTGCTAATCAAGACTATCCAGAGGCGAAGGCTTATGTAGACCGAGTTATGGATTTTAAGTAAGTTTTGTTAATGATTTAGTTGTAGTATGGAATTACCTGATTTTCAAAAGTATAAAGATAAGTTTACCCAACAGGGTTTCTTTGATAAGATTCAACGTGTAGCAAAGCGTGCTGGTGCTAAATTGGTATATGTGGCATTGATTTTGTATTATTTGATACAAAGTGATAAGGTGTCACTTAAGGATAAGGCTATTATCATTGGTGCATTGGGTTATCTCATCTCACCGCTTGATGCTGTGCCTGATGCTATTCCTATTGCAGGACTATCAGACGACCTTGGTGTTTTGCTTTACGTATTAAATAAGGTGTGGTCTTCTGTTGATGATGATATGAAAAAGCAGGCACGCGAAAAGCTGTCAAAGTGGTTTGATGATGATGAGATGGAGGTAGCAGAAGATATCTTTACGGAAGATACTACTGATGCTCCAGTGTGAAAAGTAGAATAAGTAGGAAAAGATGTGGCAGTATGTTGTCTTAGCCATAGTAATTTTATCAGCTATAGGCTATGTGGTTTATCGTACGTGGCAATCGTTTCGAGCAGCAAGTGATCCATGCCATGGATGCTCGGGTTGTGCCATTCATAATCAGTTAAAGAAAAAGCAGAAATTGGAAGGTCGTAAGAAGCCCGCTTGTTTTAAATAGTTTCATTTAAGAAACCTATCAATAGGATTACTTGAACTTATCTTTTTGCTTGATGTCTGTGAAAGATTCTTGGTATCTTACATGAATAAGATTTTACGTAATCTTTATTGAAAAAAGTTTCTGAATTGTTTGGTTAGACCGAAATAATTGATTATCTTTGCACTCGCAAATCGCAATTATGATTTGTAATAGAATGGTGCTTGGGCCGGGAGGTTAGGCAATGGTCTGCAAAACCATGTAGAGCGGTTCGATTCCGCTAGGCACCTCAAAAGACTCTCAGTATTGGGAGTTTTTTTTATTTCTATAACTTTGTCAGCACATCAATAGTTGTGGTTTGCTTTTTCTTTCACAACAGAGTAATATGTAAACAGTTGTTTCTGCTTTAAGTATAGTAGGTTGGGTGAAAGACTATAAACTTTCCAAGCGATTGGTACTTGCCGTTCGCACCATGCGTGTTGAGCCTTCGCACGATATGTGTTTGCCCTCTGTTTGTTATAATGAAGCTTTATTGTGTCTTATTTACGATAGAGGGTATGCGGGTGTGTGTAGACAAGGCAAATCGCTAATGTGATATAACTCCTTAGGATTTGTCATCAAGAATGCTTCTGTGGTATAACACTCATTTCTCACTTAAACCCCATAGTCCTGCTTTCGTATAACAATGTGATTTCTTTAGAATAAAATTTCCTGTCACTTCTGTCATTCGAAATATACTTCTAATGCGTTGATATGTAGTATGTTTATATGAAGTGTTAAAAGTGACAGCAAAGTGAAATCAACATTATTATAGTAATATAGCTGCATTTTGTTTGTGAGAAAGAGGGTGTAACTTGACGTAGCTCGCTATGCCTGCGTTACAAATCCAAACAATCTGCTCGATAATAAAACAAAATATGTTTAGCCTCTAATGACCGATATGGATTAAAAATATAGCGTGAAGTTACTTTTAGAAACTTCACGCTGAAATATATTTTTAAATGAACGACTAATTTTACTTCTTCCCACTTATGTTCATCTTATAAATGAGATGCAACATTAAGTAATTTGGAATAGCATTAAAACGTGTTTCGGTTTTTCCTTGCCCATTTATCTCATAACTTATGCTCTTGAGTTGATGAAATATATCGTACCCTTCGAGTTTGGCTGCCAGTTTTCCTTTTAAGAAACTCTTACTAATGTATACGTTACAAATTAAATCATTAGCATTTATAAGAGGATCAGAATAACCTCGGCGACTAAACATCTTAAGATCCATACCTGTTTCTAATCCAAATTTAAATTTGTATGAACCTAACATACCATAATTAAAATCCAAGGTACGAATAGTTGAGAAATTTTCACGTCTGCTATTAGCATATCTCCATTTCATTTCGCCAACCAAGCTACAGGTTAATCCCCCTTTTTGATAATTTAAAGATAGATTATCTTCTAACCAATGGTTATTCACTTTACTCAATATACTTTCTGCTTGACCTGTCATTCCTGTGAAGTCTACATTGTGGTTGTAACTATAGACAATAGCGTTTACTAATGTGAAGTTGTTTTTATTATCTAATGGAAATGTTTCATATAATCCAATATTGCCATACCAGTTTCCCTTAACATTTTGTGGTTTATATGTATATACACCCGTTGTAGGGTTGTAAGTAAAACCATTAGCAACAGCATTCTGATGAATATTGATATTTATAAATGCCATCGGTAGCTTAAATCGCCTATTGTTGTTATAACTAAAGGTTAAAGATACATTTGTTTTTCTACTATTTTTCAAATTCGGATTACCTAAAGAGATAGCTAAAGGATTGGAATTGTCAGATCGGGTAATTTTTGAGTAAAGATCTGGTGTTTCCATTTTCGAAGTGATAGTACCGTAAAAACTGTATTTGTTTATTGTAAATCCCATATTTAGAGACAATCCTGCAACCCAATTATATTGTTTGACAGAAGTGTTTAGCAATGAATTGCGATAGTCAAGCTTTTCACTTTTGTAACCAACAGACACGTTTGTATTGAAGAACACATTGTTGTGATTCTTAGATTTTGAACAACCAAATCCGAGTGAAACCGAATTTTGCTTACTTATATAATACCCTTTGTAACTATTGTTAGCATCTAATGCGAGTAGGAGTGAATCACGAGAAGAAGGTAAACTGCCAAGATCGTGATTTTCTTCCTGCCATTTGTATAGTTTGTCTAATCTGTATTTTTGGTTGTTTCGGTAACTTCCTTTTTGCTGATATTGATATCCTGTGAAAAGTCTAAATCCATTAGGAATCACGAATGTATATTGTGGTCCTACACGATAATTGTAGGAGTAAGATGGAGTGTTGTCATATCGATTGCGGTAGTCACTTATAGCATTGCTTTTTAAGTACTTCAATTGGTAATTGTTGAACATTGAATTTGTAGTATTTAAATAGTCACCTTCTATCAATGCTGATATACGATCACCAGATGGCAACTGTTTATATGCATTAACATTGGCGAAAGTTGTAAGTGAATGACCGAATCCATATGTTTTAGAAGACAATCGGTTTACACCAAAATTATTTATAAGTCTGTTTCTGGAAGACGAAAATATTGTATCTAATATTGCTTCTGTACTACCTATTGGTGATGGGTCTGCATTGAAGCGTGCTGAACGGACAGTTCCCCAATTATCAAATTTATTATAATTTAAGCTTATGGTTGATTTTAGGAAAATGGGCGTTGAAATCTTTAAATTATTTTGAAAGTCATAAATAAAGTTCTTGGATTTAACATCTGAGATGCTACGATTAAAGTTGTTTCCTCCAGTTAAGAAAGATTCAGCTATTATTTGACTGATATTATGTGTATCTCTCCATGTGAAACTTGTAGACATATTATTTTCCAATGTGTTTTTTTCATTGCTAACAGCAGCGTTGAGACCTACTGTTTTTTGTATAACCTGACCGTTTGGTAGTTTGGTTGGATCCCAATCTCCCTTTTCTCCGGGTTTGCGGTCCTCATTCACATTGTTAATATTTGAGAAAATAGATAACTGAAATCGTGGAGTGAAATATAATCCGAAAGCTTTGGTTGCATACCTGCTGTTCGTACCACCAGCTATATCAAAGTTAGCTATAAAAGTTTTTTCATATTTTTTCTTTAGTGAGATATCCATGATGTAGTCTTTTTTATCAATATCAACACCCATAGCCTGACTTCTATCAGTACTTTTTTCAAAGACCTTTAGATTTTTAACAGTATAGTTTGGCAAATTTTCTATTAATTGTTTGTTATTTCCCTTGAAGAAATCTTTACCGTTAAGTGTAAGATAATCTAATTTTCGACCATTGATGAATATTTCTCCATTACTATTAAGTGTGGCGCCTGGTAATTGTCTGATTAGCGCATCAAGCATACTTCCCTGAGGAAGATTGAAGGCATCTGCATTATATATGATAGTATCACCCTTCATAACCATCTTAATTTTTGTACTCTTAACAACAATCTCGCCTAACATATGCTCTTTATTTTCCATTCCTTTTCTCTTAATAGGAATGTCTTGCATGTCAATGCTTGTGTTTCTACTTTTGAATAGCAGTTCTTTGTCGACAAAAGTTGTAAAATAATCAGGATGTTCTATCTTAAAAATGTATTTTCCCTCACTCAAATTCTTTTGCATATAGAAATAGGAGTCGGGATGAACAGCTTTGTCGTTCCATATAAAGGTGCGACATGTATCTATTACAGTACTATCTGCTGATAGTAAAGTTAGTTTAACATTTGATATAGGGAGGTTTGTAAAAGAGTCTACAATACGACCATGAATAGTATAATTTCGTGTTGGGGAAAGTAATACTTTTTTTTGATAAGCTGATATTTGTTTTGGTAGTAATATTAATAAAGCAAGTAAGACAACTTGTGCCCATTTTAGGTTTTTCATATTCATATTTTTTATAAATGAAGAGTATGTTTGATTATTCTAATCACCCCTTTAGCCCAATTTGCATTGGTCTAAAGAGTATGTGATATAATTGTTGCTATAACTTAAAAGAAATAGGAAGATTATATATAGCTTTTATAGTCTTATTTTTGGTGTTATCAGGTTTATCTTTTGACATTCTTTCTATTTCTTGTAAATCCTTCTGATTATATAAAGTGTCTTTTATATGCGTTACATTCAGGGATGAAACTGAGCCCTTTGCGTCAACAGCAAAAGAAATATTATATATACGCACATTAGTGCTATTTTTCTCTGGTAATTCTGAATCTTTTATGTCAGCATGAGAATCTTTGATTACATTACTCGGAGCAGTATTATTTATAGCTTTCTTTTTGACAATAGTATTTATTTTATCATGTGACACTTCATGTACTTCTTCCTTGAGTTTTTTAATATTATCTTCTTTTGAAATCTTTGATGAAAAAATTGGTTTCTTTTGAAGTGCATTGTTTGCTTTTGTATAAATAGGTACAATCACTTCATTATTTACAATTTTGTTTGATACTAATGAGTGCGCTACACTCTCAATATTTTTGACGACTAATAGTGTAGCTATTACTGGAATAAGAAGGGCATATTTTGCCTTTACTATTACTCTTGATCTACGTTTGTTCATCATTTTTATGCGCTTTTTAAGAAGTAAAACATTGAAATTATTTAGAATAGTAGGTGTTTTCTTATGATAAGTCATCCTCAATAAGTGATATTGGTAACTCTTTTGATCACACCCTACTTGCACAACATGAAAATCTGCAAGGTATTCAAGATTGAGTCTGATTTCTCTTTTTAATAACCATGCAAAAGGATTGAACCAACATACGATAGTAAATAATTCAGATAGCATAACATCTATGGAATGCTTCTGTTCTACATGACACTGTTCGTGAATTAATATTTCTTGTAGTTGCGATTCATATAGTACTTCTCGATTAATAAAAATCCAATGGAAGAAAGAAAAAGGGCTCCCATTTTTCTCGATAATGTGTACCTTAACCCCTTTAATGATACTTACCTCTGTTTTTCTTGCTAATCTGTATATTCCAATGAGTTGAATTACAAAGCGTAGCAGAAAGATGCAAACACCACCCATATATATCCACAAAAGTACAGTATTCCATGACAGCACTGTGGCTTTGGATGGAGGAGAAGGAGCTTCTGACAAGACAGTTTCAGCATATGTATTAGCCATATTTTGAGTAGCCTCACGAATACTAATCCAATTACTAAAATCTGCAAAAGGGACTAATAAAGCTATAAGGTATATATTCAACAACATAAATCTTCGCCAACTAAAGAAAGTATCATTAGTAAACAATAGGCGATAAAAACCATACAAAAAGATGATAATAATGTTTATTTCAACAAGGTATGAAAGCATAATCCAAATATTTTTTATACATTATCTTTAATACAGATAGCTATAATATCATAGTATTACTCTTTTCCTTTCTCTATTTCACGAATAATGTCTACCAAATCTTTAAACGATAGATCCTCCTCCTTGGCAAAGAAACATACCATCTCTTTAAATGAATCTTTGAAGTAGTCATGTACAAATCCTCTCATAAAACGATGCTTATACTCCTCTTCCTCTATGGCTGGTAAATAACTGTATGCAATGCCCTGCTTTTCTTGGGATATGTACCCTTTTTGTTTAAGATTCCTCATAACAGAAGCTACTGTGGTGTAGGGAGGTTTAGGTTCAGGGAGTTCCTTTAGAATCTCTGTTACCGTACATTTTTTTAGCTTCCACACTTTTTGCATAATTGCTTCTTCTTGAATAGATAATTTCTTCATATAAAATTTATAATGCTTTTTTTTGTTTTACTTTCAAAAATGTTGTTTGTTACATAATAACACATAGTGCAATATTTTAAATGCGCTGTAAAGCTACTAAATTTTCGTAGATAACGGTAAAGTTCTTTAGGAAAAAAAGCAAATGTGATGCTCTTTTGTGTTTATTTAACTAAATTAGGTTTGTAGAATTTAAAAGATAGCAAACGCTGCTACAATCACTATTGTTAACAGATACATGAATTCCTGTCACTTCTGTTATGTAATTATTATTCTTAACTTATTGATTTATAGTGCGTTTATATGAAGTGTTAAAAGTGACAGCAAAGTAAAATTAAAATTTTATAGTAATATGGTTACATTTCTGTATGAGAAGGAATGCCCTCATACAGTCCAATGTTTCGTCAGCGGTATGATGGTATGGGTATAGAAAACAAAAGAGTTGTAATCATTTGATTACAACTCTTTTGTGGGTAGTGATGGATTCGAACCACCGAAGCTAGAAGCAGCAGATTTACAGTCTGCCCCATTTGGCCACTCTGGAAACTACCCAAGGTGGTGGGCGTTGACGGATTCGAACCGCCGACCCTCTGCTTGTAAGGCAGATGCTCTAAACCAGCTGAGCTAAACGCCCTTACTTTTCGTAAGCGGTTGCAAAAGTAGTCATTTTATTTTAATTGTGCAAACTTTATCATGGTTTTTTCTTCTTTTTTCTATGATATGACAAAGAAATGTTCTTTTAGAGTAGGTGTGATATGGTGATATAAATAAAAACTCCCTATGAGTAGCTTTATGACTCATAGGGAGTTGCTTATTTAAAAGTCGTTGTTAGCTTCTCACAAAGTTCAGGATAAAGAGAACTGCTAATACAACGAGTGTCCAGTTCAGATCCTTCCACTGACGTGTAAAAGTCTTCATAAATACATATGCAATGATTCCTAAGCAAATACCATCAGCGATAGAATAGCAAAGCACCATTGTAATCATTGTGATGAAGGCTGGGAATGATTCTGTAATATCCTGAAGATTGATTTTCTTTACAGAGTCAATCATCAGTACACCTACCATAACCAAAGCTCCACTTGTTGCTGCACTTGGGATGAGTAAGAAGATAGGGGAGAGGAAGAGTGATACGATGAAGAAAATACCTACTGTAAATGCTGTTACACCAGATCGACCACCTTCTGCAATACCGCTTGCGCTCTCAACGTATGTAGTCAGCGTTGAACTACCCAACATAGCCCCGCAAGTTGTACCAATGGCATCACTCATCATTGCTTCCTTTACATGTGGGATGTTGCCATTTGGTTCAACTATACCTGTTTTATCAGCTAAGCCCATCAGGGTGCCGATAGTGTCAAAGATGTTTATTAAGAGTAGAGAGAATATTACCAATACAGTCTTAAGATTCAGAAGACCTGAAAAGTCAAACTTACAGAAGATAGGAGTTATGTCCTGTGGTGCAGAAACTGGTAGCCATCCATTAGGAAAGACTGTTACGCCCATTGGTATACCTATAATTGTTGTGATGATGATACCCCAGAACAAAGAGCCTTTGACGTTTCTTGCCATGAGCGCACCACTGAGTAAGATAGCAATGATACCAAGAATACAGGTAGGTGTGAAGGCTCCTAAGCCAACGAGAGTTGCATCGTTATTAACTATAATGTTTGCATTCTTCAGACCGATAAAAGCAATGAACATACCAATACCAGCTGATATGGCATAGCGTAAATTTGTCGGGATAGCATTGAGAATCATCTCTCGCACGTTGAAAAAGGTAATTGCGATGAAGAGAATACCCTCAATGAGCATGATAGCAAGCGACTGCTGCCATGTAAACTTTAAAGATACGCAGAGTGTATAGGCAAAGAAGGCGTTAAGACCCATAGATGGAGCTTGTGCAAAAGGAAGCTTTGCCATAAATGCTAACAACAATGTAGCTATAGCTGCTGCCAGTGCTGTACCAGTGAAGAGCGCTCCCTTGTCCATACCAGTACTTGTAAGAATACTTGGATTGACAGCTAAGATATAGCTCATAGTTAAGAATGTTGTTGCTCCTGCAATAATCTCAGTGCGGAGCTTCATAGATTTGGGATCAAATCCGAGGGCTTTTTCTAAGAAAGTCATCATTGTTTTAAGGTTTAAATACTCTTTAGTTTATATTGATGTTTTGTTTATCCAATCATCAAGAATCATTCTCGCTATTGATAAAGGCTCAGGAATGGTTGGTAGGTTGTCCTTTGTAAACCAGGCTCCTTTGGATAGTTCGCTTTGTTGTAGATGAATGTCTCCACCGTCATAATCGGCATTAAAGCCTACCATCAGACCACAAGGATAGGGCCAAGGTTGTGAACCAAAGTATCGAATGTTCTTTATCTTGATTCCTGTTTCTTCTTCAACCTCACGATGTACAGCTTCTTCGAGTGTTTCACCAGTCTCAACAAAGCCTGCTACAAGTCCATAGAAGTCGGTCTTGAAGTTACGAGCATGTACCAAAAGTACTTCGTTGCCTCGGTGTACAAGAACGATGACTGCTGTTGCCAATTGTGGCCATACTTCTTTTCCACAATTCGTACAACGCTTAGATATATCGGTGTGCATCTTCATTGGTGCACCACAAACGCCACAGAACTTAGTGTTATTATCCCAGTAAAGTAATTCATGACACTTACCAGCCTTGAGATAAAGTTCTTTGGAAAGGTGGTAGAAAGATGGACGTAAGCCACACATCTCATACAGAGGATTGTCTGTAATTGGTTGGTCTATCATGACCGCCTTCACTTCTGTACCATCCTCCATAGGAGTGACATTCAGCACATGTGTCCAAGGATGTAGTGTTACTGGAGCTTCTTCAGAAAGTGGAATGGTATAGTCTTTACCCACTTTCTCAAGCATGATATCTGTCTTACAGAAAACAAACCAGTAATTCTTCATTGGTCTAAGTATTAATCTTTTGCCTAATTCTATTAACCTTAAACTCTAAACTGTCATTATGTTTATTGCTCTTTGGTTACTTTACCTTCTGATTTGTTTATTCTCCAAAAAGAAGTTTACGGTCACGTGCTGCAGCAGGAATGGTCCATGTCTCTGGAATAAACTTCCAGTTATGGTTTGGCTGTGGATTCATCACACCTGCCTTCTTTATCTCTTCCATCAAATAATGGCGTTGGTCTTTTGGACTTTCCCAAATGATTCGACTCTTCAAAGAGTCACGTGGAATACCAGCACCCTTGGTTAATAACTCACCACCACCATTAGCACGATAGCTATTCACTGCTACTGTGTACCACTTATTTTCATCAAATGGTTCTCCATTACTCATGCGAAGGATATGTACCTTCTGTCCGTCAGGTTTCGTAACGTCTACTTCATAATCGATACCAGCAGCTGAATCAAAGTTGAATGAGAAGTTCTTGAAACCAAGACGTTGTGCATCATTCTGTGTGTTAGAGAGCAAAAGCAGATGGTCGTCAGGACTCTTCATGGTGTTACACCACAGATCATAACTCATTTCAAGATGCTTACGAATCTCTTTACCTGTCAAACGCATGGTGCAGAGGTTGTTCTCATACTTATAAAGATTGAACATATCAGCAACTGTGATAGGACCAGCCTTGATAGATGCGTTGAATAATAAAGGTGCATTGAAAGCAATATCTGCCTTAGTAATCTCCAACTCCAAGTTGAGGATAAGGTCGTTGAAAGCAGAGTTGCCAAAGTAACTATCTTTTGAATAGATAGTATTTTCAAATCTTCCAATTACCTGATCGCTCCATGCTTTTACCGCATCAATCTCTGGTTGGAAGTGTTGAATGAAAGCATCGTCAGCTTTGAGTTCCTTTACATCAACCAATTCACCCGTAGCTTTTGTTATGGTATATTGACGTTTACCTTTGACAGTCTTAGGACTAAGGGTTAATGTTGCTATGGCTACACGTTGTGCATTGTTAGCAGGGTCAAGACAGATTACGTCTTTACCAACAATGTTCTTTTCAATAGAGCTATGTGGAGTATGGTCATGACCGAAGAACACAATATCAAAACCAGGCACTTCCTTTGCTACTTTCTTCGAAGCGTCTTCGTCGTATTCTGGTGTCTTAATACCACCATCCCAGCCAGAATGGAACAAACCAACAATAACGTCTGGCTTCTCTTTCGTCTTCACTTCTGCCATTGTTCGCTTGGCACAAGAGACCATTTCTTCAAAACGTAGACCACTCCAAATACTCTCTTTCAACCAGTTAGGTATAGCAGGGGTGAGCATACCGATAACACAAACCTTAATACCATTCTTTTTCTTGATAGTATAATAAGGTAAGATATAAGGCTTATTAGTCTTTGTGTCAATAATATTTGCACCAAGGATAGGGAACTTCAGCTCCTTAAACCATTTGTCATAAACCTTATGTCCTGTTTCAATATCGTGGTTTCCAACCGTTGCTACGTCATATCCCATATAGTTAAGCACGCTTGCAGCGATGTTAGTCTTCTCTGGTGCGACGTAATTATAGTAGTAGGAGATAGGCTGACCTTGTAGGATATCACCATTATCCAATAAATAGACATTGTCTTTCCCATCCTTCTTACGCAGCTCTTCTACCAATGTATAGACTCTTGCCATAGAACCACTTTTAGGTTTTCTGGTGATGAAGTCGTATGGGAAGAAAGAACCATGCACATCAGTTGTTTCGATAAGTTTGATAGTAACATCTTTCTGTTGTGCCATAGTTGAAGAACTGAGTCCTAACATGATGGAAAGTAATATTGTTGAAAGTTTCATAAACTTAATTTTTAATTCAGCTGCAAAAGTACTAAATTATACGGAAAAAAACGAACTTGATTTGTTATGTTTCAAAAGTCTTTTTAAAGGTTAGTTGAGTTGGGGTAGGCGTGTTTTATGGGTTAATGTAGAATTGTTTGATATAGTCAGAATATGTAATTCAATTAAGGTTAATTGTAGGAAAATAACAGGAGCACATAACTTAAAATCTTTTATCACGCTTTCAAACATTCATAGTAGAGAATTTACCGATTGAATTCTTTGAGCATATATAAAAGTTTAAGTTGTGTACTCCAGTTCTTTTATTGCGGTTCTAACTGTGAAGAATCTAAATAACGCCTTGCGCCATCATTGCTTTAGCAACCTTAATGAAGCCTGCTACATTAGCACCCTTTACATAGTTGATGTATCCATCTGTTTCAGTACCATACTTCACACAGTTTGCGTGGATATCATCCATAATCTGATGGAGTTTCTGGGCAACCTCTTCACGGCTCCACTTCAGACGTCCAGAGTTCTGACTCATCTCAAGTCCTGACACTGCTACACCACCAGCATTACTTGCCTTACCTGGACAATAGAGTACCTTTGCGTCTTGGAAAATCTTTACTGCCTCTGGTGTAGAAGGCATGTTTGCACCTTCTGTCACAGCGATAACACCATTCTTTACGAGTTCAGCAGCTGCTTCTCCGTTGATTTCATTCTGTGTTGCGCATGGAGTTGCGATGTCAGCCTTCTCAGACCAAGGTCTTCCTCCTGGAACATACTTGACATTATACTTCTCTGCATACTCGCGAATACGTCCACGCTCAATGTTCTTAAGTTCCATTATATAAGCCAATTTCTCCTCATCTATGCCATCTGGGTCGTAGATGTAGCCATCTGAATCGGAACAGGTAAGCGGCTTTGCACCTAATTCAAGCAACTTTTCTATTGTGTACTGTGCTACATTACCCGAACCAGAGACGAGGACGGTCTTACCTTTGAGGTCAATATTACGAGTCTTAAGCATGTTCTGCAAGAAGTATACATTACCATATCCTGTTGCTTCAGGACGGATAAGTGAACCACCGAACTCCTGACCTTTACCTGTAAGGATACCAACAAACTGGTTCGTCAGTTTCTTATATTGTCCAAACATATAACCAACTTCGCGTCCACCAACACCGATGTCACCAGCTGGAACGTCACAGTCTGGACCAATGTAATTCCACAATTCTCTCATGAAAGCTTGACAAAAACGCATTACCTCTGCATTTGATTTACCTCGAGGAGAAAAGTCTGAACCACCCTTAGCGCCACCCATAGGGAGTGTTGTTAGTGAGTTCTTGAATGTCTGCTCAAATGCGAGGAATTTTAAGATAGACTCATTAACTGATGCATGGAAACGGAGTCCACCTTTGTAAGGACCAATCGTGTTGTTATGTTGTACACGGAAGCCCATATTGGTTTGTACATTTCCCTTGTCATCAACCCAGTTTACACGGAACTTAATGATTCTGTCTGGTATACAGAGTCGCTCAATAAGATTGGCTTGTTCAAAACCTGGATGTTTATTATATTCATCTTCGATCGTATCTAATACCTGTGAAACGGCCTGAATATACTCTGGCTCATTTGGAAAACGCTGTTTTAATCTCTCTACGACTTCTGTTGCTTTCATAAATAGTTGTTTTTATTATTATATCCTGAAATGTTTTATTTTTATAATTACGCTTGTTTATGTTGCAAAGATAATGATTTTTTGCTCAAATAGCTATCTTTTTGTTGTAAAATATTTGATTATGGTGTGAATAAGTAACTATCAACTCTCTTTTGATTTTAGTAGAATACCTGTTATCTTTTTACAACATGAAGAGCGTATTGTTAGTACTACATATATGTAAACATCTTACTTTATTACACTATTTTTATAATTCATGTTGCTGTCACTTTTAACATTTCGTACAAGTGTTTGTAAACTAAATAGTTACCTATATATAGGTAATGACAGTAGTGACAGGAAAATTAATCTTGATAAAAGCCACTTTGCTATGGTTTCTTATCTTAAGGTATAGTTACTGCATTACAAGTCGGATAAGGCTGTTTGACTTATTAAATATTTTAAGTGAGGTCGCTTTTTCATTTTTACAAATCTTCTCCATACATTTTAATGCTTAGCACATTATGTGCGAAGGTTCCGCACATGTTGTGCGGAGGGTAAGCACCAATGGTGTGGAGGAGTATTACTATTTTCTTTAGCCACAGAATCTGTTGCATGGGACTTCGGATATATTGACTAATAAGGCTTAGTAATGAAGAAGGGTATTCCTTTTTGAGCGTTTGAAGACTTCTTCTTTTATTAATTTCGTAGATAGACAGAGTTCTTGGCAGGTTATGTAACTCGAAAAGTGTGCAACGTCTTTGTTGCAAAAACAAACAAGCTATTCGATAATAGCATACAATCTGTTTAGGTTTAATAAACTAATATGAGTAAAAAACTATGTTTTATGCGTATAATACGGTAAAAGTTTGATAGCGATATAACAATGCCCATAATCCTTGTTTGGGATTACGGGCATTATATAATAATGTGTAAACGAACTCGCTTTACTTCTTACCGAGTCCACGAAGCCACTTCAGAGGTTTTTTAATAAGAGCCTTCAAGCCTGATTCGTTGTTGGATGTTGATGGCAACTCCTCACGAATATCATATTTCGTACTCCTTCTTACAGACTTGTCTTCTGGTGTACGCTGGCGGTTGTTACGCTTCTTGCGCTTATTGTTAGGCTTCTTGTTCTGCTGATTGGTAGTGCTTTCAGCATTACCTTTATTATTAGCAGGTTTCCTGTCATTGCGCTTCTCGTTGTCTGCTTTTGGCTGACGTTCCTGCTGCTTACCCTTATTCTGACGATTATTCTTCTTGTTTACTGGTTTACCTTCAGTTGCTGCAGGATTGTTATCTTGCTGCTTTTGAGGTCTATGGTTCTGTTTATTTCCAGCCTTACGCTCCTGTTGGTTCGCGTTGTTCTCGTCAGTGTTGTTCTGAGTCTGCGGTGCAGGACGTCTGTTGCGCTGCTTGTTGTTTCCCTGTTTCTTGTCCTTGTGGCTCTGATGGTCACGGTCCTTACGACGACGACTCTTTGCACTATTGCCAGCCTTCTTAGGCTTTCCATTGCTCTTGTATTCAGGACCTTCGCCAAGTTCTGCTGGTAGTTGCGCCTTCTCAACCTCCTTCTCTAAGAACGATTCAATCTGCTGGAAGAAGTAGATATCGTCTTCATTCACGAAGGTAATCGCCTTTCCGTCACGGTCAGCACGTGCTGTACGACCGATGCGGTGTACGTAATCCTCTGCGTCATGAGGTACATCATAGTTGATGACCATTGCTATGTCGTCGATATCAATACCACGTGAAACGATGTCAGTAGCCACCAACACATCAATTTGTCCGCTCTTGAACTTAAACATAACGTCATTACGCTGTTCTTGATCGAGGTCGGAATGCATCTCACCACAGTTGATGTGCATGCGATTAAGCGATCCTGCAATCTGCTTTACCTTCTGTTTTGAACCTGAGAAGATAATGACACGCTTGAGATCTCCAGCCTTGAAGATATCCTTAATGATACCCATTTTCTGCGTCTCATAGCATACGTATGCTGTCTGCTGAATCTTTTCTGCAGGCTTACTTACAGCGAGTTTAATCTCAACAGGATTCTTTAGCAGTGTCTTAGCAAGTTCTTCAATCTTTGCAGGCATCGTAGCAGAGAACATAATTGTCTGACATGTTGCAGGCAATTTCTTTGCAATAGTCATAATGTCATCAGCAAAACCCATGTCGAGCATACGGTCAGCCTCGTCGAGGATAAAGAAGCTTACCTTCGACAAGTCTACGTTTCCGAGTGAAATATGTGATATAAAGCGCCCTGGAGTAGCAATCACTACATCTGCTCCTAATGCGAGACTCTTCAACTCCTGATCGTATCTATTACCATCATTACCACCATAGACAGCAACACAAGATACACCATCAAGATAGTAGGCAAAGCCCTGCATACCTTGGTCAATCTGCTGTGCTAACTCGCGAGTAGGCGACATGATGACACAATTAATTGCTGACTCAGGGTAGCCACCATCAGCCAGTTTAGAGAGAACTGGAAGGAGGTAAGCCGCTGTTTTACCTGTTCCAGTCTGGGCAACGCCCAATACGTCGTGTCCTTTTAATATTTCGGGAATGCACTTCTCCTGAACTGGAGTACATTCATCAAAACGCATGTCATATAGTGCGTCAAGTACGTTATCGTTTAAATCTAAATCTTCAAAATACATATTTTACTGTTTTTCCCTTCATCATGAGGGTAGTTTTTACTTTTGTTTTGTCCGCCTTATTAACTTGGTGCATGTCTATAGCAGAAGTAGGCGATGATAGCAAAAATGATATTTGGTATCCACGCTGCCAATATAGGCGGTGTGTCATCCTTAATAGCAAAGGTTGCTGAAACGGTCTGGAGCATGATATAGCCGAAACTCAATGCTAAACCGATTCCAAGATAGAGTCCCATTCCACCTTTCCTCTTACGTGAAGAGAGGGAGAGACCGATAATGGTGAGGATAAAAGATGAGAACGACATCGCTATTCGTTTGTGGAACTCAACTTCATACTGTACCACATTACCAGAGCCACGGCTGGTCTGCTTGGAGATGTAGTTTAGTAGTTCTGGAGAGGTAAAGGTTTCTTGTTGACCTTTAGAGTAGACAAGATCAGTTGGTTCCATGAGTAGAACGGTGTCCTTTGAGGCTCCGCTTTGGATATGCTCCTTTAATCCTTTGAGTGTACGTATCTTCCAATTACTTACCTTCCAATGATACTTTGTGTCAGCAACGGTATCATACTGAATCTCCATTGCAGTCATGTGGCTAACAATCTTCTTGTTTTTAGTCTTTACAAGTGAGAATCCATAGCCCCGTTTATACTGGTCGTCGTAATGCTGAATATAAGCGGTAGTATTCTTTGCAACAAACAGTTGTACGTTCTCTGCCGATGTGTTCTTTTTAGAATTACGATAGAGAGACTCAAAGTTTTGGCGAATAACAGTCCCATGAGGTATCACAAAACTGTTAAGATAGAATGTTAAGCCTGCAATAAGAATACACGAAATCATGTAAGGGCGCATCAGTCGTCTGATAGACATGCCTGCTGCCATCATTGATATAATCTCAGAATTACCCGCCAGTTTGGAAGTAAAGAAGATTACTGCAATGAATACGAATAGTGGTGAGAAGAGATTAGAATAGTAAGGGACGAAGTTGGCGTAGTAATCAAAGATGATTGCTCGCCATGGGGCATGATATTGCGTGAACTTAGAGAGGTTCTCGTTGAAGTCGAACACAATAGCAATGGAGATAATCAATAAGATAGCATAGATGTATGTACCTATGAATTTCTTAATGATATACCAGTCCAGAATACCGATAAAATGAGAAGGGGAGAGCATCTGAAGTAGATGTCCTACCTTCTTCAAGACAGGAAAGCGTGCTAAAACACGTTGCCCGAAATGGTTAATCAGTTTCTTAACTTTATCAACAATCTCTTTAACCTTACTCATTTGGTTTCTTCTTAAATTCTTCTTCCTAACTGTTCAATGACAGAAGCTTTCCACTGCACGAAGTCACCCTGCTCAATATGTGTACGTGCATCCGTTACGAGACGGAGATAGAACGCAAGGTTGTGGATGCTGGCAATCTGCATTGCAAGCAATTCTCCCGCTTTGAAGAGATGATGGAGATAGGCTTTACTTGTGATAACATCAATGTCACAGCCATCTGAATCAATCGGTGAGAAATCATTTTCCCACTTCTTATTCTTCATATTCATCGTACCATTGTAGGTGAAGAGCATTGCATTACGACCGTTGCGGGTAGGCATAACGCAGTCGAACATATCTACGCCGCGCTCAATAGCTTCAAGAATGTTCTGTGGTGTACCAACTCCCATCAGGTAACGAGGTTTGTCTTTTGGAAGAATCTCATTGACTACCTCAATCATTTCATACATCACCTCTGTTGGTTCACCAACTGCCAAGCCACCGATAGCATTGCCATCTGCACCCTTATCAGCCACAAACTTTGCTGCTTCACGGCGTAAGTCTTTGTAAGTACAGCCTTGAACGATAGGGAAGAGACTTTGTTTATGACCATAGAGCGGCTCCGTCTCGTTGAATCGTTTGATACAACGATCCAGCCAACGCTGTGTCATTTCCAAACTCTTTTTGGCATATTGGTAATCGCTCTGTCCTGGAGGGCACTCGTCGAAAGCCATCATGATATCGGCACCAATGATTCTCTCCGTGTCCATCACATTCTCTGGTGTGAAGATATGCTTAGAACCATCGATGTGACTTCTGAACTCACAGCCCTCTTCTGACAGTTTACGAATACCTGTCAATGAGAAAACTTGGAAGCCACCGGAGTCTGTCAGGATTGGACGATCCCAACCATTGAAACCATGCAGACCACCTGCAGCCTTGATGATATCGAGTCCCGGACGCAGGTAAAGGTGATAGGTATTACCCAAGATAATCTGAGCCTTGACCTGTTTACGTAACTCCTCAAAGTGTACACCCTTAACAGAACCGACGGTACCAACAGGCATAAAGATAGGAGTTTTTATCTGTCCGTGGTCGGTTGTGATGATACCTGTGCGGGCATCACTGGCATTATCTGTATGCTGAAGTTCAAATGTCATTATTTTGTTTCCTCCTTCTTTTCTTCAACAATCGTAAAGTCTACAGGGTGTTCTACCTTTTCATCGGTCAAAGCAAAGTCCCATACCTGCTGAATGTTCTCAACGAAGTGGAATTGAAGACCCTTACGATAAACCTCAGGAATCTCCTCAACATCCTTCTTATTCTCTGAACACATCACGATATCAGTAATTCCTGCACGTTTAGCAGCAAGTATCTTCTCCTTGATACCACCCACAGGAAGAACCTTACCGCGTAGGGTTATCTCACCCGTCATAGCAGTGTTCTTACGCACCTTACGCTGTGTGAGGGCTGAAGCAATACTTGTTGCAATCGTTATACCAGCTGAAGGACCATCCTTTGGAGTTGCTCCTTCTGGTACGTGGATATGGATGTTCCACTGTTCAAAGATGCGATAATCTACGTTCAATGCGCTGATATGTGCCTTGACATACTCCAATGCAATGACAGCAGACTCCTTCATGACATCACCAAGGTTACCGGTCAGGGTTAACTTACCCGCTTTACCCTTAGAAAGTGAGGTTTCAATAAAGAGAATCTCACCGCCAACACTGGTCCATGCAAGACCTGTTACCACACCAGCATATTTGTTGCCCTGGTAGATATCACGTGTGAAAGGTGGCTTACCTAATAAGTCCTCTAACTTATCTGGAGTAATCTTCGTATAAGGAAGTTGCTTATCCATTGCCTGCTTGAAAGCCAACTTGCGCATTGCTTTGTTGATTTGCTTCTCAAGTTGACGCACACCACTTTCGCGTGTATAGTTTTCAATAATCTTCTCCAACGTTGCCTTGGCAAACTTTGGCTTCTCTTCTAACTGGTCTAAACCTGTATTTTCGAGTTCTTTTGGTACGAGGTGGCGTTTTGCTATCTCAACCTTTTCTTCCGTAATATAACCTGAAACCTCAATAAGTTCCATACGGTCGAGTAGTGGACGTGGAATAGTATTGAGGTCGTTTGCCGTAGCTATGAACAATACCTTTGACAAGTCATAGTCCATATCCAGATAATTATCATGGAAAGCGTTGTTCTGCTCAGGGTCGAGAACCTCCAACAAGGCTGATGATGGGTCGCCATTAACAGTGTTCTGAGTAACTTTGTCAATCTCGTCAAGAATGAAAACAGGATTTGATGAGCCTGCCTTTTGGATATTCTTGATGATACGTCCAGGCATAGCACCAATGTAAGTCTTACGATGTCCTCTGATTTCTGATTCGTCGTGGAGACCGCCGAGAGATACACGTACATACTTACGCTTCATAGCTTCCGCAATACTCTTACCCAAACTGGTCTTACCAACACCCGGAGGACCGTAAAGGCAGAGGATTGGCGACTTCAAATTTCCACGCAACTGAAGGACTGCAATGTATTCAAGGATACGTTCCTTGACCTTCTCCATACCATAGTGATCCTTGTCAAGAATACGCTTTGCACGCTTCAAGTCAAGATCGTCCTTAGTATATTCATTCCATGGTAGGTTGACCATTGTCTGCAGATAATTCACCTGCACACTATAATCAGGGCTCTGTGGGTTTAAAGTGTCAAGTTTGTCTAATTCCTTTTGGAATATTTTGGCAATATCTTCTGACCACTTTTTATTCTTAGCCTTTTCAAGTAATTCTTTCTTGTCAGGTGCAGAATCGCCATCACCCAATTCTTCCTTAATGTTCTTAATCTGCTGATGTAGGAAGTATTCGCGCTGCTGTTCGTCAAGGTCCTCACGTGTTTTTGAGCGTATATCCTGACGGAGATGCTGGAACTGAATTTCACGATTCAGCACCTTCATCAACGCAAACAGACGATCTTTGATAGAATTTTCTTCTAACATTTGAATCTTATCTGTTACTGGGAATGGCATGGTTGAACACACATAATTCACTGCGACAACAGGATTGTTGATATTGTCAAGTGCAAACTGTGTGTCATCTGGGATGTCATCGCTACCATGGATATACTCCTTAGTGACCATCTTCATGTCCTCAACAGCCGTAGAGAATTCCTTGTCTCTCTTTGGTTCTGCTTCTTCTGGTAATGCAATGGTGTATCCCTTCATGTAGGGTTCTACGGCTGTGATTTCCTTTATCTTACACTTGCCAAGTCCCTGTAAGATGACCGTGCGGTTGTTCCCCTCGTAATTGCCAGGCATATCAAAGGCACGAACGAATCGTGCGTAGATACCTGTCATATAGACATCGTCTACTTGAGGGTCATTAATATTGCTATCTTTCTGACTTACAATTGCTATAATCGTGTTAGGGTTCTCTTCCAAGTGTTCGACAAGAGCCAGAGTTGGTTTTCTGCCAACGAGGATAGGGGAGAGAATACCTGGGAACATAACGAGGTTACGGGTTACGAAAATAGGGATTTCGCCATCAACTTGTACGTCCAAGTTTGGCATGTCTCCTTCGTAATCAGTAATCATTTGTATAGAGCTATTTTGTTTCATAAAGTTCTTTTATACCTGCTTTTAGCTTGCAAAGGTACAAAATAAAACCGAAAGACTAAAAGAATAATTGTGCTTTAATTAGCTATCTTGTAAAAAGGTGGGGTTATGTGCATAAGAAACAGGTGGTAAATAGTAGGCTGTTTGTACTCCGCTCATTTGGTGTTGAAGCTTCGCACCATTGGTGTTAAGCCTCCGCACTATGTGTGCTAAGCCTCTTTGATCCGATAAAAGCTGGTGAGTAAGTCTACTATTGTAGGAACAATAAGCTACAGTAAGCCCTTAACGTCTTACTTGTCTGTTAATGTGTTTTCGGATGATAATAGCTTTAAATACGTTTCTTTACTGAATGTTAGTTATTGTCTTATCATTTATAGCCTTCTTACTTACTTAATGTAGAATGCTTGTGTAAGATTTTGATACCACATTGTGCGTACTCCATTATCGTCGTTTAGTACTTGTTCTTCTATCTTATATACTGCGGTAGTATCCTTTCCAAACTCTATTAAGCAGCGTTTAGCAGGTTTTGAAGATTTTGTTTTAATATTAGTTATCTTTAGTATTGATAATCCGTTAAATATAGCTTCTGCTTCAAGTATATCTTTGTTGTCATAAGGGATGATAACGGATAGTGTTCCGTTTGCTTTAAGGAGCCTTTTAGAATGGTAGATTAGTTCTTGGTGAGAGAGGGTGTCAGTGTGTCTTGCAGTTGTTCTTTGTTGTAAAGGATTTTTTAATGAATTAATAAAATAAGGTGGATTGCAAACAATTGCATCGTAAATTCCTTCTTCTTGGGTTTCACTGCATGGGATGTAATCTTGTAGGGAACTATTGAGAATGTTTATTCTATCATTAAATGGAGACGCTGAAACATTAAGATGCGCATCTTCAAGCGCTCCCTTGTCAATCTCGATAGCATCAATCTGAGCTGTAGAGAAACGTTGTGCCATCATAAGGGCAATGAGTCCTGTTCCTGTTCCTATATCAAGAATTCTTGTACCACCTTTTGCCCAAGCTCCGAGCAATACGCCATCAGTCCCGACCTTCATGGCCGTGTGGTCATCAATGATATGAAATTGCTTGAAAGTAAATCCCATTCGTCTCGTTTCAGGATTTATATATTCAGTTTACGAAGCAGATTTTTATTAAGTGCCTGTACCTTTCTACTTTGCTTCGTGAGGTCTTGTCTCATCAAATCAATGTTGTAGAATATTTCAGAAAAGGCGGTTTGCAGCATGTTGGGTTGTCTACAATCTTTCCCTCCCTTAGGATTGACTACGATATTTATTCCCTTTGGTACCACAGAGATGTCTACGTCAGCGCCAGATGTGGTAGGATCGCCGTCGTAATGAATAACTCCTTCTTTCTTGCGGCGTATATGAATATGTTTGGCTCTAAAAGTCTTTATCTTTAAGTTTTTATCCAACGTTTTGTTGAAAAGCTCAATGGCAACCTGTGGGGCTTCGATGAGGTCAAATGGTTCCATGATAATAATATCCAACAGACCATCGCTCATAGATGCTTGCGGAGCGATATAGGCATTATTACCATATTGTGAAGCATTGGCTGCTGATACGAGGAAAGCCTTATAACGATGTGTTCCATCCTCATCTTCTATTACATAAGTTTCAGGCTCATAGCTTAATCCTTCTTCAAGAACTTTCTGCATGTAAGTGATAGGTCCACGTTTGCCAGCTTCTGCAAATTTCATCGAAATAAAAGCATCAAAGCCCATTCCACACGTGCAGAAGAACGGATGGTTATTGATGATACCATAGTCGAGTGCTTTAACATCATAACAGTTTATGATGTCAATACATTTCTTTAGATTCATCGGTAGGTTTAGATGCCTTGCAAGTCCATTTCCTGAACCACAAGGGAGTATGCCTAAAGCTGACTTAGTATTGATAAGTGACCTTCCAACTTCGTTGACCGTTCCATCTCCACCCACAGCCACAACGAGGTCTACGCCTTCTTCCACGGCTTCTCGGGCAAGGTCGGTCGCATGACCCGCATGTTGCGTTTCTGCAATGCGATAGTCAAACTTGTCTTTATCGAGTCGTTCTTCAATAAGGTCTGGAATACCCGCCTTACTAATTGTACCCGATATAGGGTTTAGGATAAAAACTACTTTTTTCTTATTCATTGTGCCAAATAATTAGCGCATGGTTTATTTGTACAAAGATACATATTTATCAGTTATATCGTGGATATTATGAGAGTAAAAATGTTTAAAAATCACTTTTCTAATCAAAAAGACTTTTTTGTCATTCTAAATTAGTATCTTTGCAGCCTAAAAATAATATTTAAGTAGTCAATGACTACACCACATTAAAAAATAATGGGACAGTTACAAGACAAGTACAAAAGCTACCGCGAGCCGCAGAAGTTTATGGATGCAGGTGTTTATCCATACTTCCGCGAGATTACAAGTAAGCAAGGAACAGAAGTTACAGATATTGATGGCAACAAGATTCTTATGTTTGGTTCTAACGCCTATACAGGTCTTCCAAACGATCCACGTGTGATTAATGCTGCTCAGCGTGCCCTTGAGAAGTATGGCTCAGGTTGTGCCGGAAGTCGTTTCTTAAATGGTACACTCGATCTTCATGTTCAGTTGGAGAAAGAGCTTGCTGCTTTTGAAGGCAAGGATGAGGCGCTTGTTTTTTCAACAGGTTTTTCTGTAAATGCTGGTGTCCTCTCTGTTGTAGTAGGACGTGGTGATTATGTTATCTGTGATGACCGTGATCACGCAAGTATTGTTGATGGGCGTCGTTTGAGTTTTGCTACTCAACTTCGTTACAAGCACAATGATATGGAAGATTTGGAGCGTGTTCTTCAGAGACTTCCTCATGAAGCTGTTAAGCTGATTGTTGTTGATGGCGTCTTCTCGATGGAGGGTGATTTAGCTAATCTGCCAGCAATTGTTGAATTGAAGCACAAGTATAACTGCTCAATCATGGTTGATGAGGCACATGGTTTAGGTGTCTTTGGTCGCCAGGGTAGAGGTGTTTGTGATCATTTTGGCTTGACAGATGAGGTAGACCTCATTATGGGTACTTTCTCAAAGAGTTTGGCTTCAATTGGTGGTTTTATTGCTGGTGATAAGGATACTATTAATTATCTCCGTCATACCTGCCGTACATATATCTTTTCTGCAAGTAATGCACCTGCAGCAACAGCTGCTGCTTTGGAAGCTCTCCATATTATAGAGCAGGAGCCAGAACGTTTGGAACAGTTGTGGAAGGTAACTAATTATGCTTTGAAGCGATTTAAAGAAGAGGGTTTTGAGATAGGTGAAACAGAGAGTCCTATCATCCCTCTTTATGTTCGTGATATAGAAAAGACCTTTGTGGTTACAAAGTTGGCGTATGAGGCTGGTGTGTTTATCAATCCAGTAATTCCTCCAGCATGTGCTCCACAAGACACCTTGGTACGTTTTGCTTTGATGGCTACTCATACAGAGGAGCAGGTTGAACGTGGTGTTCAGGCTTTGACTAAGATTTTCAAGGCGCAAGGCATCATTAAATAAGTATTATCTATTTCCTTATTTAAAAGGATTTGTAATATTAAAACGATGGGGTTATTCTTATAGAGTAAGCCCATCGTTTTTTTAATACCTTATATATATAGGGCGATGGGTGTTAGGTGATGGGTGTTGATGTTTTGTTGGTACTTGAGTGTAGGGGGATAATTAAGATTGTGGCTTTATTAGGCTTATAAGCCCAATAAGCCTAATTGGCCTAATGAGCCTAATAAGCCAATTAGGGCATATAACAAAAGATATTTATTTAATAAATGTTTCTTTGGATTATTCAGCTTTTATTTCGTTTATTGTGTAGGATGATTCTTCATTATGAAAAGTTTTTATGAAAAGAATTTGTTGGTAATGGGTATAAAAGTTGTGGTCGGACTGTTATTATAAGTGAAGATATAGAGATATTTTTGAGATTTTAGACTTACAAGGATAGGAAAGTTCGTTCTTTTGCATCTATTGTTATCTTGTTTGAAAGCTACATTATCTTATGAAAATATTGTTTTGATTAAAAAATAAGATATTTTTTTGAGTTTAGACATTATAAGTACTCTATCTTCTTACTTGCTTGTTTATCAATAACTTTGTGTTTGTTTGATACTATGTGCAAACAAGAATCGTAAGAAAAGTATTAATTTTTATTGAAAAAAACATGGAAAAGTTTGGAGGTGTCGGAAATATATAGTACCTTTGCACTCGCAATTCGGAAATGAGTCAATCACTAATGAATATGCAACGGGGTGTAGCGCAGCTCGGTAGCGCATCTGGTTTGGGACCAGGCGGTCGCAGGTTCGAATCCTGTCACCCCGACTTTTTGTCTAACTCTTTAGAGAAAGAAAGACGTTAAATGCGGCAATAGCTCAGTTGGTAGAGCACGACCTTGCCAAGGTCGGGGTCGCGAGTTCGAGCCTCGTTTGCCGCTCATTGATATTCTGAATTATATAGAAGAAATTCTTCTAAATAATGCCCAGGTGGCGGAATTGGTAGACGCGCACGTTTCAGGTGCGTGTGTTTCACGACGTGCAGGTTCGAGTCCTGTTCTGGGCACTTTCTAAATCAGAATGTCTCGTATATGCTGGAGAGGTGGCGGAATTGGTAGACGCGCTACTTTGAGGGGGTAGTGAAAATTGTTTCGTGGGAGTTCGAGTCTCCTCCTCTTCACATAGAGTTTTGAAGTAAGTAGTTACTTACTTAGTAAATGCGGCAATAGCTCAGTTGGTAGAGCACGACCTTGCCAAGGTCGGGGTCGCGAGTTCGAGCCTCGTTTGCCGCTCTTTTTTAGAGAAACATACATAGCAATTTCTTTATGAATTTATATTTGCGATATTTCGATAATGAAGTATTAGTACACAATGTTGAGGAAGCTTTGGATTTCTTAAGTTCTATTCCCGACATTCAACTCACTCCAGAATTGGAAGATGATATTAGAAATTATGCTTCCAACGATGTCTTTTATCCAAAACGTTATAAGGTTCGTCCTCGAGTTTATTTTATAGTCATTAAGACTGAGGCAGCTACAATGATGGATTTTAAGCAGAAAAAAGCCCTTCGTCCGGTTGCTGATGGAATCGTGCGTAAGGATAATCCAGCTATTATGCATCTCAATGAGGAACGTGAGGGGTGGTATGAAGGTGAACTTGATTTTAAGCGTGTCGTCCTCATTCCTACTTCTGGTAAGCATGAATATCGTGATACTCATTTTGTAGCACAGTGTAAGGCTGTTTCAGGATGGGATTGCTATAATCGTATCGTTGAGTATCTAAAAGATAGGGTTGACAATAGAAGTCAGTTCCCTTCTGCTAAAGGTAAGAATTTTAAGTTTAGATATTTAGGTATGTGGAAGTAATTTCACATGCCTTTTTGCTATTGCTTTCTTATGAATAAAGTAATGTTAATTGGTAATGTTGGTCGAGAGCCAGAGATAAAATATTATGAGGCAGACCAATGTGTTGCCTCTTTTACTTTGGCAACAACGGAGCGTGGATATACACTTCCAAATGGTACGGTTGTACCTGATCACACTGATTGGCATAACATAGTTCTCTTTAAGGCATTGGCTAAGTATGCTGAGAAGTATATTCATAAAGGCGATAAACTTTATATTGAGGGGCGTGTGCGTTATCGTACTTATGATGATAAGAAAGGTATGCGTCGTTATGTTACAGAGATTTATGGTGACAACCTTGAATGGCTTTCCGCATCCCGTAAATCTGAAAGTGTGTCTGGAGAGAAAGTAGATGATAATGCTTCTGATACTACAGATAATTCTAATTTACCTTTTTAATGGATAGTTTTTTAGTAGTTTTTTCTTCTTATATAAGTATTAATCCAATAGATATTAGTGTGATTCTTGCAATTCTATTGGCTGTTTTTCTACTAAGTCTTTCGGCTTTTGCAAGTGCGTCGGAGATTGCTTTTTTTAGTTTATCTCCAACTGATATAGAGTCGCTTGACCCGGATAAGAATACTTCTGATAAGCTTATTCAGCAGTTTAGAGACGATAGTGAGCGTACGTTGGCAACAATTCTTATTACGAATAATCTTGTCAATGTTGCGATTATTATGCTGTGTAATTATATCTTTTCCAGTCTGTTTACTTTTAAGGAAGAGTGGTTACAGTTTCTTTGTGTTACAATTCTTTTAACCTTCTTACTTTTACTTTTTGGTGAGATTATTCCAAAGGTTTATAGTAGAAGAAATCCATTGGCATTCTGCAGAAGTGGTGTCAAAGGCATTGTTTTCTTCCGTAAGTTGTTTTGGCCTATCGAAACTATATTGTTGAAAAGTGGTGCTTTTGCTGAAAAGGTAGTTCAAAAGGAGAATCGTCAGTTGTCTGTTGATGATCTTGAACAGGCTTTAGAATTGACAGATAAGAATGATATTAAGGATGAGCAGGGTATGCTGCAAGGTATTATTCGCTTTGGAGATGAAACTGCAAAAGAGGTTATGACTTCTCGTCAGGATATTATAGATTTGGATATCCGCTGTTTATATGAAGATGTCTTGAAATGTATCGTTGATAATAACTATTCTCGTATTCCTGTTTATCAAGATAATCAAGATAACATACGAGGTGTACTTTATATTAAGGATCTCCTGCCTCACCTATCTAAGCCAACTAACTTTAGATGGCAGAGTTTGATTCGACCACCTTATTTTGTTCCAGAGACGAAGAAGATAGACGATCTCTTACGTGACTTCCAAGAAAATAAAGTTCATATAGCTATTGTCGTTGATGAGTTTGGCGGTACGAGTGGTATTGTTACTTTAGAGGACATTCTTGAAGAAATTGTTGGAGAGATTAATGACGAGTTTGATGAAGAAGAGCGTAACTATACAAAGTTAGGTTCTAATATCTACATATTTGAGGGTAAAACTCTCTTGAAGGACTTCTCTAAGATTCTTAATCTCCCAGATGATGAGTTTGATGAGATAGAAGGCGATGCTGATTCTGTTGCAGGTTTACTATTAGAAATCAAGGGAGATTTCCCTGCAGTACATGAGATGCTGGACTATAAGAACTATAAGTTTGAAGTCTTAGCTATTGAAGAGCGTCGTATTAGTAAAGTTAAAGTTACTGTTTGTGGTAAGGATAACGAATGATGTTGAGGGTAAGGTCGTCATTGGTCTGTTGGAGATAGAGAAAGGAAGACAGGCTGAGAACGATGGGGTACATTATGTTTTAACGGAAATGTTAGGCTATGAGCCTTTAGTAGAACATAATGAGGATGGTAAACCAATGATAGAGGGTTATCATATAAGTATATCTCATACTCTTGGTTATGTTGCTGTTATTCTTTCTCGTGACTATGAAGTAGGTGTTGATATAGAATACGTTTCTGATAGAGTAAACCGTATATCATCACGTTTCCTAAGAGATGATGAGGTCTTTCCTGGTACGACAGATAAGCTTATTGCTTGGTGTGCCAAGGAAACTATGTATAAACTCTTTTCTTCTGAGCATTTAGCTTTAAAAGATATAAAAGTAGACCCGCAGTCAAGCTTAGTAACTAATATGAAGCGTAATATCACGCTTAAGTTTCAGTGTGAGTGTTCTTCAAAGTACATTTTGACTTATACTTGGTATTAAGTCTTATTTTATTTCGTCCTTACTGGCACATCTTAATCACAGATAATAGTTTTGATATCATAAATGCATATAATGATATAAAAAATTCATTATGCAGTAAAAAATGTTTAAATAATTAATTTATTTAGTGTTTGACTTGTTTTTTATTTTCATTTTACCTATATTTGTAACAGTCATTTAGCGGGTAACGTAATATATTTACCATTTAGTCTAATTAATAGGAGGTATAAACATGAAAGAAAACAAAACACGAGAATTTTTCGAAACTCATGATTTCGAGAATCAGAACAGTCAGGAACATACCGATGCGAATGAAACGCTTGGTGGTGAAATTTGGTACAACTAATGTTGTATGAGTTTAGATTATATATTTTATAATTGATTTTAGGAACGCACTTACTCTATGAGTTTAAGTGCGTTTTTTGTTTTGTTTAAACTTTTTGCATTATCTAAATGGGTCAATTATTCTGGTTACATACTTATTTTAGTGAATCTTACTTATAGTAAACGGCAGAGTATGTATAAATGATAATTGCTATTTGTTTACTTCGTCAGAAATGATTACTTTTGTATCTGTAAAAAACATATTATGAACGAAGCAAACGTAAAAAGGGAGGAACTAATACTTATACGTATAACAGGACAAGATAGACCAGGATTAACAACTGCGGTGATGTCTATTCTTGCTTGTTATAATGCCCATATTTTAGATATTGGTCAAGCTGATATCCATTCTACTTTATCACTTGGTATTCTTATTCGTATTGATGATCAGGGTGCCGGGCAGGTAATGAAAGAACTGTTATTCAAGGCTACGGAACTTGGTGTAAATATCGGTTTTGCTCCTGTAACAGATGATGAATACGAAGATTGGGTTAATAGACAAGGGAAAAATCGTTATATTCTCACGATTATTGGTAGGTCTTTATCAGCTCGTAATATTGAGGAGGCTACTCGGGTAATTACAGAACAAGGTGTGAATATAGATTCTATTCTTCGCTTGACAGGGCGTCAGAGTATTCGCAAAAGTAATCAAAATGTCAGAGCATGTATAGAGTTTTCATTGCGTGGTACTCCTAAAGACTATAGACAGATGCAGGCTGACCTCATGCAGATGAGTCACGAGCAAGGAATTGATTTTTCTTTGCAGAAAGACAATATGTACAGGCGTATGCGTCGTCTAATATGTTTTGATATGGACTCTACACTTATTCAGGCAGAATGTATTGACGAATTAGCAAAACGTGCTGGGGTAGGAGAGCAGGTTGCTGCTATTACTGAACGTGCAATGCGTGGTGAAATTGATTTTAAGAAAAGCTTTACAGAACGAGTTGCTTTGTTGAAGGGGCTCGATGCTGATGTCATGAAGGATATTGCCGAAACAATGCCTATAACAGAGGGCGTTGATCGCTTAATGACTGTTTTGAAGCAGTGTGGATATAAGATAGCCATATTAAGTGGTGGCTTTACTTATTTTGGAGAGTATCTACAGCGCAAGTATGGTATTGATTATGTCTATGCTAATGAACTTGAGATAGATGAAAATAATAAACTTACAGGGCGCTACATTGGTGATATTGTGGATGGTAAACGTAAGGCTGAGCTATTAAAGTTATTAGCACAAGTAGAGAAGGTTAATCTCGCTCAGACTATAGCTGTTGGTGATGGTGCTAACGATCTTCCTATGCTTTCTGAAGCTGGCTTGGGTATTGCCTTTCATGCTAAACCACGTGTACAAGCTAATGCTGAACAAAATATTACTACTATCGGTTTAGATGGTGTACTTTACTTTCTTGGTTTTAAGGATAGTTATTTGGGTGAAGCTGGTAAACTTTAATCAAAATAGGTTTATTAAAACCTGAACATATTCCGATAAGGGATGTATCAAATATATTGTAATCCTATGAATATATTTGATACATCTTTTTTATTGAAACTTATTATTGTTTGGCAAGTTCTTACTGTATAGGCTTGGTTTAACCCAAATCGGTCATTAGACCACAATATGTATAATTCTTATTACTATGGTATTGTTTCCTAACATATTTTATTTTCTTATCGGCATCTTGTCCGTCTTTTTAACTTGACGTAGCCTGCTACGCCTGCGTTATAAAGCCAAACAATTTGCTCGATAATAAAACAAAATATGTTTAGGCTCTAAAGACCGATTTGGGTTAATGTTTTCCAATATACCCTTTTGTTATAACGTCCCCCATAATTTGTTCTTCATGTATGTGTTGTAAGTTAGCACATATTGTGTTAATGCTCCGCACATGTTGTGCTGATGCTCCGCACACGTAGTGTTGTTGGTAAGTTATAGTACAAATAAAATAGGATACCCTTGTAGAGTATCCTATTTTATTTGTTAGAAATTCCACCAATGCTTTTTCTTAGGTGGTTTATGATCTTCAAACGAACGATGCGCAAAGTTACGGTTTTCCCATGTTTCGTTATTGGTAATCATTTGATAGATAGTTCCCCAGTCTGGTAATCCACCAAGATTACGGTCATCAATAAACATTTCTACCTTTAACTTTCTTGAAAAATGATTGTTCTTCTCTTTTTCTTCTTCAGGATAATCCTTGTTCACAGCCCAAAAATCTACCCCACGTTCATGGCACCAATCAACAGCCTCTTGGAGTAGTTCGCCTTCTCTGACGCTCCATAAGATAAGTTGGTGACCATCTTTAATCAGCATTTTAAGCGTATCGGTAGCGAAAGGAATTTCGCTACCGATTTTAGGATATTTATGTTCTACGATGGTTCCATCGAAGTCAACTGCAATAATCATTGTCTGTTAGTTTATCGCTTTATAGAGTCATCGTGCTTATTGCCATAGTGGCTGTTAGCATAGTTACCATAATTGCCATAGTTTCCATACTGTCCATAGCTTGTACCGTAGCTTGCTCTACCATATCTACCATACTTACCATAACCGCCATAGCCATAGTAATAGCTATATTTTCTCTTAGACATGTCAATACCATTGAGAACAATAGCCATGTTAGGGAACTTCTTCTCGTTTGCAAGTGCATTAATCAAGTTGAAGCTTGACTTTGGAGTATAGTCTGCACGACACATATAGATAGAAGCATCTGCAACGCGCGCAATCTGAAGAGTATCTGTAACAAGACCGACTGGTGCGGTATCAATCATGATATAATCATATTTCTCCTTCAAGAGATTAATGATAATATCTAATGAATTACGTGCAATAAGCTCTGCTGGGTTTGGAGGAATTGGACCTGCCATGAGGAGATCAAGATTCTTATTAACTCCTGAAGGCAAAATCTGCTCATGTATATCTTCCATCGTTGGATTATCCTTTACAAGAAGGTTTGTAATACCATGCTTGTGATCATTGATACCGAACAACTCTGCCAAACGTGGACGACGAATATCAAGACCAACCAAGATAACTTTCTTGCCTAAGAGACCGAAACTAACAGAAAGGTTTGCTGCGTTAAAGGTCTTACCCTCACCAGAAGTAGATGAAGTGAAGAGTACAACCTTCTGTCCTTCCTTAAGCATAAACTGAAGGTTGGTACGCATTGAACGGAAGATTTCTTCCATCTGGTTGTTCTGGTTTTCATGTACAACGATATCTGCTTTACCCTTCGCCTTATTACTTGCAATAGCAACGTCTGCAATGATTGGTAACTTGGTAAGGCGAGCAACATCGTCATGGCCCTCAATCTTATAACGGAAGAATTGTAAGATAAGGATTACCAATACTGGAAGTACTAAGCCAATTAGTAAAGCAACAAGCATAATTGATGTTGACTTTGGACTAATCTTACCTAACAACTGTGGGTCATCAATAAGTTTACCTTTATCGGCTGTTGCTGCCAAAGAAATGTTGTTTTCCTCACGCTTTTGGAGTAACATCAGGTACAAACCAGACTTTACTTCCTGCTGACGGTCAATCTGTGTCAGCATTCGTTCCTGCTGTGGAGTCTCAGCAACCTGTTCATTAAACTTATTAACTTGTGACAAAACTGCATCACGCTGAATCTGTAGGTTCTGACGTGCAGCACCAATCGCACGACGAATGTTACCATTTAGCTCACGAATTTGTGCTGTAAGTGGTTCTACAACAGGAGAACTTTCTGAAGCACTGCGGAGTAAACGATTACGCTCAAGTACTAACTCGTTATATTTGTTAATCAGAGATGTAGAACTTTGGTCATCCAAACCTACATTAGAAGGAATTACTTGAGAAAGATTACGAGATGAACTCTCGACCTCTCTTGCAATTGTATTGAACAATTCAATCTGTGTCTCAACCTCTGCAAGCTTTAATTCTGAGCTATTCTGATTTGCTACAGAGTTACCTGCATTCATCTTCAACTCTACAATACCATTTTGCTGTTTATAGTTCTGCAACTGACCTTCGGTCTTGCCCAGTTCGGCATTAATCTTACCCAAACGGTCATTGATGAACTTGTCTGTACGAAGTGCAATGGTATTCTTGTCCTCATTTGCTTGACGGTTATATACAATTGCTAACTGCTTCAAGTAATCAAGAGAACGCTGTGGTACTTCGTCTGTAAGCTGCAGCTGCGCAATAGAGGTTGACTTTGCTGTCTGTGCAACTTGAAGTTCGTTGACATACTTGTTAGATGCCATTCTTGGTGAGAGAATGCTTACATTAAGTACATCTGCATTCTTTAATGAATGTCCATAATTAGAACTAATAGTAATAATACCAGCGCGAGTAGCTATTGTTGCAGGAAGGCTGGTGAACTTTCTATTAATAGAGTATGGACCTTCATTTGAGTTGTCGTTAGTTGGTACATAGTAAGTTCCAGTAACAGTATATGTTAAACTGTCTCTTGTTATGCTCAAGTTAATGGGAGCATTCAATCTCTCAAGATGAGCCTGGTCTACATCAACGTTAAGAGGTTGATTGCGATAAAGAATAATGTCTTTTACTCTTCCCTTTGTTGAGTAGTTAACATATAACTTCAAGTCTCTAATAGCATCTTCAGCAATAGAGTGTGATGTCAGAATCTCCATCTCGTTATCAATACCAGTTGAGTTTGAGATAATACCAAGATTTGACATGTTCTGTAAAGAGGAACCACGTCTATTGCTATTACTTTCGTCCTTAATCAGCAACTTTGCAGTAGCCTGATACATTGGTGTGGCATATCTAAGATAGATTGCTCCTAAGCTACCGAAAATAATTAATGACAGTACGAACCAGTACCAGTTGAGTACGATGGTTCGATACAAGGTGGCAAAATCAAAGGAGGAGTTACCTTCATTAACTTCAAGTTCCTTCCCTTGCTCTAATTTAGTTGTTTCTTCCATATTTATTACTTTTCTTATTATTCAGTAAGGAGTTTATTTTGGGTTACTCTTCTCCTCAGCAAGCTGAAGGAGATATTTACCATAGTTGTTCTTAATCATTGGTTGTGCTTCTTCTCGAAGCTTTTCTGTGGTTATCCAGCCTTTTTTGTATGCTATTTCTTCCAAGCATGCAACCTTAAGTCCTTGTCGTTTCTCAATACATTCAATGAAAGTACTTGCCTCCGACAAACTGTCATGTGTACCAGTGTCAAGCCATGCAAAACCACGTTGTAGAGTCTGTACCATTAAATTATTTTCTTTAAGATAGCACTGATTGACAGTTGTAATCTCTAACTCTCCTCGTGGAGATGGTTTAATATTCTTCGCAATCTCAACAACACTATTAGGGTAGAAGTAAAGTCCTACAACAGCGTAGTTACTCTTTGGATGTTCGGGCTTTTCTTCTATGCTAAGACATTTTCCAGTCTTATCAAATTCAGCAACACCATATCTCTCAGGATCATTTACATAATAGCCAAATACTGTAGCTTTGTTCTCTCTTTCAGCCATTTGTACGCTATTTTGTAATAATGAACTGAAGCCTGCTCCATAGAAAATATTATCTCCCAAGACCAAGCAAACAGAATCATTGCCAATAAACTTCTCGCCTATGATAAATGCTTGCGCAAGGCCATCTGGTGAAGGTTGTTCTGCGTATTCAAAGCGTACTCCAAAGCTACTTCCATCTCCTAAAAGACGTTTAAAGCCTGGTAAGTCAAATGGGGTAGAGATGATTAGAATCTCTTTAATTCCAGCCAGCATCAAAACTGATACTGGATAGTAAATCATTGGTTTATCGTAAATTGGTATAAGCTGCTTGCTTATTCCTTTTGTGATAGGGTAGAGGCGTGTGCCTGAACCGCCAGCGAGAACTATTCCTTTCATAATAGTATGGTTTGATATCTGTTTTAAATTAGTAGTTATTGTTTATCTTTATATGCTTTAACGCTAAATACCTATAGACGTATCCTACCATATGTGCTTTAAGTGCAAATATGGGTGGTAATAGGGCTGTACTCAATATGAACAAGTCATTGAGGACAACCAATCCTTTCGTTAAGTATTTGTCGTTACACGCTTTCATTTGCAATATTGCTATCTTGATTGCAAAGGTAATAAATTTAATTTAATTAAAAGCTGTGAAAATGAGAAATCATTTACTTAATAGGTGAATTTCATGTTTTTTTATTAACTTTGCAATCGAGTAAAAATTAAAAGTTCATCTTAATAACTTTAAAACTTTAAACAAAAGATATGGGATTCTTATCAAAACTCTTTGGGAAGAATGATGCTACACAGTCAAAGACTGGTGGTATGGAGGACTATATGACACTTGTTCGAGTTTATTTTCAAGCAGTGCTTGCAACTCGTTTGGGTATCAATAATTTAGCAATGCTTCCAGATTTACGTACCTACAAGCAGACTTTTCGTGTCCCTACGTTGAATAATAAGTTGGGACCTGGCGAAAAAGCAAGTGTGCGAAAGACTATGAAAAATATTTATAATGTTGATGATAACTTCTTTGATGAGATAGATGCAAGCATCAAAAAGAATTGTAAGAAAATGCAGGATATCCAGCCTTATCTTTATCAGTTCCAAGGTTTCACACAAGATTTGATGATGCTTGTGGGTAATTTGATGAAGTTTAAGTTGCGGGTTCCTGGCTTTTTCAAGAAAGCTATCTATACGATGACGGAGAAGACTGTAAATGACATATACGATAAGAATAGTTTCTCTGATCCAGGTGTTATTAAGGCTGTTATGTCAGTTCGCCAATATAATCAGCGTCTTGGATTTAGTCGTAAATGGACCACAGACTTCGTTTATCAAGTAGTTTCACTTGCTAAGAAGGAACCTAAACCTGCTGAAGAGGCAGAGTCAAAATAATTAAGCATATATTTGCTTAAATAGAAACTTTAATGTAATTTTGTAGCCAAAACGAATAGATTAGCTATGAATGCAAATGAGAAGATTCTGAATACGTTTGCGACGCGTGTTCGTCAGATGATCTTTCAGTACGAAGCACTGAAGAAGGAAAATGACGAGTTATATGCACTTGTCGGCCAACGTGAACAGAAGATAAAGCAACTGCAGGATGAGTTATCTCAAGCAGAAGCTGATTATAACTCGTTGAAGATGGCTAAAATGCTTGAAGTTACGGATGGTGATATGGAAACTGCACAAAAGCGTGTTGCCAAACTTATCCGAGATGTAAATAAGTGTATTACACTTCTAAGTGAGAAATAAAACAGAATATAATGGCAGACGATAAGTTACATATAAGATTGCATGTCTATGATGCAGAACTCTCCGTAAACGTTCCACGAGAGGATGAGGAGTATTATCGTTCGGCAGCCAAGCTTATTACCGACACAATTAATACTTATTCAACTCTTTTTAAGGGTAAGAAGGGGGATAAGGACATTATATATATGGCTATGTTGGATATTGCATTGCGATATAAGAAAGAAGGTGTACGTAATGATACTGCTCCATTCAATGATGTTCTCAGTAAACTCACTTCAGAAATTGAAGATGCACTGAAGTAATAGTGAGAATATTTAATTTAAATCATAAAAAGAATCAATGAGTCCAATAGTAACAGTTATAATAGCTGTGGTATGCCTTTCAGCAGGATGTGCTGGTGGATTTGCTATTTTCCGTTATATCTTAACTGGAAAATACAAAGATACAATGGATAAAGCAGAGAAAGCTGCAGAGGTAATTAAAGAGAAGAAACTTCTTGAAGTTAAGGAGAAGTTTCTTAATAAGAAAAGTGAACTCGAGAAAGAGGTTCAACAGCGCACATTGAAGATTCAACAGGGTGAGAATCGCTTGAAGCAGCGTGAGGTTGCATTGAATCAACGTCAAGAAGAGATTAATCGTCGTAAGCAGGATGTTGATCAGCAGCAGCAGCGTGTTGATAATGAGAAGAAGCTACTGCAGATTAAGCAGCAGGATCTTGAGAAGATGCAGGAGCAGGAGCGAATGAAACTTGAGGAACTCTCTGGTCTTAGTTCAGAAGAAGCTAAGAAGCGTTTGATTGAAAGTTTGAAGGATCAAGCAAAGCTTGACGCAGCCTCATATATTAATGAGATTGTTGATGAAGCAAAGCTTAATGCTAATCAGCAGGCTAAGAGAATAGTTATCCAGACCATCCAGCGTGTTGCAACCGAAACAGCTATTGAGAATTCAGTAAGTGTTTTCCATATTGATAGTGATGAGGTGAAGGGACGTATTATTGGTCGTGAAGGTCGTAATATCCGCGCTTTGGAGGCTGCAACAGGTGTTAAGATTGTTGTTGATGATACTCCAGAAGCTATTGTTATTTCAGCTTTTGATCCTGTTCGTCGTGAGATTTGTCGTTTGGCACTTCATCAGCTTGTTGCTGATGGACGAATTCACCCAGCACGTATTGAAGAAGTTGTTGCTAAGGTTAAGAAGCAACTTGATAATGAGATCATTGAAACAGGTAAGCGTACAGCTATTGACCTTGGAATTCATGGTCTTCATCCTGAGTTGATTCGTATTGTTGGTAAGATGAAATATCGTTCTTCATATGGTCAGAACCTTTTGCAGCATGCCCGTGAAACAGCAAATCTATGTGCTGTTATGGCAAGTGAGTTAGGTTTGAATCCAAAGAAGGCAAAGCGTGCAGGCTTATTGCATGATATCGGTAAGGTACCAGACGAAGAGACTGATTTACCACATGCTCTTTATGGAGGTAAGATTGCTGAGAAATATAAAGAGAAACCAGATATTTGCAATGCCATTGCAGCTCACCACGATGAGGTTGAGATGACTACACTTCTTGCACCAATCGTTCAGGTATGTGATGCCATCTCTGGTGCTCGTCCAGGTGCTCGTCGTGAGATTGTGGAAGCTTATATCAAGCGTCTGAATGATCTTGAAGCGATAGCAATGAGTTATCCAGGTGTAACAAAGACTTATGCTATTCAGGCTGGTCGCGAACTCCGTGTAATCGTTGGTGCTGATAAGATGGATGATGCAGAAAGCGAGAAGCTCAGTTCTGAGATTGCAGAGAAGATACAGAATGAAATGACCTATCCAGGACAGGTTAAGATTACGGTTATTCGTGAGATTCGTTCTGTTGCTTATGCAAAGTAAAGTTTGATTTTATTTGAATTATTATAGAAAGCACTCCTATATGGGGTGCTTTTTTGTTTTACTATTTATATTGAAGTAATTTATATGAATAGCAAAAGGGACAGTAGATATTTAGTGGGGATAGGCATATATTTTGGCAAGTCTAAAAAGAAAGAAACTTTTATCTACAACTCCTCTTAAGTTAGCCCTAAATAGTTTTATTTTTGCATTGAAGGATTCCGCAGCAGCATTTGTAGATCTGTTAATATAAAAGTTAAGAATGTCTTCGTAATGCTCGTAGAAAGTTGCAGCAATGACATTAAAGGAATGAAAGCCAGCTTCTGCGACATTATTATACCATTTTGCCAATGATAGTCTGGCTGCATCTTTGATAGTATTCTTAGCAAAAATCATTCTTAGCGAATGTGATAAACCGTAAGCCTTCTTAATGTCAGGATATTCTCTGAACAGTATTTTGGCTCTTAGCTTCTGTTCATCAGTCCATTTCTCTGATGATTTGAACAACAGGTACCTACTTCTTACCAGCAGTTCACTACGTGTATCTCCATTTTCAAAAGTCAGTGGTTGATACGTTATCTTTTCTAACTTCGCATTCTCTTTCTCGTCATTTGCTAGCTGTAAAGCTGCCCAGCGATACTCTATTCTCATCTGTTGCACGGCATCACTTGCAAGTTTCTGTATATGAAAGCGATCAATCACTCGTTTAGCCTTTGGAAAACAATGCCTTACAATCTTACGCATACTATCGGATAAGTCCAAGGTGACCTCTTCTACGGCTTCCCGTTTCTTTTCATCTATCTTATCCAATACCTTGCAGACATCCAAGGATTTGGTTCCAGCAACAATGGCTACAAGACATCCTTGCTTGCCGTGTTTGTCCCTATTAGTGATAATCGTATAGAGTTCACCATTGGACAAGGATGTCTCGTCTATTGCTATATTCTTACCAATATTATCCTCAAAGAGAAGCCACTTCTGAGCATGAGACAACTGATCCCAAGACCTGTAACCACTTAGTGTTTCCTTGTATTGTTTCTCAAAACTACGTCCATTGATATGATAGAATTCCTCAAGCGTACGGCAGGTCACTGGGGATGTCTCCATACGTTTCTTTTAAAAAAGCTCCGAACTCTTTGGAATAACGAGTGCCGGAGGCTGTAATATCTATCTGCAAGGGAAGAGAGAAACTCTTACCTGTACGAATATCTATCCAGCGACGTCGACGAAGAACCAAAATAACCTTATGGTCACGAATCGGAAAGTCCGTCACCTCGACAGCTTCCATAAAGCCTTTTGATTCAAAATGAAGATCATCGGAAAGTTCTTTCTCCATCTTCTCATCAAGATAAATACGTAACAATGAAGTATCAGACTCTATCTTAACAATAGAGAAATAATGTAATACATCACTGGGTAAAACGAATTCGGCTAACTGATATAGATATTTTTCTTCCATGATACAAAGGAAAGAAAAATATATTAATTAAGAAAATTTCCCCACCTTTTTTCTACTGAGCCTAGCAAAAGCCCTCGTAATTCATGAAGTTATTTCCACGAATTGTCGAGGGCTTTAATTTTATTCTATCTATTTTGTTAGCAGCCAGAACCATCAAGTCGGCAAGAAGCTGCTGCAGGGGCATCGTTAAGGTTGATGCCAGCTTCTTCTGGTGATAGTGTTACTGTACCATCTTCAAGTACAAAACAAGGTACGCCAGCATAGCCGTGCTTCTTTGCCTCGTCAAATACAGCGTTGTTATCACGAAGACGAAGGAATTCCTTCAAGTACTTAATATGTGAACCAATTTCTATTACTTCGTAACGGTTGTCACCTTCTACGTGCTTGTCAACTGCAATACAGTCTGGACAAGTATTCATTCCATATATTTTAATCATAATCAAATGTTTTTAGATTCAACTCTAAAGTTTATTATGTTTTTTACCTCAATTTTTCACTGTCTTAGTGATTACAAATCTTAGTTGTATCAACAGTGAATCCCCCTTTAGCAGGCATAAACTTACCGCGTTCTGTCAAGAAATCTACTAATTCCTCAGCGTTCATTCCGTCTACAGAACAAGTATGAAAACGCTCCTCTTCACCGAAGTGCTCTATAATTGCCTTTACTAAATCTTCTTTTGTTTCATAACTATTACCCTCCATCATATGGAGTACATCATGTCCATGTGCCATATTTTATTCTATTTTGTTAATAAATTCGTGCATTGAATCATTCTTTGCACAATCTTATATAAGCAAAAGATGTGCCATGTGTTAAATTAACTAATTTTAATTGCTTAAAAGTGATAATATGACATAATTTAATTACTTTTGTCTTTGCTGACAGATATTGTTGGTAAAATGTCAGTCACAATTGATGTAAAAACTACTTAAGTGACTCTTTCATATTCACTTAGAGAAGTATAGTGTTTGTAAAAATATTTGATAGTAATTATATTATGATGAAGAAACTTTTGCTTGCTTTTGCAGCTACAATGTTGTTGTTATCTTCATGTGGCACTTCTAAAATGGGGGTGGAGAAATCTAATATTGTAAGTTATACAGAAGCTCGTAATTATTTTCATATTGGTAATGAGACCAAACCGATAATAAAGAAGATTACTTCACAGGAGACTCTTGCAAAGGAGTTTGGTGAGGCAGCTTTTATGGGTAAGGGCGGTGAACCAACCAAGATTGATTTTAATAAGAACTTTGCAATTGCTTATATTCTCCCGCAAACAAATCGGAAGACAGACTTGGCACCTCTTTCATTGACTTTAAAGAAGAAGCGTCTTGAATTGCAATACAAGTTAGAACAAGGAAAGGCACAAACCTACTTTACACAACCATTTTTCATTATCGTCGTTGATAAGAAATATGTTGATTATAATATTGTAGAAATTAAAGGTTGGGATTAGTAGTAGTGTCTAATGGAAGCAGCATGTTTTAACCAAAAATCACGGTTTAGCTGCTTCTGAATCTTATAATAATAAATAAGGACAACTTAAGAAAGCTGTCCTTATTTTTATATCTAATAACCGGTGAGCGGAATACGGGAATCGAACCCGCCTCCCAGGCTTGGGAAGCCCGTGCACTACCGATGTGCTAATTCCGCAAATGGAGCCGATACCCGGACTCGAACCGGGGACCTACGCATTACGAATGCGTTGCTCTACCAACTGAGCCATATCGGCGGTATTGCGGTGCAAAGTTACATTAAAAAAAACAAACAGCCAAATTTTTGATTTATGTTTTTGTTATTAGTTTTGTAGTTAAGCGATATATATTTAGGTTATAAGGATAGTAAATTATATTATTAGTTTTTAAAGCCAAATCGCTTATTAGGTAACATACCATAGTAATAAGAACTATACATTTTGTGGCTAATGAACGATTTGGGTTAAATGCAGACTTTATTCTGGCTGAGACGGTTCTTTGTTGTTTATTGTTTTATAATTTATGTATTTTTCAGTTGTGATTTATGGTATTTCGTTTTGACTTTTTCATTATTATTGATAACTTTGTATTCGATAATATATGGTATGATATTTATCTAATTGAGAATAGGCGTAAAGCTATACAAATGCCTGTTCATGATTGATGTAATAGATCATAATGTAGAAACCTAATTCATTATAACCTTATGAAAAAAATTATCACGCTCTTGTTCTTGGCTGTCACACTAACTGCTGCAGCACAGGATTTTAATCATTACTTTGAGGATGCAACGCTTCGTCTTGATTACATTTTTTCAGGTAATGCTAAGCATCAGGCCATTGCTGTAGACGAGTTGTCACGCATACCACGTTGGTATGGTAAGCATGAACGATTGGCTGAGGTGCCTGTCGAAGGAAATGGTCAAGTTATTGTTCGTGATCATCGCACACAAAAGGTTATTTATCGAAATTCATTCTCAACACTTTTTCAGGAATGGTTGACGTATGATGAGGCAAAGAAACCTTCTGGTAAAGCATTTGAAAATGTCTTTCTCGTTCCTTTCCCAAAGGATTCTGTAGATATAACAGTTGAACTAAGGAACAACCGTCGTGAGGTAACAGTATCTATGAGTCATACTGTTAATCCAAAGGATATTCTCATTCGTCACATCGGTGAACGTTCTGTAACACCTTACGAAACACTGCAGAAGGCTGCAGACACGACACGTTGTATTCACATTGCTTATGTTGCAGAGGGATATACAGAGGCGGAGATGGCAAACTTTATAGAAGATTGTCGCACTGCTAATGAAGCTCTTTTTGCACATGAGCCATTTAAATCACTGCGTCAACGCTTTAATGTTGTAGCTGTTAAGTCACCATCTATGGAGAGTGGTACGTCTGAACCATCAAAGGGTATTTGGAAAAACACGGCACTTCACTCACATTTTGATACATTCTACAGTGACCGTTATCTGACAACATTGCATCTAAAGGAATTACATGACTGGTTGGCTGGTACACCTTATGAGCATATCATTGTACTTGTAAATACAGAGAAGTATGGTGGCGGTGGTATTCTGAACTCTTATAACCTTTCAATGGTGCGTAATCCTTATTTCAAGCCAGTTGTTGTACATGAGTTTGGACATTCCTTTGCAGGTCTGGGTGATGAATATGCATACGAAAAGGAGCAGATTAATATGTATCCAACTGATGTAGAACCTTGGGAGCCAAACCTTACAACTTTAGTTGACTTCCATGGGAAATGGGAGAATCTTATAAACAAGAAGACACCTATTCCAACTCCTCAGCCAGCTGACCTTGATAAACCAAATGCGCGTTATGATAAGTGGAAGGTGGGTGTTTATGAACCTGCAGGCTATTCTCAGCATGGAGTTTATCGCGCATACCCAGACTGTCGTATGCGTACAAATATGCACCCTGAATTCTGTCCTGCTTGCAATTTAGGACTTACAAAACTTATCAAGTTCTATACGGGAGAGTAGGGGAATGTTAGTTTAGTTTACATTCCATGGAATTGGATTGTATTAATGAACTCATAAAAACGGCTTGTGTATTACTTCAGTATTGTTCTGAGAATATATAAGCCGTTTGGTATGTAAGAAATTGCTTACATCGTGTATTGTCTTTAGTGCTTAGCACCATTGGTGTTTACCCACCGCACGACGTGTGCTGGGTATCAACACGATGTGTGCGGAGCTGTAGTACAATGATTGAAGATGGGTATTTAGGGGATATTATACCCGCTTTATTGAATATTGTAAATTGCTAATGAATAATGTGGGGGTATTGGAAAACGCTAATTTCGTTATATGGTAATTTTACGAATAGAGGTGTACCAAATGATTGGTACACCTCTATTGTATAATATCTTTTATAAATCTTGTGTTTAGTAAGCGAAGAGAGGATAGTCCTTCATCGTCTCATTCACTTTCTCACGTACACGCTTAATAACCTGCTCGTTCTCTGGGTCTGACAATACCTCATCAATAAGGTCAGCACAGAGTAACATCATATCTTCCTTACAGCCACGTGTTGTCATTGCAGCTGTTCCAAGGCGTAAACCGCTGGTCTGGAACGCAGAACGCTCATCGTATGGTACCTTATTTTTATTGGCTGTGATGTCAGCAGCAACAAGTGCATTCTCTGCAACCTTACCAGTAAGGTCTGGATACTTCTGACGTAGGTCGAGCAGCATAGAATGGTTGTCTGTGCCACCGCTAACAATGCTGAAGCCTTTTTCAACAAGTGCTTGAGCAAGAACAGAAGCATTCTTCTTCACCTGTGTTGCATATTCCTTCCAGCTTGGTAGGAGGTTCTCACCAAAGCCAACAGCCTTAGCTGCAATAACATGTTCCAATGGACCACCCTGGTTACCTGGGAATACAGCAGAATTCAAGAGCATAGACATTGGTTTCAAATCACCCTTCTTGGTTGTTAAGCCCCAAGGATTATCGAAGTCCTTACCCATAAGGATAATACCGCCACGAGGACCACGGAGTGTCTTGTGAGTTGTAGTGGTAACAATATGAGCATATTTTACAGGGTTATCGAGCAGACCTGCAGCAATAAGACCAGCAGGATGAGCCATGTCAACCATTAACAAAGCGCCTACCTCGTCAGCAATCTTGCGCATGCGCTTATAATCCCACTCACGGCTGTAAGCAGAACCACCACCGATGATAAGCTTTGGCTTGTGCTCACGTGCGAGACGCTCCATCTCGTCATAGTCAACACGACCAGTCTCACGGTTCAATGTATAACCAACATGGTTATAAAGGATACCAGATGTATTTACCTCACTACCATGAGAGAGATGACCGCCTTGGTCAAGGTCAAGTCCCATAAATGTGTCGCCTGGTTTCAGCACGGCAAGCAACACAGCTTGGTTAGCCTGCGCACCAGAGTGAGGCTGCACATTGGCATATTCTGCACCAAAGAGTTGCTTTACGCGCTCAATGGCAAGTGTTTCAACTTGGTCAACCACTTGACAACCACCATAATAGCGTTTGCCAGGGTAACCTTCAGCATACTTGTTTGTTAGGTAAGATCCCATGGCTTGCATAACTTCGTCACTGACGAAATTCTCTGATGCAATCAGCTCCATACCTTTGAGCTGGCGTTTGTGTTCCATCTCAATAAGGTCAAAAATTTCTTGGTCTCTTCTCATGTGTATTGAATGTTTATGGGGAATCATTTTCTATAAATGAACCCCTGGTTAGTGATACGCTGCAAATATACGAATTAATGTTCTAACTTGCAAGTGTATCAAAAAAATAATGTAACTTTGCATTTATAATGGTTCGTCTGCATCATTGCAATGGTGTGTCGAAAGTATTAATTGATAATATATTACAACATTATCTATGAAGCTAAAAGAGTTATTCCAGGCTTACGAGTTTGATGAAATTTATCCACAGATAGGACTTATGTTTCCTAAAGGTCGCCATTTGCGTGTGCAGTTTGGTAATGCATACAATTTATTGTTAACGCTTAACCCTGTTGCATCAAAGAAGCAGATTCGTTATCAGTTAATGGAAGATCCAGATACTAACGAGATGTTCTATGGAGCAGATGACCATGACTTTAATGGTCCGTGGGAAGTTCTTCTTGGTAAGGAAGTTAAGAAAGAACCTAAGGTTGACCTTACAAATGAAGAATTGGTTGCTAACTGTTTATTGAATACGGTTTTAATTGGTCGTCACCCTCGTTCATTTGAAAAGGATTATCAAGCTATTGTGAAGTAGAAGATAGTAGATAAGTTAACGAGTGAACAAGTAAACGAGTTGACAAGTTGTTTGATAAGAAGGATTCAATCCCCTTTTATCATTTCAACTTGCCAACTCGTTTTATTAACCAACTAAAAAGTTCTTATAAATTTTATTATTAATTAACTTGTCAACTTACTGCCTATATCTTATCAAGCAACTTGTTTACTCGTTAACTTGTCAACTAATTAACTATTCTATCAAGCAACTTGTTTACTCGTCAACTCGTTAACTCGTCAACTGGTAAACTATCAACCCTACCCTCTAATCATTGTTATAATCATCTTGAATCGCTCAGGTGCGTTCACAGAGTGAGGTGCACCACTTGGAATGATGAAACCTTCGCCAGCACTAATCACGTGCTTTATGTTTTCAACGGTCAATTCCATTTTTCCATCAACAACCTGAATGAAAGCATCGAATGGTGCGGTATGCTCTGAAAGTCCTTGACCAGCATCGAAACTGAACAAAGTAACACTACCAGCATTACTGTGTACCAATTCTTTACTTACTACGCCACCTTCTGCATAATCAATCACACTGTTTGAAGTGAAAACAATTCCTTTTTCTACTTTAGCCATGTTTGTATCTCCTTTATTTGATTTATAATATTTTGTTTTATTTCTCTATATTAAATGCTACAAAGTTGATGCCAAGTTAGAAAGTGGGAACAAATGTTACTATTAAAGTCGTTGGTGGTAGATATAATGGTAGCTTATTCTCTCTTGCTCACTTCTTTTGTGAGTTTTGAAAAATTCTAAATTGTTTTCGTATCCTTTTTCTTAAACTTTTGATAACTCTGAAATAAGCAATACACTTTACCACTGAGTACTGATAACAAGGTGTTTTTTCTTAAAACTAATTTTACTGTCACTTCTGTCATTCAATGTTGTCATCTAATGCCTTGGCTTACAGTATAGATACATGAAGTGTTAAAAGTGACAGCAAATTAAAAATAAACTTATTCTTGTAGGAAGTATAGTAATATCTCTTGTTAGAGAGCCTTTGTTACTACATATATCTTAGGAATTACTTATTTTTCCTTTACCGTAATATTTCTTTTCAGACCCTCGTATTTAACTCGCTTAACAGCAGATCCTTTAAATAACCGTTGATAATCTTCAACTGTTAGATTGTGCCACTTCTCTTTGCTCATGCTGAGAAGCTCAGGCTTAGGTTGGAGAGCTGGTTCTGTATTAGGTGTTGCAAAGCGATTCCAAGGACATGCAGTTTGGCATCGATCACAGCCATATATCGTATCACCCATGTGGTTTTTTGCTTCGTCAGTTAGTTCTCCACGATTTTCAATCAGTTGATATGAAAGACATCGTTCGGCATGGAAATCTTCATCAGGGATGATTGCACGAGTAGGGCAGGCATCAATACAACGATGGCAACTTCCACATCGGTTTGACATCGCTTCATCGTATACATCAACATCAAAAGGTAAGAAAATCTCACCCAAAAAGAACATAGAACCTGCATGAGGAATGATGAGCTGATGATTGCGTCCTACCCATCCAAGTCCTGCCTTCTGTGCCCAATAACGTTCAAGGACAGGAGCAGTATCACAGAAGCAACGTACTGAGGGTTCTTCGCCTTCTTCTTGTTTGGGGAGTTGCCACCGTTCTGTTATCTTTATCGCTAATTCCCTCATCTTTTGCTTCATTAGGTCATGATAATCTAAACCAAGTGCATATGCTGCTATTTGATACTCGCCTTTAGGTAGCTGTTGAGCTGGAGCATAGTTGAGAGCAAGTGAAACGATACTCCGTACACCAGGAACGAGAAGCCGTGGGTCAAGTCGTTTCTCTAAGTAATTTGTCATATATGCCATTGAAGCTTCTTCACCATTCTCCAGCCATTTACGATATTTCTGTGCTACAGCTTTATCAACAGGTGCTGCCTTTGCTATACCACAAGCAAAGAATCCCATGGAGCGTGCTAAAGATTTTATTGTTGATGATTGGACGACAATTGAATCTTCCTTATTTATGTTAGGGCTTAAAGCATCTATTGATGACATATAATGAGATTAAATTTCCTTATAGAAAGAGGGTAATTAGATGATAGTTAAAGGAGAAACATAAACTACTACCACAATATTTTTATTTTTTATACCATAGAGGTATGGGTGATTAAAATGTTTCGGCAGGGTCATCAGGGAAGACTTTAAACTCATAACCTTGGTTTTTAAGCCATTGCAATGATTCTGGGAGTGCTGTACGAAGCTTGTCAATACTTTTGAGAGAGTCATGAAATGTGATGATAGACCCATTACGAGCATATCGCTTTACATTGTTTACAACATCTGCAGCTGATAACCATTTAGAATAATCACGTGTTACAAGGTCCCACATAACAACACGATAATTTTGTTTTACCCACCAATATACAGTATGGCGTAACCATCCGTGTGGTGGACGAAAATAAGGAGTGTTGAGAAGCGCATCTGCCTTAGTAACATCTACAGCATAGGTTAGTGTCCAGTGTTTGAAAGAACCAAGATGATGATAAGTATGATTCCCCACTTTATGTCCACGACGTATTACTTCCTCATAGATTTCTGGATGTTTTCTTACATTGTCAGCAACCATGAAGAACATTGCCTTTGCATTGAATTGGTCAAGTATGTCGAGAATAAATGGTGTTGCTTCGGGTATTGGTCCATCATCAAATGTGAGATAAACGGAATGGTCGTTCTTGTTCATACGCCAAAGAGCGTGTGGATAAAAGATACGTAGCCAGCGTGCAGGTTGTTCTATTAGCATATTATTCAATACATCCCTAAACTCTTTTCTCAATGACTGAGAAAGAATTTGTACTTTAATATTATTATCGTCTATTCAACTAAAATCCTGTTTGTGTAGGGCTAAGAGCGGATAGTGTAAAGCAAAAAGCCAGAGTTTGGCTGTCTTTAAGGACAACCAGATTCTGGCTTTTAGTTTTGAATCTCTTTAATAGGATTATAGTAATCCTACATCAATGCACCACCTCTATTTTTGAATCTTACAAAAAGATTGTCAAGCTGGGCTGCATGTTTGTTTGCCCATTCACGATCAGCTTGCTCATTCTCGTTAACAAGATTCATCATAATCTGGAAATTCATCTTACATGAACTCTGAGACATATTGAAGAGACGAGGATTAAGACTCAAATAGTAGTTTACATACTGAAGTGAAATCTTCCACAAATCATCATACATCTGGCGTGCCTTTACTTTCTGACCAAGTAATGCGTATGCACGTGCCATATCTGATGAACCACTCATGTAGCTGATTGGCACGTTATAGCTTGGTATTTCCTTCTCAGCCTTCTGTAATACTTTCAACGCTTTAGCCTTCTCACCCTTTGCAATGAGGTGAAGTGCAAGGTCAGCCATCTCACGACGATGTGTATAGCACATACGAGCTACAGTTTCATCGATGTAAAGTCCTGGCTTGCTAAGACCACCCCATTTGAAGCGATTCATCATGACATCATAAGTCTTCTCAGTATCGAAGTTACGCATATTGATGCCAGTAGAATTAGCATTGTCCATTGTAGAGAATGGTGTAATACGATTTACGAGACCTTCTTGAATGAAGTTTTCACCTAAGTTCATAAAGTTCTCAGCTCCAACGGTTACAGCTACATAGAGAGGACGTGTCCAGTTACAGTTAGCAATCATCTCAAGCATCATCAAGTCATTCTTGTATAAAGCTTGTTTTCCTGCCAATGAGATAACCATTCGATCTGGAATAGAATCACCTGGACGCATCATACCACTGCGACGAACAGCCTCCTTATCGATAGTCATGTAGATGGTATCAGTAGGGATAACATGGCTGTCAGCATTCTTTGAGCGTACCCAATACTTGAGAATATTCTTTAATTCAAATGGGTCGTCACCAAATTGTGCCTTTGCTGAAACAGGATCCTGCTTATAGAACTCTCGTATTTGTTCCTTAAATTCTGGTTGAATCTGTACATACTCATTTGTTCCACTTACATAATCAAGGCGTGGCCATGAGATAGGTACACTTGGTGAGTTGTATGCTGGACGGCGCATTTGATCGATGTACCAGTCTGTCTGCAGATAAGAAAGGTTACAAACACGTGTATCTGTACGCACTCCCTCAACCTCTTGGTTATACCAAAGTGGGAAGGTATCGTTGTCACCATTCGTAAAGATAATAGGATTACCCTTCTGCTGTAATGAATTAAGATAGTTCTGACCAAAGTCACGGCAAGTATATCGACCTGAACGATCGTGGTCATCCCATGTCTGTGATGCCATCTGGATAGGAACAAGCAGACAAACAAGTGAGATGACAGAGGCTGATAATACTGGTGCAACCTTGAGTTTACGTGCCCAGTCGTAGAGTGCCAATACTCCTAATCCACACCAGATAGCGTATGCATAGAATGAAGCAGCATAAGCATAGTCACGTTCACGTGGCTGACTTGGTGTCTGATTCAGGTAGATAACAATGGCAAGACCAGTCATAAAGAACAAGAAGAATACGACCCAGAACTGCTGTATACCACGTTTTCCACGCCATGCCTGCCAGAAAAGACCGATTAATCCGAGCAATAATGGTAGACAATAGAAGACGTTGTGTCCTTTGTTTGCTTTCAACTCATCAGGTAACAAGTTTTGGTCACCATAAAGCGAATTGTCAATGAATGATATACCTGTAATCCAGTTACCATGTTCTGGTTCACCATTACCTTGAATATCGTTCTGTCGTCCTGCAAAGTTCCACATGAAGTAACGCCAGTACATGAAGTTACACTGGTAAGAAAGGAAGAACTTTAAGTTTTCCCATTGTGTAGGTATCTTTACGCCATCAACATCATGTCCAGTAATACCACCCATCCACTGTTCGTATAGACCAGCAGAACCAGGGTTGTACATACGTGGGAATAACATATTCTGTTCAAAAACCTGTGTTGCTTTATGACGGACAATGAAGTAAGAGTCTTTCTCGTCTTTAGACGCTTTCTCCTTACGCTCATAGACCGGAGCACCCTCATCAAACTTATAGTGCATACCGTCTTCTGCAACTGCAGGTTGACTTGAGTATGCCTGTCCGTAGAGTAATGGACGGTCACCATACTGGTCACGACTCAGATAACTACCCAAAGTAAAGATATCCTCTGGTGAATTCTGATCCATTGGTGGATTGGCTGTTGAGCGTATAACGATTACAGCATATGAAGAGTAGCCGATAAACAACATCAGCATACAAAGTAAAGCTGTATTCTTTATGCGTGAAGAAACAAGTGCAACACGCTGCTTCTTGCCATCTTTGTTAAATGGACGCTGCCACTGAAGCAGTACGTAAACGAGTGCAAGTACGACAAGTCCAGTAAAGAATGCTGTCCATCCATAGCCATAGAATGGAATACCAATCAGTCCCAGTGCTGCCAAGAATGCTATATTCTGACGGCGTGGGTTCTTATCCTGATATGTCTCATAGATGCCCCAAATGAAGGAAGCAATAAGTAAGGCAATATAAATAATGGTACCCGTGTTGAATGGCATGCCAAGTGTATTCGTAAAGAATAACTCAAACCATCCACCTACTGTGATAATACCTGGAACAACACCATACAGAACGGCTGCAACGAGGACTACAGAGAGGAGTAAGGCAAAGAGTGAACCCTTCAAGTTTGCATCTGGCACCTTCTTATAATAGTAAACCAGTGCAATGGCTGGAATACAAAGGAGGTTGAGTAGGTGCACACCAATTGACAGACCAGTCATATAGGTAATCAGTATCAACCAACGGTCAGAATGAGGCTTGTCTGCATTATCTTCCCATTTCAATATAAGCCAGAAAACAACAGCTGTAAACGCTGATGAATAGGCATATACCTCGCCCTCAACTGCTGAGAACCAGAAAGTGTCACTGAAAGTATAAATCAGTGCACCAACAAGGCCTGCACCTTCGATGGCGATAGTTTTTGCAAGTGAAGGAGCTTCACCATCACGCACAATCAGTCTACGTGAGAGGTGGGTAATGGTCCAAAATAGGAACATGATACACGTTGCAGAAAGCAATGCGCTCATGGTGTTAACCATACGTGCTACCTCTGTTGGGTCGCTTGCAAAATGTGAGAAAAGATTGGCTGTAAGCATAAAGAATGGTGCCCCAGGAGGGTGTCCAATCTCCAGTTTATAGCCTGTTGTAATGAATTCGGGACAGTCCCAGAAACTGGCTGTCGGTTCAATTGTGGAACAGTAGACGAAGGCTGCAATAAAGAATGCAAGCCATCCGACGATGTTGTCCACCAGTCTGAATTGTTTCATTTATACGATTAGAATTTACTGTCTACTCATCTTTCTCGGATAAGCAGAGATTTTTATTTCGAAATAATCACTGCAAAGATAATAATATTAATCAAAACAACATAAAGAGAGTGGAGAAATTATAATAAAATGTGATGAAAAGAACATGACTAACGTTTGGAATTGACTTTATTTGCTTGGGTTAAAGCATAAAGGTAAGATTATATAAATGTGTTTTTTGAAGTTTTCACACTCGAATAGAAGGATTATTTTACACATCTTACAAGAGTATTTTTTATTTTAAGTTGCTGTCACTTTTAACATTTCATGTAATACTGCTGTAAACTAAGAAGTTATATGATGATTTTGGATGACAGTAGTGACAGCAAAATTATTTTTAGAGAAATACTTTGTTCTCTGAATACAGAAGTTGGACGCATTAAAGTGCATTCGGTTAATATAGATATACCAATAAGTTTTAGGGAAACGCAAATGATAGTGTTTAAGAAGGATGATTAAACTATTCGAATGTTTGATATGAGTATTCATTCTTTTACATCTTGATATAAGTTTGCATATAGAAACTTTAAAATACTTGTAGTGTTGCTTAGCACATATTGTGCTGTTGGTAAGCACCATTGGTGCGAACTACTAACACCAATGGGATGGAGTACTTTTCACTTAGCTATAAGTTGTCAAATTGGACTGGAGTGATAAAAAAAACAAAGGGTATGGTTGTCTTGCTGTTAAAGGATGCACGAAGTAGCAGTTTGTAGCCCAATATACATCTGCCTCTTACATGATTGAAAACACGACTAATACCCTGCATTCTCACGCTATTCTCCCCAAGCATGGTGTCATCTATAATGAAAGGCGAGATAACAAGTGACTGATGCCAAACTTGCCAAAAAGATGAAATAAATCATCACTCATTCGGGTTTTAACACTCAAACGTTTGGATAACTCATTTATTTTCTTTATTTTTGCTTCCATAATAGTTTTGTTGTCTTGTCTTTAAAATCAGTTGTTTAGCGATTACTAATTTACAAAGAAAATTCGACAAACTGTTATTTTTCTATCTATTTATTTGGGTGGGAAACTTTAGTTAAATCATTTAAATACGAATAATTTTAAAAGAAAGTGTTGATTATGAATATACTTGAAACTAACCATCTCACTTTTAACTACAGAAATCATTCTGTATTAGAAGACATTAACTTGAAGATTCCAGAAGGTTCCATTTATGGATACTTAGGCAAGAATGGAGAGGGTAAATCAACAACGATAAAGATACTTTTAGGATTGGAGCAAACTAAAATAAATACGGTATTTTTCAATAAAAAAGAATTTCATTCCAACAGATTGCATATCCTTCAAAATATAGGATGCTTGATTGAACATCCATTCTTCTATGCAGATTTGAGTGCCTATGAGAATCTAAACTATTTGGATATACTATATCATTGTGGACAAAAACGCATTCAAGAGGTTCTAGAGCTTGTGAATTTGACTAAAGATAAAGACAAAAAAGTTAGAAAATATTCTACAGGAATGAAACAACGCTTGGGAATTGCGATGGCAATGTTTCATAATCCTAAATTACTCATTCTTGACGAACCACTCAATGGACTAGATCCTCAAGGTGTTTTTGAAATGAGAGAGCTAATGCTCAAACTTAAAAGTAAAGGAAAAACTATTTTCATTTCAGGACATATCTTAGCTGAAATGGAGAAAATATGCACACACATCGGAATATTAAATAATAAAAGATTATTGTTTCAAGGAGAAATTAATAGTCTACTCAATCAGAAAAAGCAATCTTATTTAATACATACGGACCAACCGGAACGATGCATGAAGATATGTAAAGAACACTTGATTCCCACAAAAAGGATCTCTGATGGAACGCTTATTATAGAAATAGAGCAAGATGGTTCCTTTGACAGTTTTAAAAAATTAATGCAACAAAACCACATTCAAATTTTATTTGCAGATACATACCAAGAAAATTTGGAGTCTGTATTCCTTCATCTAATAAAAACCGACTTATGAAACCTATATCGTTCTTTACTATTCTTAAAAGTGAACACTATAAATTAAGATTTAATATTGCCATTTGGCTCTTCTTGTTATTTCCTTTGTTCATGACTTTATGCATTGATATATATGTTTTGTTTAAACATGCTGATGCTGTCAATAATCCAACAATAACTTTTGATTATAATCCTTGGGTATGGGTATTGGGTAGATACATCTTCGACTTCTATGCTCTGCTTTATCCAATTCTTGCAGCCATTTTGAGTTATTCTTTATGCGATGTAGAATATAAGAATTATGGATTTAGACTTCTTTTTACAAGACCAATTAGCAAGCTGACAATTTATTCGAGCAAAATGGTCTTCCTTTTAGAGATTAATTTTATTTCTTTCCTCATAGGTTATCTTGCTTTCCTTCTGTCTGGTTTTGCTCTGGATAAGTTATTACCTGGATATGAATTCTCCAGTTATAATGTTAATAACCTAACAGCTTTTTATTTCTCATATTTGTTTATAGCACTTTCTGCTGTTTCAATTATGCAATATTATCTTAGTTTGATCTTTAAGAGTTTTGTTTTACCTATCGGGTTTGCTGGTTTCATGACGATCTTTGGGGTTATTGCTCAAAATAAAGATTATATCTATCTTATACCCTATGGTACAGTGTGGAGATTAAACTATGGTTTTTATAGTGGGATAATAGACTTTTCGAAAGGCGAATACTTAAACATATCCTGTGTGTTATTCTTTATCATTATTTCATTTTTTGTATTTATAAGGAAAAAATAAAAGATACCCTTCGGTAAAAAAATCAAATAATTAATTAATAAACAAGATTTTGGAGAAGTTACAGAAATTAGCACTTAAAAAGAGCAGTTCATTACTACACTAGTGAATCTTATTAATATTGACATTCTGAACAAATTCAACTTTAGAGTCATCAGATTTATACTTAAAACAAAACGTGGCCCCTAGCGTAATATTAGGGTGATAATAATATAATAACTTAAATTTATGAAAAAATTACAGAAATTAGTACTAAAGAAAGACGTTATTACTTCTTTAGGTAAAAGTGAACAAGCAAATTTGAAAGGTGGAATAGCAGGACGTTCCATGCGGGAGTTCCTGCCATAGTTGATAAGGAAGATTCTTACAGGTATATCTCCTAAGTGTCCGTTGAGTTGAATATATCGACATTTATACTTACGACAGTTCTTTCCTCGTTCGCGTTCATAGGTGGCAATGAGTTCTGCCGCATTTTTCTTCCTGCCTGATACGGTGTATTTTGTCTTTCCCATTTTTGCAAGTCCAACAATGTGCATTGCCCCTTTACCTATGCTTCTAACACATGTCATAAGTTGCTCGCAGGTGAACCAACTATCGGTAATCACATACTTCGCATGCAAGCCCATCTTCCATCCACGGCGAAGCATATCCATGGCAACTTCCATCTTAGACATCTTACACTCTTGAAAGCACTTATAATCGGGGTTGCCAGTATTCCTCTTAATATGATATGCCTTTCTATATTGCTGTTTTGTCAACCCACAGTCGCCTTGTTTCCCTTTTTCCTGATGCAGTGAAAAATCAAAGGGTATGGTTGTCTTGCCGTCAAAGAATGCACAAAGTAGCAGTTTGTAGCCCAATACGCACCTACCTTTTACATGGTCGTAAACACGACTGATACCCTCCATTCTCACGCCACTCTTCTCAAGCACTGTGTCATCTATAATGAAACATGTCGTGGTATTGGATTGAGGAGCTTCGCTATACTTACGTAAAAGGCACATATAACGCGGGGCAAAGTGGTTCATCAAACGTCTCCAATCCATCTGTGGGCGAATCATCATGCGATAGAAACAGTTTTTACCATGATTTGAAAGCTCATATATCTTATGCTTGCATATGCGGTGGATGCTCTCACCGACAATGCGGAAGAGGCAAAGAGAAAGGATTAATTCCGAAGCCGAAACTCCGTCATGTTTCTCCAATGACAGGCGAGATAACAAGTGACCAATGTCAAACTTGCCAAAAAGATGAAATAAATCATCACTCATTCGAGTTTTAACACTCAAAAGTTTGAATAACTCACTTATTTTCTTTATTTTAGCTTCCATAATAGTTTTGTTGTCTTGTTTTTAAAATCAGTTGTTTAGCGATTACTAATTTACAAAGAAAATTCGACAAACTGTTATCTTTCTTTTTATTAGGGTGGGAAACTTTAGTATATCATTAATGTCCCGATTTTAACGGGACACTAATGACTCGAGAACAAAGATGTCAAACGTGTCATAAAAAAGGATAAAAATATCTTCGAGAATGATAGTATTTAATAAAAAAATGATGATCTTTCTGAAAAGACAGCCTATTTCAAATAGGCTGTCCAAAGGGCTTGCAGATCTTTTAAAAGAAGGAATCACTGTTAATGGACAATGTATTTTCTTTAAACGTTTTTATGTCAATAATCCACATATAACATTAGATTTGTTTGATGATATGACGGCGTATGAATGTTTTCTCAATAATGTCCACATTGAGGATTTTTGTCGTAAGGATATTGTATCAAATGCTTTTATTTTTGCAGATAGACTGGAGAATATACTTAAAGAAATGAAATGTGGATATGAGATTATATTAACCATACAAAGAGAGTCATGTGTACTTACATTCCATTCGTTGCATGAATCTGAAGCAGATTGGATGGACCTCAGTAAAATCGATGATTATAAATGTGGAATAGCTCTTTTTAGGTCTCAAGAGTAATGCTCCAAATCCGAGGACACCAAAATAAAAGATTAGTTACTTTATTGGTAGTAGGGTGAACTTTTTATAATAGTGTTGTGTGTCAAATAAGTGGTTTTGTGGATACCTGGATTTATTTTTGAATGTTGCAGTATGAAATCTATGAAGAGGAATACAAACAAATACGGACACACATAAGCGCGTGTCCGTAAATGATTTTAAGGTGTTAGACGTGAAGTCTGTCAACCCTATTAGTAAGTTAAAGCGTTTTTACAATAATGTCTGTTATGCGTTCTTGGTTTCAGTAACCGTTTCTTTACATAACTTCTCATTTGTTGTATTAACTGTATATTTATCTTCTCCTGCATAGAAACGGCGGTGTGCTTCCTCCTGGCGAGGTACAGAGAAGTTGCTAACACGTTTCATGTAACCAATGATGCGAGTGAGATAATCAACATTCTTAGAATGGCAATGTGGACATTCGTGCATATAACGTTTGTCTATGTGGCCGCAGTCGTTGCAGACGGTATTTGGAATGTTGAATGTGAAGTAGTTGCAACCTTCTTGTGCAGCGACACGCAACAACTGACGATACTGTGGCTCAGAGAGGTGCTCTTCGAGGTTCATGTGAAGTGCAGAACCACCAGTTAGATGTTCTATATAAGGTGCTCCGTGCAGTTTGAACTTGTCAAGAATCGTCAACGAGTTGTCCTCAACGCGATAGAAATAGCTGTTATAGCAGCTGCGTGGAACAAAATACCCATCTTCTGAATCCCATTTAGCATGCTTTACACCTACATTTTCAGCAGGAATCATCTCGCAGTTGAACATAGCTTCCTTTGTACGGAAGGCCTTATTCTGTGTTTCTATCAATCCAAGTACAGTCTGTACAAACTTCTTATACTCCTCATTCGGTGTGATGTCAAGTCCCATGAATTCTGCTGCTTCTACAAGACCATTGATACCAATAGTGAGATACTGGCGATCAATGTTGATGTATCCAGCATCAAAGAGTGGGAGCATGTGATTGCGCAGTAACTCCTTGAGGTTCTCATTGTATGCTAATTGTACCTTATGACACAACTCGATAATATGTGTCAGATACTCCTTGTAATCAAGGTTGTTGTTGACTGCAAACTGAATACAGCGATTGAGGTTGATTGTCAATACACTCTTTGATCCAGTTGAGACACCACCAGCACCGAGTGTATAGGAGAAGCCGTTATCTTGAATCTCATTACGCAGACGGCAGCATGAACTGAGTGAATCAGCATTATCACTCATATATGTGAAGAAACTATGTCCCTCAGAATACATCTTAGCGGCAAAGTCACCCCATTCCTTATCCTTGCAATCACCATTCTCTGCTAATAAAGCCATTGTTTCTACAGGGAAGGTGAGAACAGTCTTTAGACGCTCTTGGTTAAACCAAGTCATAAAGCGTTTCTGTAACCACGAAAGACTCTCCCAATCTGGCTGTGATCCATCTGGGAAATAGAAGTTTCCGAAGAGTGACTCGAAGTATGGGCGGTCATAATAAGAAATGTTCCAGAATACTGCTTGATAATTGCGGGCACCTGTAGGCTGGTTGAGTGAATAGACTATTTGCTCAAAATAATCAGTAATTACCTTGTCAATGGTACGCTTTCTTAGGCTAAGATCAACAATTTCATCAGCACGCTCCCAGTAGTCTTTACCATATTCCTTTTGGATAAAGTAGTTCATGTACATCAAGAATTCTGGCGTAGCGCAAGCTCCAGCGAGCATAGATGACACCATGAATACCATATTAATAAAGCCACCACAGAAACTTTTCAGATTTGTTGGCGCTGTCGAATTGCCACCAATTGAATTTGTACCACCAATAAGCCAAGGGTACATCGTGATGGATGCACAATAGTTGGCGAGGTTTGTCTCGTCATTCTTATATATAAAATGGTGGTTTAGAAGGTCAATGTACTCATCAGCCAAGTCCTTACCATACATCTTCTTAATACGATCAACAAGTAGTCTGCGATTGAGACGAATAAATCCTTGCTTAGGAAGTTCGCCAATAAGTGTTGCAATGTTCTTATGTTCAACATTTGCATTGGCATCAAATTTTGACCCCGTAGCTGCATTTGATGCAACACAATAGTCAGAAAGAAACTTCATTTTTTCAAGAGTTTCACGGTCTTCTGTGTGTTGCTGACGATAGACGATGAAACTTTTTGCTACTTGATAATAGCCTTCTTTCATAAGTGCCAACTCAACCTGATTCTGGATGTCTTCTACCTTGATGTCGTTTTGAATATTCAAGTTAGCGATGATTTTTGATAAAGTACCCAAATCAGTAGGTTCATTGACGCTTTCGAATGCCTTGAGAATAGCATTCATAATTTTGTCGAGGGAGAACCGATCCTTTGACCCATCACGTTTTGTGATTGTAAAGTTCTTCATTTCCATTGCTCATTTTATCTTTTTAGGTGTTTATAACTTTGTTGTTACTGTCTATCAGAAGGTGTAATTTTAATACACTGTTTTCTTGTGAAAGTTGTCTGTTTTGGATAACTTTTTTATTTTTTCTTCTTCAAAAGTTTTCCATTTTGATAAACTTTCTGTTGCAAATTTATATAAAACTATTCATTCAGCAAAAAATATTTGGACTAAAAAATATTGGATAAATTACTAATTTCCTGTACTTTTTCGCTTGGACTCTTGGTGGCAAAAGGGATTGATGTTTATTTCATTTCGAAGAATTTTTTTTTGAAGGATGTATCCTAAAGTTTAAGAAAATAATTATTTGAATTTTATGGAGAACCTATTTAAGTTAAGTCTATAATGATTTTTTTAGAATGACGCTTACATCCTTTAAGGTAGTTAGTTAAATATAGAGATTATTTCGTGGCTGTTATTTGTGTTACACATATAAATAATGTAATTTTGCAGGTGGAAACAATAAAGTTATGAAAGATATATCATTAATAGCCTTTGATGCAGATGATACTCTGTGGGAGTGTCAAACTTATTTTGAGGCGGTAGAGAAAGAGTATTGTGAGCTATTAAAGTCATACGCCTCAGCCGATGAAATTTCTAAAGCTCTTTTTGCTGTTGAAACAGCAAATATGCCACTTTTAGGTTATGGGAGTAAGGCTTTCTTATTATCTTTATTGGAGAATGCGATAGAGGTAAGTGGGGGAAGGTTAAAAGCAGATGAGGTTGAGAAGATTATAAAATTAGGTAAAGAACTTCTCCAATTACCAGGCAAGCCAATGGATGGAGTTGAAGAAACTTTGAAGGTTTTACGTGAGAGAGGAGAATACCATTTAGTTGTCTTTACAAAAGGTGAACTGCTTGATCAAGAAAATAAGTTTCATCGTTCAGGCTTAAAGCCATATTTTGATGATATTATAGTTGTCTCAGATAAGACAGAGGCATCTTATTACCAATTGTGTGAGAGGTTTTCTATTAATGTTGAGCAGTTATTGATGGTGGGTAATTCTTTTCGTTCGGATATAGAACCCGTATTAAAACTTGGTGGTTGGGCGGCTCATATTCCTTTTCATACAACATGGCAGCATGAAGTTGTAGAGGAGTATGAACACCCTCATTTGTTAAAGTTGGAGTATTTTACACAGTTGAAGCAAGTCTTGTAAACTTGTTTTGCTTTTACTTGCTGAAACTTTTGTAATTATTTCATTATATATCGAATATTTTGTGTAAGTTTGCAAATCGATTATTATAAGGAGATAAAATACTTTTTAAACAAATAGTAAGTTAGATGTTAGCACCACAAATAGAATATTCAGACCGAGAAGAGCGAATTGAGTTTATTCAAGAACGTTTCCATTGTAAAGCACCTTCGTGTGGCGGTTGTGGCTCATGTAATCTTCCTGATGGTGTACCAGCAGCAGAATATTTTGCAGATTACATTGATGGTAAGGTCGAATTTGTCAAACTCGCCGCGAAGATTTGGGAGTAGGGGGGCTTTCTCCTGCTTGACAATGTAATTCCAAGATAAAATATAGTCCTGATAATTTAGGGTTTCTGTGGGACGTCTTATTTTTTTAGATCTTCCAATTAGGTTATCAGAAACTTTTCTGATGCCATATAATGCAAAAAAGGTATGCCTCACGACATACCTTCTTCTGTGTTCTTAGTCATTCTATTAATTTGAGCCTCTTGTCGGATTCGAACCAACGACCCCGAGATTACAAATCACGTGCTCTGGCCAACTGAGCTAAAGAGGCGGGGTGGACAAGCGATTCCTATCGCACCGCTACAACCTTCTGCCCTTGCTACGTTCCCGTCCTGGGGGGTTCAAAGGGAGCTGGTCGTAAGAGACTTGCCCGTCTTCTACTTTACCATTGCTGTTAAAGCGGGTGCAAAGATACATAAATTATTTATTTCTGGCAAAGAGAAATCAAAACTTTTTCTGTTTTTAACAAAAAAACATAAATTTGGCAGTGTACTACATTATTTATAATAAATATTCCGTACTTTTGTATCATGATTTATGAAGATTTTAAACAGCTGACAGCTTATACTCGTTATGATGGTATTTATCTTGCTATCATTTGGGCAGCAAGTTTCGCATGCTTGTTGGGTATAACCATTCTGCCGGTTTTGGCACAATTTAGTTTTTTACTCTCTATTTCAACTCCTTTCTTTGTTGCTTATCGATTGAAGATTTTTCGTGAGGAGGGACGTAATGGAGTTATATCTTTTCGTCGTAGTCTTTTTTATTGTGTACGTGTTTTCTTTAATGCTGCAATTATCTTTAGCTTGCTGCAATGGCTTTATATGCACTATCTTGATAATGGGAAATTACTCATGATGGTTACTAATCTCTATTCCAGTAATGAGGGGAAAAGCACTCTCGCAGCTATAGGTGTTCCATATGACCAGTTTATTACAGCGTTGCCAGAGGCTTTTCAACCCTACTCGTTAGCCTCAAGCACTTTTGTTACTGCCGTAATGTTAGGTGGCTTATGCTCTCTATTTATTGCAGCTATTATGTCTAAGAAAGGCAAGAGACAGATATCTTAAATTTAAACTTAATAAACTCCTCATTTCTAATAGAAAACTCCTAATACAGAATATGGATATATCAGTAATTATTCCTCTTTACAATGAGGAAGAAAGTTTACCAGAATTACACGCGTGGATTCAGCGCGTGATGAACGCTAATGGCTTCACGTATGAAATAATATTTATCAATGACGGCTCTAAAGATAGGAGCTGGGATGTCATTGAGGATTTACATCATAAAGATGAGGAACATGTTCATGCGATAAAGTTCCGTCGTAACTATGGTAAGAGTCCTGCGCTCTACTGTGGCTTTAATGCTGCTCAAGGTGATGTTGTTATTACGATGGATGCTGACTTGCAGGATTCTCCTGACGAGATACCAGAACTTTATCGTATGATAATGGAGGAGAAGTACGACCTTGTCAGTGGTTATAAGCAGAAACGTTATGACCCATTGACAAAGACTATACCAACAAAACTTTTCAATGCCACGGCACGTAAGATTAGTGGTGTACATAATTTGCATGACTTTAATTGCGGCTTGAAAGCCTATCGCCGTGATGTTGTGAAGAATATTGAAGTATATGGTGAGATGCACCGTTATATCCCTTATCTTGCAAAAGAAGCAGGCTTCGTACGTATAGGTGAGAAGGTTGTACAACATCAAGCACGTAAGTATGGTAAATCAAAGTTTGGAATTAATCGTTTCTTCAATGGTTATCTTGACCTATTGACACTCTGGTTTCTCACCAACTTTGGTAAGAAGCCAATGCATGTCTTTGGTTTGATGGGCTCGTTTATGTTCTTCATTGGCTTTATAGCATTCCTTTGGCTGATTGTAGAAAAGGTTATTATGCTTGTTAATGGTGTATATGGCGACCTACTTTCTGATCATGCATCCTTCTTTATCGCTCTTGTTGCGATGGTATTGGGTACACAGCTTTTCCTTGCTGGCTTTATTGGCGACCTTATCAGTCGCAGTAATCCACGCAGAAATGACTATCAGATAGAGAAAGAAATGTAAGAGAAATCCCTCTTTCTGTAGTTTTTGATAGATGATTACAGCAACAGTCTCTTTTTATATGCCATACTTAATGGAGAGCTGTGAGAATAAGTTTGAAAACTCTTATCAACTGATGTTACTTATTTATATAATTCAATAGGAAATGAACTATAGCAAGATTAAACATATAGTAAGTAAAACTCTCTTGATTACTCTTCTCTTTGGAGGAGTAATTTGGATGAGTTCTTGTTCTGACATTGATTGTCCTGTAACCAATGGTGTATGGGCTAATTATGTTGTACAGGGCGATACTTTGCACGATACACTTACTATCTCGGCAATACGTCAGAACAAAACAGATACGATTTTGTTGAATAAACAGGTTAACACGACAAAATTCAGTTTGCCCATGAGCTATAGTGGCGATAGTGACAAGTTACGCTTTGTGTTCACAAGTAAGGCAGGTGTAACAACAGTTGATACTGTTACAGTGTCAAAGACAAATATTAGTCATTTTGAGAGTGTTGACTGTTCGCCAGCATTCTTTCATACCCTTACTGCCGTATCAGCAAAGGGCACACGTGTGAGTCAGGTTGAAATCAGTAATCCTAATGTTGATTATGATGGTACGAAAGAACATATACTTATCACTTTTACTAATCCTTAATGCATTATTCCTGTTGTGCCCAACTACAGCTAATGCACAACGCCGGTCATTCTTGCCAAAGGTAAAGGAGGATAGCATTCCTTTCTTTAGGGGGGCAGCAGTGGGTGTAGATCTTGTTGGACCTGCTATGCGTTGGCTTGCATCATACGGTCAGTATGAAGCTTTGCTACGAGTAAATCTCAAGGATAGATATTTTCCTATAGTTGAAGTTGGTGTGGGACAGGCTGATAAAGCCGATGAAACAACAGGAACGAACTTTAAGACGAGTGCACCTTATGGACGAGTGGGCTGCGACTTTAATATGCTTAAGAATAAGCATGACGATTATCGCTTCATGGTGGGTGGTAGAGTAGGCTACACTTCGTTTAAGTATGATGTTCTTAGTCCAGGACTTGCTGACCCTATTTGGGGAACACAATCCTCTTATGGTGCTCTTGGTAATAAGGGAAGTCAACTTTGGGCAGAACTCGTTGGTAGTGTTGATGCAAAGATTTTAGGCCCTATTCGTATGGGTTGGAGTGTTCGTTATAAACTCCGTGTAGCTCATAAGATGGGAGAAATAGGTGAAGCTTGGTATGTTCCTGGTTATGGTTGTGGTGGGTCATCACAGCTTGGTGCCACCTTTAATGTACTTTTTGAACTATAATGAGATAGTTATTTAGAAGTTAGAGAGAACTTGTTGTTAGTTTCTCTAATAGTTTTTACTAATGGACGTACTGCTTGTGCGTCCTAACTGTAAAAGTTATTCCCTTCTAAGTCTAACTTTCTCTTAACTCTTAATAAATAAAAACATTATATGAATAAGAAAAAACTATATTGGCAAATTCCTTTTCTTCTTGTGTTGATAATTGGTTCAATAGCTATTGTTCGTTGTCAGCGTTCAATGCCATATCAGCATAACAAGGGATTTATCTTTGGTACAGTTTATAATATTACCTATCAAAGCAATGAAGATCTTCAGCCGCAGATAGAAGCAGAATTGAAGAAGGTAAATCAGACCTTCTCTACTTTTGAAGCTAATTCGTTGATATCACAGATTAATCAAAACAAACCAGTGAAGGTGAATGAAATGTTTCGTGAAGTGTTTACACTCGCTGAGTCTATTTCTAAAGAGACTGATGGCGCTTTTGATATCACAGTTGCTCCAATGGTAAATATGTGGGGCTTTGGTTTTAAGACTGGTCAGCATCCTTCTAAGCAGGCTATAGATAGCTTGCATCAAGTTGTAGGATATCATAAGGTGAAGCTTGTTGGTAACACAATTCAGAAGACAGATAAGCGTGTTATGCTTGATTGTTCTGCAATTGCTAAGGGCTATGGCTCTGATATTGTTGCTCGTTTCTTACGTCGTAATGGTATTAAAAACTTTATGGTGGAGATTGGTGGTGAGATTGTTACGATGGGTAATAGTGAACAGCGTCTGCCTTGGAAGATTGGTGTTACAAAGCCAACGGATGATAGCGTGAAGGTTAATCAAGAGATACAGACGGTATTGAATGTTACGGATAAGGCTATGGCAACGAGTGGTAACTACCGTAATTTCTATTATAAAGGTGGAAAGAAATATGCTCATACCATTGATCCAAAGACTGGATATCCTGTACAGCATTCACTCCTTTCTGCAACTGTCTTAGCTAAAAACTGTGCTACAGCTGATGCTTATGCCACTTCGTTTATGGTGATGGGTATCGAGAAAGCACGTAAATTACTCGAACGTCATCCAGAGTTGATGGCTTACTTCATCTATTCTGATGCGAAAGGTAATTTGCAAGTATGGTATAGCCCTTCAATGAAAGGAAAAGTTGTTAAATAAAAGTATAGCCGCTTTCTCTCTTGAGAAGGCGGCTATATATGTTTTTTATTACTATGCTCCAACTCTACGATAAACTTCTCGAACTGCCACTTTTCATCGGTATTAGTACGAATGAATTGTCAGATATCGTAGGACAAACAAAGTTTGGCTTTCATAAACTTATTGCAGACAAACCGCTTGTAAGCATGGATGATAAATGTACACAGCTATTCTTTCTAATGAATGGTACACTTCGTGTGATAAGTCATGCTGACAACCATCGTTATCGAATAGAGGAAGAATTGTCGGCACCAGCAGTTATTCAGCCCGAACACTTCTTCGGACTTATGCAACGCTATACAAAGGATTTTATAGCGCAGACAGATTGTAGTCTGCTTTCGTTGGATAAGTCAGAGGTGTTACGTCTACTTGATAATTATCTTATTTTCCGCCTTAATCTTCTCAATAGTATTTCTATGCAAGCACAGCGAATGAGTCATATCCCATGGAGGCAACAGCCCAGTGACATACGCCAGCAGTTTGTTAATTTTTTACGTCTTCGCTGTCTTACACAAGCAGGTCGTAAAGTGTTAAGGATAACGATGGAAGACCTTGCTCAAGAGTTACATCAAAGTCGTCTTAATATCTCTCGTATGCTCAATGCTTTACAACGTGATGGGCTGTTAACAATGAGTAGGGGAATCATTACTATTCCGCAGTTGGAAACCTTAAGAGGATAGATGGTTTCTCTTATATTCTTTTACTAATATTTAATTTGATATTAGTACAATTCAGTTACTTTTTTCTATATTAATTAGTTATTAATTCCTTATTGTTTAAGTGTAACAATGAGTTTCTTTTACTCCCTTTTTTACACGTGTTGATGATTAGCACATATGGTGCTGGGGCTTAGCACCTCTCGTGCTGATGGTAAACACCAATCGTGTTGAGCGTTAATCAGCTTATTATTTCTTAATGTTTTTCATCATCTTGTCGGCATCTTGTATTGTCTTTGTAAATATGACGTAGCTCGCTATGCCTTCGTTACAAAGACAGACAAAAACAGAATCAGATTTGTTTCTAATGAGTCAATTTGGGTTTAAGTTGTAGAGACTTATTACTCTACATGTAATATAGAAACAAAATTGCGTTAAATTCCACCTCTTTATGTAGTATATTTCCTTTTTTTGAGTTATCTTTGTAAATTAAATTAAGAGAAAGTAGAAAAAGAAATGATAGATAATATAACAGGGGAGAAAGAGCGTATAAATCCTTTCTTCCTACCTTATGATACACCGCATTACACGGTACCTTTCAACCGTATTACTCTTGCTGATTATGAAGAGGCAATGATGGAAGGTATTCGCCGTGAGGACGAACAGATTGAGAAGATTATTAATAATCCTGATGAACCAACCTTTGAGAATACAATTATACCAGAGGATGAGGTTAAAGGACGTAAGCATTACTATGATCTTCTGAGTCGTGTGGAGAGTGTATTCTTTAATATGCTCAGTGCTGAAACAAATGATGAAATGGATGCTTTGGCACAGAAGATGAGTCCTATCCTCACTAAGCACGGTAATGATGTTAGTTTAAATCCTAAGATTTTCGAACGTGTCAAGTATGTTTATGAACATCATGGAGAGTTGACACCAGAGGAAAACTGTCTGTTGGAGAAAAGTTATGAAGGATTCGTGCGTAGTGGTGCCTTGTTGGATGAAGCAGGAAAGGACCGTTTGCGCAAGCTTACTGAGGAAGCCTCTATGCTATCACTGCAGTTCTCACAGAATGTTTTGAAGGAGAATAAAGCATATACTCTGCACATTACTGATGAGCAACAGCTTGATGGACTTCCAAATACAGCACGTGAAGCGGCACATGAAGCTGCAAAAGAGCATGGATTAGATGGCTGGGTATTTACTTTGGATGCCCCAAGTTATGGTCCTTTTATGATGTATAGTACTCAGCGTGATCTGCGTAAAGACCTCTATATGGCTCGCAACACGCTCTGTATAAAAGATAACGACACAAACAACCTTGAACTTTGTAAGCGTCTGATAAATCTTCGTAGGGAGATGGCGCAACTTCTTGGTTATAATACCTTTGCTGATTATGTGATGAAACATCGCATGGCTACGAAGGTTGAGAATGTGTATAAACTTCTGAATGACCTTATTGAGGCTTATAAACCAAAGGCTATTGAGGAGCGTGAAGAAGTAGAAGCTTTAGCTAAGGAAGAAGAGGGCGCAGCTTTTAAGATGGAGCCATGGGACTTAGCTTATTATAGTCAGTTGCTGAAGAAGAAGAAATACGACCTTGATCCCGAGATGCTTCGTCCTTATTTGGAGTTAGGCAATGTAATCAAGGGTGTCTTTGGCTTGGCTACACGTCTTTATGGTATTACCTTCAAAGAGAACAAGGATATACCTGTTTATCATCCAGATGTAAAACCGTTTGAGGTTTACGACAAGGATGGTAGCTATTTGGCTGTACTCTATGTTGACTTCCACCCACGTAAAGGAAAGCGTGATGGAGCATGGATGACAGAGTTCCAAGGTCAGTGGATTGAGCGTGATGGTACAAATATACGCCCACATGCCTCTCTTGTTATGAACTTCTCTAAGCCTACAGAGGATAAGCCTGCATTGTTAAGATTAGGTGAGGTTGAGACCTTCTTGCATGAGTTTGGTCATTCGCTTCACGGTATATTTGCTAACACACGTTTCGAGAGTCTATCAGGAACCAATGTTTGGTGGGACTTTGTAGAACTTCCTTCTCAGTTTATGGAGAACTTTGCTGTTGAGAAAGAATTCCTCCGTACCTTTGCTTTTCATTATCAGACAGGTGAACCAATGCCCGATGAGTTGATAGAAAAGGTAATAGCCAGCCGTAATTATGGAGCTGCAACAGCATGTTTGAGACAGGTAAGTTTCGGTCTCTTAGATATGGCTTATTACACACACAAAGAAGAGTTCACTGAGGATATCATCTCCTTTGAGAAGAAAGCATGGGCACCAGCAATTATTGATGAGCAACGTATGGATACATGTATGACTGTACAATTCTCTCATATTATGGCAGGAGGTTATGCTGCTGGCTATTATAGCTATAAGTGGGCAGAGGTCCTTGATGCTGATGCTTTCAGTGTATTTAAGAAAGAAGGAATCTTTAATCAAGCTACTGCACAGCGTTTCCGAGATAATATTCTCTCACGTGGTGGTACAGAACATCCTATGATTCTCTACAAACGTTTCCGTGGACAAGAGCCAACTATTGATGCGTTGAAAGCGAGAGATGGACTTACGAAAGGGCAGTAATAGTTTTGAAAATCGGATAATAGATAAAGGATAATGGCTATTTTGCTGTTTGTTTCCATGTTTATTTATAAAATCTATCAATAGAATGAATAACGAACATATATCAAAACACTCATCAGCATCTTCTTCTGTAGAGGGAAGAGGTAAGGCTGCTGTTGACTATCGTTACCTTCGTATGGCACGTATTTGGGCTGAGAATTCTTATTGCAAACGACGTCAGGTAGGTGCCTTGGTTGTGAAGGATAAGATGATTATTAGCGATGGCTATAACGGTACACCGAGTGGTTTTGAAAATATATGTGAGGATGAATCTGGCGTAACAAAGCCATACGTCCTCCACGCTGAAGCCAATGCTATTACGAAACTTGCCCGAAGTGGTAATAATAGTGAAGGTTCAACGCTTTACGTAACAGCTTCTCCTTGTATTGAATGTGCAAAGCTCATTATTCAGGCAGGTATTCGACGAGTTGTTTATGCCGAGAAGTATCGTCTTACTGACGGTATAGATTTGCTGACAAGAGCTGGAGTTGAAGTAGAGTATAAAAGTCTTGAGGATGGCAGTAGTTCTTCTTCAGCGTCTTTATAAACAAGAATAAGAATTTGAGTAAACTGTTGGAGTATAATCAAATAGGTCTCATACCTAATATAGTTATCCCCACTGTTAATAAAACAAAGTATAACAAGTATTTATCGAATCCCTCTTGGTGCTTTCATCTTATCTGGAAGAGTGGGGGTTAGGCTTTTATGAATCAGAGTAAAAACAATCATTTCATGCCGTTACTGATGGCACTATGTGTTGTCGTCGGTATTCTTATTGGTACTTTCTATGCCAATCATTTCTCAGGTAATCGTCTAAATATCATTAATAGTGGTAGTAGTCGACTTAGTAATCTGTTGCATATCATCGATGATCAGTATGTTGATTCTGTTAATATCGATGAACTTGTTGATAAGGCTATTCCTGAGATTCTGTCAGAGCTTGACCCACATTCTGTCTATATCAGTGCAAAGGATGTGCAGCTGGCTACGGATGACTTGAAGGGCTCTTTCTCAGGTGTTGGAATTGAATTTACTATTCGTCAAGATACATTGCGTATACAGAATGTTATCAAGGATGGACCCGCAGATAAGGCTGGTTTGTTAGCAGGTGACAAGGTTGTTAGTATCAATGGTAAATCGTTTGTTGGTAAAGATGTTACAAATGAGGAAGCTATGCACCGCCTTAAGGGTCCAAAGGATTCGAAGGTAAAGATTGGTGTTAAGCGATATGGTGAAAAGGGAGTAAAGATGTTCACGGTAACACGTGGTGATATTGCTGTGAAGAGTGTCTCTGCTGCATATATGCTTAATGATACAACAGGTTATATTCGTATCAAGAGTTTTGGTGAAAGAACTTATGCGGAGATGTTAGCAGCTTTGCAAACTCTCAATATTCGGGGTGCAGATCACTTGGTTATTGACCTTCGTGATAATGGAGGTGGTATCTTGGAGTCTGCTGTACAGATGGCTAATGAGTTCCTTCCAAAGAATCGTCTGATTGTATATACACAAGGTAGAAAGAGTCCTCGTGTTAATTATCGTAGTGATGGTAAGGGAAGCTATCAGCATATTCCAATGGTTGTACTTATCAATGAGGGTTCGGCTTCTGCTGCAGAGATCTTCGCTGGTGCTATGCAAGATAACGATCGTGCAACGATTGTTGGTCGTCGTTCCTTTGGTAAGGGATTGGTACAGCAGCAAATTCAGTTTAATGATGGCAGTTTGATTCGATTGACGATAGCACGTTATTATACTCCTTCAGGACGTTGTATCCAAAAGCCATTCAAGCCTGGTGATAATGCTGACTATGAAAATGATATTCTCACACGTTATCAGCATGGTGAGTTCTTCTCTCAGGATAGTATAAAACATGAGGGACCAGCTTATCATACAGTAAACGGACGTACCGTATATGGTGGCGGTGGTATTACGCCAGACATCTTTGTACCAGAGGATACATCAAAGGTAACTTCTTATTATAAGGAAGCTGTGATGAGTGGACTTATCCTTCAGTATGCTTTCAATTATACTGATAGTAACAGAAAGAAACTCAGTAGCTTTGGGGAAATGAAACCATTGGCAAACTACTTGGAGCATCAGAACCTTGTAGGTGACTTCGTTAACTTTGCAGAAAAGAACGGATTGCGCAGACGTAATCTCATGATTATGCGTTCACACTCACTTCTGCAGGATTATCTTAACAGTCGCATCATTTATAATATACTTGATGAACAGGCTTGGATAGAGTATGTGAACCGTGACGATGCAACTGTAAAAGAGGCTATCAGAGTGTTCCATATGCCTTCTCTACTTTTGCTTAAACCAAAGCAGAAGGCTCTGAAGCATTCTGATTCCCTACGTAAAACAACCCCTCTACGCCGATGATACAGTTTGATAAAAACTCCTTACGGAAAGAAGTGAGGACACGTAAGAAACAGTTTTCTACAGAAGAATTGATAAAGGAGTCACGTCCACTTATACAGCGAGTACTCAATCACCCACGCCTTCAAAGTGCTAAGACAGTTTTTCTGTATAATTCGCTGCCTGATGAGGTCTATACACATGACCTCATCAAGCAACTTCATAATGAAGGAATGACTATTCTTCTTCCTGTTGTCATCAGTGATACCGAAATGGAACTTCGACTCTATCGTAATCCAAATTCCTTTGAAACGAGTAGTTATGGAATACTTGAGCCTATAGGTGAAGCTTTTACGGATTTCTCTTCTATAGAATTTGCGCTCATTCCAGGCATGGCTTTTGATAAGGAACGGAATCGTCTTGGACGTGGAAAAGGTTATTATGACCGTTTTCTTCCTTTGCTCACAAATGCATATAAGGTTGGTATCTGTTTTCCTTTTCAGTTCCTTCCAAACATACCAACTGAAGAGACAGATATAAAGGTTGATGAATGTATCTACTAAGATTATGAGAATCTGTGGAAAAATCACTTTACTATAAGTCAAAAAGATAGTGTATTGTATCTTTAGAATTAATAGATAATGTCAAAAAATATTCTTGCAATAAAAGTAGTTAGTGCTTAATTGGATTCCAATTAAGCACTAATTGTATTGTAAAAGGTGCCCTTTTGAGGTCTAACTAACGCTCTTTTGAAAGCCAACTAAGCATCTTTTCTTATGCCGTATTGTAAGATATTGAATTACAATTGGTTACAGGTGTGTTAAAGAAAGCCGTTTTATATCGTCTTCTAACAGGCTTTGTAGAATAAAATGTAAAAGAAATTCTAACCTTAAAAGCCGTAAAAGTGAGGTTGTATAGCTGCTTTATGGTGACAGATGATACAGTGTTTCAGTGCTACTTCTCTAAAGTCTTTGTTTCGAAAATATTTGTATTAAACCAAGCCTTCGTATGCTTGGTTCATTTCATTCATGAGATGTTCAAAGTTATCAGAGTTTAATGATACCTTTCTGAACATCATTTCCAAATTCTCCTCTTCAAACTTTACAGGCTCTTCATGCAGAAGTGTCATCATTCCAGCAATCATCAAGCGGTATACAGTTGCCTGGTGCAATCCATTAATCTCTGTCTTTGCTTGTGTTACTCCAGCTGCATAGGCTTGCATTTGTACACGAACGATAGAGCGGATAGCCAGTGAAACAGGTACGTTGTTTTCATGTGCTAAAGTAGGGCAATCAGCAAAATAGTCTTCAGCAGACTGTAAATGTCCGTCAAGCAGAGCAAACATCTGTTTTTGATATTCGGCTGTTACAAGGTCATATAACTCCTTACTCCCACAGGCATAACGCAATAAAATCTTTGCAGAAGTTGTCTCTGAGAAATGACGTCGCTTCATATCTTCTGCCACAGTATCAAGGTCTGAGTAGTTCAGACGGATAAGGACAGGAAAGAGTACAGATACAAAATGACCTGAAAGATTATCAAAATTGTTAACCAATAATTGCTTGTATTCCTTTGGTTCTAACCTTTTCTTCCCTGGATACAAGGCATCAGCCAGTCCCGAGAAGAAAGCATGAAAGTAGCCCCTGACCATTACAGAGGCTACTCTTGAGCGGTTTATTTCCGTTATTCTCATATATTATTTTTCTACTATCTATGTCCACCAAATCGACTATTATTCGTTGGTGCATCTGAACGGGTTGAACCCGATGATGACTGATTCGAATTCATTGGAACACTTGGTGCTGATGAGCGAGATGCATTACCAAATGAAGACTGATTAGAATTCATTGGAGCACTTGGTGCTGATGAGCGAGAAGCACCGCCAAATGAAGACTGATTAGAGTTCATTGGAGCACTTGGTGCTGATGAACGAGAAGCACTTCCAAATGAAGATCTGCTACCTGATGGCTGTGGAGGAACAGAATACTGCTGCTGTTGAGGTTGATAAGTCTGTCTTTCAGACTGTGGTCTTGCTCCCCCAAATTGCTCGTTATAAGACCTACTTGGCGCTGTATTCATATTCTCTCTCCTTGCATTACCAAAGCTGCTATAGCCATTATTCTGCTGAGGAGTATTCCATGAGCCACCATTCTGATAAACCTCTTGATTCGTTCTTGTACGGTTGGTTACCGTAGGTGGATTGCGTCGTGCACCGAAGCGTCCTGCATAATAGCTGTCATTGTATCTGTTTCTTCCGCCACGATAGGTGTAGTATTCTGCTGGGCGTGAACGGTAATAATAATTGCGGTCGCGGTAACGATTGTAAACGCGATAAGCATAATCATTATTGTACCAATAAACTGGACGGTAGAAGTAATCTTCACCTATGTAATAGTTATATTGGCGAGCATTCAATACATAGAACAAATCGCTGTTACGACGTGTCCAATAGTCTCCATAGAGTGAACGTTCGCCCTGCATATTAAGGAGATAATCAAGATTTATCTCATACACAGCCTGATACTGTGCATCGCTCAATCCAAGTTCATACGCCATCTTGTCTGACAAGAAGAGTGCCTGTCGTCGCGCCTCTTCATATCCAATTCTGCCGTATGTACTGCTGTATCCAACATTATATCCATCGTCATATACAGAAACAGGACTACCATATCCACCCCCTGCAGAGAGGTATGCACCACATGAAGAAAGTGAAAGGCTTAAACAACCTAATGCGAATGTATATAAAATATTCTTTTTCATATCTGTAACCTTTAAGAATGACTACTTATGTTATTTCTCTATTGCAAAAGTAGTCGTTTGGTTTCAAATATCCAATAGGTAAATTCCTATTCCGTAAGGGAAAGTTCCTATATGTTATTCCACTTCCTCTACTATGGTGTTGGGAACTTCCTTCGACTTCAACATTTCATCAAGACTCTTGAAAGTATAGGCAGCTTTGTCCTTAACGAATGTTTTTGCAAAACGATCGCGTAGGCTCATTAGCTTCTGTACAGCCTCCTGGTAGGTTTCGGCTGTAATACGATCAGCCATTGCTTGCGCATTTACTGGTGTGAAGTCAAAGTATTGTACAAGGTATTGTTGGAACTGTCGACGCTGGTTCTGTGTCATTTCCTGCAATTGTACATTCATCTTATCCTTAGTGCGGTGTATGATGAAGATAAGCTCATCTGGCTCACCACCACGCTGGCCATGGTCATACTTCTTCTCATACTCAAAGTGACAATCACAGAAACCTTTCTCTGCAAGCTCCTTTAATTCCTGCATGGCAGGGTCAAGAACACGACGACAGAAGTCTGAGAACTTCTTATAGTTGTTCTCCAAACGAAGCATCTTTCGGAACTCCAAAGTCTTAATAACAGTACGACCTTTGTCCACCCATGACTCTATAAACATATAGATACGCTGGGTGTAGCGGTTTTTACATGCAAAGACAATCTGTTTGCCTAAGCGATGATAACCGAAGTCTAACGATACAAGACGCTCTGCAACACTATGATCAAGCTTCAAAATAGCATATTTGTTATAAGAGCGATCCTCTGGAATATATACGTCACAAAGGTTGGTTGCCTTGGTGTACTTTCTTCCTTCAGCTGTCTTATAGGGTATTTCTACAGGAATAGAAGCAAGCATCTTCAGTGAATTTCTCAACTGAGGATAGTGATTTGGGTCGACACCTAATTCTTTGAAAGGCAGTTTTATAGGCATACGTCCGTCCTCATCCAACTCATCAGTGTGGAATAAGTCGAGCTGAAATCCTCGTTTGTTATTTAAAATACCATGTAAGATAGATTGCAAACTCTCAACAATAGACACCAGAATCCTCACCTGAATGAGCGAATAATCATGACGCATCATCGTCACAGCGATAGGCTGAAGAAGCCATGTTTCTTCTTCTATAGGGATAAGGTCATTCGAGATAGTACGACTTTTCAACGGTGCTTTTTGTGCTTTTGCTCCACGTTTACGAGTAACCTTTCTAATGGCTGTTTTATCTGTTGTCATATCAGTTGTCTTAGCTTATCATGTATTTTATAACACTTTAGAAGTTACAAAGATACCGCTTTTATTTGGAACAAACCACTAAATAAACAAAAATAGTTTTCCCTTTGTAGTTTATAGCGTATTATTCGAAAGGATTTTTGTACTAAGTCGTTCTTTTATTTACAAGATATGGTAAGGTGTTTAGCACTCAACACCATTGGTGTTAACCAACAACACCATTGGTGCTAAGCTATCGCACGATATGTGCGGGGCATAAAAACATTCGTAAAAAGGTGAGAATTACTTGCCACTATCAAGATAAACACATCGTAAGATTATAGGTTTAGTAGAATATTAGATGATTAAGTAGCTCTTTTATAGTGTATTTTTTAGGATGATAATTAATGATAAAAAAATAAATACTTGACAATAACTATTGCATTATTGACTTTTTTTTTGTTATTTTGCATACGATATCATTACAACGTGACAAGATGAAGAATCAGAAAATGTACGAGCCCGATGATAAGATGATTTATCTTATCAGAGATAATTACGACCTGTTACAGAGCTTAGGGAGCTTTGGTATCAGCTTGGGCTTTGGTGATAAAACCGTGAGAGAGGTTTGTGATGAACAGAATGTAGACACTTATACATTCCTGGCTGTAGTTAATTTTACTATAAACGGATATAAGGCTTTTGATGATGTAGACAGATTGTCGATTCCAACCCTTATGCAATACTTACGAGCAAGTCATACTTATTACCTTGAATATAAGTTACCTTTCATACGTAAAGAGTTGTGTGCTTCTTTGGATGAAACGGATAATCTTGCCCGTCTTATTCTCCGCCTCTATGATGAGTATGCTCATTCTATCCATAATCACATGCAATATGAGGAGAAGAATGTGTTTCCATATGTTGATAGCCTGCTGAAGGGTGAGGCAAATGATACATACGATGTTGAGACTTATTCTAAGCATCATAGCCAAACAGACGTGAAGTTACGTGAATTGAAGAGTATTATCATCAAGTATTTGCCTTCCGATGCGCATCATAACAACCGTCTTACTGCTACATTATATGACATATATAACTGCGAAGCATGGCTTGAACAGCATGCTTTGGTAGAAGAAGAAATCTTTATTCCAGTAATCAGACGCTTAGAACAAAAGAGTAAGCAAAATGATGTAAGTGTAAAGATTTCGAACATGATTACACAGAATCCTGTGTCAAACGAGGTTCTTAGTGATCGTGAAAAGGATGTAATTGTGGCAGTTGCACAAGGAATGACAAACAAGGAAATAGCTGACCATCTGTGTATTTCAACTAACACGGTGATTACGCATCGACGTAATATCGCTCGTAAGCTGCAAATACATTCACCAGCAGGATTGACAATCTATGCAATTGTTAATAATCTTGTGGATATCAGTAGCGTGAAACTTTAATAGAAATCTGTTAATAGGGTGGGTAGTCACCCTATTACTCTATAAACAAAACGATGGAGCATCCAGTTAATATGAATATGGGACGTCCCAAGATAGCGATAGTTGATGCTAACACACTTGTTGTGTTAGGATTGAAGCAGCTATTACAGAATGTTATGCCTATCATGACTGTTGATTCTTTTTCAAGCTTCCAGGAGTTCGAAAAGGCACAGCCAAATTTGTATTATCATTATTTTGTGTCACAAGTAATTGTCTTAGAAAATAGACAATTCTTCTCTCAATGTATCCACAAGACCATTGTTCTGACTATTACTAAGGACCCAAATGCACAGCTTTCTGGTTTCCATAGTTTTTGTATTAATGTTCCAGAGGATGAACTTGTCAAGGCTATTCTGAAGATAGTACAGTATGGTCACTCTGGTGGTAAGAACTTACCAGAACTCCCTCAAGTATTAAAGAATAAGATCTTAAGCAATCGTGAGATAGAGGTTTTGTCTTTGATAGTTCAAGGATTGATTAACAAAGAGATTGCTGAGAAGTTGAATATCAGTCTTACAACAGTTATTACTCACCGCAAGAATATTATGGACAAGCTTGGAATGAAGAGTGTGTCAGCCTTGACCATCTATGCAGTGATGCATGGTTATATTGATATCAATAAGATTTAATATGGCTAATTTACTATTTCCTATCCGTTATAGGAATGGAGATAGCAGATGAGCAAACCAGCCACAGAAACGTTGCCATGGTGTACGCCACTGTTTCCACTTTTCCTCGGTAAGCTTAAAACTATCTTTCTTTTGGGCTTCAAAGAGTTCATCTAACTCATGTGTTGTACAAACATCAACTATTACTGCATTCTCTTCACGATCCCATCGTAGGCTTCTTGCATTAAGATTGGCTGACCCAACAGTACAGAATTGTCCGTCTACAGTAATAATTTTTGTGTGATGAAAACCTTTTTCGTACATCCATATTGTACAACCTTTCTTCATTAATTGATGTGCATTATAGAATCCACAATCAGGAGTTAGTGGGATATCACTCTTTACACTCAGAAGGATTTCTACTTTTACACCTCGTTTTACGGCATTTCTTAATGCTTTTTTCAAGGCTCTGCTCAGTGTAAAATATGGGTTGATAAGTTTTATACTGTCCTTTGCATCATTGATAGCATTCACATAGAAATAACGGATAATATCCTTAGAAATGTGTGGTTCGCGGTTGATAATACCTACCATCTTACTTCCTGCACTTCCACAAGTGTCAGGTTTCAAGCCTTTTATGTAATCAGCGTTAGAGATTCCACGATAATATTTAGCACCATGTATTCTCTGTCCAGATGCTAAGAACCACATATTAAGAAAGATGTTCTGCAATGTATTTACCTCGTCTCCCTCGATTCTACAATGCATATCATGCCATGAACCAACAACTTTAGTACCATTAATATAATAGTCAGCTACATTCATTCCACCCGTATATGCAACCTTTCCATCTATAACAACAATCTTACGGTGGTCACGATTGAATATATCATGTAGCCAAGGGAACTCCATTGGCTTAAACTCATATATCTCAATACCCTTTTCACGAATCGCTTTCAGGTGGCGTTTCCTCATGGGACGGTTGTTACTTGCATTGCCAAAGCCATCAAAAACAGCTCTAACTTCAACTCCTTCTTTCGCTTTTGCCGCTAAATGTTGTATGAGTTCGTCATTGATAGAATCATTGCGAAAGTTGAAGTATTCCAAGTGAATACTCGAACGTGCTTGATCAATAGCCTTAAATAGATCATTAAACTTATCTTTACCTGTCGTAAGTAAAGTTACTGAGTTGTTATGAGAGAAGTGTACATTCTTCTTGCGCAGCTGATTCACAATCATAGAATCGGCTCTATTCGCAAGTATCTCATGCCCTTCAGTCACAGTGTTTTCTGTCTCTGTTTGTGCTAAAAGGTATGTTGGAAATAGTATGTAACATAATACTATCACCCATGTAATAGCTTTTTTTGTGTTAAAGTTCACTTTTCTTTCTCTCATTTTCGTCAATGGCAAACAATAACCTATGGCAAATAAAGGTTATGTTGTCTAATATAAATATCGTAGATAAGATAATAAAAACTATCTTTACAGCATACAACTATAATGGTCAACAACACCTAAGAAGTGTCTTTCCTCATCGCATACTAACACTGTATGTACCTTATTCTGCTGCATAATCTGTTGAATCTCTGTAATCTTCGTAGTTGGTAAGACTATCTTTGGTTCTCTTGTCATTATATCACTGACCGTATGATCAAAGAACTCAGCCTGCCAACGTTCCATAGCTCTACGGATATCTCCATCCGTTATCAAGCCTATCACCTTCCCATTGTCAAGCGATACACCCAAGCCAAGCTTACCCTTACTTACATGTATGATGGCTTCCCCTAAGTGCATATCCTTTGGAATAATAGGAAGTTCATCAGAACGCATTACGTCTTGTGCTGTAGTCAATAAGCGTTTTCCCAACTCTCCACCAGGGTGGAACTGTGCAAAGTCCTGTGGCTTAAAGTTACGAACACGCATAAGTGCAATCGCTAAAGCATCACCCATAACAAGAGCTGCCGTTGTTGAACTGGTTGGAGCAAGGTTAAGAGGGCACGCTTCTTTCTCAACCCACACTTTCAAATGGGCTGTAGAATACTTTGCCAATAATGAATTCGGATTAGCACTCATTCCAATAATAGGAATATTCATGTGAAGTACCATTGGAATGAAGCGGAGTAGCTCGTCTGTCTGTCCAGAATTAGATAATGCTAATACAACATCATCCTTTGTCATCACACCCAAATCGCCATGATAAACGTCCAAAGGGTTAACAAAGAATGCAGGTGTACCTGTAGAAGAAAGGGTTGCAGCAATCTTAGCACCTATATTTCCGCTTTTGCCAACACCCGTGACAATAACCTTACCAGTACAATGGAACATTAGGCTAACAGCCTTATCAAAGTTCTCATCTAACTGGTTTATCAGATTAAGTGTAGCTTCAGCTTCTTCTTTGATACACTGTGTTGCATATGCTCTGACCTGTGTCAATCTTTGTTCTGCTTCGTTCATACCAGTTTTCCTATTAATTCATCTAACTTCTCAAGTTCCAACATATTAGCTGCATCTGATAGTCCTGCGTCTGGAGTAGGGTGAACTTCAAAGAAGTAGCCTGTAGCACCAAAGGCTTTAGCCGCTAATGCCATCGAAGGAACAAACTTACGATCGCCAACCGTCTTACCATCTCCTGCACTTGGACGCTGTACACTATGCGTACAATCCATAATAACATTCGAAACGATTTCTTTCATATCAGGGATATTACGGAAGTCAACAACGAGGTTGTTATATCCAAAACTATTTCCACGCTCAGTCAACCACACATCCTTAGCCCCACTTTCGTGACACTTTTGTACAGGATAACGCATATCTCTACCACTAAGAAACTGTGCTTTCTTGATGTTTACAATCTTACCAGTCTTTGCTGCAGCCACTAATAAGTCAGTCTGACGACAAAGGAAAGCAGGAATCTGAATAACGTCAATAACTTCTCCAACAGCCTCAGCTTGATAGCTTTCATGAATATCGGTTAGCAATCGTAATCCGTACTTCTCCTTGATTGTTTGAAGCATCATAAGTCCTTTGTCAAGTCCTGGACCACGGAAAGAGTGTATGCTTGTACGATTAGCCTTATCAAAGCTTGCTTTAAAAATGATATCTATATCGTATTTCTTATTAAGCCTAACCAACTCTTCTGCAACCGTGTTGAGTAGTTCTTGGCTTTCAATAACGCAGGGACCTGCAATGAAAGTAGGTTTATTCATCATAATTCAATAGTATATAATGCTCCTGTTTCTACAAAAATATTGATATATTCTCTCAAGAGTTACTGCAAAGTTATATATAATAAGGTGAACAGACAAATGATTAACGTTCATTTAGATGTTTAAAGTAAAACTTATGCATAAAATTTGGTTGTTTAATAGAAAACCTTTTACTTTGCACCCAGAAAACAACGCTTATTACCTCTTTATGAGTGGTATGTAGCATAAGGTAAATAGATTTAATTCAGTATTAATTTAAAAGTTTTCTATTATGAAAAAGATTTTATTGTCATTTGCTGTAGCATGTGTATCACTCGCAGCAAGCGCACAGGGTTACGTTGGTGGTAGCGTAGGTATTGCTTCATCAAAGATTGGTAATTCAGAGAACGTAACAACTTATCAGGTTCTCCCTGAGGTTGGTATTAATCTCGACGAAAACTTGGCAATCGGTACAGTAGTTGGTTGGGGTAAAGGTAACCCTGTTAACATCGAGAGCGAGAATTCAGTTAACAACTACTTCAAGTTGGAGCCATACGTTCGTTACACTTTCGCACGTAGCAAGTATGTAAATGGTTTCATTGATGGTGGTTTTGCTTACCAGCACTATAGAGGTGGTACAAACGCATGGTCTGTAGGTTTGAAGCCTGGTGTTGCTGTAAACGTTAGCCCAAAGGTAAGCCTCGTAGCTCACGTAGGTTTCGCTGGTTGGAAGTCTGTTAAGCAGAAGGGTTCAAGCGTAGATGCTCACACTTGGGGTGCAAGCCTTGATGGCAACAACATTACTTTCGGTGTTTACTACAACTTCTAATAAGTTGAATTGAACAAAGATTAAGTTATATAGAGGGATGCATACTGCATCCCTCTTTTTTTTATATTATAATACTAACCATTGGTCTTATATTTGTCAATATTTCTTCTCTTCATCAAGTCTAATCAATGCTTAACTGTATCTCTATTAAGCCTTACTTGGCTTTTAAAAGATACCCTTTTGATCTCTTATTAACGCCTTTTTAAATGCTAAACAAGCATCTTTTACTTCTGTAATATGTAATCAATTGATTTTATGATAGTTATAAGTATCTTTGAAAAGCGTATTCTTGAGTTTTTTTAATTAAGATTTATGTTGTTATTCTGTAATAACTTTTTTAGCATAATAGCTGTTGATATATGTAGAAAAAACAAGTAATAAGCTTCTTATTACATACTTGTACTCATCGTTCCAAACGTTGAGTTGCATTCTCTCCAATAATATATAGCTTGGAGTTTGTCCTTCGCACCATTGGTGTTAAGCCTTCGCACCACACGTGCTAAGCCTCAACACAATCGTAGGAGAGGGTAAAAAGGCTTATAATCGTCATCATATATATGACGAAATAAGCCTTTTCTGACTAACAAAATGGAGTGTGTTTTACCTACCTATAGTCCTTATATCTAAGTAAATAGGCTAATATGTTAGCTTTCTTGTTGATGCTTAATTGTAATCTCACGCTGTGGGAATGGGATTTCAATGCCGTTATTGTTCAGCGTATCATAGATACATTCCATAACAACTGATATATCATTTCCCTGTGTTAACACATTTAGCCAAACAAGAATCTTCAGTGTGATACAGCTATCATCGAAGCTTTGAAGTCTAACAATAATATCTTTTTTCTCATTAGTGATGCCAAGTTTAGCAATAGCATCTATAAGTAGTTCTCTTACTTCTTTTACATTCGTACCGTATGCAACACCAACTTGAATAGTTCCTACCTCATAACCATCGTTCTTGGTCATGTTTTTATAGTTCTTAGTGAAGAGTTGTGAGTTTTGGAAAGCAATCGTAGAACCATCAAGTGCATCAATCACTGTCGAGGTATAGTTTATTGAACTTACCTTACCACGTATACCGTCACAGATGATATAATCGCCAATCTTAATACGTCCAGCCATCAAAGAAATACCATAATAAATGTTCTCAAGAATATCCTTCATGGCGAAACCGATACCCGTTGACAAGCCACCTGTTACAACAACTAACCATGTGCTGCTGACTTTAAAGAAACCAAGTGTAATCAATAGCCAAGTTCCCCACACGATTACTTGTAATACGTTGATATACATCGTCGCACGTGCTTCGGCTGTAGATGGGTCATTGCGTTTGAGATATAACTTGATAGCATCTCGAATCGTTAGATTCAGATAATTAAAGATGAACCATAGGATAGTTACCACAGCTATTGAGTAGACACTAATCTGTATCTTATCAGAATCAATAAAGTTGGCACGGAATAAGTTCCATGTCAATCCACTAAGATTAAAGACATCAGTTGCCCAATAAATAGCAAGGATAAATGATATTACTAAAGCTGTTGGAATGAGAACAATGTCAACAAAACGAAGAAGCCATACCTTTGCTGGTGATAGTTTCTTTATTGGATGTTTCTCCCTGTAGTGGTTGAGGTAGTCTTTGAAGAAAGCAATTGTAAGAATACAAGCCAACTGCATTGACCACCATATGATTACCTGAACGGCAAACATTGTATATCCAATCGATGCACTTATAAGTGAGAAGATGAATACAAATTGAGAGATATATGCAAAGTTTAAGTCGTAATGAGGTACAAGCTTATGATATTTGTGTATCATTCTTGCCTGCCACAATGTGTCTATGAATAATAAAGGTGTGAAGAGAAGAGTTACGACTGAGCTTGGTAGCATCACGATACGAAACGCAATGACAAAGAAGCCAATCATAATCAGGGGATAGTAAATACGGTAAGCATTATGTGTCTGTGAACCTTCTACACGCAGAAGCAATGATGCAAAAATGACAGATAGCATCCATGTGTACTCCAAAAGTAGGCTGCATGCCATGTGTACGAAGTTAGAAGGCGAGAACAATCGGATAATAATAAGTACTATACTAAATGTGATGACAGAAGCAAGCATAATAATACAAGTACGCTTGGCAAGGAAACTTTGATTCTTCTGCTCGAAACGATTTGTCTTCATGACTCGCGTCACAAGGAATCGAATACTCAGATAATTAATGATAATGGCTATCAAACCATAAATCAGAATCATACTGAAGAGTGTAATAATCCATTTTACATCCCATTGAGAGACTACGACGGTATTTGGAGTATATTTCTCAGAGAGTGTCGTGTTCATCTGACTAAGACGAAAACGAACTGATTTAAGAACCTTGAAGTAGCTATCTCCTGTGTTTGTAAAGATGCCTGACTGAATCTCGGCATAGCGTTTTTGTGCATATGCATCAAGTGCCTGCAACTGATGCTGGCTGTAATTGTAGTATTGTATATATTCTTGATAAGAATCATTGCGCTCCTTTAGCATTCTTCGAATACTTACAGCAAGAGTAAGACATACGTTTCGGTCAGTCTTCATTTTTTGAGTAAGACCGAAAGTGTACATCGTGCTAAGCACATTGACAAGGGAGTCGTAGCGTGCTATTTCTTCGTTACTTTCCGTGATAAGGTCATGAAACGGACGTGTTTTTGTTTGGAAGTCTTTCCATAATTCAGTTGCTTGTTGGCAAGCATAGGTAAGGTCAAAGATGTTGTCCGTCTTCTGTGAGTAAAGCATCAATGATACTTGAGCAGACTTTTCACCAATTTCTTTTAACTGATTTGTCACTTGTTCAGTTATGAATCTTGAATTATTAAGCTGTTTTGTTTGTTCAAGATGCTGTGCAATCAATTCATGGCGTAGTACTTGGAGTGAGTTTTTCAGTGAGTCCTCCTGTAGTACAGCATTTGCTGGAAGGGTCAGGATGAACAGCAATATGGTGATAAAGAATAGCTTTTTGCGCATATCTATTTGTTGTAAAGAATAGTTTTTATGATTGTTTTAATGTCTACAAAGGTACACAAAGTTTGTCATTTAGACTTATATCGGAATGTAAAATGATACTAAAGATGTCTTTGTATGTGCATTTCTTGGGTTATAATTCATATAAATGGATAAAAAATAGTAAGTTTGCACGAAAAAATATACTATGATATTAATTGCTGATAGTGGAGGATCAAAGACAGACTGGGCATTGATTAGTTTGCCTACAGATACAAGTAAGTATGTTCTGAAAGTTCGTACACAAGGGATAAATCCTTTTCATCAGTCGAAGGATGTTATTTTGAAGGTGTTAGAGCAGGAGCTAAAGCCTGCGCTATGCAAGGCTACAGAGCAAAATGATAGCTTTTTACTAAAGAAAGATATAACAGAATGTGTTTCACAGATAGCTTTTTATGGAGCAGGCTGTACGAAGAATCTTTCTTCAGTTGTGAGTGAAGCACTTATGGTTTCATTCCCTTCAGCTTCGATAAAGGTGGAGAGTGACTTGTTAGGGGCTGCACATGCTGTCTGTGGATACGAGGCGGGTATTGCTTGTATTTTAGGTACTGGTGCCAATAGCTGTCAGTATGATGGTGAGAATATTGTGGCAAATGTTCCGCCTTTAGGTTATATTTTAGGAGATGAAGGTAGTGGAGCAGTACTTGGCAAGTTGCTACTCAATGGTATTTTTAAGGGTGATTTATCTACAGAGATACGCGATTTATATTTAGAGTGGAGTGGTTTAACCTATCCAGAAATCATAGATAAAGTTTATCGTCAACCGCTTGCGAATCGCTACTTAGGAGGTATTTCTAAGTTTATTAAAGAGAACTTACAATATGCTGAATTAGAATCTTTAGTAAAATGTAACTTCGATAATTTCTTTAAGAAAAATATCTTGAAGTATGCAACAACCTCAGTTCGTACAATTTCTGCTGTTGGCGGTATTGCGGCTGCTTTTGAAGAACAGTTAAGAATGAGTGCCAGTACTTTTAATTTTAAAGTTGGTAAGGTGATAGCTTCACCAATAGATGGATTGATAGAATACTATTCTTAATTTGTTTTCTTTCATGTAAGCTGTCGATAAGATATTTTCATGGACAACTTCATTAGTAACCTAATTGTCGTAGGAAGTAAACATGTCGTATTTGATAGACTTCGTATTATCGTCTTGTAAATCTGCCAATACATCGTTTGTAAAGTGGAGTTTGCAAAAAGTGGTATGTTTTTCTGCTTAATTTGCACACGTTCTCAAATATTTTTGTATCTTTGCACACGTTTTGAAACATGTTTTCTTAGAGCAAGATTGAACAATTAAATTATAGCTATATAAAGTTTATGTATTTCACACTTTTTGTTACCGTTTTGATAACGGCCGCATTCTTGGTAGTAGCAGCTTATGCTATTGCTAAATGGATTGGTCCGCGTTCATATAATCCGGCGAAGGGTGAGCCTTATGAGTGTGGTATCCCGACTTACGGAACCTCTTGGTTGCCAGTGCATATCGGTTACTACCTCTTTGCCATTCTTTTCTTGATGTTTGACGTGGAAACCGTATTCCTTTACCCTTGGGCTGTTGTTGTAAAAACATTTGGACCTCTCGCACTTGCTACGATTGGTTTCTTTATGTTGGTATTAGTATTTGGTCTTGCGTATGCTTGGCGGAAAGGAGCACTTGAATGGAAATAAGAAAGCCAAAAATCAAGTCTCTTCCATACGATGAATGGAAAGACAATGACACGCTTAGCAAAATGGCAAGCGAATTGAACGATGGTGGAACAAACCTCGTTCTCGGTAACTTGGATCAACTTATCAATTGGGGACGTAGTAACTCTCTCTGGTCACTTACCTTTGCAACATCATGTTGTGGTATTGAGTTTATGTCTGTTGGATGTGCGCGTTATGACTTCTCACGTTTCGGTTTTGAGGTAACACGTAACTCTCCACGTCAGGCTGACTTGATAATGTGTGCTGGTACTATCACAAACAAGATGGCTCCAGCTTTAAAGCGTTTGTATGACCAGATGGCTGAGCCTAAGTATGTAATTGCTGTTGGTGGTTGTGCTATCTCTGGTGGTCCATTCAAGGATAGTTATCATGTGATGCGTGGTATCGATGAGATTATCCCTGTGGATGTTTATATTCCAGGTTGCCCTCCACGTCCAGAGGCTATTATCTATGGTATGATGCAGCTTCAACGTAAGGTGAAGGTTGAGAAATTCTTTGGTGGCGTAAACCACAAGCAGACTGCTGAGGAGCGTGAGTTGGGTAAAAGTAATGCCGAGCTTATCTTTAGTGAGAAGTTGGGTATTACCCCTGAAGAGATTAAGGAAAAGCGTGAAGCAGCTTGGAATGATGCTAAAAATCCTGCTCCAAAACCTGCACGTCCTGTTGTTAAGCCTGCAGCTGTGAAGCCTGCTGAAGCTCCTGCTAAACCTGCAGAAGCTGCTACTTCTTCTGAGCCTGTTGCTCCAAAGAAAGATACGATTGTCGTTAACCAGCCAGTGACACAAGAAGATGTTGAGAAGTTGGGCAAGGAAATCGATCAGATTGATGCAGCAAGTAAGGCTGCAGATGAGACAGCTACTAACAATTAATATATAAGGTACGCGAGAATGAAATTAGAAAATAAAGAATTCGGTTTTGATAGCTTTGCTTCAGAAATGGCAAAGCTGAAGAATGAGAAGCATTTCGATTACCTTGTAACTGTTGTCGGCGAAGACTTTGGTGCAGAGGAAGGTCTTGGATGTATCTATATTCTTGAGAATACAAATACACACGAGCGTTGTTCTGTAAAGCAGCTTGCAAAGAAGGTAGGAGAGGAGCATGTGATTCCTTCTGTCTACAATATTTGGGCTGATGCTGACTTGTTAGAGCGCGAGGTCTATGACTTCTATGGTGTTAAGTTCCTTGGTCACCCTGATATGCGTCGCCTCTACTTGAGAAACGACTTTAAGGGTTATCCACTCCGTAAGGATTATGACATGGATCCTGCTAAGAACATGTATACTACGGAGGATGATGTAGAACTTGATACAACTACAGAGTGGAATCTTAATAAGAATGGTGAACTCGTTGGTACACAGCATCCGCTGTTTACTGATGATAACTTCGTTGTGAATATTGGTCCTCAGCACCCTTCTACTCACGGTGTGCTTCGTCTGCAGACGGTGTTGGATGGTGAGACTGTAACCAAGATTTATCCACACTTGGGTTATATTCATCGCGGTATCGAGAAACTTTGTGAACAGTTCACATATCCTCAGACCTTGGCATTGACTGACCGTATGAACTATCTGTCAGCGATGATGCATCGTCATGCACTTGTTGGTGTTATCGAGGAGGGTATGGGTATTGAATTGTCAGAGCGTATTCTCTACATCCGTACAATTATGGATGAGTTGCAGCGTATTGATAATCACCTCCTTTATACATCTTGTTGTGCTCAGGACTTAGGTGCACTCACAGCCTTCCTTTATGGTATGCGTGATCGTGAGCATGTCTTGAACGTGATGGAGGAGACAACGGGTGGTCGTCTGATTCAGAACTATTATAGAATAGGTGGTTTGCAGGCTGATATTGATCCGAACTTCGTTTCAAATGTTAAGGAGCTCTGCAAGTACCTACGTCCAATGGTTCAAGAGTATCTTGATGTCTTTGGTGATAATGTCATTACCCATGAGCGTTTCCGTAATGTCGGTGTTATGGATGAGCAGGATTGTATCAGCTATGGTGTTACTGGTCCTGCTGGTAGAGCAAGTGGTTGGAAGAATGATGTTCGTAAGAACCATCCATATGCTATGTATGATAAGGTTAACTTTGAGCAGATTACTTTGACTCATGGCGATTCTATGGATCGTTACTATTGTCATATTCAGGAGATTTATCAGAGTCTCAATATTATTGAGCAGTTGATTGACAATATCCCTGAGGGTGAGTTCTATATTAAGCAGAAGCCAATCATCAAGGTTCCTGAAGGGCAGTGGTACTTCGCTGTTGAGGGTGCAAGTGGTGAGTTTGGTGCTTATCTGGATTCACGTGGTGACAAGACTGCATATCGTTTGAAGTTCCGTCCTATGGGTCTGACACTTGTTGGTGCTATGGATAAGATGCTACGTGGTCAGAAGATTGCCGACTTGGTGACTACTGGTGCTGCGCTTGACTTCGTTATTCCAGATATTGACCGCTAACAAGGTTATCATTAAAGTAATCAATTAAGAATTAAAATCATACTATGTTCGATTTTAGAATAGTAACAACATGGTTCGATGAATTGCTTCGCGTCACTTGTGGCTTGAGTAATTTCTGGACCGTTCTGATTGAGTGCGTTGCGGTGGGACTGGCAATACTTCTTGCTTATGCTTTGCTTGCAATTGTGCTTATCTTTATGGAGCGTAAGGTCTGCGCCTACTTCCAGTGCCGTATTGGTCCTGTCAGAGTAGGATGGTGGGGTACCTTACAGGTCTTTGCTGACGTATTGAAGATGTTGATTAAGGAAATCTTTGCTGTTGATAAGGCAGATAAACTGCTTTATTACTTGGCTCCATTCCTTGTAATTATTGCATCTGTCGGTACATTCTCTTTCCTTCCTTGGAATAAGGGAGCTCATATCCTTGATTTCAATGTCGGTATTTTCCTTGTAACAGCCATTAGCTCTATTGGTGTTATTGGTGTGTTTATCGCAGGATGGGGTAGTAACAACAAGTATTCTGTTCTTTCTGCTATGCGTGGTGCAGTACAGATGATTTCATACGAGTTGTCATTAGGTATCTGTTTGATTTCAGCAGTTATTCTGACTGGTACTATGCAGATCTCAGGTATTGTTGAAGCACAGACAGGTCCTTTGCAGTGGTTGATCGTACAGGGACATGTTCCTGCTACTTTGGCTTTCCTCGTATTCTGTGTAGCAGGTAATGCAGAGGCTAACCGTGGTCCATTTGACTTGGCAGAAGCTGAGAGTGAGTTGACTGCAGGTTACCATACAGAGTATAGTGGTATGGGATTTGGTTTTTATTACTTGGCAGAGTACCTTAATCTATTTGTTGTAGCAGGTATTGCAACTACTGTATTCTTAGGTGGTTGGGCTCCTTTGAACATTGGATTAGATGGCTTTGATGCTATTATGAATTATATTCCAGGCCTTGTTTGGTTCCTTGGTAAGACATTCGCAGTAGTATTCTTGCTGATGTGGATTAAGTGGACATTCCCACGTCTCCGTATCGATCAGATTCTGAAATTAGAGTGGAAGTATCTTATGCCACTATCATTGGTTATCCTTGTGTTGATGACGGTGTGTGTTGCATTCGGTTGGACTATTCACTATTAATGGTTAAAGAGAATGGAAGATAAAAAACAATCATATTTTGGTGAGGTCGGGAGCGCACTCAAGACACTTGCTACGGGTATGAAGGTGACCATGAAGGAATACTTCACACCAAAATCTACCGAGCAGTATCCTGAGAATCGCAAGACAACCCTTCACGTAGCCAAGCGTCACCGTGGCCGTTTGGTCTTCAAGCGTGACGAAGAAAAGAATCACAAGTGTACTGCTTGTACAATGTGTGAGAAGGCTTGTCCTAATGGTACTATCAAGATTCTTTCTGAGATGGTTACCAACGAAGAGACAGGTAAAAAGAAGAAGCAGCTCGTTGATTATGAGTATGACTTAGGTGATTGCATGTTTTGTGAGTTGTGTGTTAATGCCTGCAACTTCGATGCAATTGAGTTTACGAATGATTTCGAGAATGCTGTCTTCAACCGTTCTAAGTTAATCCTTCACCTTGATAAGGAGGTATATGAAGGAGGTTCACTACCAGGTCTTATCGACGGTGGTGCAGACTGGAAGGTAGGTACATTCAATACTAAAAAGAAATAAAGGTTTAGAGATATGGCAAGATTAATTATGTTTGCGGTTCTCGCCGTTATTATACTGGCTTCAGCCGTATTCTGCGTGTCGACGAAGCGTATCATGCGAGCTGTGACAGCATTGCTGTTTGTGCTCTTTGGCGTTGCAGGTCTCTATTTCCTGCTCGATTACACATTCCTTGGTGCTGCCCAAATCAGTATCTATGCTGGTGGTATCACAATGATGTACATTTTTGCTATTCAGTTAGTAAGTAAGCGTACATTGCAAGGTCTTTCTGAGCGTTGGTTAGGAAAGCGTACTTTCCTTGCAGCCTTCATTGCTTTAGTTGGTTTTGGTACAGTAATCCTTGTTCTGTTAAAGAATGAAGTTTTGCGTCACACTGTAGTGAACGGTGATTCTTTATCAAATGAGGTTACAATGGAAACCATCGGTCGTAATTTGATGACAGCCAATAAGTATGGTTATGTTCTCCCATTCGAGTTCATCTCTGTATTCCTCTTGGCTTGTATCATTGGTGGCTTGGTTATATTGAATAACAAAAAGAAGGAGGAAAGCAAATGATACCAGTAGGATATTTCTTTGTCCTTAGTGGACTATTGTTCTTTATTGGAGTATTTGGTTTCGTAACCCGTCGCAACCTTGTTGCAATGCTTATCTCCGTAGAGTTAGTTCTCAATAGCGTTGATATCAACTTTGCTGCATTCAACCGTCTACTTTTCCCTGATGGATATGAGGGTATGTTCTTTACACTCTTCTCTATCGGTGTAAGTGCTGCTGAATCAGCTGTTGCACTCGCTATTATCATCAATGTTTACCGTCATTTCCACAGCGATCAGGTGAACAGTATTGAAAATATGAAATTATAAAGAGAAACAAATATGTTTGATTACGCATTTTTGATACTTCTTCTCCCGTTCCTAAGCGCTGTTGTGCTTGGCTTGTTCGGTATGAAGATGCCTCGCAAGGTCGCTGGTATTATCGGCACTTGTATGTTGGGAACATTATTTGTACTTAGCCTCTACACTGCTTACCATTATTTCTTTTATACTGGTGAGTATACAGCAATGGGCGAGACCTTCAATGTAACTGATGGTCGTTTGGCTAATGGTACATACCCAACTGTTACAGTCTTCAACATTACATGGTTGAAGTTTACTGAACTTTTGACTTTCAACATTGGTTTCCGTCTTTCTCCAATCAGTGTGATGATGTTAATCGTCATTACTACTGTCAGCTTGATGGTTCACATCTATTCATTCGGTTATATGGCTGAACGTGATGAGAATTATAAGTTTGAGGAGTATGAGCACGGCTTCCAGCGTTTCTATGCCTACCTATCACTCTTTACGATGTCAATGCTTGGTCTTGTAGTGGCAACTAATATTTTCCAGATGTATCTCTTCTGGGAGTTGGTAGGTGTATGTTCATATCTGTTGATTGGATTTTATTATCCAAAGCATACTGCAGTACATGCCAGCAAGAAGGCTTTTATTGTCACACGTTTTGCTGACTTGTTCTTCTTGATTGGTATCTTGTTCTTCAGTTTCTATGTTGGCACATTCAACTATGATCTTAATGTTAATCCAGGTCTTGTTGAGACACTGAATGGCTTGGCTAAGAACCCACATTTGACTTGGGTACTCCCAACAGCTCTCTTCTTGATGTTCATTGGTGGTGCTGGTAAGTCAGCAATGTTCCCATTGCATATCTGGTTGCCAGATGCTATGGAGGGTCCAACGCCTGTATCTGCTTTGATTCACGCAGCTACGATGGTTGTTGCTGGTGTTTTCCAAGTTGCATCATTGTTGCCTATCTATGTACAGTTCGGTGCACAGGAGCAACTCCATTGGATTGCTTGGATTGCAGCATTTACAGCCTTCTATGCAGCAGCAGTAGCTTGTGCTCAGCGTGATATTAAGCGTGGTTTGGCATTCTCTACTATCTCACAGATTGCTTACATGCTTGTTGCGCTTGGTGTTTGCTTCTATGAGAAGGAGCACGGTTCATTCTATAGTGCAGAATATCTCCACCATGGTGGTCTCGGCTATATGGCAGCAATGTTTCACCTCTTCACTCATGCAATGTTCAAGGCTCTGCTCTTCCTTTGCTCTGGTGCTATTATTGTTATCATTGGTAGCAACTTCAAGGAGTATATGGGTGGATTACACAAATACATGCCTATTACAAACATTTGTTTCTTGATTGGATGTTTAGCAATTGCAGGTATTCCTCCATTTGCAGGTTTCTTCTCAAAGGATGAGATTATCTCAGCATGTAATGCATTGCCGGGTGTAGAAGGACAGGCTTTGAAGTGGATTATGACACTCGTAGCTGGTATGACAGCATTCTATATGTTCCGTCTCTACTACGTAATCTTCTGGGGTGAGTCTTACTACGAGCAGGACCCAGAGAACCGTCGTCGTCCACAGGAAGTACCTTTCGTAATGTGGGGTCCATTGGTATTCCTCGCAATTATCTCTATCACTGCAGGTTGGATTCCATTTGGCCACTTTGTGAGTGCCAATGGTCTCAGCTATGATATCCATATTGACAGGAGTATCGCTACAACCAGTATCATTGCCGCACTTATCGGTTTCGCTCTTGCAACTTGGATGTATGCTGGTAAGAAGCAACCTGTTGCTGATGCTTTGCAGCGTACCTTTCCACGTTTGCACAAGGCTGCCCTCAACAGATTCTATATTGATAATGCATGGCAGTTCTTTACACACAAGATCGTATTCCGTTGCTTCTCTATTCCTATCGCATGGTTCGACCGCCACGTTATCGATGGTACGTTTAACTTCATGGCTTGGGGTACACAGGAGGCTGGTGAGTCTATCCGTTCATGGCAGAGTGGCGATGTTCGTCAGTATGCCGTATGGTTCATCACTGGTACTGTAGCATTAACATTAGTATTACTTTGCTTGATTTAAAGAAATGAGTTGGATATTAACTGTATTTGTAATTATCCCCGTCCTGATGCTTTTCGCCCTTTGGGTAGCGAAGAATGATAATCAGGTACGCGGTGTGATGGTAGCCGGCTCTACGGCACTTTTGATAGGTGCAATCTGGCTGACTGTTTATTTCGTTCAGCAGCGCAACGCAGGTAATCATGATGCGATGCTGTTGACAAACTCCGTAATGTGGTTTAAGCCTCTAAATATTGCCTTCTCGGTAGGTGTAGATGGTATCTCTGTCGTAATGATTCTGCTTTCTGCAATCATTGTTTTCACAGGTACTTTTGCCAGCTGGCAGCTTGAACCAATGAAGAAAGAATACTTCCTTTGGTTTGTACTCTTGTCTTCAGGTGTATTTGGCTTCTTTATCTCTACGGATATGTTCACCATGTTCATGTTCTATGAGGTTGCGCTGATTCCAATGTACCTCCTCATCGGTGTATGGGGTACTGGTCCTAAGGAGTATTCAGCAATGAAGCTTACCTTGATGTTGATGGGTGGTTCTGCTCTCTTGGTACTCGGTATCCTTGGTATCTACTACTTTAGTGGTGCTACCACAATGGATGTAATGGAGTTAGCACGTATGCATGCTATGCCTAAGAACATTCAGAACATCTTCTTTCCATTGGTGTTTATTGGTTTTGGTGTACTTGGTGCATTGTTCCCATTCCACACATGGTCTCCTGACGGTCACGCTTCAGCGCCTACAGCTGTATCAATGCTCCACGCTGGTGTTTTGATGAAGCTCGGTGGCTACGGTTGTTTGCGTATTGCAATGTTCCTTATGCCTGATGCATTGGAGATGTGGGCACCAGTATTCCTTGTGTTGACAACAATCTCTGTAGTATATGGTGCACTTTCTGCTTGTGTACAGACCGACTTGAAGTATATCAATGCTTATTCATCAGTTTCACACTGTGGTATGGTACTCTTCGCTTTGGTTATGACCACGCAGACAGCTATCACTGGTGCTATTCTCCAGATGCTTTCACACGGTTTGATGACAGCCTTGTTCTTTGCATGTATCGGTATGATTTATCACCGTGCAGGAACACGTGATGTTCGTTACCTTGGTGGTCTTATGAAGGTTATCCCATTCTTGGCTGTATCTTATGTAGTAGCAGGTCTTGCTAACCTTGGTTTGCCAGGCTTCTCAGGCTTCGTTGCTGAGATGACAATCTTCGTAGGTTCATTTGAGAATGCAGGTACATTCCATCGTGTAGCAACAATCATTGCTTGTACAGCAATTGTAATTACAGCTGTCTACATCTTACGTGTGGTAGGAAAGATTCTCTTCCAGAAAATTCCAAATAAGAAGTTCTATGAGTTACATGATGCTACATGGGACGAGCGATTCGCTATCGGCTGTCTAATCTTCTGCGTTGCAGGTTTAGGTCTCTGCCCACTCTTCTTTGAGAATATGATTATGGACGCGGTTCATCCTATTTTTGATCACATCTTCACATATATACCAAATTTGGGTAATCTTTAATAAACTGGCGAAATGTATAGTGATTTCTTTAAGATGATTCCAGAGGCAAGTCTTATTGCCATCCTGATTGTTTTGTTCGTTACTGACTTTGTAACGGCAAAGACTGAAGAACGCAAGTGGTTCAATCCGCTGGCTTCTGTACTCTTGCTTCTGAACACCTTCGTGTGTCTTTATCCTATGGGCACACAGAGTTTGTTCGGTGGTATGTATGAAACAACACCTGCTGTTGATGTGATGAAGGCAATCCTCTCTATGGGTACCTTTATTGTTGTTGTTCAGAGTCGTGTTTGGGCTGCAAAGAGTGGTAAAGAAGCTGAGTTCTATATGCTCATTGTTTCAACACTGCTTGGTATGTTCACCATGATGAGTGCAGGCAACTTCTTGATGTTCTTCCTCGGTCTTGAAATGGCATCTGTGCCTTTGGCATGTACTGTTGCCTTCGATATGTATCGCAAGAACTCTGCAGAGGGTGCAGCTAAGTTTATCTTGACAGCAACCTTCTCAAGCGGTGTAATGCTCTATGGTATCAGCTTCCTCTATGGTCAGTTTGGTACTCTCTACTTCGCTGATATCGCTACAAAGATGCAGGCAACCCCATTGGTAATCATGGGTCTTGTGTTCTTTTTCAGTGGTCTTGGCTTCAAGATTTCTCTTGTTCCATTCCACTTCTGGACAGCTGATACCTATCAAGGTGCACCAACAACTGTTACTGGTTATTTGAGCGTAATCTCAAAGGGTGCTGCAGCCTTCACATTGTTGAGTATTCTCTTCCATGTCTTTGATGGCATGATGGAGTATTGGCACGTGTTGCTGATGATTGTAGTTGTTCTTTCAATTACTATTGCCAACCTCTTTGCCGTACGTCAGAGTGAATTGAAGCGTTTCATGGCTTTCAGTTCAATCTCTCAGGCTGGTTATATTATGTTGGCAGCTATCGGTAATAATTGGGCAAATTCAGTTGCTGCACTTAGTTACTACGTTTTGATTTATGTTGTTGCTAACATGGCAGTCTTCACAATTATCTCTGTTGTAGAACAGAATAATGGCGGTAAGACCAATATTGATGATTACAATGGTTTCTATCAAACCAACCCACGTCTGAGCTTCTTGATGACCTTAGCGATGTTCTCACTCGGTGGTATTCCTCCGTTTGCAGGTATGTTCTCTAAGTTCTTCATCTTCATGTCAGGCGTTAATGGTGCTGACATCAATACTACAATGGGAGCATGGGCTTACGGAGTTGTATTCATAGCATTGCTCAACACTGTTATTTCACTCTACTACTATCTTAAGATTGTAAAGGCTATGTATATTGTTCGTACAGACAATCCATTGCCAACCTTCAAGAGTGACTGTAACACTAAGTTCGCTTTGGCTGTTTGCATGGCAGGAATTCTCCTCTTTGGTGTATGCAGCTTTGTATATGAGTGGATTGCGGCAGCAGTTTAATAACCGCTGATTATTGAACAAGTAATATGAATCGCCCAAAGATTTCGGTAAATCTCTGGGCGATTTTCTTTTGTGATGAACCCTAACAAAAACAAATAGCAGGAGAATAAAAGCGAAACAGGAAAGCCAGTATACCTTCACTACGTGTCTAAGTATGGACAATACCAGGTAATATTAACGACTACGAAGTACGCCAATTTTTCTTTTTTATTATTATGTTCATTGGAAAAATATTTACATATACAATCGTATTACAGGTGTAGAAAGTCTGGAAAAGCGGAGTTTCTGATGGTCTTGTAACTATCAAGTAATTAAAAGGTTACAGAGTTGTGAAAGAAGAGGTGCTTAATCGGACTTCAATTAAGCCTTAGTTCGCCTTCAATTAGGCACCTATTGAACGTTAATTGGTGCTTGATTTGAACACAATAGAGGCTCACATAGTTTTTTAGATTTGAATTTATCTTTACAAGTAGTATTCCTACAACTCATTTTACTCAGATAAGCATAGAATAGTTAAATGAAAAAAGAGCACAGTAGGATTGGAAAATCTGCTGTGCTCTTTGTCTTTTTTAGATATTCTTTATGAATTCTATCACATCTTGTATGGCTTTTTGCTTCCAAAGAATATAAGCAAAACCGCCAACTGATATAATAGAGAGGGTAATGTTGATAAGACGAGATTTGAAATCCATTTCTTTCCAGTTCTTAAATAACCCCCACACGCTCTTGACAGTTATATAAACTAAAACGGCACAAAGTGCAAATGCTAATATTATCATATTATTTCTTAGTTCTTTTACTGTTTTCTTTTCGTTACTGCTTGCTGCTTTTCTAATTCACGCAATTTTTCTTCAATCATATTCTTCTCCATACGTTTTTGCATTTCGGGAGAAGCATAAAAAGAACAGTCTGTATTACTGTGCCTGTAAATACACCATCCAAATTCTGCTACAGCTATTCCTACACCGACTGGACCTAAAGCTCTCTTAGCAACAGTCGTAAAAATTTTTTTAATAATAACTTTTGACCACTTGGCTTTTGCAAATGCAACTGCATTTGTAAATATGTCTGCTCCTATGGCTTCTAAAGTACAGTCAAAAATAATCTTTAGATTACTTTGTTTAGCAAAATTGTCTTTGGCATAACATGGTGTTGCTAAGAAATTAAATGTTTGTCTTTCATTCTTTGAAACTTTTAACTCTGCACATTGAATGTCTTGACTACCTAAAATCATTGCAACAAGAATAACATCCTCGTCGCTTGCTCCTGTCTCTGCTATTATTTGATTAAGCTCTTCTTCTGTTATATCTTGCTCCAGCAAGTATCCCCTACTTACGCCCAACATAGGATTTAAAACATTTTTGATTTCTACAGTTGAAACAATAATATCATTTTCTCCACTTTGCATGTTTGGTACTATGGAAAAATCTGCAGCAGTTATTCTATGAAAATCTGATACATCCTGTACCGTTCGTACGTATTTAAGTAATTTTTTCTGTATCTCTGTTGCATCTTCAGGGAAATCAGCATGTAATGTTACATAATTACTCGTATTAATGGAGTCTTTGGCATTGCTTGCTCTGGTTTTTCCTGTTGGAATGAGTTGAGTTGATGCAATGGCAGGGACATTGAGAGTCAGTGCCTTAAAAAAGTTTCTGGTTTCGTCCTTTACTACTTCACCTCCTTGGTTTGATTCGATGTTTGTACATCCTATTAAAGCTATCACTAAAATGATACAGTATAGAATCATTTTGTTTGTTTGTTTGTTTGTCCATTTGTTTCATTTTCTTTGGTTTTTAGTTGATTAAATTATGAGATAATCGATTATCTGCTGCAAAGATAAATAAAAATAACATTCATGTCAAGTGTATTGATAATAAATTTGCTATCTTTATCAAATCTATACTATGAAGAAAGTTAAGTGTCGATTTTTGTTCTATTTTCATATTGTATTAGTACTATAAATTTGATAATAGGTTTTGCTTTTATAGACATTGTGTTTACAACTCATAGTATCACCATATAATAAGGTATAAAGCTGAGATTTTTAGGAATAAGAATATCTGTTAAAACATAAAGACAGACTCTACAAAATCAGAGAGTCTGCCTTTATCTATATCGGAAAATAGTGTAATTCTATTAGAATGGTAAGTCATCTGTAGAATTTTCCTCTGGCTGTGCAGGAGGGAATGGGGTAGCCTGTGGGGCAGCAGGAGCTGGCTGAGGAGTGACTGGAGCTGCAGCAACAGGCGCACCAGCCATAGCAGCTGTAGCGTCTACACGCTGAACGTTCCATGCACGAATATTGTTAAACCAACGGCCGTTGTACTCGTGTGCATCAATGTCAAAACTTACATTGAGCTCATCACCAGCCTTAATAGCGAACTGCTCAATTCTATCAGCACCAAAAACATTGAAAACCATCTTCTTTGGGTACTGGTCGTGTGTCTCAATCACATACTCTTGTGACTTCCATGGGCCTCGAGCTGAAGTTCCTTCACGTGCAGGAAGGACAGCAATTACTTTTCCTTGTAAATCCATTTATCTTACTTGTTTTGGTTATTTTAATACTTTATTCTGTTTGCGAAATTACTAAAATAGTTCTAAAAAGCGAAACTTTTATACTTAATTTTTGTTTTTCACGTCCCTTTTTTGTATTTTTGTACGATGAAGTTGAAAGATGGTAATGGACTTGTTTCAGCCGTCTGGATATATAATAAGTGTAACAGAATATTAACTAAAATAAGATACTAATGAGATTTAACCTTTCAAGCACTGCATTGAGCAGCCGGTTGTTGACTCTCTCTCGAGTAATTAATAGTAAGAATTCTCTTCCTATCTTGGATTGCTTCTTGTTTGAAGTTCATGATGGTCAACTTATAATTACTGCTTCAGATAGTGAGAATGTCATGCGCGGAACATTGAATCTTGAGAGTTGTGAAGGCGAGGGCAATTTTGCAGTGAACAATCATACAATTCTTGATGCTGTGAAAGAACTCCCAGAGCAACCATTGACATTGGATGTTAATCTGGATGAAATGAAGATTTATGTTACCTATCAGAATGGTTCTTATAACTTCCCGATTCTTGGTGCAGATGAGTATCCAAAGGCGCAGTCTGTATCAGATAATGCAACGACAATTACGCTTCAAGCTGAGAAGTTATCAGATAGTCTGACACGTTCACTCTTTGCAACAGCACAGGACGAGCTCCGCCCAGTGATGAATGGTGTTTATTTCGATTTGAAGGAAGATGGGTTGGCAATAGTTGCCAGCGATGGTCATAAGCTTGTAAGAAACAAGATCTTCTCTATTAAGAGTGATTCTCCTGCATCATTTGTCCTTCCTAAGAAGCCAGCTTCGTTGTTGAAGAATGTTCTTTCAAAGGATGGTGGCGATGTTATCATTCGTTTCGATGAGCGTTCTGCAGAGATTTCTTTTGCTGAAGGCAACCTCGCATGTCGTTTGATTGAAGGTAAATATCCTAATTATAACAGTGTAATCCCACAGGATAATCCTAATCAGGTTACGATTGATCGTAAGTCATTGATTGGTGCTTTGCGTCGTGTATTACCTTTTGCAAGTGATTCTTCACAGTTGATTCGTTTCCATGTATCAGTAGGTTTGTTAGAGTTGAATGCAGAAGATATCGATTTTGCAACAAGTGCTAAGGAGAGTGTTACTTGTGAGTATGGTGGCAATCCTATGAGCATTGGCTTCAAGGGCTCAAGCATGCTTGACATATTGAACAACCTTGAGAGTGATGATGTTGTCATTCAGTTGGCTGATCCATCACGTGCTGGTGTAATCGTGCCAGGTACTCAGCCAGAGAATGAGGATATTCTCATGCTGATTATGCCGATGTTGTTGAACGATTAAGAAACAAGTGAGATAGATTTTATCGGGAGGATGGCTGTGTATCTTCTATATAGCCATTCTCCTTTATGATTATATATAGGGTTATACACAGACGTATGAAACTGAATTTGACAAAGCCTTTGATAGTTTTCGACTTAGAAACGACAGGGCTTGACCTTGTAAACGACCGTATTATCCAGATTTCTTTTATCAAGGTTCATCCTGATGGAAAGGAAGAAAGAGAAAATATATTTATTAATCCTGAAAAGCCAATACCTGCAGAAGTAACGCTATTGACCGGTATTTCTGATGCTGATGTGGCTGATGCGCCAACCTTCAAGCAGAAGGCTAAGGATTTATCAGATAAGTTTGCTGGTTGTGACTTTGCTGGATATAATTCTAATCGTTTTGATGTGCCAATGTTGGCAGAAGAGTTTCTGCGTGCAGGTGTTGACTTTGATTTCTCAAAGTGTCGTCTGATTGATGCACAGAATATCTATCATAAGATGGAGCGTCGTAATCTTGCTGCTGCCTATAAGTTCTACTGTGGTAGGAAGATGGAGGACGACTTTGAAGCACATAAGGCGGATCAGGATACTGAAGCTACATGGTGTGTGCTACAGGGTGAACTTGATATGTATGCTCCCGGCAATCAGGAAGAAGAGGATCGTGTGTTGAATAACGACATGGATGAACTTGCAGAGTTCTCTCGTATGAATGACTTTGTAGACTTCGCTGGTCGTATAATATGGTGTGACATGACTGATAAGGATGGTAACCAATTGTTGGATGCTACAGGAAAGCCACGCCGTCATGAAGTATTCAACTTTGGTAAGTATAAAGGTTGGGATGTAGCAGAGGTTCTGCGTAAAGATCCAGGTTATTACAGTTGGATGCTTGCAAGTGATTTTACTTATAATACAAAGCAGGTCTTGACACGTATTCGCCTGAGAGAGTTTAATAATAAGTAAGGTAATGCTGAAAGGAAAGAAAATAGTTTTAGGTATAACAGGCTCTATTGCAGCATATAAGAGTTGTCTTATTATTCGTGAGCTGATAAAGAGTGGGGCAGAAGTGCAGGTGGTTATTACGCCTGCTGGTAAGGAGTTTATTACTCCTATAACACTGTCCGCATTAACACATAAACCAGTTGTAAGTGAGTTTTTCTCACAGAAGGATGGTACGTGGAACTCTCATGTAGACCTTGGACTATGGGCGGATGCAATGGTTATTGCTCCTTGTACAGCTGCTACGTTGGGTAAGATGGCAAATGGAGTAGCTGACAATATGCTTATTACTACTTATCTTTCAATGAAAGCACCTGTCTTCATTGCGCCTGCAATGGACTTAGATATGTATAAGCACCCATCAACGCAGAAGAATATTGAGACGTTACGTAGCTTCGGGAATCATATTATTGAGCCAGGTAGTGGTTTTCTTGCCAGTGGTCTTGAAGGGAAAGGAAGAATGGAAGAACCAGAGAATATTGTTAAGGCTTTGGCGGATTTCTTCTCTACTTCATCGGAGTCGCCATCTTATACAGAAGATTTAAAAGATAAAAAGATTCTTATAACAGCTGGTCCTACATACGAAAAGATTGACCCAGTACGTTTTATAGGAAACTATTCATCTGGTAAAATGGGGTTTGCTTTGGCAGAAGAGTGCAGTCGACGTGGTGCAAAGGTTGTGCTTGTTGCTGGTCCAGTGAGCCTTACTTGTACAGAAAGTATTCAGAGAGTCGATGTTGAAAGCTGTAAGGAGATGTATGAAGCTGCAGTAGGGGAGTTCCCTAATTGTGATGCAGCAATACTGTGTGCAGCTGTTGCAGACTTCCGTCCAGAGACGATTGCTGAGCAAAAGATTAAGCGAGTGGGTGATGAACTACTCTTAAAACTGAAGCCAACACTGGATATTGCTGCAACTATCGGCAGTATGAAAGGAGAAGGACAACGCATCGTTGCTTTTGCATTAGAAACAAATGAAGAAGAAAGCAATGCCCAAAGAAAGTTGGAAAAGAAAAATGCTGACTTCATTGTTTTGAACTCAACGAGAATTCCTGGTACGACTTTCCAAGCAGATGATAACCAAATAACGATTATCAACAAAGAAGGTAAGAAGAGTTATGCTAAGAAACCAAAGACAGAAGTGGCTCGTGATATTATTGACGAGCTTGTTTCTATTCTCTAATGGAGAATTATCTGCGCAAGAGCTAAATGCAAAGGTAACCGTGAATCATAATCAGATTCAGGGTACAGATGCTTCTGTCTTTGAGAATTTACAACAGACTTTAGAACAGTTTATTAACACACGCCAATGGACTCATTATCAGTTTCAAAGGAATGAACGTATAAACTGTAACTTTAATATTACAGTTAGCAAGTATGACCTAGGTAGCAACCTCTTTACTTGTTCTGCTTTGATTCAAGCAAACCGCCCTGTTTATAATGCTGCTTATAGTTCCACCCTCTATAATAATCAAGATGGTGACTTTAACTTCACCTTTGCTCAATTTGATCAGATTGAGTTTAATGAGGAGAATATAGATAATCAACTGACGGCTCTGATAGCTTATTATGCTTATCTTATCATAGGTTTAGATTTAGACTCTTTCTCTCCTATGGGTGGTGAAGATATCCTACAACGCTGCATGGTTTTGACAAATAATGCACAGAATCTTAACTTTACGGGATGGAAAGCTTTTGATAATTCACGCAACCGCTTTGCTATTATCAACGATTATCTTGATGGTGCGATGAAACCTTTCCGCCAATTGCAGTACGACTATTACCGAACAGGTTTGGATGAAATGGCTAATAATGCCGAACGTGGTCGTACAAATATCACGTCAGCCTTGGAGAATGGATTAAAGAAAGCACATGAGAATCGTCCAATAAGTATGTTACCACAAATCTGGACAGACTACAAGAAGGACGAGTTGGCTAATATATATAAAGGCAAAGGAACACAAAAAGAAAAAGAATTGGTCTACGATATTCTCTTTGGTATCAATGCCAGTCAGAATATTACATGGGATAAAATAAAACAATAGTAATCTCATTGTAGGACTCAGTTGTCCTCTGCCTTAACTTCAATTATTATAATTGACAAATATATGCTGAAACATCTATATATTAAAAACTACACGTTGATTGATCAATTGGATATTGCTTTTCATTCTGGTTTCTCGGTTATTACTGGTGAAACGGGAGCGGGAAAGAGTATTATCTTGGGGGCAATTGGTTTGCTGTTAGGCAATAGGGCTGATAGCAAACAGATAAAGCAAGGAGAAAAGAAATGTACGATTGAGGCACATTTTGACCTTTCTAACTATGGTTTTGAATCCTTTTTCGAAGAACAAGATATTGATTTTGAACCTGAAGATACAATTGTTCGCCGTGAACTAACGGCTACAGGAAAGTCACGTGCCTTCATTAATGATACACCTGTATCGTTACAAATGATGCGTGCATTGGGTGAACAACTTATAGATATTCATTCACAGCATCAGAATCTGCTGTTACAGAAGGATGACTTTCAGTTGAATGTTGTAGATATTATCGCACAAGATAGTAAGGAACTGGCTAATTATCGTTCGGCATATCAAGACTATAAAGAAGCTGAAAGACGTCTTTCAGATATGAAAGAGCAGATTTTCAAAGCACAGGAAAATGAAGAATTCATGCGTTTTCAGTTCAATGAGTTGGACAATGCTGGTCTAATTGAGGGCAGACAAGAAGAACTTGAGCAAGAAAGTGAAACGCTCTCTCATTCAGAAGATATCAAAACAGCTTTCTACGAGGCTGATAATCTGTTGAGTGATGATGACAACGGAGTTCTTCGAAAGCTGGGACAAAGTCTGGATAGTCTTGGAAATATAGAGAAAGTATATCCTAAAGCACAAGAACTCGTACAACGTTTGTCATCAGTACATATAGAACTGAAAGACATTGCAGGTGAGATTGGTAGTGAAGTTGAGAATATTGACTTTGACCCCTCTCGCTTAGATAGTATAAATCAACAACTTGACTTGCTGAATACACTTGAACAGAAGTATCACGTTTCCACAGAGAAAGAACTCATCGAAATCCGTGACAACATTGCTGAACAGCTAAAGAATATTGACAATAGTGATGAAGAACTGGAATTACTTGAGCAAGAAGTAAAAACAAAACTTTCTACTTGTGAAAAGCAAGCAGAGAAGTTGACTACACTTAGACGTAAGGCTGCAAAGATTGTTGAGGAACAGATGAGTAGCCGACTTATTCCATTGGGTATTTCGAATGTTAGGTTTAAGGTTGATTTGTCACCAAAGCCTTTGTCAATAGACGGTGCAGATAAGATTCAATTTCTTTTCTCTGCCAATACAAGTACGGCTATGGAACCTGTTGCACAGGTGGCTTCTGGTGGTGAGATTGCTCGTGTAATGTTATCGCTAAAGGCTATGGTAAGTGGTGCCGTGAAGTTACCAACGATTATCTTTGATGAGATTGATACGGGTGTTAGTGGTAAAATTGCTCAGAAGATGGCACTTATCATGCAAGAAATGGGTAATAATAATCGTCAAGTTATCTCTATCACACACCTTCCACAGATTGCTGCTTTGGGTACTTCACACTATAAAGTAGAGAAGGAGGAGACTGCAGAAGGGACACGCAGTCACATGCGTGAGTTGACTCAAGAGCAGCGTGTGAATGAGATAGCACAGATGCTTTCGGGTGCCGATGTTTCTGATGCAGCTTTACAGAATGCTCGAGAACTATTAGATTTAAGTAAGAAGAAATAGTAATACCTTACTAAAAATATACAATGAAAGAAATAATGAATATGAAACTGAAAACTTTAATTTTGACCATTGCCCTTATATTGGGTGTTTCTACTAACATTTCTGCTCAACCTGGTGCGATTAAGAAGGCTGCAGATGCAGCTTTTACATTGACAACCTTTAAGGCAGACGGCAGTATTTTGGCAACATCTAATGGTGTATGTATTAGTACTGATGGTGTTGCTGTAAGCCCTTGGAAGCCCTTTATAGGAGCAGATAAAGCTGTTATTATTGATGCTAAAGGACAGAAACACGAGGTGGATTGCTTGCTTGGTGCCAATGAGATTTATGATATAGTCAAGTTTCAAGTGAGCGGTAAGACTATTGCTGCTCCTTTGGCAACAACAGTTTCTGTAGGTGATGAAGCATGGATTACACCAATGCCAAAGAGTGGTAATGCTGAGAAGGCTGATGTTTCAAGTGTTGAAAAATTCATGGATAAGTATAATTATACGATTCTGAAATCTTCAGCTACTGACAAGTTGAATGGTGCTCCTGTATTTAATGTTAAAGGACAGGTTATCGGTTTGTTCAATTCTGCTGGTGAATCACAGAGCTCAACGGATGTAAACTATGCCAAGGACTTTGTTGTTAAGGGACTTTCACAGAATGATATCACTCTTCGACAGAGCAATATTCGAATAGGTTTACCGAACACATTAGAGGAGGCTGTTGTTGCATTGATGCTCTCTTCTGAGAAACCTACTAATATACACGAAGCTATTGTCAACGAATTTATTACAAAATTCCCACAAGCAAATGATGGTTATTATGCTTTAGCGAATATACAAGTTGCAAAAGGTGACTTTGCTAATGCGGATAAAACAATGCAAACAGCTATTAGTAAGGTGACTGCAAAGGATGAAGCACATTATAACTTTGCTCGTCTTATTTATCGTAATGCGCTTATTCAAGAGTTTGCTGAAAAGACAAAGTCTGTGGGATGGACATTGGATAAGGCTTTGGATGAGATAAAAAAGGCTGAAACTACTAAGGCAAACGATGCTTATCGTCACCTTCAGGCACAGATTATCTATGCGAAAGGCGATTATGCAAAAGCTTATACTGAGTTTGAAGCATTGACAAAGACTAAGTTCAATAATCCAGAACTTTACTTAGAGATGGCACAGAGTCGTCAGCATTTGGGAGCTAATGATCAGGAGATTCTCGATTTGCTTAATAAGAGTATCGAACTTTGCGACACACCATATGTTTCTACTTCTGCACCATATTTCTATACACGTGGTCAGCAATTAGAGAAGATGGGAGAATATAGAAAGGCTGTACAGGATTATTATACATATGAATATTTTAACCAAGGACGTCTTGGTGCTGCTTTCTATTATATGCGTGAACAGTGCGAGGTGAAAGGACGTATGTGGCAGCAAGCTTTGCAGGATATTCTCATTGCATCACAACTTGATTCTAAGGAAGCCTTATACCCAACAGAAGCAGGTAGCCTTTTGTTACGTCTAAACAAAGTTGATGCTGCTATCAGTGCTGCTCAACAGGCAATTCAACTTGACGCCTCTCAGCCTGATGCTCATCTTATTCTTGGTATTGCACAATGCGAAAGTAAACAGAAAGAAGAAGGTCTTAAGAATATACAAAAGGCTAAGGAACTTGGCAATACACAAGCTGATACTTTCTTGCAGAAGTATAAATAAATTTACCAGATAAGTTTATTGTCACGAAATTTGGGGGAACGGAATTTGGTAGAATCGAATTAAATCTGTACCTTTGCACCCGCATGATGGTTCCGTAGCTCAGTTGGATTAGAGCAACAGCCTTCTAAGCTGTGGGTCTTGGGTTCGAACCCCAACGGAATCACAAACCATGTAAAAAGAGGATTTTGGAAACAAAATCCTCTTTTGCGTTTAGAATGAGCCACTTGTGTCCTAATTAGCACATTTAGAGGAGTTTATGCTTAATGTTAAACCCCGTGGCTAATGGGAAGTAATGGGAGCAAAAAGGAGCTCTCGGGAATAAAATGTGTTACCAATTTGTGTTACCAGAATACAGAATGTGTTACCACTTTCCACAATCTTCTCCATCCACACTAAAATGTTGTTAATATGGCAAAACAGGAAGTTGTGGTCATCTATGATTGGAAAAAGGTTGCTGCAAAACGTGGCAAAGGGAAAGTCGAAGTACGAGTCTATATCAGCAGGACTGAGAGGAAATATATTTCTCTTGGTGATGTAGCCCCTGATGAACTGGAAAATTTTGTAAGTTCTTCCAAGGTACTTGCTATCAAGAAAAGATGTGAGCAGATACTGGCTGCAATGAGTGTTCTTGACGATAAATTATCCGTTGAGAAGTTTGACTCCTATTATTACGAAACAGAAGACAATCCATTTGCCAAAAGTAAAGGCTCGGTAAATTTCTTGCTGTATATGGAACAATCCATTAAGCAAGAAAACATACGTGAGGGTACACGCAAACACAAGATTTGCACATTGGAAGCTATCAGGCGTTTTGGTCAGATAAAAACCACAAAGGACTTAACGCGGGAAAATTTGGTAGCCTTTGACCAATGGCTTAGAGATGGCACCCGCTCTGATGTTTCAATCAATAACTATCACAAGAATTTTCGTATCTATACAAAGAGGCTTGCTACAGAAAATGTTATAGACGTTGATCCTTACGACTTGGCTAAATTTAAGCGAGGCAAATGTAAAGAACGTGAGCCGCTTTCTGAAACAGAATTGAAAAAACTCCGAACAATAAAACTGGAGGGGAAACTGGATAAGGTCAGAGATTTGTTTGTGTTCGCCGCCTATACTGGTTTGGCATATTGTGATGTTCAATCATTTAGCTTTGATACGATGACGGAACTGCAGGGAACATTGTATTATATTGATGGAAGCAGATTAAAGACTGGCTCTAAATTCTTCACTCCCATTCTCAAACCGGCAATGGAGGTGCTCAAAAAGTATGATTTCAAGTTGCCGAGAATATCCAATCAAAAGGCAAACGACTACCTGCATCTCATCCAGGCAGCCATGAAACTCAACAAGAACCTGACCTTCCACATTGCCCGGCACTCGTTTGCGACGCTGGCTCTTGCCCACGACGTGCCCATAGAGAACGTCGCACGCATGTTGGGGCATCAGAACATCCGGACCACGCAGATTTATGCGAAGGTGCTGAAATCGACCATCGAGCGACATGCGGTAAACCTCCAGAAGGCAATCAGATGAATGATGAATAAATCTCACACCCACATAGAGCCATACCTCCCCTTCGAGGCATGGCTTTATGTTTTGCGTTCTATCAGATAATTCACCAGGTAAGCGATGCCGCCAAAGAGCATCCACAAAACATACAGAAAGCCTTGAATCACCCAACCTATCAGCTGGAAGATGGCTCTGAACAGGATATATACGAAGAGAAATACTTGCATCTTAAAACATTATTAGCTATACCAAAGATACGAAAAATATCCGAGAAAAGCAAATAATAGAGCATCTAAGCATTGACAATCAGCAAGTATTTTATGACTACATTTTCTCGTAATATCACTATCTCACGGCTTCATTTCTTCGTCTTTTCTCGAAGAAACGGACTCGTAACTTCGGTTTTTCCTTATATCGCTAAATCGGGTTTTCATTATCCCGATTTCACGATAACATTTTTCTTGAATCAGTTATCGAAGAACACCACAGTCCATCATTTCTTGCTAACTTTATGTCAGACAAGCAGGTGGCGAGACTACATTTCCCTTACGGAGTTTGGGTAGCAAGTTGTACTTTTGTGCGGACAAAAGTAACTTGCCAACTCTGTCAAGTTGGGGATTATTCTTCGCAACTCAGAATATAAACAGAAGAATATGGAACGGAAAACGAAAAGACTCTGGATAAGGATTTCTGCACAGGATGCCGAGCTGATTAAACAGAAGGCTACTAACTACAAAACGGTAAGTAGCATGATTTGGGATGCTATCAAGCAGTTTGACGATGTTGGCACAAAACGTAAAATCGCCACGCTCAACGAAATGATGACCTTCTATAAGAAGTATCACCAGGACTTGGCATGGATGGGCGGTAACTTCAATCAGGTGGTCAAGCGAGCCAACGAACTGGCGATAGCCAATGAGCTGACACTTCCCTATTTTGAGAAAGTGCTTTATCCTCAAATCATGGAGCTACAAAAGCTCTTAACAGCGATAAGACAGGAACAGCATCAGATAGCCAAACGATTAACACGATAAAGCGAAAAGCCGTAATCGGTAAATACCGATTTATCAATCACATCTTTTCACGAACACACAAGAAAACGATGATAGCAACCATATTACCCTCCAGCACGACATTCCATGCCGTTGAGTACAACGAGCGAAAAGTTGCCAAAGGCCAGGCTGTGCTTCTTGAAATGAAGAACTTCGGTTATGTGGGAGCCGCTGATAGCTATACTCCCGAACAGCTGCAACAATACCTGATTGACTATTCGGCAAAAAACGAGCATATCCGCAAGGCGCAGTTCCATGTTGCCATCTCCTGCCGAGGACATGAATATTCCCAGGAGCAGCTTCTGGATATTGCCCACCAGTATCTTCATGAAATGGGCTATGATGATGAAGGGCAACCGCTTCTTATCTATGCGCACAATGACACCGACAATAATCACCTGCACATCATCACCAGTCGGGTGAATCCCAACGGGCAGAAGATAGACCATAACCATGAGCGCATCCGATCGCAGGAGGTTATCAACAAGATCGTCGGCGAAGATGAGGAGTTGCGTGCAGACTTGTTATTGAAGGAAGCCCTTGGTTACAAGTTCAACTCCCTCACCCAATTCAAAACCATCTTGGAGGCATCGGGCTATGAGTGTTTCGAGCGTGAAGGCAATCTCGAAATTGCACGTGGTGGGCGGGTACGAAATAAAATCGGAATGCAAGATTTGACATCAAGATTCGTCCTCATTGATGAAAAAGAGACCTACAAACGCCGTAGACAGCTGGGAGCCATTATGAAGAAGTATCGCAACATGGTTTCCTGTCGAAGTGAGTTGGCAGACATCCTGCAAAAGAAGTTTGGCGTGTCGCTCATCTTCTTTGGCTCAAAGGACAAGCCATACGGTTACATGATAGTGGATCATCATAAACAGGCAGTGTATAAAGGTGGCACAGTACTCTCCATCAAGCAGCTACAACACTTCATGAGTGAGGAAGAACGTATTAACAAGGTGGAACTCTATGTGGATGCCATGCTGGAGGATAATCCCCGAATGATTGCCTACGAACTTAACAGAATGTTGTGGCGACAATACGGCACTCGCATTGCCAAGGGTCGTTTCAAACTACTTGGTGGCGGGGAGATTGCCCTGAGCGATAACGTGCAAAAGATATTGAAGTTCAACTTCATGCTGCGCCGTGTCCAGGCATTTTTCCCTACCAACGAGACCGAGCGTGACATTCTCTGCCATATCTGGAAGATTGAGAATCCCCACCTTATTTATATAGAGCCACACAGCAAGCCCAATAATGGCTTTGCTGTAGAAAAGCTGAACAATCTGGCAGCATCAACTGAGAAGCAATACTTGAGGGCAGCATTAAAAGAAAATCATCTCGCCATTTTCAGACAAGGTGACCAATATTATTGTGTCGATTTCACACACAGGTGCATCTTCAATTTAGCTTCTGAGGGTATCGCCTTCAAGTCCTTGCTCCCAACTCTGCAAGAACTCCAACCTATGCCGGCCCAAAGTTCCCGCCATTCTAATAATATTCTGGGTAACGTCCTTTCGCATCAGACATCGGTTTCCGACCGTAATGCCGAATGGGAAGTGGGCAGCAATGGTGGCTATGAGGTGGACGGCGAGTGGAAACTGAAGAGATAAGATACAAAAAGAGCCAACAAAGATGATTTGCTAAACCCGATTACGGTGCTACTCTTTCATCTTTGCGGCTCAATATAGTCATTTATTCAAACGCAATGATAGGTACAGTGTGCACACCAGCTTTACTCTCATAGCTATATGTACCTATCTGCATTGCAGACTTTCCTTTAGGAATAGTAACGATCTGCCCGTCATAGAACTGTTCATTTTCTTCAGCAACAAGAAATACAACAGGCCCTGTAAAGGCGCTGATATAATCCTTTACCTCACTTGTTGCAAGTGCTCCATCTTCAAAGCTCTGAAATACTTCAAACTTGTTTGCAACCGTAAACTTTGTCTTTTGTTTAGCCATTCTTATCCCAGACTGCTCAGGTGTACTCTGCATTTTGGAGTAAATAAAGAGACCTCCAAATGTAAGAATACATCCAACAAGAACACCTAATAAAAATAATACCTTAATTCCGCAACACTATTATAAATTAAACTTTTTAAGTACCTGAGCAACAAAAAGTTGCTCAGGATTTTGCCATGTCAGAATTTTCACTTATCTTAGTATTGCAAAAAAAAACAAGAGAATCCGACGATAGACATGGCAAAGATACAAATTAAATCTGAGAGAGACTCACTCCTTTTGGGGGATTATTTTCAATCATGGAGCAATTTGACTCCACACATTATCATCTGTAATCGACTCAACCCTCGGTCTAAGGTGTAGATCGTTCGGTTATCAGTACAGCGAAATCATCCGTTCTCTCATGAGTATCTACTTCTGTGGCGGTTCATGTACCCAAGGATGTCACTACTCATTTGATGAACCACCTCTCGCTCCATCCGACACTTCGCACTTGTAGCTCTGATACTATCCTCAGAGCGATAAAGGAGTTGACGCAAGAAAACATTTCATACACATCAGATATGGGCAAGACCTATGATTTCAATACGGCTGACACTCTCAATACTTTATTGCTCAATTGTATATTTGCATCTGGCCAACTGAAAGAGGGTGAGATGTATGATGTTGATTTCGACCATCAGTTCATAGAGACAGAGAAGTATGATGCAAAGCCTACATACAAGAAGTTCCTTGGTTATTGCCCTGGTGTGGCGGTTATTGGCGATTTGATAGTCGGTATAGAGAATAGTGATGGTAACACAAATGTTCGTTTCCATCAGAAGGACACGCTGAAGAGGATCTTTGAGAGATTTGAACAGAATGGGCTCACTATCAATCGCTTCAGAGCTGATTGTGGATCATGTTCCGAGGAAATCGTGAAGGAAATAGAAAAACACTGCAAGTCCTTCTATATCCGTGCTAACCGCTGCAGTTTGCTCTACAATGACATCTTTGCTCTCAGAGGTTGGAAAATTGAGGAAATCAATGGCGTTGAGTTCGAATTGAACTCTATCCTTGTTGAGAAGTGGAAAGGTAAGGCATATCGACTTGTGATTCAAAGACAGAAACGGATGGATGGTGTGCAGGATTTTTGGGAAGGAGAATATACATACCGTTGTATCCTGACTAACGACTATGATTCTTCCGTAAGAGAAATTGTCGAGTTCTATAACCTTCGTGGAGGAAAGGAACGTATCTTCGATGATATGAACAATGGCTTCGGGTGGGACAGATTGCCCAAATCCTTCATGGCAGAGAACACAGTGTTCCTTCTTCTTACAGCACTTATCCGTAACTTTTACAAGGCAACGAATCAAAGCCGATAAAATCAATATTATAACGGAGAAAATCCTGGTATTTTTTATCCTTCAAATAAGGAGTAACCAACATGTCTTCAATACATTTCTGACTTGCACAGTGAAAGTAAATCGCACATGATACAATTCTGAAATGTCTATAATCCTTAATCTTCATTTTGAGAAGATCCTTTACGTGCAAATCATACAGGTTGTTTTTGTATTTAAGAACCTGATCTATGGGGGACTTGGTAACGGCATTATTGGGAGTATAGACCCATTTCTTCTTGTCATTCAAACTAAAGTTGGAAAGATTCCAATCCTTTACTTCTATAATCATAACGCCATAGTCCTTATGCATAATATGGACATCGGGACGGTCTCCATTGAGGTATGGATTGAAGAATACCTCAAAAGAGTCGTCCAATGTATTGTTCAAAAAGTTCAGCAATGTTAGTTCTCCTGTTGTTGGCTGAACCTTAAACTGCATTATTTTTTCGAGTGAAGGATAGAATATTGCCATATCGCTCTGTCTGTATGCTGCATGAAGCAAGCGTTACATGCAAAATTACTTTGTAAAAGTTGATATATTCCAATCTAATGCATTCATTTCTTTATCGTCATGTTCCGACAAATAAGAATCATACCAAAGAATTATATTGCATAATTCCATTGTCAATCCTCGAAGCAGGTAAGGAGCATTCCCGATACTATCGAGGAACTTTTCAGTGTGACGGCTATTTGCTTTCTGCTCATCTGTGACATTCTTGTTTTCAGCATGTTCGTATGCCGCAGAAATCTCTATCAGTCTCTGGAAACTGTCTTTTAGCACGTTAGGCAATATGTTTTTACTTGTGATTGACACCTTCTCCCCTTGCTTTATTTCTTTTCCTGAAAGGATAAGACTACACCAGGTGTTATTGACACCGCCTCGTTTGTCAGTGAGTAAATCGTGCATTACGTACCTTCCATCTTTAGATTTGTTTGGGAGAATACCATGCTCTGCCATGGATTGGAAAACCAACTCAAGACATTTGCGTATTTTCGTCATATTGTCATTATATTCTTTCCCAGAGTAGTTGCAGGCATGGATTGGAAGCAATAATTCTTCCATATAAACCTCAACATCAGTATCCAATTGGGTATTACGAATGGCCTTGAATACATCTGGATAATATACCAGACGAATCTGCATTTCAGGAGAGACCTTGGCATGATAAGGTATTCTATGGAATAGCATATCTCGATCTGTAGCCTTGCTATAGTATTTCTTACTCTTCCAGTCACCATCCCATTCTTCTCTGCTATCAATAATCAAATCATTTAATTCTTCTTCGCTACCTCCAGAAAGAACATACCAAGGCAGTATTCGATGGCGTTGAGCACAAATTGTGTCGATTGCATGAATTGCCTGAGTTAAGAAAACAGCAGCATTATCATGACTATCTCGTTTATATTTGCACTTCGCATCCAGCACGATGGCGGACCAACGTTTGAATTCTGTTATAAGAGCCTTTTCTGCATCTTCCCAACAACTGAAAGGAACCAGTTGGATTCCATACTGAGCTGCTTCCAATGGGTAAGTTTGGGTGATTTGAGGATCATCTTCAACCCATAACACCTGTATAAATTTTCCGTTCATATCGATTTATTTTTGGGAGTCAGATGGAAAACCATCTGACCCGTGTTAAACATTTAGTATAGACTCGCAAGAGGCATTGTCAGTACATAAGTGACAGTAAACTTCTTCTCGGGAGAAGAAATGATGCGAACATCACCTCCAAACTTATGCATGATTTCTGCTATCTCGCCTCCGCCGATACCACTATGGCCATTCTGATTCAAAGCCGTTGAGTACCCATACTCCAACAACAAATCAGAATCGATATCAACCGGAAGTGGGGAACCATTGTTGGAAACCTTAATAAGCATATTAAGGCCATCTGTATTCCAACTTGTTCGAATGACAAAGTCATCCCTTTCTTTGTCCTTGAACCCATGTTCTCGTGCGTTGGCAACAATATTGTCTAAGACCTGTTGCAAAGCCTTACGAGGGAACCAAGCGGTATTCATTGACTCGCCCTTATGGAAGAGTAGTTTGCCGGTCTTCTTGTCGTGTATATCCTTAGAGAAGATGTTGGTCTCAAATGGTTCCCATAGATGCACAAACTTAAACCCAGGCTGTTTGTGAGTGTTCTCGTATGCCTCAATAAAGCCTTGAGGTTCTATGGGCTCACAGTCGCCCCAATCATTGCTATCGGTTAAGTGTTCCACGCGATAACTGATTGTTTCCAGCTCAGAGTGAAGAATACCCATTGCTTCTCCAACTGTCATTGGACTTATTGGGGATATCTGGTAGCTTGCCTTGATGTGATCATTGTGATCCCTCATGCAATACTCTAATGAGCGAAACAGACTATCAAAGGCCGAAATATTCTGTATCAAAGCATGTTTGCGGAGTCTGATAGCATGCTTAAAGCCCTGTTCCTGCTTTTTAGCATTGAGTTCCTGCAAGGCGTAGTCTTCTAAGATTACACTTTGTACAAACTGCTGCTGCTCTTGCAATGGCTGGAACTCAATGCGGATATAATTTATCCATTTTTTTGCCAGTCTTGCATTGATTCCCTTTCCGCAGACGAGTGCTACAATCTGGCTTTTTACAGATTCACGTAGCATATTAGCTGCAAGGTAACGCACATGCACTCCGCTAGAAGGAGTCAGGACATACAAGTTCTTAGGAACCAGGAAGTCTGCATCTTCTTCAGTGTAACCAACAGCGATATCCTGCTCAGATACAGCCATTATAACAGCAGGACCATGCACCCGGTAGTATCGTCTTAACCGTTCTTGCTTTACCACAGGCAACTCTGCAACCTTGAATTCTCCTTTTGTGAATACCGCAGAAAGGTGATTTACTGTTACGACCTTTTCTTTAGGATTGCACTCATCTGAGAGCACAAACTCATCCACAATATTAGCCACGTCTTCTATTGAAGAACCTTCTTGAGGAAAATGCAGATAGAAGGATGGAAGCAACATGTTTTCATCTAACATGTCATATCCATGGCGCTGCACGATTGGACAATTTTCCCGTTCAGGCATACCTGCCATTCGCACTTCCTTTACAAAGGTATCTACATCGACCACTCCTGAGCCGTCTTTTTTATGCAAGCCTCTGGCATCACACATTACGAATGAGTCCTGAGAGTTCTTGACAATATGAAGCAAGATATTACCCGATGGTAACATAATCGCCTCCTGAAGGAGTCTCTCTTTCTTGAGAGTTGTACGCATAACAGCAGAGACATCGTCCAAAATTGCATTTTTGGATAAACAGAGAAGAATCTCGCCACCTTCTTTAACGATGCGAGTGCATGAGTTAAAGAATCTATCAAAGTCAGCGTTCTCCGCAAAACTCCTCAATTCTGTATGTATGTCGACTAAAGCGACGTCATACGTACCATCAGCAATGTCATCATCATGCCATGACTCGCCGTCAGCAACATGGTATTGGTATTTAAGAATGGTATGCCCATGTGCAAGAGCCCGTATGGCGGCATCTTCATAGTCACCGCAAACCGTGAGTTCACATTTCTCAAGACCAATAAATTCTCGTCCGCCATCAGAGTGGGCTATGAATACTTTCTCCGGCTTGTTATTCAGCAGGTAAGGAACTAAGCAACTCCACTCTCGGGGGGCGTCAAAACCATCCATACCGAAAGAGTATACAGTACTAGAGTTGTTAAACGCATAATCCACAAACTCTGCGAAGTTCTCGACGAGATATTGCTCTTCTGATTCTTCGAGAAGACCTTTGACATAGTATGAAGTCTCTACAGAATACTTCTTCACAACATCAGCATCTGCATTTTCACCAGCACGGAGCAGATAGATGTGACCAAGCAATTGCTCGATAAAGTCAAGTCGGGCAAAATCGTCAGGGATATAGAAATCCGTAAAGGAACTCTGAGTTTTCTTTGCAGCCTCTGTGCTAGAAGCAAGGTTCTTGTACTTGGCTACGATAGCCTCTACCTGAAAGTACTTTTCTGTACGCATGTTTCTTCGTTTTTTGTTTGACTTTAATTTTCTGCTGCAAAGTTAGAGGTCAACTATGACCTATATGTTCGTAGATTTTATTGAATTATAAATAGTCTTCATTTTATGGATTCTTTCCGCTACTTTCTCCCTAATATTATTAGGTAATAATACTATTAGGTTCTCGCCAAAAGAACATAACTCTCTGATGAGTTCATAATTCTCTTTACATTGAATTGAGAAAAAACAGCCACCAGCAAGTGATGGATATAGTTCACGATATTCGTTTTCAGCTTTACCTTTGTAGTGTCTCTGAGAATCATGTAAAGGCTTGCTGGCTACAAAATCCTTCGATATATCACTTACCCAAAACAAAATTGTTTCTACAGAAATCTCATCATAGTTTGTAACTCCTATTATGTCATCAAAAAACTCATTGATATCACCTTCGTACTCTATATAGTTGTGAGACAATAGAGGGATAACCTTGTCTATTCTATCCAAACTAAAATTTAACAACTTGCTACCTGTTTCTGTCTGGCCTATTACGTACCAACGTCGGTTGTACTCTTTCAGCAAATAAGGGCACAAGTTCACGGACAATAGTTCATTGGTGCTTTCAAACTTATGGTATTGTAGTTCTATTACTTGCTTTTGTGAAATACTCGTAAAAAGTTCACCTATAAGGTTCGATTTTTCCAAAGGATTTTTCGTAAACGAGATAATCTTCCGATCACTGTTTCTCACGCCTAATCCAAGTCGTAATCCTTCGAGGGCATCAAGGTTAGGTAGCCCGTCAAATTGTCCAAGCAAAGATAATGCCTCACGAAGAAGATATTCTTCGTCGTCAGATAGGTCTTTCTTGAAAATTGAGAAGCCGGGAGTCTTGTATCTCAGACATTGCTTTGTATAAGATTTCTGCTTTTCTCTGTTGTAACCAGGAGCTGAGTATCGTTCTATTTCCACAAGGAATGGTCCTTCATACTCCAAATATTTTATATCCTTCTCAATGGTTCTGCGCACGACTCCATTAGTATCAGGATACATGTCAGACAATCGCTTGCTAACTTCTTCTGTTAAGTCATCAAGTGAATAGTTATGATACCGGCTGCTTAATAGTTCATCCAATATCTTATATCGTGTCATTGCATTCTTATTTGCTGGCATGGATGTTGTCTTTAAGATTTACGATGCAAAGTTATAAACTAAAAACGAACTCTTTGTTCGTATTATTGTGTTTTATAGCATCTTTTATCCTTAATTCCGCAGCATAAATTCTTGTGAGACCTCCAAGTGCCTGGGAAACAAAGTTCTCAAAACACTTGGATATGTCAGAAATCTCACCTATCTTGGTGCTGCAAACATAACAAGTAAGCAAAAATCTGACATGGCAAATGTAGCAATTAAAAACGAGAATATCACTTCTTTCGGTGGAATTTATCATGTTATGGACGTTTTCTCAAAGTTGGGCTTTGAAAAACTTACCGAATCTGTATTGGGCAAACGCGGAAGCAGCGGCAAAGCATTCTGTTATGGAAGTATTTTTGGCTCTCTCTTCTTCAGCTACCTTTGTGGAGGGGATTTCCTTGAGGACATCAATGCGCTTACAGGGCAGTTCAGGCAGAGACCTGGTACGCTGGTACCCGGTGCCGACACCGTGGGGCGAGGACTGAAGGAGCTTGCCGAAGAGAACATTATCTACAAGAGCGAGACATCAGGCAAGTCTTATAGTTTCAACACTGCAGAGAAGCTGAACACCTTACTTTTACGGATGATACGGAGAATGGGGCTTATAAAGGTGGGCAGTCATGTTGACTTAGACTTTGACCATCAGTTTATTCCAGCCCACAAGTTCGATGCAAAGTATTCTTACAAGCAGGATTTTGGCTATTTCCCTGGTTGGGTTTCCATTGGGGGAATCATAGTCGGAGGTGAGAATCGTGACGGAAACACCAATGTGAGATTCCATCAAGAAGACACGCTCCGTCGCATTATGGACCGTGTAACCTCAGAACTTGGTGTGGTAATAGAGCGTTTCCGTGCTGACTGCGGGTCATTCTCAAAGGAAATCATCCAAACCGTAGAGTCGCGCTGCAACACGTTCTATATACGTGCAGCCAGCTGCGGCAGCCGATGCGAGGACTTCCTCCAGCTGAAAGAATGGAAGAGCGTTGAAGTTGGCTATGAGAAATGCGATGTCACATCCATCAGTATGGACAACTTCATCGAAGGAAAGTCATACAGGCTTGTCGTACAGCGTAGTCCTTTGAAAGACAAGGAGGGCCGGGAGCAGACGGATATGTTCGGAGTAATATACACATACCGCTGTATCCTCACCAACAACCGGACATCTACCGAGAAAGACATCATTACATTTTATAATGAGCGTGGAGCAAGCGAAAAGAACTTTGACATACAGAACAATGACTTCGGATGGTCACATCTGCCCTTTTCCTTTATGGCTGAGAACATGGTTTTCATGATGGTTACCGCTATGCTGAAGAACTTCTATCTCTATCTCGTCGGTCATATCAGCGAGAAGGTCAAGCCATTGAAAAAGACAAGCAGGCTGAAAGCCTTTATCCTGCATTTTGTCAGCGTACCAGCAAAATGGGTGCGCACTGGAAGGCTGAACGTTCTGAACCTATATACAAATAAAACCTACTACTCTGAGGTCTTCATTGAATAAACAGTATTTCTTTGTGGTCATCAAACTTCCCCATTGGTTTGGGTGGGAGATTTTATGCTTAGAAAAGACCCAAGAAACACCGAAGCACCTCATATCAACATATAGAGCTCCAAAAAGACATCTCAACATATAGAATTTTCTCACAAGAAAAAATACTGCGGAATTAAGGAAATACAGCATAGGCAAGAATGTATTCTTGCCACATTGTAAAATCGAATAGACCTTATAGCCGAAGATTGCAGCAAGGAATTATCGTTTACTTATTTTGAGCAAGTAATATCCTGCTAAACCACCAATAATGGAAGCTGCGAAGATTCCGACCTTAGCTTGAACATGGCTTACAGGTTCGTCGAAGGCGAGTGAGGTGACAAACATCGACATGGTAAAACCAATCGAAGCAAGGAATCCCAAGCCGAAGATGCGGTGCCATGTCATTTTTTTTGAACGTTTGCCAAGCCCCAACTTGCTGAGTAACCAAACTGCCAAGACGATGCCAAGGGGCTTGCCCAATAGCAGTCCGAACATCACACCAAGAGCAACATGATTGGAGAACAGGCTCTGCAGATCCATATCGATAAAGGCTACACCTGCATTGGCGAGTGCAAAGATGGGCATGATGACAAAAGAAACAAATGGATGCATGCCATGTTCGAGGCGCTGAAGAGGTGGTACGGCATTGAAGGCTTCAGCTTTCACCTGGGAAATAATCTCCACTTGTTCTTCTTCTAATGTCCTTACATCATTGCTTTCTGCATTTTCAAACCGATGAAGCTGTCGGCGCAGACGCGCAATAAATGTCGATTCTGGTATCTGTGAATCAGCGGGGATTACAAATGCGGCAAGAACAGCTGCTATTGTAGCATGAACGCCTGACATGAGGAAGGCTACCCATACACCGCACACGCCAAGGATACCATAGAAAAAGGCATATTTGATGCCCATCTTGTTGCCAATGAACATGATACCAAGAAAAGTCAGACCCACGAGGATACTGGGGATGGAGATATTAGATGTGTAGAACAGGGCGATAACAATAACCGATCCAAGGTCATCGACAATGGCAAGCGTGGTGAGAAACACTTTAGCTGATAGCGGCACCTTATCACCAAGTAAATAAACAATGGCGAGAGCAAAGGCAATGTCTGTTGCCATGGGTATTCCCCAACCATGAGCAACAGATGTTCCGATATTAAAACTAAGATAGATAGCAGCAGGGAAAAGCATTCCCAAGATAGCAGCTCCCACAGGGAGTACCACCTTCTTTATTTCGCGTAACTCTCCTCCTATGAACTCTCGTTTCAACTCCAATCCCACGACGAAGAAGAATAGAGACATCAGCCCATCGTTAATCCAATGTTCCAAAGAGAAGTTGAAATAAGGTCTTCCGTCGAAAACAAACCCCAAGTGATGTTCAAAGAATTCAAAGTATTGCTCGCGCCAAGGCGAGTTGGCAAGCAACAGGGCTATGATAACGGCAATACCAAGAACTATTCCGCTCGACTTTTCCTGCCGCATGAACATCAAGGCAGGCATAACCAACTTCTTATTAATTTTCTGCTTATATATTTCTTTCATCTTTTCTTTTTTATGTTAGCGAGTAGTAATGAGTCGCAGACTATCCGACTCAGTACGCGACTTGAGCCATCTGCTCAACCATTCACGGTCAGCAGTTGAGAAATTTGTCTTGCTTCCTACGATAGCCACAACGTAACGTTTCGTGGCAGAGGTGTCTGTCGGTACCTCCATTACCTTTGACAGACTGATGGAGGTAACGTTAGGATACAGGCTCCTTAATTCTTTGCCCTTGGTAGAGAGCGCGATAATGCCGGCAGCACCACACAAATGGCTATCAGCACATCATAGAGAGTTGGTGAAGTACGCGACAATAATTCCGACTGCGCTTCCTTCAGTGGGGTGATAAGGAAATAGAGTGTGGCAGTGATAACAGCTATAACGACCATGATAAGGTAGTTTCTGAAAGAGCGCTTTAGAAACTGAAGGTCGTTAATACCAATAGAGAGACCCATGCCGGTAATAGGTCCCATGAGTGGAGAGATAAGCATGGCACCGATAATCACCGCAGTAGAATTGACGTTGAGCCCCAACGATGCTATCAAGATGGCAAAGATAAGTATCCAAAGGTTGGAGCCTTTGAATGATATGCCGTCGGTTATTTGGCTAATGGTATCGCGCTCCTCATTTTTATCTGGAAGGGAGTTAAAGTGTTGCCTGATAACACCCCACAAACTGTTATTTTGCCCTTCCATATTTTTTTGTTTTTGCAGTGTAATGTGACATTATTCAGAGTATAATTCTAACCTCCATACTAAAACTTTCATTCCTTAATTCCGCAGCATAAATTCTTGTGAGAACTCCAAGTGTCTGAGAAACAAAGTTCTCAAAACACTTCGATACGTCAGAAATTCCACCTATCTTGGTGCTGCAAACAAAAAATAGACAAAATCTGACATGGCAAAGGTAGCAATTAAAAACGAGAATATCACTTCTTTCGGTGGAATTTATCACATTATGGACATTTTCAAAGTTGGGCTTTGAAAGACAAAGATGACAAGCAACAGACAGATATCTTCGGAGTAATATACACATATCGCTGTATCCTCACCAATAACTGGATGTCTACCGAGAAAGACACCATTACATTTTATAATGAGCGTGGAGCAAGCGAAAAGAACTTCGACATACAGAACAATGACTTCGGATGGTCAGATGATCGCATCTGCCCTTTACCTTTATGGCTGAGAACATGGTTCTCATGATGGTTACCGTCATGCTGAAGAACTTCTATCTCGTCCGTCATATCAGCGAAAAGGTCAAGCCATTGAAAAAGACAAGCAGGCTGAAAGCCTTTATCCTGCATTTTGTCAGCGTGCCAGCAAAATGGGTGAGAACGGGAAGGCAGAACGTTCTGAACCTATATACAAATAAAACCTACTACGCTGAAGTCTTCATGGAATAAACAGTATTTCTTTGTGGTTTTTCATACTTCCCCATTGGTTTGGGTGGGGGATTTCATGATTATGCAAGAACCAAGAACCCCAGAAAATCCCCATATCAATGGATAAATCCCAAAAATGTCACTTCAATATATAAAAGTACCTCACAAGGAAAAATACTGCGGAATTGAGGTAATAATCCTTTTTTCATACTTCTTTAATATTTCAATGGGATTAACTATAATCGTAAAAGTTTCGATGTGTCTTCCTTTTTTGAACAGGACTCGTTCCTACCATTCCACTTTCAAATCCTTAAACATAACGGATTCTTTATTCTCTCCATTGAAGACATCAAAGCGCAGCAGTTTGATTTCCTTCACCTTATCTATATCCACATCATTGAAGATGATACGACCGTTGGTTGGGGCATCTTTGAAAACCCTGACCATCACATCATTGCCTACGGTAAGATTCTCTGTCTTTTGCCGTTCTCCATATAAATCTACATAAGATGCTTCATACCCAGCAATAACCATATCCACCATATCGCTTGTAGTGGACATTTGGAAAATGGCCGTGATAGACTTTTCAGCCTTATTCCCCTTTAGTGAGATAAGCTTATAGGTTACACCATTGTCGCCTTGTGCCGTAGTGATGCCCTTGCCAAAGTCCATCGCCTTACGCAGATCGATATTCAGCTGCTCTACCTCACTCACACGCCTGGAAAGTCCGTTCAACTGTTGCTGCTGTGCCTCTATTTTCTGTTTTAACTCTATGACTTGACTTTCAAGGGGTTGCTGCGCCATTGCAGAAGCCGACAGCATCATACTAAATACAGCAACTAATAGTTTCTTCATAGACGGTATAGTTATGATGATTGTTTTATTTTCAACAACAAAGATACTCAATTCTTCGTACATTCTCTTTTGGCGACTCAAAAAACTATCAGATTCATAATCTTTTCTGACAAATCGGTCCATCGACCGTTAATCTATCTTAAACCTTAATTTTTATCTGCTTTTTGTACAATCCCCACATATCATATTCTCTAATCATACGTCTTATTACATTTACACAAAGGCACATTAACCATCTATCAATGAGGCTCTTCACGGCAACAAAGCCACTTGCAAGTATAAAACAAAAACACTATCTTTGTCCATGATTTCACGATTTAGCATCTTCCTCTTTTACCTAACTCGCAAGATGCCTATTTCTCGAAATAACGCTACTGGGGCCCAACTCCATTTGATAACCGGCCTACCAAAAAGGAGTTTGTTATTATCTCACAACTAATAACAACCTCGACAATGAGAGACAACATCATGATCACCTTTGCCAATCAGAAGGGCGGTGTCGGAAAGACAACGCTCTGCACCATGTTCGCCGATTATTTGGCTGCAAAGGGAGAGAACGTACTCGTTGTGGATTTCGACCGTCAGCAGACCATCTTTTCCAAACGGCAGGAAGACATCGGGAAATACGAGGGTGTGCGACTGCCTTATACCGTACAGCCCTTCGACATCAAAAACACCAACAACGTCAGGGAGTTCCTGACGAATCTACGCAACGGCTATAAAGGCTTCGTGCTGATGGACACTCCCGGCAACCTGTCGCAGCAGGGACTGGTACCCATCTTCGCCCTCAGCCATTACATCGTCTGCCCTTATCAGTTCGAGGCTACCTCCATCAGTTCCACCGCCACTTTCATCGGCTTCATCGCTAAACTCCAGCACATGCTGCCCGTCATGAAGAGCCGATTCATCTTCGTCGTGAACAAATGGGACAAGCGATATGGCCGCAAGGCGGAACTGGAACTGTGGGATAAGACGGAGGAGCGGCTGCGCCACTTCGGACTGGTTGCGCCGCGCATAGAGGTCAAGGCGGATATGCAACGGTACAATACCATCGAACTGATGGGGCCGCAAAACGACATCGTGTCACCCACCTTCGACTTTATGTATCAACAGATCTCAGAACCTAAAGAGCAGACAAAATGAAAACGAATACTTCTCATTCGCAGGTTGCACCTACCAATGACTTGCTCAACCTGCCCGACATAGATGGTGTGTTTAATGAGGTGAAAGGGCCATCTGTCCCTCCACTTTCACAAGCTATCCCTAAGGCAACTCATACTGACATTCACCAGACTGATAACAGTTGGAAACTCTTCCGGCAGTGTGCCCAGCAATACGGCTACCGTGTCAAGAAGAACGACCGCAAGAACTACGAGATAGACAACGAGGTGGTGGAGTTGCTGAAGCTCTGCAACATCAACAACATGTCCGTTACCGACATCATCAATGCCGCTCTCCGTGCCTTCATCGGCACCAACAGCGGCTACCTCAAAGAGTTTCTACGCAGTAACGATTATATTGTCAATAACCTTCAAGATCATGTATAGGCAAAGTATCATCTGGACCGCACCAATGGTGGATTTCCTTACTGACCACTACAAGGCGATGAGCAATGCCTCGTTAGCCAAGCGTCTGGGCATTTCTCTGAGCTGCTTACGCCGAAAGCTGCATGAGTTGGGCTTGCGTAAACACCCTGTCACCAAGGCGATGACGGTAGTAGAGACCGTCTGTCGGCTATACAGCAGCCATTCCCATAGTGAGATTGCCCGGCTTACCGGCATATCCACCCGGACGGTTTCACGAATCGTGAAGAAGTACCATCTTAGCAGGACTTTAGACGATGCCCGGCAGATACGGTCCCGCAGCAGAAGGAGCATCATCAAACGGGAGAAGGCTCGCGTGTTGTTCGGTCTGCCCCAGAAAACCAACATCAAAGTGGTAGGCAACAAGAAACGGGTGGTCCTGAAGAGCATCCTGAAGTCATATGGCTATCTTGTTATCCCAGGACGTAACACATTATATTATCATGAGAATCTGAAGCGCCGCCCGATTCGTGAGAGCAACGGCGAGAGGCTGGGCTTGCGGTTTCAGCCCATGAGTGCCTATCCTGCCGCATCAGTTCCATGCCCGTCATTCACTTAATGCCTATTGCGTATGAATTTTCAAGTATTCCTTGGTTTTATCGTGGCTTGCTACCTCTGCTATTACTTCTGCACGGTGGCCTACGACCTGCTGGAGAACAGCAAGCGGGCTGCCAGTGAGGACGACAAGGCGCAGGAGGAAGTCATCGACATCTCCGATGAGGTAAGGGAGTTTGCGCCCATCCTCATCACTCGCCCTATTGTCAAGAAGCAAAAGGCAGCTGCCATGAAACGGAAGCAGACGGCAGAGCTCCTGATGACTGGCGGCATTGAGGTAAACGACCTGCTGGTCAAGGTGGAAGACCTGTCGAAAGACGGTGAGAACAGTGAACTGGGTGGGCTGCTTGCCGACTGGAAGAAAAGTCCACCATCTTCATAGCGGATTTCTTCATGAATCATATATCGACCTTTATCTTTAATATTTCAGACGTAGCACTTTAACTTGCTTCACTTACGGCTTTAACATGGAATTGAATTTCAAATTTAATCCATTCGATTATGTTGCAATTAAGAGAACAAGCAGTAAGATGCGTAAAACGTGCTTGGAGCTTTGCGAAGCGTCAGTCTTTGAAATTAGCAGTGGGTGTATGTATGTTCACCCTGAGTACAGGAACAGCGTTGGCCAACAGCAGGGGGGCGGGCGGCTTCTCAAAGGCCACCACGGAGATCTCTTCGTATCAGACCCCTGTTTCCAACCTGATGAAGGCCATCGCAGCCGTCATCGTGCTTGTGGGTGCGTTCAATGTATATTTCAAGATGCAGAACGGCGACCAGGACGTGAAGAAGACCATCATGCTCACCATCGGTGGCTGTGTGGCTTTCATCGCCATGTCGGAGGCGCTTCCGCTCTTCTTCAAGTAACTAACCGGTGGGAGCCGGACCATCTGACCATGCGTCTGGCTCCTGCCAAATTTCAACATTCTATGGAAGATTTCTTTCCTATATACAAGGGCATACAGAAACCGTTGGAGTTCATGGGCATCAGAGGCCGATTCCTGACCTTTGCTGCCATAGCCATCGGCGTGTCCTTCCTCGGTTTTATCCTCTTCTCCATCATCTTGGGTAAGTTAGCCGGCTTCATTGCCATGATTGTCCTTGCCCTTGTTGGACTGGCCACCATTTACATCCGGCAGCGCAATGGCCTTCATGCCAAACGCCACGATAAGGGTATCTGCATCTATCACGGAATCTTCAAACAATAAAGGTTATGACACAGAAAAGAAAACCATTCGACAAGCTCTTTGCCCAGTTGCAGGACATCAGGGAGAAGGGCGGGAAACTGCTCAACACGGTGCTCTGGTCGCAGAAGGGCAATCCATCAGTATTTTTCGAGATAGAGAATCCCGTGCAGCAGTATTGTACCGATGCCGACCAGTATCGGCTCTTTCAGGACGTACTGGCCAATATCGTCAAGACGCTCGGCGAGGGCTATACCCTCCAGAAGCAGGATATTTTCTGCAAGCAGGAATATCACCATGAGCCGGAGGGAGAACAGGAGTTCCTCACCGAAAGTTACTTCAACTACTTCGAGGGACGGCCTTATACCGACATACGCACCTTTCTCATCATCACGCAGGAATGTGCGCACAATGCCTTCGTGAAATACGATGCCAAGCGATGGGAGGACTTCCATGTAAAGGTGGCCAAGGTAGCCGACATCCTGCAGGAGAAAGGTATTGCGCACCGTAAGCTGAGCAAGCCTGAGATTGTCGAGTACCTTCATCGCTTCATGGCGTTCCAGTTCAAGCAGGGACCATTCTCCATGACCAACTTCAAGTGCTCGGACGAGAACCTGAAGATTGGCGACCGCACGGTAAAGTCCTTCCCCTTGGTGGATATAGACGAAATCAACATGCCCAACTTCGTGCGTCCGTTCCTCTCTGTGAATATCAACGGTACTTACATTGCCACCGACCTCTTCTCCTTCCTGACGGAGATTCCTTATACCGATTGCGTCATCTACAATCAGGTCATCCAGATACCTGCCCAACGAAAACTCATGCGGAAGCTGCAAGGCAAGGCGAAACGTCATGGCTCCATGCCCGACCCGTCCAACCGCATCGCCAAGGAAGATATAGAACGATTACTGGACACGTTGGCCGTGGATAGCAAACTGATGGTCTATACCAACTTTAATATCCTCGTCAGCTGTCCACACGATAAGATAACCCCAGTTACCTCGTATATCGAGACGAAACTCTACGACTGCGCCATCATGCCTTCTCGGTCAGCGTATAACCAGTTGGAACTCTTCACATGCAGTTTCCCGGGCAACGGCTATGCCTTCAATCCCGACTACGATCTCTTCCTTACGTTGTCGGACGCCGCACTCTGCCTTTGCTTCAAGGAGCATCTGAAACACTCGGAGGAGACGCCACTCAAAACCTACTATACAGATCGGCAGGGACTACCCGTGGCGATAGACATTACCGGCAAGGAAGGTGCGCACAAATATACCGACAATGCCAATTTCTTTTGTATAGGACCTTCTGGCAGTGGCAAGAGCTTCCACATGAACAGTGTGGTGCGCCAGCTTCTGGAGCAAAACACGGATGTGGTGATGGTTGATACTGGTGACAGCTACGAGGGAATATGCAGCTACTTCGGTGGCACTTATATCACCTATTCCAAGGAGCATCCCATCTCCATGAATCCGTTCAAGATTACCAAAACGGAGTACCGACAGAACTTCGGGGAGAAGAAGAACTTCCTCAAATCCCTCATCTTCCTGATCTTCAAGGGTAGCGAGATGCCCTCCAAGATTGAGGATGCCATCATCAATCAGGTCATTGTAGAGTATTACGATGCCTACTTTCATCCTTTCCGTGGCTTTTCTTCCGAAGAAAAGGACAGACTGCGCCACCGACTTTTGCTGGAGGATAAGAAGAACGGCGAGTATGAGAAGTATGGTGAGAAGGTGGAGCATCGCTATTATCAGGACTTTGAGGAACATCAGAGCGACATTTCCACAAAGGACTATGCAGAGGGTAAGGACGACATCTTTTCAGAAGCAGAGGTGCGGCATCAGGTCAAGGCAAAGCGTCAGGTGGAGAAACTACATGCCTTGGTCAATGACAAAGCTGCGACCGAAGGCGAAAAGGTGGCGGCCAACCGTCAGCTTATGCGCATCATGGCGGAGGTGATCGAGGGCAGCTATCTTATGCGTATCGAACAGAAGATAGAGAAAATGGAACAGCGCAGACGGAAGATGACCGTCAGGAAATTGTCTTTCAATACTTTCTATGAATATGCCTTGGAACGTATTCCACAGCTGATGGCCGAGAAAAAGATAGCCTTCAACATTGACAACTTCGCTGCCATCCTCGAACAGTTCTACCGTGGCGGTGAACTGGAGAGTACACTGAACAACGATTTGGAGCAGTCGCTCTTCGATGAGCGGTTTATCGTCTTTGAGATAGACAAAATCAAGGACGACCCCGTGCTGTTTCCCATCGTTGTGCTCATCATCATGGATGTGTTCCTCCAGAAGATGCGTATCAAGAAAGGCCGAAAGGCACTCATCATCGAAGAGGCATGGAAGGCCATCGCCTCGCCTACGATGGCAGAGTATATCAAATATCTGTATAAGACGGTGCGCAAGTTCCACGGCATCGCCGGTGTGGTGACGCAGGAATTGAACGATGTGATTGACTCGCCCATTGTCAAAGAGGCGATTATCAACAACAGTGATGTGAAAATCCTGCTCGACCAGGCCAAGTTCAAGGACAGGTACGATGACATTGCGGCCATCCTCGGATTGACGGCCGTACAGCGACAGCAGATCTTCACCATCAATGCGCTCAACAACCACGAGGGACGCAACTACTTCAAGGAGGTATGGATATGCCGTGGGCAGGTGTCGGACGTGTATGGTGTGGAGGAGCCGCCTGAATGTTACTGGGCCTATACTACGGAACGGGCAGAAAAGGAAGCTCTCAAAATCTATACAAGGCACTTCGGTGGCAACATCCAACGTGCCATCACGGAGATCGAAAAAGACCGCAGACAGACTGGGATAAATAAATATCTCGACTTCGCGCGGCAGGTCAACAATCATCAAAACATTATGAGCTTATGGAAAAGTCAAAGTTAATCCTCGTTCTGACGATGCTCCTTGCCTCGCTGAATATCCGGGCTGGCTGGCGTGTGGTGATCGACAAGAGAACGATGGCAGCAGTAACGGCAAATGCAGTTTCACAGAAAATCATTGAGGACAAGCACAACGGTCGTCTGGATTCCATAAAGTCCAAGCAGGAGAAGCTGATGCAATACACCGCTACGATGGCAAGCATTAAGGAACTCTACCTACTCTCCATGCAGAACATTACAGGCTTTGGGGAGGAAAGCAAATACTATGGGGAAATAGTCTCGCTCACCGCTGGTATCTTCAAGGACGTGCCCATCGTGTTGAAACAGCTCGGCAAGTCGCCGGGCAAAAACTATGTAGTATGCATCAATGAGATGGCCAACCTCGTGTCCGAGACGGAAGGACTGGTACACGACTTTGTGGACATTGTGAACAATGGCAGAATCCGCAACCCACTCAAAGAAGGCAAAAACGGCGGCAAGGACGATGGGTATAACCTGCTTAACCGCTATGAACGGCTGACGATGGCTAACAAAATCTACAGCCGTCTGCTTGAAATCCACTACAAACTGGAGGTCATGGTGATGATGTGTCAGTTCGGTAACAGCTGGGGCGATGTGCTCATGGCCATCGACGTGGAGTCATGGGCTGCCTATATCACCGCTCGCAACTCGGTGGACGGGCTGATTGACAACTGGAACGGATTGGGTGTATAATGGAGGTCGAGCCTATGAAAAGAGCATATTATATAAATAGGTGTTGGATGTTGCTCTTATGCCTAACATTAGCAGCTCCTACTTTTGCCGATGTAATTCCCACACCGAGGGATCCGGCCACCATCGAAGCCCTCATCAGTCTGCACAAACTCATTAAGGGCGAGGAGGACAAGGCCTTGGCAAAGGTGACGACGAGTTTTGGCGAGCAGAGCATCATCACAAAAGGTGCCACGAAGTTCAATGATGTGAGGACGACCTTGGACAGCAAACTGAACAACGGCTATTCCTACGTCATCTTAGCCAGTGCGTTGGGTTCGACGGCCAACAGCATGTATCGTCTGATACAGGAGTATTCCCAGTTTACACGCTCCACCTTTCAATATACCTTCAAGAAACCGATGGTGGCATGGTACTATACCGAGGCGAACATGGCATGTGCAAGGGAAATCAAGAATATCAAAGCCCTTTATGCCTCGCTTGCCGCCAGCGGTATCAACGCAATGAAGGCCTCGGTGGACGAGAAGCTACATCTGGTCATGGAACTGAGAACATCCATCGAGAACATGAGGGGAATTATAGACGGTGCCAACGTATGGTGCAGCATCATTACCGTCGGCGGCTTCAGATACGATTACATCTGGGACATTCTCAACAGTGAGGTAACGGACAAGATAGCAGAGAGAGTAATCAATAAATGGAACAGCGTATGAGAAAGTATTTATTGATAATAGTGGGCTTGCTTTACCTATGTTTACCAGTATCGGCACAGCATCCAACCTACGACGACCAGAAGGAAAAGCAGTGGAAGTCAATGGAAAACGGGCCGTGGGATTTTTCTCCTGCATGGTATTATTACCTGCTGCATAAAAAGTATAGTGGTGGGGAGACCTACTGGAAATGGGGATTCCTTAAATCTGGTTGGAGGGTGCGGTTCAAGGAAAGTAAGTCCAAGGTGAAGCGGATCATGCCCACCCGTATCACCGCCGAGGAGACACAACGGCAGAAGATGAAGGAAGCCGAACAGGAACGTGTCAAGATGGAAGAACTCTACAAGGAGGAAGTGGCGCGTGCCGCTGACAGGAATGTCGATCTGGTTTATTCTTCGTTCAAGGCCGCCTTTGACCGTATGCAGCAATCCATTGCCGACGGACTGCTCTTCTGTATGCAGCGAAGCAAGGGCAAACTGAAATATCAGGTCGATGAACTGACACGGCAGAATGAAATGATTTGCCAGGACATCGTCTACATCCATCGGACAGGTGCAGGGTATGAACTTGAAAACGCCAAGCGGCAGAAAGCCTACCAGCAATACAAGAAACAGATGGAGGAGATGGTCAGCCGTGTGGCGCACCTTGTCGGCATGGCGCAGAACTATTACAAACGATAAAACATGGTTTAAGAATATGGTTACAGACATCTTATTGAATATCACAAGTCAGCTGCTCACGATGGGACTGCCTTCCATCGACGAGAGCCTTGACAAGCTGCTGGTGGCGATGGAAACCTTCCCGAAGTCGGCGGTGCTGGGCGACACCGTGGGCTATGCCCGTGTCATCGGCCTATGCCTTGCCCTTTGCGTGGGTTCCTACGAGTGCTGGATGATGATGCTTGGGCGCAGGGCGATGGACGTGATGAAACTCCTCCGTATCGTGGGACTGTCCATCTGCATCACTTACAGCTCGTGGATCTGTCAGGAGCTTGCCTGGCCGGGAAAGGCATTGGAGGCGACAACCAAACAGATGGCGAGCAGCAAAAATAAGGAGGTGGCAGCCCTCGAACTGAAAGTGGCGCAGAAGCAGTCGGACTACCTCAAACGGCTCCGGCAGGTACAGGACAGCATCGAGACGGCGAAGCAGGTACAGGAAATTGGCGAGGATGCCCATTGGTGGGACAAGCTCATCTACAACATGGAGAATCTTGGCTCGACCATCAACAATTATGCGCAACGGGCTACCGTAGCCGCGGAGACAAAAGTGTCGGAATGGATCAACGACGTGATACGCTTTATCGGGGAACTGATCTTCCAAATGTCGTATTATGGCATTTTGGTGGCGCAACGTATCTTCATGACGATATTGGCGACCTTCGCGCCCATCATGTTTGCCCTGTCCATCGTACCGCCATGGAGCAGTGCGTGGTCGCAATGGATCAGCAAATACCTTTCCTTATCGCTTTGGGGATTTGTTACCTATATGTGCCTGTATTACATAGACTTCATTCTGATGTATAACCTTGGCGAGGACCTTACCGCCTATGGCAGGCTTCTACAAGGACAGGTGAACTCATGGGGACAGATAGGTGCGCTGGGCATTCAGGGCATCGGCTCCAACTGTATGTACGCTATGGGTATGCTCGTGGGTGCCTACATTATCCGCTTTGTTCCAGAGGTGGCATCATGGCTGATACCAGGTGGCGTGAGTTCGAGTGCGGGCAGTGCCGCCGGTGGTGTTGTGGCAGGTGCTGTGGGCGGAGCCATGGGCAGTGCCGCCTCTACTGGTATGGGCATCGCTTCGGTGGCTACGCCAGTAGCAGGTTCGGGGTATCGGGTGTAGCACACCTCGGAGCGGCAGGTATGGCCGGGGCAGTAAGTGGCGCAAGTGGTTATTCCGATGGCGGTGCAGCTACTTTGGCCGGGGCGATGGGCGGTGCAGCTTCAGGTATGGCGAAAGAGGCCAAGCACATGTTCACCGAAAGCTCTGCTGGCAAGGCGGCATCGAAGATGGGCAGTTCCATGAAGGATTCATATAACAGAGGAAAATAAACTAAAACGACAGGATATGTTAATACAGAGTTTGGAACAGAAAACAAGACTCGCACTGACGACCGTACTGCTGACCATCATTGGCAGTACGGTGGTCTGTGCCTGCTGCATCTTCTACTGTGCCAAGTTGGTAACGGAAGAGCGTAATCAGATTTATGTCCTCGACGGCGACATCCCTTTCCTCGCTGAAAGGAGCAAGCAGGAGACGAACTTTGTGATGGAGGCGAAAGCACACATCCAACTCTTCCATCAGTATTTCTTCAACCTGCCGCCCGATGATGATTATATCAAGTGGACGCTGTCCAAGGCGATGTATATGGCGGACGGTACGGCACTGAAGCAGAAACAGGCAATGGAGGAAAACGGTTTCTACTCGGACATCGTGTCTTCCTCTGCCGTGTGCATGATTATCTGCGATTCCATCAAGTTGGATGAGCAGTCGAGGAAGTTCAAATATTATGGTACGCAGATTATCAAGCGCCGTTCGCGCGACATGAAACGCTCCCTCATCACGGTGGGCAGCATCGAGAATGTGCCCCGCACAAGGAATAATCCGCACGGGCTGCTGATTACCAACTGGAGAACGCTGGAGAATAAGGATTTAGACTACTAAGGGTATGAAGAAGAAAATGAAGCGTGCGAAAGCAGCAAAAGCAAGATGGGAACAGGGAGTCAAAGGTAAAATAGAAACTGTCGTAAGGAAATTCTCTCGTCAGTGGAAGATACAGGAGCGGATAGACGCTGCCAATACATGGGCTACAAATCATCCGAAGCGCACGGCGGCCATGACCATCGGTGCGTTGGTCTGTTCGCTCGGCCTTGGGATTCTTGTCTCCCTCTACACTCCACAACCCAGCAAGGATATTGTGGGAGAGATAGAGAATGTGCAGTCTATGTTCGCCGGACTACAGAGCATACAGAATGGCAAAAACGTGCAGGTGCGTGAAGTCGGGCAGCTGGCTCTCAGAGGACAACGGCTGAAATGGGAGTTGGATTCCCTTGTACACATCCCTGTAAAGACACATCGGGATTCTATGCTCATCATCTCTAAATACAGACAACTCGAAATGATAGTGGCAAACTTAAAACATCAATGATATGAATGAACTGATTAAGAAACTCTTACTCAAAGTAGGACTGAGAAAGGAGGATGACCCTTCAGACAATGCCCGGACGGAGGCTGATGCAGAAACGCAGGGTGAAAACGAGGCTAAGGGCGACGAAAGGGAAAAGACAAGTCCGAAAGAGCCGCCCGTAGTGAAGCCCTTATCACAGGGCAAGAGTTGGTGGCGCATCGACTTCAAACAGCCCAAGTACATCTTTCCTTTGGCCATTCTTCTGCCTATCTTGTTCTTAGGCTATGAGTTGATGGGGGTGTTCGGAGGTACGGACAATGCCAAGAAGGGTGTGGCCACGGACAGCATCAATGCCTCCCTGCCCACGGCGGCCAATGCTGATATGGGTGATAAGATGACTGAGATGAACAAACGCTATAACGAAGAGGATGCGGCATCGGCAGTGAACGGCATCGGTGAGGACCAGCCACAGCAGGACTCGCTCGGCAACAGCTATCAAGAGCATGAACTGGATGAGATAGACCGCCAGAATGCCATCAATGCCCAGCGGCAGAAGGATATGGAAGCCTTGCAGCAGCGGCTGGCTCAGTCACGGAAGCATATCAATGCCTATGAGGGTGGCAGTTACGGAGGTGCATCTGGCTATGGTTCGGGCGGCAGCTATGGGCGCGGTTCCAGACAGACAGAGATGGATGACTATGCCAGGGAGGTGGAGGCGATTCAGAAGAGAAGCCTTGCCCGGCAGAAAGCGTTGGAGAAGAGCATAGGTATCGGCGACGAGGATGAAAGTGCCAAAGTGTCAAAAGCGTCACATCCTTTTGGTGCGTCCAATCGTAAGTCCGAAGAGAAACCGGTCATTGTCAAGAAAGTGATGGAGGGTAATGCGGAGAAGTTCAACACCGTCAGTGCCGAGCCTACGACGGATGTTCCGTTGATCCGTGCCATGATAGACAAGACGACGAAGGCACACGAGGGTACACGCCTCCGCTTCAAGCTCCTCGACGATGTCACGCTCAAAGGGACAAAATTGAAGAAGGGCACCTACCTCTATGGTACGGTGACGGGATTCGGTCAGCAGCGTGTGATGGCGACCATCACCAGCATCCTGGTCAGGGATAAGTTCATCAAGGTGGGACTGTCGGTCTATGACAACGACGGCATGGAGGGCTTTTATGTCCCAGAGTCTGCCTTCCGTGACCTGATGAAGGATGCCAAGGCAAATGCCTTGCAGAGCAACATCAACTTTGACGGTGGGTATGGCGGTGGACTGAGTTCCGAAGCGGTGGCTCTGCAGGCCCTACAGAATATGTACCAGTCGGCAACATCAGCCGTGTCTGCCAATATCCGCAAGAATAAGGCCCGAATCAAGTACAATACCATCGTCTATCTGATCAATACCAATGCAGAGTAGCTTTCAATAATTCATCAAACATTTAGGAAATATGAAAAAAAATTTAGTTCTCATGGTTGCCCTCATGGGATTGTGTGGCAGCCTTCAGGCACAGAAGAAGTATAAGAACATCGAGGCAGACTCGGCTTCGGTGAGGTATATCCGCAACGCCAAGCCTACGGACAGCTACATCTTCGACGAAAACAGGCGCAAGGACGTGATCTTTGTCAACGAAGAGGTGACGACACACCTGCTGATGCCTGAGAATATCAAGCTCGTGGACATTTCTACGAACAAGATAGTAGGGAATCAGTGTACGGACAATATCGTGCGTATCAAACCCTCCGGGAGAATGTACGACAACGAGCTGGTGGGCACGATTACCGTGATTGGTGAACGGCATATCGTACAGCTCAACGTGGTTTATACTGCCGGACCTGCCAAAGCCAACTCCATCTACCGCATCAAAGCCGGGGACATGGGCAGGTATGAAAATCCCGACGTAACGATGCCGCGCAAGGAAATGGCGGCCTACGCCTGGGCCATCTTTACCAGCAAACCACGCAAGAACATCCATTCTAATGAGAACGGAATCAAGGCGAGGGTGAACAACATCTACAGTATCGGTGACTATTTCTTCATCGACTACTCGCTCTACAATGCTACCAAAATCAAGTATGACATCAGCGAGGTACGCATCAAGCTCACGGACAAGAAGGAGCTAAAGGCTACCAATTCGCAGACGATAGAGCTGACACCAGTGTACAGCCTGAGCAGTGTCAGGAGTTTTAAGAAGACATATCGCAACGTGCTGGTATTGGACAAGCTCACATTCCCTGAAGAGAAGGTGCTGAAGCTGGAGATTTCGGAGGAGCAGATTTCGGGCCGTGTCATCACGCTCGATATCAACTACAAGGATATGCTGCACGCTGACGGGGTCAGTGAGCAGATGGTATCGTATCTGCCAGTGTTTTAACCATCAAATTGTAAAGTCATGGCTGTAGAAGAGACAAGAGAACAGCAGCAGATGTACAACATCTTCAGGAGCTGCATCTATCTTTTCCTGATAGTGGAACTGATCATGAATCTGCCCATCACGGCGGACAACCGTGTCACAGGATTTATTTTGGAACTCATCGCACGCTTCAAAGTGTTCAACAATGTGGCATCGTGTAAGCTCGTCGAACTGATCTGCATCGGTGTGACATGTATCGGCACACGTCCGCAGAAGGCACTGAAGTTCAATGTCAAAACGATGGTGCTTTATCCTATCGGCATCGGCATCACATTCATCGCACTCTGCATGATGTTTCATAAGGGCATCTGGGGAGGAGTCTCTTTTGGTTTTCCGACCAACCGCATCCTTTATGCCATGACTTCCATCATCGGTACAATGCTCCTGCATCAGGGGCTGGACGGTATCTCGCGCTTCTACAACTATAAGTTAGGAGAGGACCGCTTCAACTTCGAGAATGAATCGTTCCAGCAGTCGGAGGAACTGAATGAGAATCCGTATTCGGTCAATATCCCGATGATTTACTATTTCAAGAGACGGATGCACAAGGGCTGGATTAACATTATCAATCCCTTCCGTGGAACCATCGTACTGGGTACACCCGGCTCTGGTAAGTCCTTCGGCATCATCGACCCGTTTATCCGTCAGCATGCGGCCAAGGGGTTTGCCATGATGGTGTACGACTATAAGTTTCCGACATTGGGAAAGACGCTGTTCTATCAGTACTGCAAGAACAAGAAACTCGGTAGGTTACCAGAGAACTGTGGTTTCCATATCGTGAACTTTACCGATGTGGAATATTCCAACCGCATCAATCCTATTCAGCGAAAGTATATCCCTGATTTGGCGGCGGCAGCAGAGACGGCAGCGACCTTGCTTGAATCGCTCAATAAAGGGGGCGACAAGAAGGGTGGCTCGGAGGCGTTTTTTCAGAACTCAGCCATTAACTTCCTCTCTGCCATCATCTATTTCTTCGTAAACTTTCACCCGACGGGATTCAAGGACGGCAAGAAGCTCACGAGGTATGTCAAATACAGGGGCAAGAAACTGAAATTGATTACGAAGAACTGGCATGACTACCGGGCTGTCGATAAGGACGGCAACACGATACTGGACTTTGTGGATGAGTTGAGCCACGATGTGTCTGTAGATGAGGACGGTATGTTCGTGGATTTGAATGACTTCACTTATATCAGCCGTAACGGGCAGAGGGTGCATATCACTTCGTCATGGTATGAGGATGAGCAGGGGCAGGTGGTGGAACCGGACACCATCACCGGCGAATACTCGGATATGCCGCACGTGCTGTCCTTCCTTGGCAAGCAGTACAGTGACGTATTCGACATCCTGATGCAGGACCAGAAGATTCTCTCGCTCATGGCTCCGTTCCAGTCGGCTTATACCAACAAGGCGATGGACCAGCTCGAAGGTATGGTGGGTACGCTCCGGGTCAATGCGGCACGCTTGGTCTCGCCAGAAGCCTACTGGATTTTTACGGGGGACGACTTCGACCTGAAGATTTCAGACCCTGCAAGTCCTTCATATCTCGTGATAGCCAACGACCCGGAGAAGGAGCAGATAGTGGGTGCACTGAATGCGTTGGTGCTGAACCGTCTCGTTACCCGTGTGAACAGCCGGGGGAATATCCCTGTTTCCATCATTGTGGACGAGCTGCCGACCTTATACTTTCATAAGATTGACCGTCTGATCGGTACGGCGCGTAGCAACAAGGTGGCGGTGACATTAGGCTTTCAGGAACTGCCACAGCTGGAGGCGGACTATGGCAAGAACGGTATGCAGAAGATTATCACCACTTGCGGAAATATCTTCATGGGTGCTGCCCGAAATAAGGAAACACTGGAATGGGCGCAGAATGACGTGTTCGGTAAGGCGAAGCAGACTTCCAAATCCATCACCATCAACGACCAGAAGGTTTCCACATCTATCTCGGAACGGTTGGACTATCTTGTTCCAGCGGCGAAGATAGCGGACATGGCAACTGGTTGGCTGGCAGGTCAGTCGGCTCGTGACTTCACGCCTACTGAGGGTAGTATGATACAAGGCTTTGACATCGAAAAGTCGGAGGAGTTCAAGACATCCAAGTATTTCTGCAAGACGCACTTTGACATGGCACAAATCAAGCAGGAGGAAAGTCAGTATGCCGACTTGCCGAAAATCTATCAGTTTGCCTCTAACCGTGAGAAGGAAATCATGCTCGGTCGTAACTTCAAGCGGGTCAATGACGAGGTGGACGCGATGATTGCCGAGCTTCTTGGCAAGGACAGGAAGAAGAAACAGGAAAATAAACAGTAGTATGGTACCTTATCAGTGGAAAGGATTGTCGGGCAGTGCCCTGAAGGTAATAGCGTTAGTGTCCATGACGATGGATCACATCGCTTATTACCTCATGGAACATGGTAGTTTGATGTATGACTTGATGCGGACGATGGGAAGAATGGCGTTCCCCATCTTCGCCTTTCTGTTGGTGGAAGGATATGTCCATACTCGTTCCACGGGGAAGTATGCGCTCAACCTCTTGGCTTTTGCACTCATATCCGAAGCTCCGTGGTGGTTGCTGAATCATGACAACACCCACAATGTGTTCTTTACCCTATTGTTAGGACTGGTGGCAATAGACTTGATAACCCGAATTGGCAACAAGCCTTTGCTCTGGTGTGTCATTATGGCTTCCATTTGTGCTAATGCTACTTGGCTGCATGTCGATTATGAATATTCTGGCATTCTCTTGATATGCGCGTTCCACTTCTTCCAGCCGGACAAGGTGACGAAATGCCTTTTAGCTACCCTGTTCATGTACCAGTATGGTGTAGTCGGGCTTTGGCTGGGGCAGGCCGTCATCCTGTGTTACAATGGAGAGCGAGGATTTATAAAAGGGCAGTATGCGAAATATTTATGCTACGCATACTATCCGTTACATCTTTGTCTCCTCATATAAAAATCTTCTAATCTATCTGTAAATCCTCTGTCAAATCTATAAAGTTGGTAACATAAGATAATTTCGGTGAACTATACCTTTTTACAGACTTTGCATACCGAGTAATATCTTCTACTCCAATATGTTCAGAGGTAAAGTACACTGTCAACTTATTAGTATCAGCTTCATCAACTTTCCATAGTTTAGATTCTCCACTATAGCTGTCGATTGCCATATAATAAACCAGCAAATCACAGAAAGGGAAGAGAATAATTGGGAAATCATATCCTGAGTATTTTTTCCGTTCAAAAAGCGAATTAGGTAATATTCTATCTAACTCGCTAACTAATTCTTGACATGAAAGCTGATGATTGACAATAGCTTCATATAATCCAAAATGATAACTTCTAATATACAAAAGCAGCAATATCAATCCTGGCAGTTCTTCTCTATTCGTGTTGAGTGAGCTATATACTAATCGAACAGACACGAACAATTTCTGCATCTGTCTCAGGGTAAGCCTTTTACTACCAGCAAGCGATCTAACAAACTCATCGAAGAATGAATATGCAGAACTTGGCATATCAGAATTATTACCAAAGAAGAAGCCTTTGAAATTAAGATCATCACACAGATACTTAATGTAGTAATCATAGTTGGGTTCTGGTAAGAAGTATTCTATATCTATAAAGCGACGTAAGTACTCTTCTGCGTCAATTCGGTCACTTCCAAAATACCCTCTAATAGAATTACTTAACTGTTGCTTATCCACAGAAAGAATAAATATAATATTAGGAATAGAGAAAAGATGCTTTACTCGTTCCAGTACTTTTACAGCATGATGTGGGTTACATCTATCTAATTCATCTACAAAAAAGATTAATGGTTGTTCTGTTAATTGGTCTACCAAACCCTTTAATTGTGCTCGAAAAGAAGTAAGACTCTTCCTTTCTTCATAGTATTTATCTATTTGCTCTTTAAGAGCAGATGCACCTTCCTCAAGCATATCGGATATACAATCAGCTGCATCACTTCCTATATGTTTTTCCACAATATGCTTCACTATTTTGGGTGTTGCTGCCAAAGTTATTTTGCCAGCATTAGCTATTACAGATGCAAACAAATCTTTGAATTTTTCTTCTTGGCTTAATTCGCCAACTTCTGCGATCATTGCAACTAAAGGATCTTCAACAAAATCTGATTCCCAAGCATTATAATAGATGGTCTTATACCCCTTGTTCTTCAGCATTTGTTCCCACATCTTTACAAATGTGGTTTTGCCAGTCCCCCATGCGCCATTAAGACTTATTACACAGCCCTCGTGGTCATGAGCAATAATGTTTGTCAATATATTGACATACTTTTTTCTTCCTAACTTGTCCTCCTGAAAAGGAGAATCTACTCCAATTTCAACGTCTTTAAATCTATACTGCATTATCTGTTTTTTTATTTTTCTATACCTCAGCCCAGAATGATTTCCTTTTTGCCATAGTCGATAGTTTGGCAGCAACTCAAACTTTGCCAAATGTCCATTGATAGGCCTGCTACCAAAAAACAAATCGACATCATCTTTCAAGCTCATACGCAGTTTTATGAGGAATTTTATGTCAACCCCAAACTCAGACTTAGACCCGTCCCTTTGTGGTGCAAGAATATTTTTTGTCTGTGTTGATATTGAAACATCATTTGGCATTTGCTCATCCATCCCTAATTCCGCTTCATCAGTCAAACGGGATCCATCACGATTCCAAAATGAGCCTCCATCATCTGAACAGAACAATATGATTTTCTTAATAGTTGGCTTTACGAAGCTCTTGTCAAACCAAGCATCATAGTCCTTTTGGGCTGTATACCACTCTAATTTGGTAGACTTAACATTATTGTAAAGTTCGAGGGAGGTGGAAACTTCCCCGTGCGGCATCGACCAATTCTCAATAAGATATTCTTCATCGTATTGTCCATTGTTATGAAAAGCAAAGAAGTTTAGGAGTGCCAAATAGATGCTTTTTATTAAATTAACGGGTGAACAAATAGCAGAGACCGTTTGTTCTTTATCTTCTAAAGTCGAACAATACACAACAAACAATCCTCTTTGGTCTTCTACGCTACCAAATTCAGGAAGTTCAACTAACTCATAGTGCATAAAGATATGGGTACCTTCGCTGTCTTTATGCAACGTATGCTCATAGTATGGATTTCCATTACCCAAATCTATGATTGCCTCCAGCCATTGTACTATATCCTGTAGCGGATCGTATAAATCGCTTAAAGGTATCATCAGCTGCTTTTGACCATTGATTCTAAAAACCATTTCCAGCCATCCATATCGTAAATTCAAAAAATCGACGTTTATCACATCAGGTTTCTTTGGAATCGATTTGGAATATTTGTCATAGATAAGACTTCGTTCATGGAACCAGTCTTGTATCTTTAGCCATCCGTCGTAAATCATATTCTTATTGGTATTGGGTATCCTCAAATAAACGAGGATACCTATTTCTATTTACACCTCTTGACTTTCAGACTCAAGTCTTCTTGCTTCTTCAAACTTTTCCTTCATTGTAGGATTGTTGTAGGTAAGCTTCTTAATAGTCAGCTCGTCAGCCTTCTTATTCGCTAAACGAAGGTTGTCTTCAGAACCAACTAAGGCTTCACGCACCTTCTGTAGATGCTTGATAGACTCGTCAATCTGGGCGATGGCTGTATTGAACTTCTTGCTGGCCAATTCATAGTTACGACTGAAGCCGCTGCGAAACTCGTTGAGTTTGTTCTCGAAGTTCGTCACATCTACCGACTGATTACGAGCGATGGCCAGCTGCCGCTTATAATCCACGGCGTTTCTCGAAGCCTTGGCCAATAGCGAGATGATGGGCATAAAGAACTGCGGGCGCACGACGAACATCTTGGGATAGCGGTGGCTCACATCTACAATACCATTATTATATAGGTCGCTCTCTGGCTCCAGCATACTCACGAGTACAGCGTACTCACATCCCTTGGTGTTGCGGTCCTTGTCGAGCTTAGCAAAAAAGTCCTCGTTCTTATGCTTCGTGGCGGTCATGTCGGCCTCATTCTTCATCTCAAACATAATCGAGATATACTCCGTGCCGCCGTCATAGTCGCGGAAGATGAAGTCGCCCTTGCTGCCACTGCTGGCATCATTGTCCTTCTCGAAGTAGGCGTTGGGATATAACCCGAGCGAACGGACATTATCAAACTCGTTGTGGCAATGTATCTCCAGGTCCTCGCCAATCATCTTGGTCGACTGGCGAATCTTAAAGTCCTTGTATCGCTCTATCTCCTCGTCTTTATCCTTCAGGCTACGCTCGTAATACTCCTTCAGATTCTTCTCGTTGAGCGTGGCCTTCGCCTCGTTCTCCGTGAGCTTGGCTTCTAGTTCGGTGATACGCTGCTGCTTCTGCTGCATTGCCTCCTGCTGTACGGTCTTCTCTTGTATCACGGCCAGTTCCTGGTCCTTGGCCTTCTGCTGTAGCGACGCCTCCAGTTCGAGTATGCGCTTGTCTTTCTCTGCCACCTTGTTGTCAATCTCCATCTGCTTGCTGTTCTGCAAGCTGGCGATCTGCTCCTTCAAGCGGGTAATCTCAGTATCTTTGTCTGCCATCTGCTCATTCATTTCGAGTTGCTTAGCCTGAGCGATACTATTCAGTCGCTCGTTGAGCTTGGCTATTTCCGTATCTTTACCGGCAATGACTGTATCCTTGGCCGACAGCTTATCCTTGTACCCTTGCTCGTTTTTTAAGATAACTGTAGCTTGCTCTGCCTCCTGCTGCTTATGAAGTTCAGCAAGTCTTTGACTTATCTCTGCATCAAAAGCATCATTCTTAACTTGATTAAGGATAGCTGCATAATCAGCTTCGTCAACGGTGAAAATAGCACCGCACTTTGGACATTTAATCTCGCTCATAAACAAACTTATTAAAAATTACAATGCAAAGGTAATTACTAACTGTGCAGACATTCTGCGTTATTGCGGATTTTTATTCGTCAGCGTACATTTTAGATAGGGTATCAGCCTCTTTCTTCATCTTTTCACGTAGTGAGGCTGGCTTTATCACCTCTATTTGGCTTCCGAAAGAACGCAACAATGCCCGCAGTTCATAGTTGTCTTTCACCTTCAAAGTTACAATCCGTCTTCCATCCTCGGTTCGTTCACCTCTGGCTACCTGTGACTCATGGAGAGGTTTGGTGTAGATATAGTTGAATGCCTTATCGTTGGCATAGAGCACCACATCCTCAACCGGAACATCTTCGACCGACACACCAATGACATCCTCAAAGAACTCATCGAAGTTGAAATCATCGTCCAGCGGTTCAAACATTTTACGGCCCAATTCCTTGATGCCGTCAATCCTGTCAATGGCATAGTTGGTCAGTCCGTCATAGTTACCTTGCTTGCCGATAAGAAACCACCTGTTATTATATTGCTTCAGATGATAAGGACTTACGACTTGCTCTTTAGCATCCTTACCAAAAGGATGATAACAAATCTCCAGAGCCTGCCTATTGACAATGGCATCGAAAATCTGCTTGTAATAGTCCTTGTCCATTCCTTTTAGGTAGGGGTTGTGCTGAAAGCTGACCACCGAACGTACATCCTTCCCTAATTGGCTGGTGGAATAGAGCTTCTTGTCAATATCCATTAGCCAGTCAAAATGTGGCACACCCTCAAAGCGTTTGAGCAGCATCAGGGCATCAGATACGATGTTCTGTTCCTCTTGATTGAAAGGTCGCTCGCTGATAGAATCATTGCGATGGTGGTAACGATAGTACATCTTATGACCGTCGCGTATGGCATCAATCGTCATTCTGTAGCCTTCCTCGCTCTGCATAAACTTCAAGTCCTCCTGTACCTGACGTTTCCTGACACCATCACCTTTCTTTCCTTCGCCATTGTAAAGGTAAAGCGCATCATTGCAAGCATCCACCAAGTCGTCAATATAGTAACGGCGACTCCAGTTGCTTAGACATCTGTCCAGTGCCTGGTATCTTATCTGTGCATTCTTATTTGTTGCCATACTCTTACTATTATAGTCGAAACAAAGGTAAAGTGGAACCATGCAGCCTTTCTGCATGGTTGGGAAAAACTTATTTCCTTTTCACTTCAACTATTCTGCCGAGATGGAACACCGCCTCCCAGAAGCAGAACTCACCATTGGAATCAGCTGCTACATTCTCCCCGTCATCGTGGAAACGAGCGGGCTTACCGTCTTTGTCAGTAAGAGGCTCGAAGGTGATGTCTGTCACTTCCACCAATGCGGTGTCGCGCTCCTTGGCATAGCCCACGGCAAGATTCAGGTATTTCAGCTCATCCTTGGGATAGTAAGGGTAAACACCGTTGTTCCACACGCAGATGTCGCCCACCAATGGGTCGTCATCACTTATCTTCTCATCATCGAAATAGGGAAAGCCATCCTCGGTACAAGCCAAATACTTCTTATAGGTGGTATCCTTGATTTCACGATATTCTTCTTTCTTCGTACCAGCTATTATCTGGTCGAAGAAAACCTGCTTGATGGTCAGGTACAAGGTATTCTCTTTTGTCGGTTCCATGATTCTTCTATTTTATTCAGACACATATCTATTACTCTTCGCCCGGTTCAGGCTCTGCGGCTACAGAATATCCAAGATGGTCCTCCTCGAACGCTTCGTAACCTTGGGGATGGGAATCAGGATCCTGCTTGATAGTAGGGGTTCCTGCACCCTCCTGCATCTCCAAATCGGTTATTGAGTTTCCTGTCACAAACAAGTACATGGCCACAAGCACCTTGATGGCGGCGTTCACCTCTTCGTCAGTTGTGATGGGCGCACGATGTGCTTCATCATTACGCCACTGACGCACCATGTCCAGATAGCCACTGAAACGCTTGCCCTCCTCTGTGGCGGCATGCCTCAGATTCCAGAGACATTTGAAACCATGGATGGCATTTGCCAATGTTGAATGGTCAGTATCTCCTGTTGACGACGGCACTTCCTCGCCATGGCAGAGGTAATAAAGTTTTTTCAGATAGCTCTCATACTTAGAAAGCAGGCTGTTGAAATAGGTCTGCTTGTCAAAGTTCTGCAGATGATCATTGCAATAGATATTGTTCAGCGCATTCTTGATAATGCCGTCTGCACCGTCGAGCGAAGGCAGGCTGCTGCGGTTGAGCACTGCGAAGAACACATCCACAAACTCATCGAACGAGCGTACATGGCTGCACACATCCACAAACTCCTCGCCGAGGCTGACCATCAGCGCCTCTTTCAGTGTATTTTCATCGTAGGCAAGTTCGCTGGCCTTCCGGCTTCTCATGGCCAGTGCATCCACAAACTTGCGGATAAGCATCATCGAGAACGACTGGTTCTTCTCCAGTTCCTCCTGGAAGTTATAGTATTTCTCTATCTGGTCGGCCACCTTCTCGTCAAACTTCTCCTTGACAAGTGCTATCAGGGCATCGTAGGAATTGCCTGCACTGAAGGCATCTGTTACATCCGGATCTTGCAGAATGTCTATCCAGATCTGCTTCAATATCTTGTCATTCTCATTGAGCAGGTCTTGGAACGGACTGTTGGCAATGTCAAGGATTTCAGCTATCGTCTTCTTCTCGTCCTCCTGCTTTTGTCCCACTTCACCTATGCGGCTCGATGCCATCTGCTGATCCTCGTCCTCCAGCTCCAGCTGCCCGTCAAAATTCAGCTGAATGCGCAGCTTGTCAAGGTCAATCCTGTCGAGAACCTCCATAGGGAGGGTTTCTTTGGTGTAGGGCAGATATTTGTAGAACACACGGCAGAACACGTAGAACTTCTCCAGGTCGGGATCGACGAAGTCCATTAGCTGCGCCATGAAACCATACTGACGCATATAGCGGTTCACATATTTGCGATACCGGTCCTTCTCCTCGTCGGTCATCGGTTCCACACGCTCGGTAACGATGGTCTTCAGTAGCGACGGCACGCCCACTGCCGTCTCCTTGCGCTGGAGCATCTTCACCACGCGATTCACGTCGTCATCGCTGAATATGCGCCAGCGATTCACGTCATCCATCATGGTGTACATACGCTGCGTGTCCACCTCGCCCAGGAGGTCGATGTCGGTGTAGTAACGCTGGAAGGCTGCCTTTACGTCTTCCGGATTGTTGCGGAAGTCGATGACCATGGTGTCGTCCTTGCCCGGACAGCAGCGGTTCAGGCGGCTCAGCGTCTGGATGCACTGTATACCGCCGAGTGAGCGGTCCACAAACATGGTGTGGAGCAGCGGCTGATCGAAGCCTGTCTGAAACTTGTTGGCCACAATCAGTATCTTATAGTCGCTCCCCTTGAACTTGATGCGGATGCCGTCGTCATGCACGCCTTCATCATTCATACTGGCCTCGGTACACTTGTGCCCATGACTGTCTTCCACTTCACCCGAAAAGGCCACCAAGGTCTTGATCACGCCATGATAGTTCTGCTCTATTACCTTGTCGATGATGCGCTTATAGTCGGCGGCGGCTCGGCGCGAGTCGCACACTACCATAGCCTTGGCTTCACCGCCAATCTTGCCGATGGTATGCTTCATAAAATGATCTACCATCATCGTGGCCTTGCGCAGCATGATGTAGGAGTTTTTGTTCAGCTCGCCATAGATCAGGGCGAGCGACTTCTTTTCCTCAAAGCGTTTCTTTTTCTCCTCGGGGTCGGTGGTCGTTTCGATGAGCTCAAACATGGTCTGGTACGACTTGTAGTTTTGCAGCACATCGAGGATAAACTTCTCGTCGATGGCCTGTTTCATCGAGTAGAGGTCGTGCTCCTTATGGTTCTCGTCGCCATAGAGTACAAAGGTCTTGTCCTTCGGGGTGGCGGTGAAGGCGAAGTAGCTCATGTGGTGCATGGAGCGGCGCATAATCTGCTGATAGGCCATGAAAGCATCCATCTCGTCTTCAAACTCATCGGGGTTGAAGTCGGGAATGTTTTTCAGGTCCTCGTCAGTACTCAGGGCGTTCACCAGGTCTTTGGCACTCTCGTTGCCCACGGCGGTATGGGCCTCATCAATGATGACGGCATATTGGCGGTGCTTCTCGCGCTTCAGGGTTTTCAGCGCAAAGGCAAACTTCTGCACGGTACTGATGATGATACGGTGGCCCTCGTCGATAGCGGTGGCGAGGTTCTTGCTACCATGGCGCACGTCTTTCACGGTGCCCACCACGTCCTCGAAGTTCACCACGTCCTCGGCCATGTTGCGGTTGAGCACAATGCGGTCGGTCACCATGATGATACTGTCGAACACGCAGCTGTGGTCCTCATTGGTCATGTTGGCGAGCTGGTGGGCCAGCCACGCCATGGTCTTGGTCTTGCCCGAGCCTGCCGAATGCCACACCAAGTAGTTGTGCCCGGCACCTTCCTCGCTCACCTTTCGGCGTAGCTTCCGCACGGCTCGTAGCTGATGGAAACGAGGAAAGATCACCACGGGCTTGCCGTCTTCATCGTTGTATCGCTTGATAAAGTTCTCCAGTAGGTCCAGTATGCTGTCGGCTTGTAGGATGTGCTGCCACATATAGGCCACGGGATATTCGTCTTCGATGGGCGGGTTCACGCTGTCTTGGTTGAAAGGCAGAAACTTCGTTTCGGCACCTTTCAGCCGCGTGGTCATGAACACATAGTTGTTATCCATCACGAAGTGTACCAGGCAATGCCGCAACATTCGGTTCTCGGGATTGCGGTCGTACCGGTACTGGTAGATGCCGTTGGCATAGTTCTGCCCCGTACCCTCGTTCTTCAGCTCGAAGGTGAAGAGCGGCAGACCGTTGAGCAGGATGCACATATCAAGTTCGTTGCCCTTGTCGCTGCAGGCTGTGCTATAGCGCATCTGGCGCACGATGCTGAAAGTGTTGGACCGATAGAGCCGATAAGCCTCACTGTCCTCCCCGGCGAGAACAGGTTTGAATTGGGCAAACTTGATGTCTTTCCCCCTTATCTTAAATCCCTTGCGGAAGATTTTGAGCATGCTCTCGCCACGGTTCAACTGGCTGTTCAGCTGCTTCACCACCTCATCGGTCTCCTGCCCGGGGAAGGCATGTTCGAGCATCGCCCATACAGCGGGTTGCTGGCGGAGAAACCGTTCCAGCATCTCTCGGTCGCAGAGGTGTTCGATGTCAAAGTCGCGGCTGGTGCGCTGATTATAGAGGTCGCTGCCAGCCAACTGCTGAGCAATATGCTCCTCAAAAGTTGTCTCGTTAAGATTGCTTGTTGCCATATCTGTTGTTTTTCTTTATTCTATTTTTAGGTTTCTGGCCGTTGTTTGCGCTGTGAATTATCTTTACTGTTTTCAGATACTATCATTTCGCATTGTGAAAGCATAGCTTTCGCATCGTCAAAGAGGCTCTTTCGCATGGCGAAAGGATAAGTTTTGCACAGCGAAAGAAGCTCTTTCGTTTTTGCATCCCTACTATTCTTACTGTCAATTGGTTGCAGATTTCTATTTTCTCGTTCCTCATTTTTATTGCGAAAAATTTGTCTTTACAATAGCCTTACTTATGCAAAGGTACATCATAACTATGCAACCATTCAGCGTCATTAAGAAGAAAATCCTCTCACATCAATTTTTCCTGTAACGGCATCGGTGATGAGGGCTTGCTTATACTCCTGCAAAAGTGCTATCTGCTTGCGACGCTTATCTATCCGTACATCGATTTTGGCGGTTTCGGTGTCGAGGTAGGAGGTGATGGTGCGTTGCTCATCTATAGATGGAATAGGAACAACAAAATTTTGAATCATGTGTAATCTGACAGATGGAACAGTAGACTGAGCACTTCCCATATTCATTCTTTGTGGGAACATTATTCGCATAAATTGGTACAGGTAATTAGAGTCGACAACCTTATTAAATTGGTTAAAAATGTAAACTCTCTGATGGACAGCATACTTGCCATCAACATGATGAAAGACTCTACCTGCACCAGCGCCATCGCCAGCCATTAAAATAGCATCTCCTTCACAAGTGAATTTAGAACTCCTTTCGACTTGCGGGGAACGTACATAAAAAGGATATTCTCCATCTGGCTCTGCATCTTGAGTATCACTATCGCCGGTACTGATTCTACAAAGCAATCGAAACCTTAATAAATTCCAATTCTCAGGCACTTCCCCAATCCACTCAATCCCGCTATCTTTCATCTTTGCCTCGGGATTAAGCCCTTTGGTGACGGCGCGGCTGATGATGGCCGACTTCATTTCTTCCAAAAGTGCTATCTGCTGTTCACGCTTGGCGATAATATCATCTATCGGTTTCGTCTTGGCATCAAGGAAGGATGCTATTGATTGCTGCTCGGAAAGAGGTGGCAAAAACATTACCTGGCCAAGATATTCAGGAACTTTTAAATTCTGAATACCTGTTGTTTGATTGAAGAACAAAAGATTCACCTTCTGTACATAAATCGAATAGAAGAAATAATAAAGCAATCTGGTGTTCAGAACGTTTTCATTGCAACGTACACAATGTATGAAGTTTGAACATGTTGCTTTATGATCAAGATTAGCTATTACAGCTCTGCCAACAGGATTGACGTCTCCGCCGCCTGATTTTTCAATAAGGATATCATTTGGTAGAATTTCTCTTTCTTTGAAGGTCTTTTCGTCGATATTACGAATAGTTATCTTTTCCTCGGAAAGTCCACCATTTTTATAATCGAAATCCGCTACACGATAGCACACGACATCATTATCATCTCCTTTTTCGTCGTCTCCCCATACACCAGAGAAACTCGATTTGAGACCGAACTTAATACGTGAATAGTTCCAGTGGCTCGGAACTTTCCCCAGCCACTGCACCGCACTATCTTTATATTTCCCGTACCTCTTCATACCTATATGTTCTTTTTGTTGATCAGGTTCACCACCACCTTTACCATGGTATCCTTTTCTTCCGTCCGGCTTTCCGCAATCATCAGCGTGAGTGCCACGAGGGTATTGTCGCCGATGCGCTTGGAGCCATCGGGGTTGTAGAGGATGTCGTTGTTGTTCATAAACCAAAGGAAGAGTGTGGCGGCAATGCGCTTATTGCCATCGCTGAACGAGTGGTTCTTGGTAACGAGATAGAGTAGCATGGCGGCTTTCTCCTCTACGGACGGATAAAGTTCCACACCACCGAAAGTCTGATAAATCTGTCCGATGGAGCTCTTGAACGAGTCGTCCTTCTCGTTGGCAAACCACTGGCTGGCGCCAAACTTTTCCTTCAGACTCTGTATGGCCTCCATCGCATTGTCGTAGGTGGCATGAAACCGCTCCTGCTCGTTGGTGTCGCTCACCTCCAGCCGCTGGTAGTCGTAATCGTCGAGGGTGTCGAGTGCCTGGGTATAGTCGGTTACCACGCTGATGAGTGCCTCGCGCTCGTCGGCATTGTCAGCAGCCTTCTCGGTCTCGTCGAACACCTTGGCATCGAGTGACTTGATGGTGCGCCCCATCACCTCCACCACATGCCGTAGGTCGTCGTACCGCTGCCGGGCAAGGTCGTTCTTGATGGCATAGCCCTTGACGAGGTATTCCTTTAGTACGGTATTGGCCCATTGGCGAAACTGCGTACCTCTCTTACTCTTTACACGATAACCCACAGAAATAATCACGTCAAGGTTGTAGAACATCACGTCATGCTCTTGTGTCTTTCCTGTCATTGCACCGTGTTGAGTGGTTATTCGGAATTTCCGAACTACCTCTTCTTTCTCCAATTCACCCTCTTTGAACACATTGTTGATATGCTCATTGATGGTTGACTTTGACTTGTCAAACAATAGGGCAATCTGGTCTTGGTTGAGCCACACCGTCTCGTTCTCCAGTCGCACGTCGATGGCGGTCTGCCCGTCCTGCGTCTGATATATCTTTATCTCGCCTTTACTATCCATCACTTAATACTTAACACTTACAACTTAACATTTTCCAACTCCTCATCGGCCTCTTCATCAAGCCGTTTGATGTCGGCAAGGATAGCGTCGAGGTCGCGCATGGGACGATACACGTAGAACAGCTTGGTGAAGGGGAACTCGCATCCTATCTTATCTTTACTGCGGTCCATCCACGCATCGGGAGTGAAGGGCAGCACCTCACGTTCAAAGTACTGGTCGATGTCCTGCTTAAAGGGAATGTTCTCGGTGTCGTGAGATTGCCGTCCTCCAGAAAGCCACTGTCAGCCTTGTAGGGATTGTTGAGCACTTCGGGAGCATCTTCGCTCATCGAGCCCCATGCCTTGCGGATGTTCTTGATTTCTGCTGCAGATGGTTTGCACTTCTTGCTTTTCAGAAATGCGAAAAACTCGGTGTCGCTGCGCCTCTTGTCGATTCCATCAATGGCGGCAACGTTCTTATAGATAAGGTTCTTCTTGTCATCGGGCTTGAAACCCTCTTCCGCCTTCATTTGCTCATACTTGGAGGTGATACCTTCAAACCAATAGCGCATAGGGCGGCGCACTGCTACCTTGGTATAGAGAAAGTCGTCGTAATCCAGCTTCTTGGCTGTCTCCAAATGCTCCACCTCACCCGTGTTTTCGTTGAGGATGTCGCAGCTCACGCTCTGATATTCTCTGTAGATATCAAGAATATTCTTTGCCCCCTCCTCGCTGATGTCATAACGTTTCTTGCCGAGGTTGGTCTGCAGCAACTTGGCATACTCGTGCTTGTGCGATGCGTCGATGAAGAGCACCTTTCCTTGCTTTTCCACAGGCCGTTTGTTGTCGAGTATCCACAGATAGGTAGAGATGCCCGTGCCATAAAACAGGTCGCCGGGAAGCGACACGATGCAGTCGAGCAGGTTGCGGTCGAGCAGCATTTTGCGGATATTACTCCAGCCCGAACCAGCATCACCGTTGAAGAGCGGCGAGCCGTTGAGCACGATGCCGATGCGCGAGCCGTTCTCCTGGTCCATCTTGGCAACCATGTGCATGAGGAAGAGCAGCGAGCCGTCACTGGTGGTGGGCAGACCTGCCTCGAAACGTCGGCCAGGGGCGTTGTCGTTCTGCACACATTTCTTCACATATTCATCTTTGCCCCAATCTACTCCGAAGGGTGGGTTGGCAAGCATGAAGTTGAATGTGCGGCCATAGAGACGGTCTTCGCTGAAGGTGTTGCCCTTGAAAAGCTGCTGACTGATGTTGTGGTCGTCGCCCTTCATCAGTAGGTCGGCTTTGCAGATGGCGTAGGTCTTGTCGTTAAGCTCCTGTCCGAAGAGCTGCACCTTCAAGTCGGGGTTGTGGGCCAGCCGCTGGAGATACGCCTTGCCCTCGGTAAGCATACCACCCGTGCCACAGCAGGGGTCGTAGATGGAGAAGATACGCCCGGGAATGTAAAGCTCGTCCTCGTGTCCGCTGATGGTGAGCGCCACGAGCAACTGCACGATGTCGCGTGGGGTGTAGAACTGTCCCGCCTTGGTATTGCTCGATTCCTTAGAGCGGCGAATCACATTCTCAAAGACAGTCCCCATCATGGCGTTGCTCATCTTGTCAGGGTGCAGGTCGGCACGCTGCACAAACATCTGGCACACAGAGAAGAGTTTGTTGCTCTCAGCCAACCGACGGTAGATGTCGCTCAGGTCAAGGTGGTCGCCGGCGTCCTGCTTGTGTACGAAGTTGGCAAGGATGTCGCGCACGTTGTCGGTGAAGGAGTTGAGATAATAGTCGAACGAGGTGGCAATCTGTGCCGGGGCAGCCAGCATTTTTTCCATCGAGAGACCGGACACATTAAAAAAGGTCAGGTTGTTTCGACGGAGAATGCTGTCGAGCTTAATTTTCTTCATCTTCTCGGGCGCATCAGTAGGGATCTTGCTCAGTTCCTCCATGATGGCATCGCGCTTTTCGTCGAGCACACAGTCCAGTCGGCGCAGCAGGGTGAAGGGCAAAATCACATCCTCCACCTCGGCATCATCGTACAGTCCTCTTATTATTTCTTTAATGTCCCATATCACGGACGCTAATTCTTGTTCGGTCATATCGTATCTTTTCTATTGGCAAGGCAAAAATGCTTCAATGCCGTCTGTCAGCTTTGCTTGATATTTTTTTATGAGAAGTCTATTGAGGCTATTTAATCAATAGTTCCTGCACCTCCACATCGATGAGTTTGGCTATCTGGAGCAAAGTTTCGATGTTGGGCTGGGTCGTGTTGGTACACCACTTGGAAACGGTAGTGGGGTTAATGCCCAACTGTTCGGCAAGCCACTTGTTGGTGCGCTTATGCTCAACAAGCACGACCTTGATTCGATTGATGTCTTTTGCCATGTCGCTTAGGAATTAAAATGCTTACGGCACAAATATAATGAAATTTTCCGAGAGAAGCCTCTGCATATTATAGATAATGTGGAATTTTCCTTCATTTTGTTGTTTTGACCGCCAAACAACCTCCTCTCTCATCGTGAAAGACTACTTTTTGTGGAATGATGCAGAATGGTTGCGCTGTTGAGTGTTTACTTTGCAAGCAGAAACAAATATAGTTCTCATTTAATACTAATCGGTTATGAAGAAACCACTGTTAATGATTGCCTTTGTTATGGCAACCGTGTGTGCGAATGCGCAGATTATGCGTGTAGATGAGTTGGAGAAGTACGTCAAGGAGAAGTATGGCGACAAGTGGACAGAAGCTGCCACCAACATCTCGAAGAGCATTGAACTCGACAAGAACAACGCAATGACCTTCGTGCAAGTTATCTCGTGTGACGGGCAGTCAGCGGAGCAGCTGTACGTGAACCTTAACTACTGGTTTACCGCAACCTTCAACGATGCCAACTCTGTGATCAAGTTGAACGACAAGGAGAGTGGTGTCATCATCGCGTCGGGCTATATGGCCGACATCGCCGGTCATGCAGGAGGAACGAACTCTTACAATGTGAGTATCAAGCCTGTGATTAGAGCGGATATCAAGGAAGGTAAGATCAGGGTAACTTACTCCATCGACCACTATGACGTGACGGTGCTTGCCGGAGGTGGAATCATGGGGGCACTTGCAGGCTCTATCCCTACAAGGGTTGAGGAGAAATGGGTACTTGACAAGTGTTATCCGTTCACGGAGAAAGATGTCCATCATGCCAAGAAAACATCAAGCAAAGCGCTCGTGATGTCTTACGCTTACTCGAATGTATTGCTCGACAAGATTGAAGAAGCTGCCAAGCATGGGCTTGTGGGCAACGAAAATGACAACTGGTAAAAAAGTTCCTGCAGCTGATAACTGTAGGAACTATATGTTTTTTTTATGAGCTAACCTCTCAACTTAAATCAGGTCTTTTAGTTCATCTATTACTTCTTTTATTTCGTTTGAATGAATACTTCCATCTTCATGGTCCCTCGTAGTAAATAAGTTTTCTCCTTTTACAAATCCTATAGACTCATAGAATTTACATTTTCTTTCCCAAGATTCTCTATAACCAGGGTTGTCAAGCATTCCTAGATGCTCCCAGATTATCGTATCACCAGATGCATCTTCGAACGTAAAATCAGGAATACATCTTCTTCCATTTTCTTGCAGTAATTTCTCATATTCAAATTTTATTCCTTGTTCATAAAGCATATTAGCAATAATAACTTCAGACTTACTCCTTACAATAAGTCCACTTTCGGTTGTATGAATAAGGCCTTCAACATACGGAATCTTATCAATATTGTCTCGAACAGAAAAATTAAATAAATTGGAATTTCTTCTTGCCAAGACTGACTGTTGAGGTTTAGTATATTCCATTAACCATGAGATACTATCTTGTACCAATAATATTAATTTCTTTTTGGCTCTTGTTAGTGCTGTATAAATAAGCTCACGCGAAAGAATCCTTCCTCCTTTTGGCAAAACAACTAAAACACAGTCAAAATCACTTCCTTGCGACTTGTGAATAGAAATAGCATAAGCTAATTCAATTACAGAATCCTTCTCGTCTGTTTTCGATGGAAAGTACGTAAATGTCTCATTAGGTATTCCTGCGAAAACGACGGATGCCCTTTTATCATTATTATTAGCATAGGAAACAAAACCAATTTGCCCATTTGACAATTGCTTTTCTTCTTTAGAAGGATAACTATTTCTTTTTTCATTAAGAAGTTGAATTACCTTATCACCATAAAAGATGAAATTTGGCGCTATCTCAACTGAAAGTTTTCTGTTAGTATTTCCAACCCATTCTTGAAAATTAGTATTCAACTGATAAGTTCCCCATACTGGGTTTATAACAGGTGATAAAACTTGGAATCTTTCGACACAATCAGGATTAGTCTTGGCAAAGTTCAAATCTGTAATCCCAATAGAATCCTTGATTCTGTCCTTCAAGTCTAATTCTGGATTTGGTAACTCTTTAACCAGAACTTCCTGTAGTTTGTCTTTCAAATCATTTTCGTTATTCCAAGTATAGACGGATAAATCCTTATCTAATTTTTTATCGATTATTTTTTCAAATATTTGATCTGCATCCTTTACCGGCTTTTCCCCGGAGAACCAAGAAGCTAATGATAATATATCGGAGTCTCCTGTTCTAATAGTTCTAACAACAGTTTTGAGGTGAGTTATGGCTTTTTCATTATTATTATCAAGAAAGTTACATAAATCAGCAAAAGTACGTCCCGGCCCAATAGGCGGTAATTGAGATGGATCGCCAATAAATATGATTCGTTGTACATACTTTAGATCCAAAGCATTGAGTAGAACGTAGAAGTCATTGCATGTAAGCATGGAGCATTCATCTACAATAATATTTTTTGCTTTTGCATACCCCTTATTTTCTAAGTTGGCAGGAACAAAAGCCTCCATCTTTGACCAATTAAAGAAACCTCTTCTAGATAGGAATTGCGCTAATGTATAGGCTTGAATGTTTTCTGCCATTTTTCCTAACCGAACCCTTGCTTTTCCCGTAGGAGCTAAAAGTAGTACGCCTTCTTCTTTTATCTGCTTGGAGCTTAAAAAGGCTTGTACTACAGTAGTTTTACCAGTGCCGGCAGGACCGGTCAGAACAGACAATCTTTTGTCACTGAACATTTTTAAGGCTCTTATCTGGTCTTCTACTGCGGAACGACTTCGCTCATTGTTAGCATCATAGCCTTCTATCGAGTTGATAACTAGCGAATCCCAATCTTCATTTAAGGGAACTTTTACAGACTTTGAAGCTCTTGCTTTAAACTTTTTCCTCAAAAATTCCTCTGCGTTACTATAATATTTGAGTTGTATTGCTCCATATTTGTCTTCTGGAGTTATATATGTCAATATAGTCTGCATAAAGTTCCTGTTTGTCAGTAGGTAGTTTACCGGCAGTTGTAAGCTATCACTGGACAACGTGTTCTTTATTGATCTTTCAAGTTCATTGACAGACAACAAGGTGTCGCCATTTTGTAAAGCAGCCTTTAATTGATAAACTACCAAAGAACGGATTCTTCTTTTATCAATCATTGTTTCTACAAGAGAAGGATTTTTAGGAGTCCACTGCCCCTGAAGGTTAGGGTCTGAAATGACTCCAAGATCAATCATCTCTGTGGTGACGACATTCTCCTCGCCTAAACTACAATCTTCACTTATGATATATGGATTCTCAAGTAGTTCTGTATATTTTTCTGGGTGCCCGTACCATTTCTCTATAATATCCGATGTAATTTCAAAACGAGACAAGAGTGATAATACATTACGTGATTCTTCAGAAATGCTTTTCCACGTGTCTTTATACAAAGGTAACTCACATTCGTATACAATATCTTTCAGAGATATCTTTCCTGACATTAATTGATCAAATGCTAACCAAGGATTATCTTTTGATTTGCAAAAACCATTATTACGAAGATCCTGTTCTATTATATAGGCATAATTTACTCCTATCGCACGTAAAGATTCAGCAAAAGAAGGGAATGGACCGATTAGATCCTTTACTTTTGCTATCTGCTCATCTATCCATAAAATCTGCTTTTTCCAATTCCCCCCTACGAGCTTATGTTCTATAACTTTTTCTAAACATTTTCTAGCAGCATCTAAAATAATGAGCATGCTATGGCTGCTTATATAATTACACCCATAGGAAAGTTCATTGAAAATCCGTTGACTATTGCCAAGTTTATCTAATGATAGTTTTATTTCACTGACTACTTCTTCCTTCTTCTTGCCTGTGATTTTATTTATATAGTCATCGTCCAAATCTAAATATTCATGATATGGAAGAAGGAAACCCTCAGATTTGTCTAAATTTTGACGTATTCCATGCTCAAATATTAGATCCCAAAAAGGATATGTATATTCAGCCTTTGAATCGTAACTCTTTATCTCATGAACCCTTTTAACGTTTCCCATTCCTACAATCAATCTAGAACAGTCCTCATCAACGGGGTTCCCATTTTTGCAATAAAAAACAGCTATAGAGGAATCTGGGATAATATTTGATGAAAATTTTTTAAGAATGGCGTATTGACGTTCTCTGCCAAACACCCAACTTGTACGGAAAGTCGCCTCTTCATCTTTTGGCAAATTTGGGTACCTCTTGTCTAATTCTTCTTGGCTGTCCTTATTTAAATACTTGAAAGGAATTCCAAAGACACTATAGGGATTCAATGAAATCTCTGTTGGCAACAATTTGCTCTGTGGGTTATTTTTATTCCAAGCATAAACATGAGTAAATGTTCGATTAAAAGACTTCTCACTCATAAAGCCCCCATTTTCAGTCATACATGCTGGCATATCTTGGCTTGAAAGTTCAAAGAAGGTTTTGCCCGAAAGACTTTGTTCTTTTTCAATATCCTTTTTTTCTGATATATTATGGAGCATCATGCAAAATGGGTTGTTTTTTGGACAGTTACAAACCGAGCCATTCCATTTTTTATCATGCCATGGTACTCTGATAGAAATATGTTTCATCTGTTTTCTAAAAAATATCGACTATGTTGATAATTCAAATTAATTGTTAGTCATTGTCTTAACCAAGAGCTCTCGAATATCAATTTTAAGCAATTTTGCTATTTGATGGAGTGTCGGTAGATCAGGCTGTGAACTATTAGTACACCACTTCGATACAGTTGCAGGATCTTTTCTAATTGTTCTGCCAACCATTTACCAGTTTGACCAACATCAGCAAGTGCGCCTTTAATTCTATTAATCTTTTCCATTTGTCAAAAATTGATATTAGACGCAAATATATAAAAATTCTGTCATATTGTTAGATGATTGTGCCATTAATTCATGGTTGACTGTATTTTTCGTTGATTTATACGATATAGCTAATAGATTTTTCGTATGAGCCTTTAATGGATAGTTTTTCAAAGAGAGATCAGTATCTGATAACTGTTATTGGAGATATTATCTCAAGGTTACGTCATGGTGCTTCTAAAGCACAGGCAATAGAAGGAGTACAGGATATTGTTAATGGGGTTGATTCCTTATCTTCTAATGATTTTGGTGGGTACATATTCCATGCTTGGCAATGTTTCAAGAAGAGTTGAGACTATACTTCTGCCCTTCACAATGGCTATGTATGATTACTATGGTAATAAACATTTGCTTGCTTTTTAACCGGTGCTTTAGCAGAAGCTATGTACGGGTGTGAATATGGAATGATTAAACAGAAATATTCGGAAAATTGGTTCTTTCCTATTCAGATACCAAAGGCTATTTTATCTACATACCGCACAGAGTTTGAGAAGTTCAGAGAGATTGACGAACGGAGATTATTCTTTCCCAAGAACAGTGTGCTCACAAATGTAGAACTGCATCATTGGGAAGACATGAAGATTCGGATGTCGTTGCTGAACTTTTCTGTCTCCCTAAAAGATAAAATTATGAAATCTCACTATACCGATTGGGATAATCGATATGGAATCTATTTGGATGACGGATGATTCTATGTGTACCGAAGTCATATATTACTTAATCGTTTTCAATTGTATAGTGAGGATGGAAAGAATTATAATATCCATCACTTACAGAAATCTGAAGCAGAACAAGCAGGAGAAATATCTTTCGAGGAAGCTATTTATTCTGAGCGTTTTCACTTCCTCGATTAGTATTTATAGGCTCTTTTCAAGGCTCATTACCTTTGAGATATAACTACCATCTTCCGCATAGCCAATCCTGTTCAGGAAGTCGTAGTAGTTGCCACCTTTGTACTTGTACTGTACATAGTCCTTGTAGGCCTTAACGCTTTCTTCCCATGAGTTGTAGGTATAGTAGCTGCCATTGCTGGGGCGACGTAGTCCGAAGAGGTTGTTGTTCTCTAAGCATACCCGGGAGGTAAAGTAGCCTGTTTCAAGCAGAGCCTGTGCTGCTACTATCTGTGGGAACTTTACATCAAATTGCCTTAATGTGGCCATCAGATTCTCGATGTTCAACTCTTTGTCGGGCTTTGTCCCGAATCTGACGCATGCCATCTTATCCTGTAGCTGTGTGATGTAACCTTTAAGATAATCCACGAAAATATTGGGATCGACGCTCTTCCCACCTTTCCTGATTCGGATATGGAGATGTGGACCGGTGCTTTTACCGGTGTTCCCTGATATTCCCACGATGGTTCCTGCCGACACTGCATCGCCCTCCTTTACGGTTATCTGGTCAAGATGGCCGTATAAACACTCAAAGATGCCATGCTCTAAGATGATATAGTTGCCGTAGCCTCTGTTCCCGAAATGTACTTCCTTGATGATACCGGGCAGCATCGCATAGACCCTTGCATGGTTACATTCGAGGTCGATGCCATTATGGAAAGCCGTGCATCTTCTTACTGGATCTTTCCTGTAACCGAAAGCAGAGTTGAGTTTCAAGAAGTCGAGCGGCAGGCAGACGTTCATACGCTGGCTGATCAGATTGAAAAGCAGGGAGTCCTTCACATTGACAAACAGTGGTACATCCTTCTCGATGGTGATCTCCAAGCCACGACCTGTTTGAAAGGTTACGTCAGGTGTTTTTGTGTCTATGCTATCCGCTTTTTTCTTTGTAACTGTTTGTCTTACAGGTCTTACCTGTGCGTGAGGCTCCTCAGTACGGAGGGTGTAAAACTGCGCTACCATCTTCATACTGATTGCGGTAGCGACGAAAACCAATAGAAATAATCTGTATCGTCTCATCTTATCGTCTTGCTTTTTGATAATTTTGTTTGGTGAGAAGCGCAAGTCTTCTCTCGACAAATTTACCGATAAACATTCAACGTATGGAAAATGTGATGACTTTTCAAGCTCAGGGAGCAGTCTTAGAGAAACTGATGCAGCTGGGTATCGACAGCGAAAAACTGGAGTTAATGCCTGACGCTCTGAAAGTTCCGCTGCTTCGTGGGGAGGTAACGCCTGTCTTCGTGGCAAACATGGGAACAGTAAATGGCAAGGTGATACAGTTACCGCTTAAAGCCCAGTTCGTGCTGGATGAAAACGACCAAGTGATGCTGATGACTTATCCGCTTCGCCGGGAGATTGCCAACGAGCTGAATCTCAATCAAACTGAACTCCGGCGTGTGCAGTCGGGCGATGTAGTCCGTAAGGAGGTGGACGTGGAGGGAGAAAGGAAAGTAAAATTTATCCAGTTGGATAAGGAAACCAACTCGCTCATGCACCGTGACGTGGCCAGTGTGTCTATCGAATCGGAACTGATGACACGGGACAAGGTGAAGGACATCGAACTCGGGGCTAACCAGAAGGAGGCTCTGCAGGAGGGAAAGCCCGTGGAGCTTTCGCTCGGCGACACTAAGGTAACGGTGGGTGTGGACCTGCGTGAGCCACAGGGCTTCAAGGTGGTCAATGGCGACATGAAGGAATGGGAACGCCTTCAGCAGATGCGCTACGATGATACCCACGAGGATTTTATAGGGTATGTGATGACCGACGAGAACCGCTGGGAATACCAGAAGGTGGTGGAACGCCAGACAATGACCAACAACCCCTCTGAGTCTATCGAAAAGAAACAGCGTACTGGCTTGATACGATAACTCCGGACTAAGAACCATTCTCCCAAACAAGGGATTCTTTAATATTCTGCTCCCGGCTTGTCACTTTCATAAGAGCCAGCGAGTGCTTTAACATTCTTCTTTGTTGGCGAGTTCTTCTGTTGTAGAACCGTAGCGTTAAAGCATATCACGACAAGCAAGGTGGGTAGAAAGAAATACAAAAATCTTGATTACGACTACATCGTCAGCTCCGTGGCTGGCTATGCCAAGGTTGCTCCCATTGCCCGAAAGGTAAAGGCTGGGGACGATATGGCCATTGCCAAGGCAGCAGCGATGATGACGGCTGCCGTCAGGAATGTCATGCCTAAGGACAAGCAGGTGGTACTGGTACCCATTCCCAACCGCACGGGCAGGGCGGGTTACACCAAAACGCTTGCCGAGAAAATCAGCGAGGCACTGCATCTACCTGTCATCGACGCATTAGCAAGCAATACCCACGAGCCGCTTTATCTGGTGAAGAAAGCCAATGGCTCGATCGATGAAGTGCCGCTCTACTTCTATCGCATCCGAAGGGTGCCCAGAGACAAGATACCCATTCTCATTGATAATGTACTCGACACCGGGCACACGGCAATGGCTGCCTATGAAGCGATAGGCAGGCAGGACACGCTGATGGCGGTGCTCGGTGATACGCATAAGTTCACGCCCAACAAATGGAAAACGGATATTTACCCTTTAATTGACAACAATATGGCAAGCAAGAAAAAAGAAGAGGTGCAACAGCAAGCTACCCCGAAGGAAGAGCCGAAGGCTCAGACTGAGAAAAAAGCTGCAAAGAAAACCGCGAAGCTCCCGAAGTCAAAGACGCTGGCAGAGCTGTACGAGAACATGAAGGAGAAGCATCCTGATGCCGTCCTGCTCTTCAGGACGGGAGATTTCTACACGGCCCTGAACGCTGATGCCTCCAAGGTGGCTGACACCTTGTCCATCAAGCCAACAAAACCGGCAAAGGCAGAGGACGGCCCTCTGCAAGTCACATTCCCTCATCATGCTTTGGACACAAACCTGCCAAAACTCATCCGTGCCGGTCTTCGAGTGGCCATCGTGGACAGTCTGGAGAAGAAACAAAGCGTAGAGAAATCCACATCGGTAAAAACGGAAACAAAAGCACAGGAAACAAAAGTGCAGGAAAAGAAAGAGGAAGGAAAGAACGTGGACAAGTCGGCTTCCGCCAAACAGGAGCATCAGCCGCGTGAGCCGCAGATGGTAACGGTCAATGGCGACAAAGTTTCCCATGCCCATGCCTTCCAGTCCAAGGTGAATCCTGCCGACTGGTTCTATGTGGCTCAACTCAACGGCAAGCAGCTCAACCCTATGAAGATGGACGCTGCCGACATCGCAGCCTATCAGAAACGGGAGGCGAAGGTGGAGGACATGATGCAGAAGTATTATCCTACCAAGTTGGCTCCCAAGGTGTCGGTGGAGGAATACAAGGCTGCCAACATTCTTTCCAATGGTAGGGTCATCGACAAGATGACGGTGTATAAGGAGAAGGACGAGCAGCGTGCCGACTATGGCAAGTACAAGCTCTACGCACAGGTGGGCGACCAGCGCATGTCCGTACCCATGACCAAAGCGGACCAGAGTGCTTTCTTCGACCGCGTGACGACACCGGCGGCATTGGTAGAAAAGAACTTTGGTGAACGGCTGCACCTGGCATCCGCCTACGCCATCTATCAGCTCCCAGCCAACATCAAGGTGGAGGACATCCGGGTGGCGAAGGACAACATGGACGGTAAGTGGAAGATTTCGGCTGCCGTGGGCGAAAATGGGCGCACGGACAAGAAAGCAATTTCCTTTGACGACGGCTTTTCTCTCTTCCAAGCCAAGACCGTCACACGGGAGCAGCTGGCCGCCAAATATCTCTCGGACGACATCAAGGTGCTGTCGGGACAGAAACAAGCCATCAGCAACGGACTGAAGATGTAGAGCTTGGTTATGGTATAGTGAGTATGAATTACAAAATACAGGCAAAATAAAATCAAAGAAAATGGCATATAGTTTTGAAGAGCTGGTCCAGCTCAAACAGGACAGACGGATCGGGTGGCTGCAGTTCACGCTCGAAGGCGAGCATGCGGACGGCTTCATGCAGTGGTGCAAGGAACACAACACGCATCCGAGTGAAGATACCGCAGAGTTCTACATGGAGTCGGTGGAACTGAGTATGCAGGACAAGCAAATCTTGGCAGAGGACGACTATGACTACAGCTGGAACTGAAACAAAGACGCTCGGTCAGAAAGCCGTGGACAGGTTCACGGAGATGATGATTGGGCGCATGGAACAGATGAAGTCCGTGGGCTGGCACAAGGAGTGGATAGGCGGTGCCACCGCCCCCGGTGCCATGCCTCAGAATGTGTCCGGGCGTGGATATTCGGGAAGTAACTCTTTCTTCCTCCAACTGGACACGGCTCTCCGTGGCTACTCAATGCCCGTGTATCTCACCTTCAAGCAAACCAATGACTTGGGAGCGTATGTCAAGAAGGGCGAGTCGGCCATGCCGGTGCTCTACTGGGACATCATGGCAAGGGACAAGGACGGACGCAAAATCACCAAAGACACCTACCGCAAGATGAGCCTTGCGGAGCGGATGCAGGTGCAGACCATTCCATTCCTAAAGGCCTACAATGTGTTCAATGTTGATCAGACCAATCTGGCTGAGGTGAAGCCTGATAAGGTGGAAGCACTCAAAAAGCTATTTGCACCGCCTGAACTGCGTGATGCAGAGGGGATGTTTACAAGCAAGGCACTCGACCGTATGTTTGAGAAACAGGAGTGGATTTGTCCTATCCAATATGACAAGCAGGTACCCGGTGCATACTTTTCTCCCTCCAAGGACATCATCGTCATTCCAAGGAAAGAACAGTTCAACATCGGCAAGACACCGGAGGAAGTGTATAAGGACGGTATGGAATACTACTCCACGGCCCTGCACGAGATGGCTCACTCCACGGGTACGGAACCTCGGCTGAACAGGGGCAGTCATGAGAAGTTCGGAGACGCAATGTATGCCAAGGAGGAACTGGTAGCTGAGCTGACGGCGGCGATGGTGGGCAACTCAATGGGCTTTGACAAGCGCATACTGGACAACAATGCGGCCTACCTCGATGGCTGGATCTCTACCCTCAAAGAGAATCCTAAGTTCATCGTGTCGGTGATTGCTGACGTGAACAAGGCTGCCAACATGGTACTGGAAGAGGTGGACAAGCAGAAGATGGCGTTGGGCGAAGAGCCTTTGCTCGACAAGAATAGGAACCTTTCTGCCGATACCGCCAAGGACAAGATTGTCTTTGAGAACGCTTCGATCATCAAGCAGAATGACGGCGACTATGCGGTGCGTGCCTCGTTCCAAGGCAAGGATTTGGGCATCAAACCAATTGACCGAAATGTGGGCATCCTCTATTTTTCTCTCTCGGAGGAAGCGGAGAAGGCCCGTCTGCTCTCCCATACGCTGGAAAAAAGCTATGGCGATATAATCCTCTCACAAGGACAGCGACGCTCGCATGGTATGAAAATCTAACCTCTTTATACTTGTAGATAGTTATGAAACAGACCGTAAACTTCAAAGACCTGAAAGCCAAGGTCGGCGTGGATGACATTGCCTATTACCTGGGGTATCGCCTCGACCGCTCGGCGGGTGTGGGCAGATATATCGAAATGGTGCTGCCTGACACCACGGGGCATAAGGACAAGCTCATCATCAAGAATCCGAAGGAGAAGGCTTCACAGACCTATTTTCGTCGTAACGGGGCGAAGGGCGGCGATGTGGTGTCGTTGATTCGTGAGAATCTTAACAGCTTTCACGAGTCCGGCAGGAACGAGTGGGAAATCATCGGTAAGGTGATGGCACGCTTTGCCAACGAGCCAATTCCCGACTATGGTGATAGCCAGTATCTCACAAAAGCCGGATATAGCGACAACCGTGTGTTCGATCCGAAACGCTACGAAGTGAAGGAGATAGGCCGTGATTTGTCTGAGGTGATGGCATTCTTTGCCCAACGTGGCATCAAAGAGGAGACGGTGGGTGTCTTCGCTCCATTCATCAAGCAGATAAGGGACAGCTGCCATACCACCTACAAGCAGTTCAACATCGGTTTCTCTTATACGGAGGCTGGCAAGGACAAGGTGGTAGGCTATGAAATCCGTGGCTTCGGCTCATTCAAAAGTAAAGCAGCTGGTACCAACTCGACAACAGGCGCATGGATTGCTGACCTGTCAAGAGGTGGTAATCCAGCGGACATCCGAAATGTGTATTTCGCAGAGAGTGCCTACGACATCATGGCGTTCTATCAGCTGAATCACCTTCGCTTGGATGCTGCTCATTCGGTATTCGTGTCGCTGGGCGGTACATTCTCTGACGGACAAGTCAAAGGCATCATGTCGCATTACCCTGAAGCCAAGGCGATGGACTGTTTCGACAATGACCTTGCTGGGCGCATCTATGGCATCCGTATGGCTGCCCTGTTGGAGGGTATTCGCATGAATATACATAAGGAAGATAGCGAGGTAAAGATTACCATTGGTGATAGGAGCTTTGCCATTCCTAACGACCAGTTGTCGATCCGTGAGCTTCGCAAGCACATCCATATCCGCTATAACGTGGGTGAATGGAAGACTGCCGCAAACTACAAAGACTGGAACGACCAGTTGATGGGTAAACAGTTGGAAGTTGTGGCGGTAAAAAACAAGTTTGCAAGGGACCGAAATCTGGCCGACCGCCGAGAGAAAGGAGTAGGCTTATGAAACGAATTCTTGTGACAATGATGGTTGGAGGCTTGGCCTTCTGCCCAATGCTGGCACAGCAGACGGATCCGACGCTGACGGGCGCCGTGGTAGCGCAGAGCGAGATGCTGAAAAAGATTTTCAAAGACCGCGAGAAGACGCAGAAGAAAATCATTGCAGCGGAAACGGCGGTCACGGTAGCCATGGACAGGATGCACAAGGTAGAGGACAAGATGCTGGAGTATCTTTCCAATGCACAGGGTGCGATGCAGAACCTCTATCAGATTAAGCGGGCAGCGGAATTGACGACGGTAGAAATACCCCGAAACATGAGCCTATTACGCCAGTCGCTGCCCGGTCGTCTGAAAGGAACGGCCATTGCGTTGTTGGTGTCTGATGAGCTGACGGACGCTGCCACGCAGATGGCTTCGCTCTATCCGTTCATGAAGCAGCTGGTGACAAGCGGCACATACAACGTGAGTGGCTATGATGCCACGGGCAAGCCCATCAATGAGAAGCATAAGGTAAACTTGCTCTCTTCGGCGGAACGGTATTACATTGCCAATGAGGTGGTAACGAAACTGGAGACCATCAATACTGACCTTTGGTTGCTGGCATGGCAGGTAAGGACGTACTCGTGGAATGACCTTTGGTTCGGGCTTGATCCAGAAGGCTGGGCCACGGTGATGTCGGGGAAGGCGATTGTGGATGGACTGGTCTATGAGTGGAAATACATCTGACAGGCCTGAATATGGGCAATTTTCTGTACTTTTGCACTCGCTACACTTTGTTATTTCGAGGAGGAGCGGTGCAAACGGAGGGTTGCCAAAGATAGAGTAACATATAACGTAAAGAAATAACAAAATGAGTGATACTGACAATTTACAGACCTGCCCCGTGTGTGGCAGGGGCACAATGGTACATAACGAACAGGAGTGGAAGTGCAGTGAGCAGTCCTGCGGGTTCGTTATCCCTAATCGTGTGTTTAATCTGGAAATGACAGAGGAACTGGTTGCGCAGCTTGTCAAGCATGGCCATACCAATCCGTTGCAGTTACAGAACAGGGACGGCCAGCATTTCAAGGCGGCTCTCGTCATCCGTAATGGAAAGGTAGAGGTCTCGTCGGGTGTGCATTACATCGACGGCGTATGTCCTCTCTGCGGAGGCAGGATTCGCAAGACCTCGAAAGGCTACCGGTGTGAGAACTCCATCGGAGAGCATCCGTCATGCGATTTCATGATTCCGGGCATCATCTGCAACCGCAGGATCACGGAGCAGGATGCCGTGGCGTTCTTGAATGGCAAGCATATCGCTTTGGAGGGCTTTGCCTCGAATGAGTGGAAGATGTTTGCCTCGTCGCTGTCGATAGCCGAGGGCAAGGTGAAGCTGGAATCGCGCATCGCAAAGTGTCCGCATTGCGGGGGAGACCTGCATGTAGGGCTGAAGGCATACAACTGTGCCAATTACCGCAATACCGAACATCCCTGCAAGTTCTCCATCTGGCGTAACATCAGCGGTCATGCCGTGTCGGTGGAGGAGGTGAAGCAGATATGTGAGCAGGGCGTGACGAGGGACAGCATTGAGTTCTACAAGGAAGACGGTACGGTGTACTACAAGCGTCTGCAGCTAACGCCTGAAAAGGACAGAATAATCATGATTTAATTAGTTATTGATGATGAAAAGACAAAGTATTATATATTTAGTGGTGGCATTGTTATGCCTCACTGGTTGTACGAATAAACGTCATGCGTTGAAGCAGTTGGTAGTGGAGAATCTGAAACAGTCGGTGGAATATCCTAAGCAGTTACAGGTGATGGCTATATCAGAACCAGACTCGGCGTTTGGATTCAGCTACTTCTCGCAAAAGGAGAAGGCAGGCATCGTCCGTATCATGAAATCGGTAACGGACAGCATCATGAGGCGAACTGACAATATGCAGTCGCTGGACATCAACGACTTCTACGTGATGGATCTCGCTGAAAGGCAGATGCGTGCCAACTCGGACATCAGGCAAATGCTTAGCCAGGCAACTGACAGGAAGGAATGGACGGGCTGGAAAGTGAAGATCGACTATCAGGCGGTAACACATCATGGCATGAAGTACAATGCTGAGCGGTGGTTCTTCATTAGCATGGACGGCAAGGCGGTAGTAAGGACGTTTGAGTTACCGCTACCATAAAGATATTGGCATTTTTGGTTGAATTGGGTTAATTCTCTTTTGTTTAGGTGGAGATTGTCGTGAGACAGTCTCCATTTTTTGTGTATCATTTCCATGTTTGCAGTTGCCTCCTTGCTACATGTGCTCATTTTCTTTGCAAAGTTACGGCATAGGAAAGAACGGCAAGTACCGCTACGGCTATGCGCAGGAAAATAGACGGCAGCCTTCCCAACAATCATAGATTGGGGTATTCCGTCGATTTTCTGTGCATTACTTGCCTTATCTTTCCCGCTTATACCGTCCTGTTTTGCTCGAAAATTAAGTACCTGCAAGAAGTCTGAAGACTTCACAAAAGGGAAAAGATTAAGTTTAACCTCATAAAATTATAAGTTATGCACGCATGGATTTTTCAATTATCGGAAGAACGCATCGAGGGCTATCTTTGTGAAGATACCTTGTTGCAGGGTGATGGCAGCGATTACGACTACTGTGCCGCCATATCGGAGGAAGAGCGGAAGAGAGCCGTTTGCTCGCTCGTAGATGACATACTGCCATTGGGTATGTTTCACCTCAAAGATGAAACGACGTTGGTGTATCAAGGTGGTTTTGAGCAGTGGAAACGTGAGTGGGTGGAGCGTATTCAGATAAGGGCTGCAAAGGTGAACATGGAAAACGTGATGAACTTTTGCGGTGAGGTGTACCGGCTGGAAAACGAATTACAGAACCCACTCGATACCGCAGCACACTTCTACCTTTGCAATGACGACTATCAGACCTTTGCGGAGAAGTCGGTGGAGTTGATGCGCATGGTGGAGCATCTGACGGAAGGCGACGAGCTTTATATCGGTGGTATCATTGATTTTCATTTTTAAGCGTATGGAGAATATCAGTATTTTTTCGATAGAGGGCGTTGATGCAAGGGAGATTTGCAATGCGCAGTTGGGCGATGCCCTGTTTGCACCTTGTAGTGTGTGCGACAAGTGGAGGGGCGACTATCCATCGGTGGACAATCTGTTTTACGGATATGTGGAGGACGATATTTTCTATAACTACTCCGATGACGAGTTTGAGACCCACGTCAATACGATGTTTGACTAAGTAGAACCAGGAGTGTGCCGAGCTATCGGCATACTCCACAAAAGCAAGTTACAATGAAGAAAACGTATAGTGTAACGGCTCGATACATCTTCGAGGGTACTTTCAAGGTAGAAGCTGAAAGCAGGGAGGAAGCCAAGGATAAAATACTAAAGCATTGTGGCATGGTCATGGACAGTGGCATACAAACCACGCTGCCAGACAATGAGATAGACTGGAATTTCTGTAACCACCCTTATAAGCAGGTGGCCAGAATAAGCAGGGAGAAGTAAGGTACGGCTGGGCATATCAGGCTGGTATACCCGGCTTTCAAAGTCGGGCAGCGGTCACAGTTCGCTGCCTGCTTGGGAGGGAATTGCCCATCGGAAGGATGAATAACAGAGATAAAAAGTCTTGTTTTTGACGCAGAAAACAAGACAATTCGTTGGGAGTACTTTATTTCCCTGAAAGCCGTATCTCGCTATCACGCCATAAATGATCGTGATGGCTCCACACCGCTTTCATCGCTCCGCCGGAACGTAGAGCGACAAGGGAGAGCGGTTAGGTTGTTTTGTGCTGAATGGAGTGCATGGGCAATGGGGGCAGGAAGGATAGGCTACCGCTGTTTCACTTGTCAAGGACTTATCGCCCATGACCACTTCACGGCTCCGCCTATCTTACTTCCTGCTCCATGCCTATGCACACCATATCGCACGCTCTATCCAGTGTAACGCCAGTTTATTGTCGGTGTAACTCACTTTTTCGTTGCACTGACGATAAACTGACTATCTTTACAGGTTTTACCTAACTGCTTTGTGCCCATTTCCCTGAAGGCCGTATCTCCATTCATTGCGCATAGAGCAGCAATCATTGCGATACCGCTTCCATCATTCTTCAGGGACGAAGAATGACAAGGGAGAGAGGTTAGGTCATTCCGTGCGCAGCAAGGCCAGTGATGAGTTGAAGACACCACATTCTATTTCAGACTTGCAGCAAGAAGGTCCGCATCATTGCATGCAGTTCTTCCATTCTATTTTCGGCTCTCTTCAACTCATTACCTGCCATTGCGCACTCGTTTTGCTGTGAGAAATAAACCTTCTTCGGTGGTCATCCATTTCCTTCGCGAAGTTCGCTATTGGCACCTTCTGGTCAAGTACCAGTGCCTTATTTTTCAGGTTTTTAATGGCCGTTCTTAGTTTGGTTGTGGTAAGCTAATAAAAACTTGAAAAATTCCTTGCCGTTGAATGTGTCGTCCAATAGCGACTTATTTGCTCGAAAATCGTTTCCCCGAAGAAGTCGTTAGACTTCACAGGAGGGAAAAGAATCGAAATCAAAGTAACGGGGTGGCTCACCACTGCTCCACAATAGCTTTTTATATGGCAAATCGTTTGATGACGGCAGAACTCGCCGAACAGCTGAAGGACTTCCCCCTTTATTCTCAGGATGGGAAGCAAAAGGACGCTACTTGTGTCTGTGTATTCGAGATTGGACTCATCCGCTGGTATGTACTGGAGGGACAGCCAGAAGGCGATGACTTCACTTTATTCAGTATCGTCGTCGGCATGGCTGAAACGGAGTATGGCTACGCCTCTGTGAAGGAGATGGAAGGCATCACGGTGGATGGCTCACGGTATGGTCTGGGCACGTTGCGCATTAGGCAGGTGCTGAACTTTAAGCCATGCCCACTTGCCGAGATACAGGATAGGCGGCTACAGGACTTTCTGTCAAGGCTATATGAAGAGTAGTAACAAAAGACTTTGCAAACGAGAGCAAAGGGAGCTTACTTCAACTTTGCCGAGTGCAGCTAAGTGAAAAGGCGGAGCTTCCGCCTTTTTATTTTTCATAGGGCATATATTTTTTGGCTGTCTTTTCTGTCTTATTTTTCATAAACACATAAAGTGTTGATATTCAGTAATATAATATTCTTTATTATTGGACAAGACTTAATCTAATTTGACTAAATTAGAAAGATTCTCCACTTCAGCCCTTTTCTAAGACAAGCGATGACAAGTCAAGACAAAACAAGCAGCATATAACCCATTGATAATCAATGACAAGACATATAAGACAATTAAGACAAGCATTTTCGGAGGCCGAAAAGATACCCATTGAACGCTAATTAAGCTTTTCATCGATATTTTTCAAACATAAGGGTGTTTACTTTCATGTATTTTTCACTATATTTGCAATATTAAAACTAAAACAGGTGAATTATGGGAAGAAAGTTAAACTATATCCATCTACTATTCTTTAGCACTATTATTGTAATCCTGCTGATGTCGGCTGGTTGTGAAAGAAAAGCAACTATGGTTTCAAGAGCGAACGGAAGAGGTCATTCCATCATTGATGGAAAATCGGATTCTTTTGTGGATGCCAAGTCTAAAATGACCATCGAACTTGATACCATAGTAAGGGATTGGCATATGCTATTACAAACTGCAGACAATGGCATTAAGATAAAAAATGAGAACTTCTACGATAAAACGCTTTTTGTGACAATTGCCAAAAATGGCAAAACACTTTTCCATCAAAAGGCTGTAACTACGCCATGGCTATTAGGGAGTCCAGATAATGAACGACAACTATATGCCGGACCCCTCTTTGCTGTTTCTAATACGACAGTCTATCTATTTGTAGGTTCATACCTACCTGAAACAGACGATGGATACACTTACATTTTAGCATTCTCTAAAGACGGTAACGTCAACAAATACCTGATGCCACAGAGTTTAGACGAATCAGATTTGGTGACCGAATTTTATTTGTTATATTCCCATGAATGTCTTTACAAACCTTTTGACGCAGAATCTTTACAGCAAATCATCAAGGAATATTGCACCGATGAATTGTTATGGAAAATCAAACAACAAGGCAAATTTGCTATCTTTCCCCCAAAAATAAGCGACAGACATTCTCTCAAGTTTGATATTGCAAGTGAAATGATAGACATAGATACAACTAAAATGCTATTATATAGTAGAATTTATTTCTACAAACGTCACAGTTATCAACCTCTCGACTCCATGAAAGTTGTGCTGAAAGGGCGTAGGAACGAATATAAAGGTGTGAACTATGATAAGATATTGTCCATTAATCATTGATTTGGAAACGATTAATTGTTATTCTCTTCAACAAGTTCCTTTCTGAAAAAGTTGCGAATATAAAAATCCGCCATTACAAGGACTTACACCTTGGTAATGGCGGCTTTGTAAAAAAACGACCCGCACATTTGTATAATGCTTGCTGCATTCGGCAATGTGAAAGTGCACTTTCCATTGCCCTCATTTGCAAACTCATTTGAGCATCGTTGAGAGGCTTGGTGGGTTCTAGCGGTGCAAAGATACAGTATAAATCCTATCTATACAAACCTTTGGTATCTTTTCTTAATGCGTATCTCTTTTATCTTTCAAGAGGTAGTTGATTTTCTGCTCATAAGCATTACGGGCAGGAGTGCCTTTGCTGCCCAACACCTGGTCGAGCATATCTTCATGTGAGTATAGCTTCATCATACGGCTTCTACCTCGCTGGGGAGCAAATGGAGTGAGAGGGCATCCTCTATCTTACATAGTGTCTCGATGGAAAGGTTTTCCTTGCCACGAAGTATCTTCGACACGTACTGCTGCGAGCAGCCCATGCGCCGGGCAAGTTCTGTCTGGGTAAGATGGAGTTCGTCCATCTTGTCGAGCATAAGCATCGCAATACGCTGCGAGTGGCGGAGCCACGACTTGTTGGCCTGGCGGTATTCAGCCGCCTCGCGCCAGCGTGAGGGAGTCTTGCTCTCGTGCGCTTCCAGTTTGTTGATGATTTGGTTCATGTGGCCATCAAGCAACCTCATACTTTTTAATAATGATTCGAAATTGGAATTGCTATTCTGTTTGCAATAGCGGTCTCTACAGCTTGGTAAATTTCAGTTTTCTCCGTCTGAATTGATACCACAAGTGAATACTTTATCTTATTATCGACATTTTCAAGCTTACGCTCTTTCCACCAACCAGGACCTGGGAACACAACAATTTGCCCACAGCTTGCTAACTCTTGTGCCGTACATGAGAACCAGTCTGACTGGACGGTACCTCTTTCTCGACGCTGCTGTCCGATATTCCATCGTGTCGAATTATTGTCACTTGTTTTTTCACCTTCGAGTTTATTGTGGCGAGCCAAGAATTCTGAATCGTTCTCAATTGGAGTTTTTACATCAAAACGCAAAGTGGCTGATGGGTAGCGGTATTTATTGTTCTTTCCGGATTTTCCTGGTGCCGGCTCGACATAGTATGACAGAGTTATACGTAAAGTTACAACTTCATCGTGCATTGCTTCTAGTACGTCTACAGGCCATGGCAAAGCATAGAAATGCATTTCATTGTATGTATTCGTCCCCCCGGACTTGTATGGCTTTAATTCATTTTCAAATACATAAGTTGCATATTTTTCACTGCTATATGCTGCTATATCTTCATCTGGGACGCCATATCCACAGAGTGGTATTATATCTTGAGGTCTTCCGTCATCAATACTTTTCATTTCATCTGTCCAACGAGCTGAATGTACCATCAACGCTCTGATTGACAGCATACTTAAATTAGGATTCTCTACCTTTATCTTTGCTGCAAGACGCGCAGCAAGAGCTGTTGCAGCACTTGTAGCATTAAACGTCTCAAGAGGGGAACGTAAATCATTGCTGGTTGTGATAAGGCACAGATCCTCGTCAGGATATAAACCCATAGATGGACTATATGCCAGATTTCCACCCTCCATTACAATTTCTGGTTTAACTCTTTCTTCATGCCAACTAAACGAAGTACATGAATATGGGGACACTCCTTTAGGGGACGCTATTCCTTTAGCAGTCTTATCTGCAGGTATAGAAAGTTCTGTATATGCGCCAACCGTTAGAGCATTCCATGCCTGAGCAGGACTATTTATAGCATTTGCCTTACATGATTTAATATAATTGGTGGCGTCTACATCATCTTGATATATATTACCAGCAGAAACCAATACTAGGCGATCACATTCTCCACTATGATAAATACTTTCATCAAGAGCAGCTGAACTAGATGTTGGTTTTCCATCATCAGAAATTGAATCTGTTACCGCCATACAATCAATATCAGCTCCCATGTCTTGACTTTGAGATATAGCATCTTCAATAACAGCGCCATAAAATGAAGGGGCTGTGGAGTAATTTGCATCTACAATCTTCACAGAAGCTAAATTATGCTGGACAACTGGTAAATTTCCTCTATCGTATGCCAATTTTTTCAAATCTCCCATGAGAACCAAGCCTGCCATTCCTGTTCCATGATCTATGTGATCTAGGTTATCTTGAACATTGATAGCAGTGGACATACGACTGTCTGGGAGTGCTTGAGCTATTAATGGATGCGCATTATTTACACCGCTATCTAAAATACCTATGTGAACATCAGATTCTTCAAACTGTAACTCGTTTGCAAGTATGTCTGTCCATTCTCGACTGACCTCTGAAGATTCTGTTAAAATAGATGGCTGCTTATAACGGCGGATTTCAGATATGTTTGCCATGTGGTATGGCAATTGTGCAAGAACGGTCTTGTTTGTTGTAATTAGAAAAACATCAACATCCGCAAATTGCAGCCGTTGTTCTATTTGACATTTTATACTCAGGTCATCTAAAACGATCTGAATATCATTGATGTTATAATCATCTGTCTTACAAATCCACAATTCGAATCCCATTTCCTCTGCAGGTCCTAAGGCTTCATATTCGTCATTTGACTCAAATAGGGATTCTATTTTTGCTGATGAAATACCTTGTATTGGAGCGATAAGAGATTCATTGCATGGTTTTTTCTTTTCTGTCTCTGCTGTAGCAAATTTATCAGCCTTCTTATCAAACCAATCTTTATGTTTGTTCGAAACAAAAACTGTTACATCAACATTATCATCCTCTGAATCCTTTTTATGGATCTTCATTATTCGAGCGCCTCTTTGGGTGTCAAGAGATGAAGGTATCATGTTTTGTGGTACGGTAAAATCCAGATAGGCACCATCAGCCGTATGCTGCCCATACTGAAGAAGTGGCTCTTGCTCATTAATTGCATTTGCAAATGCATTAGCATATTGCTGTTTTAATGCATCTGCATGAGCTCTTCTATTATCGTATTGTGGAAATTCTGCTGGAGAGCCACCTCCTTGCGGTTGGGGTGTAAATCCTTTATTCTCAGCTATTTGATTACCTAAGAAGAAATGTTTTTTGTGCATAAAAAATATTACCCGATATTGCGTACCAAAATGCTACGCATATCAAGAACGGTTTTTACAAGATTAATGTTGATAGGTGTATCGTTTAAAAGGGATTCTTTGAATATGTCAGCACAGACCATTTTAATCTCTGCATGACTCATTCCGTCAAACAAAGGCTCGACCATTGAAAAATCAAGATCCTTTGCCGTATATAAATATTCTTTTAAAAGCTTTAGACGTTGTTTTGAATCTGGTAAAGTATATTCTATCACATCATCGAATCTGCGGAACATAGCCTTATCTATTGATTCGATGCTGTTTGTTGCTGCGATAATAAAACTTTCAGAAGAATCTCTTTCTAAGAGCTGTAAGAATGTGTTTAAAATACGACGTTGCTCACCAACTTCGTTGTCCATTCCTCTTTGAGCTCCAATTGCATCAAATTCATCAAAAAGATATACAGCTGGTACTTCGGAGATAAAATCAAAGATATTACTTAGTTTCAACCCGGTTTCTCCCATGAACTTCGTAACAACCTTTTCTGTACGTACTACAAAGAAAGGAAGATTTAGTTCCCTAGACAGAACATTAGCTGTCATAGTTTTACCTGTTCCGGATTCACCATATAACAACAGTTTTCGTCTATTGTCAAGTCCATACTTATGAAGATTGTCTCGTTTCAAATATTCCTTGATGATTCTGTTGATTTTCTCAATGTTCTCATCTGATGTTATGAGACTTTTCAAGTCTTCATCACTTTCAATTTGCAATAAAAGATCTTCTACATCTTTATGCTTCGGAGAAATATGAAGTGGACTAAATGAAGTCTTGGATTTACCGAGTAAATCTTGAATGGTACGTGCTAAAATAACATGACCATTCTTGGCTTCTACAGCTGATATCTGTAAAGCCACCTTCCTGAACTGGGCATCATCATTATTCAAATGATTCCGTATCAGGGATAATACTTGGTCAGAATTAATCATAATTACTAACACACAATAATTCGCTTTGCAAATTTAGTGTTTTATTTGTGTAACGACAAGCTTTCATTGTTAAAACATTACCATACACCTAAATTATTCATGTTATAACATAATAAATGAATATTTTTGTGAGACAATCACGATATTCAAATATCTTCATTACGAGACATCTCCAAATTGATATCAAACGCCTCGACGAGCTTTTCGTAGTCGAAGCAGTAGGAACGCTGCTGCACGGACATTTTGGTGGGCTGCCCCTTGGCATCGCGGTGCTCAAAGTCGAGGACTTGATTGCCTTTTTTAATGACGTGGTAAGTCATGCGCTGCTCGCCCAGATATTCTTTGCTGTTTTCAAGATAGTAGCGCAGCGACTCCTCGGGCAGGGAGGTCTCGCCGTTGCGGTGGGCATTGAGCTTGTAGAGCATGAAGATACGGGTCTTCTGTAGGTAGAGTATCTTGCGCGGCTCGGTCCAGACGGTCTCGCTGACGAGGGTGGAACGGAAGCGGCTCACGGCCTTGATCTTGAAGTCGGCATCCTCGTTGATCTCGCCCTCGCTGTTGAGAAACTGCACCATGCGCCAGAAGCTGCCCAACTCGTCGTTGGTCTTGCACTCCATGTTCTGATGGACGATACCCTCGACAGTGATCTCCAGCAGTTCTTTGTAGGATAAAGTGGTGTCTAACTTCCCTTCCAAACAGCGAAAGGACGTGAGGGGAATCACCCAGTTCTGAACAATTCGGTCGATGATGGTGTGGCTCGTGAGGCGACTGTTCACGTCGTCAAGCGTCTGCCGGTACTGGTCGTAGAAGCACTGGCCGAACTTGTCGCGGTGGGCAAGCAGCTGGAGGGTGAGATGGCTCAGTCCCTTGGAGCGGATTTGCAGCAATTGCTGATAGTTCGCCTTCTCGCTTGCCGTGAAGTTCGATTTGGGAAACAAGAGGAAGATGAGTCGGCTGAAGAGGGCGATGTCGGCCGTGGGCATCTCCTGCCCGGAGATAATCACGCCCGCATCCACGGCGGTGGTTTCCTTCTTCTTGTCGGTGGCCATGTTCATGCGCGTGCGACCCGTGCCGTCCCAAAGCCCCTTGATAAACTCTATCTTGGCGGTGTCGATGCCGTTCTTGTATTCGTCGATATGCACCAGGGCATTGGCAGCGGCAGCCACGGTGTCGTTGAGGGCGGGAATGGTGGAGTTCTGTATGTTGGGCGGTATGTTGTCGATCACGAAGAACGACATGAGCGTGTGGCCCAGTTCGCTCTTGCCGGAACCCTTCGGACCGAAGAGGTCGAGGATGGGGAAGGAACGTGTGGTGAGGGTGATGATGTCGCGGAAGAGCGTGGCGAGATAGAAGCAGAAGCCGATCTTGCCGTTGTCGCCGAAGACGAGGAAGAGTTGACGGGTGAAGTCCCGGAGGCTGATCATGGAGAAGTTGAAATGCACGAATTGCCGCTCGAAGCGGAAGTAGTCGGTGTTCTCCTTATAAATCCGAGAGAGGGCGGGAAGATAGAAATTGCCCTTCTCGCCCAGGTGGACGATGCCGTACTCATTGACCTCGTGGAACTGCCGACCGTCAAAGATACCGTTGCCAAAGGCAAAGAAGCCCTTCTTGTTCCAGCCCAACTGCTTGATTTGCGCAGCCGTCTCGGTCTTTTCGTAGAGGAAACTCTTCAGTTTGATGAGTTCCTTCTCACTGGCCTTCCAGATGAAGTTGCCGAGCGATTCGAGCTTCTGACGGAACTTTTGCAGTGAGATAAGGTCTTCCTGCTCCATCTCCACAATCTCCTTGACGCCCAGTTCGTTGGTGAGCAGGTAGAGGCGTTTGGCCATGAGCGGGTCTTTGATGTGGAAGAGCGGCGTAAGGGTAAAGTTGCTCCATTCGAGTACGCCGCCCTTCTCGGTGGTGGAGAAGTATTTGCCGCGGTCTATCCAGAATCCGTACTGGCGGTTCAGGTCGATATCGTCCTCCTTCGGACTGTCGCGCCTCGTCCGCTCGTTCTCGATGGCTTTCTGCCAGAAGAGCTTGCCCCGGTGGTACTTCGTGAGGGCATCGATGAACATGGTGAGCTTGGTATCGTCGTCGATAAAGGAGAGCAGATGGGCTATCCGCTTCACGGCATCGCTTTTTTGCTCGGTGTTGCCGCTCGTTTCAAAGAGTTTGGCGGCCAGCCACAGGATGAAGTCCTCTTCCTCGACGGCCTTGAAGAGGGTTTGATTCTTGAAATAGGTGTCGGGATCTTCTTTCTTGCCTTCCTCCGTGGTAGTTATCTCCTTGACCGACACCGTAAGGTGCTGTTCGGTGGCGAGTTTACCAGCCTTCATCACCGCCTCGATGCCCGTGCCATAGTCGGCTCCACCCTTGAGTGGGTCGTTGTCGGGAATGAAGCACACCTTGTTGGCAGCCCTCTTGATGAGCTGAAACTGCTCCACAGTCCACGCCGAGCCGAGGTCGGCCACGGCGTTCTGCACCCCGATGGCGTGCAGACGCATACAGTCGGGTGCGCCCTCCACGAGGTACATCTGCCCGGTCTTGCCCGCTGCCCGCCATGCCACGTCCAACCCGAAGACGGTGCTGCGCTTGCTGTATAGAAGGGATTCCTTGCTGTTGAGGTATTTGGGCTGACTGTCGTCCATCACCCTTGCCGTGAAGCCGATGATGTGTTGGTAGCGGTCCTTGATAGGGATGACGATGCGGTTCTGGAAGAAGTCGTAGCCTTGTGGGTTAATAAGTCCCAACTCCTGAAGAAACTCCTTTTGCAGAGGTAGATGGGCGAGGGCTTTGCCGTCGATGGGCGCAAAACCGATTTCTATCTCGTCGCAATACTTCTGCCCCCAGCGGCGGTAGGCATAATCTTGGGCAGGCTTGTAGCGCAGGAATACCTCACGGTAATGCTTATGCACGGCAGTATTGACAATCAGCAGCGACTCGCGTTTCAACCGTTGCTGCTTCTCGTCGATGGTTTCCTCTCTTTCCTCCACCTCGATGCCGTACTTCCTACCCAGCCACCTGACGGCTTCCGGGTAGGTCATGTTCTCATGCTCCATCAGGAAGGTGATCACGTTGCCTCCCTTGTGGCAGCCAAAACAGTAGAACATGCTGCGGTTGGGCGTAACGGTGAACGATGGCGTCTTCTCCTGGTGGAAGGGGCACAGCGCACGATAGATGGTGCCACGCTTTTGGAGTGGCAGGAACTCGCCAACCACATCTTCTATATGTGCCGCATCGAGTATCTTTTCTATGATGGTCTTGGGTATCATCTCATCCTCTAATAATTTCAATGTTCACAAAAAATGCCCCAGCCGACTGGCTTCACAGCTGGTCGGCTGGGGGCTTCTACTTAGTTACTTGTTATTTAGAGGATTCTGCTAAGTATCTCTCAGTCCCGCCACCAGTTCCGACTTCAGGATGTACCAGCAGCGTCCCATCTTGTGGGCGGGGATAAGTCCCTTCTCGATGCGCTTGCGTATGGTACATTCCTTGCGTCCGAACATGCGGGCGACATCGGGCACGGTATAAACGGTGTCCGAGGTATCTACTATGCCGTGGTTGTTGTCCGTGGCATTACTCATACTCTTGTCCTTCCTCCCATGGTTCTTTGTCGAAGAATCCTTTGGGCAGTTCCTTTGTCCATTCATGTTTATCTGCAAATGAGTTTAGTTCAAGGGCTCGCTGATCCATACTGATGGCACAGATGGCCATACGATGGGCGTAGCTGTTGTAAGAAACATGGAGGAAGCGGTCCTTTTCTTCACCCAAGAGGCGGTTGAATCTGCTTGCCAGGTTGTGCACAGCGTGCGCACGCATTGGGGGAATGTTGGCCACTCTTACCTCTCCGACACTGATGCCGTTGATCCATGCTGAGGGATGGATTACCTTTTCTACTTTTACTTTCATGTTGATGAAATTTTAGTCCGAAGCGATATTGCTCCGGTATTCAAAAGTAGAAAGATTCCGGTCCCTGTTTTGGGGACGTGTAGAATAGCACTAAATCCTTTTCCAGCCATTTTGTACTTGTTTCTTCTGATTTAATGCTGCAAAAATATAATCAAAAAATCTGGAAAAAGAAAGAAAAGACATCAAAACTTACCAACCAACCAACTATTTAACACTACTTGGCAGGTTCTAATGGGATTTTTGAAGACTAACGGTGTCTTGTATGTAAAACGACACAAAAAAGGTATGACCGTTATTGGCCATACCTCTATAAATTTTGGAACCCTGCTATCTTTGTCTGTTGGATAAAGATGCTAAATGAATCCTTTGGATTACCACATATTTAATCTCTCATACATCCTATGGGTATTATTTTTACTCCGTCAGGTCTTGAATAAGCCATAGCACCTCCAGTTATTACCATCAGCAGGTCTGGTTCACGAAGCCGAATCTGCTTTTCTTTTTCATTATATTGCTGGACGAGACGCTTAATCTCTAAAAGATGTTCTGCTCCTTCCTCGATTTCCCTGCTTCCAAGTTTGAATTCTATGAGCGCATACCTTCCATCCTCCAGATGAAGAACAGCATCTGCCTCTAAATCATATCGGTCATGATAATAGGAGATATAGCCCCCTAAGGCCTGAGAATATGCTTTCAGGTCACGAATGCACATGCACTCAAAAACAAAGCCAAAAGTCTTCAAATCCATAAGCAATGTTTCTGGAGACATAGATAAGGCTGCTACTGCGATAGACGGATCTACAAATTCTCTTTTTACACCGCGACGTATGGCTGATGCCGACCTGACCGCCGGACTCCAAGCCTCTATATCTTGTATGACGAAGAGTTTAGTCAATGCGTTCAGATAATCATTCAACGTGTTTTCTGAACAGGTTTCTACATTTGCCCTAATATCTTTCAGCATATTGCTCTTCTTTGCCAGTGTCGAGACATTGCGGGCGTAAGTACGAAGAATAAGCTGAGTAAGCTTTTCGTTGCGTGCAACACCATCTATGGTTGAAATGTCTATTCGGCAAAGGCTATTGATATAGTCTTTTGCAACCTGAAGACGTGCTTTGTCCGTTTTACGGTTCAATGCAGCTGGCCATCCTCCTCTGCAGGCTGCAAAAATCAAGTCTTCCAACTGCATCGGTGATGTTTTGCCGTCAACATCTAAAAGAGGATCATCAAACAACTTTTTCAATGAAACTGTACCAGATGATTCCTTGGACTCGAACAGGCTCATAGGAAGCATTTCCATTGTTGCAATACGACCAGTCCCCGAATGTCTGATAGCACTTTTATCTATGGAATTAGAACCTGTCAAGATAAACTGACCTACATCATTCCGTTCATCCACCATCGTTCGCACAGAATCCCACAAAATGGGGATTTCCTGCCATTCATCTATCAAGCGAGGCGTTTCACCTGCCAATAATAAAGATGGTCTTATGGATGCGGCAGAGAAATAACGCTCTCTCATATCAGGATCTTGTAACTTTATGACGCTTGCAGCCTGTTGTGTGGCAGTAGTTGTTTTTCCACACCACTTCGGACCTTCTATCAATACCGCACCTGCAGAATCAAGATGATCGGCAAGTAATCCATCTGCCATTCTACTATAATACTCCATATCAGTTTATATTTTTTGCAAAGATAATAAATTTATTTGTTACAACAACTATATTGATGTGTTTTGTGTATTATCATTGATGTTTTTTGTGGTTATACAATAATTATTTTTGTGCTGTTCCATTGATATTTTTTGCGAAATTAGTTGTTGTATTCAAGAAAAACTACTATCTTTGTTCCGTTATTTAGATGGAGTAGGTGTTATGCTAAGTTTTTAACTTCTTGATGCACCATGTTCCTCAAACACTCCGATATATAAATACGGTAGTGTAGCTCTTTGAACAAGTTAAAAACATCCTCGATAGAATATGTGCTAATGATTCTTGTTGGGTCATGTACCAAATGTGTTACGGGTGTGTTACCACCGCAAAGTTCAATACAAAGTGAATGTTTAATAAATCCGTTCAACACATTGATACATATTTAATTACATCAAGGCACAAGAGTTCGTAAAATGATTCCAGCCGAATCACAAAAGATTCCAACGGAATCACTGAATGTTATAAGAGGAATGTTCGTAAGGATATTCCTCTTTTTCTTTTGAATATCAGAATGCTATAGCGATAAAAAATATATTTTTAATTATAGACAAGAGTCTCATTAATCTTGTAATTTATTATTGACAATTACTTCTATTTATCGATATTTAATTATCTTTGCACTCATTGAGATGCTTAATATAGTGATTTAACGATTTATGAAAATTTCAAGTCATATAATGAGTTCTAAGAACAAAATAAGTAATGAAGAAATAAATTAAAGAACGATGGTTTATAATAAAGTTACTTGGTATGATTTTAGAATATGTTACAAAAACTTTTAATGGATTTTGAATAAGGTAAGCGTTATGAACTGGTATCAAATAAAGAAATATTTATATTATACTCATGATGATTTTATTAGAGATATAATTGCTCTACATCTTAAAGAAGGGACATTGACAGATATTTATAACTATATCTGTAAAACGTCTTTGTTTTCTATAGAAGATAGATTTCATGGGTTTGCAGAGGGTATAGAGGACAATATTTGTAATGAAATAATAACCCTTTTCTTAGATAAACGACCTATTATTAGGTGGTACTTAAATAGTACAGAACAGTTAGAAATGGATATTGATGTAAGATTTGTAGATAGTCTGGATATTCACAATAAGATATGTGATTTCTTTACAGGTTTATCTTGCCTAATAGATGATAATATATTTTTATTAGATGATATTATTAAGGAAAAACCTTTGGTATTAATGATTTTCAAACCCCAAACATCACCTCAAATAATAGAAGATACTTTAAGTTTACAACAAGCTACTTAAACTGAACATTAAGTTCCTTCAAAAAGTAAGTTTGTTATAAAGTTGAATATAAGGAGAGGCTTCCTTGACATCAAACTAATATCCTTTAAGAATTCTATATTACCCCGCACATATCGTGTTGCTGCTCCGCACGTATTGTGCTGTTGGTAAGCACTCATCGTGTTGCTGGCATTACAGCTTACAATTCATTGCCAGAGCGAACTCGGTTTATTGATAAAAAATAACTATTGCTGTCACTTCTATCACTCTATATTCTCATCTAACTCGTTAGTTTACAGAAGGATTACAAGAAGTGTTAAAAGTGACAGCAAATCAAAACAAAACTATTCTTGTAATATGTGGAATAGTTTTGCTGTTAGCTATATCGAAAGAATTGGATGTCTTAATTTCTATCAAACATTAATTAATAGTACTATCTATTTCTCTCTTCTTTCAATATTAATTGCATACGAGAAACCTCATCAGGGTGCTCATCAGCAACATTTTTGGATTCGAAAGGACTGACAGTCATATCATAAAGTTGGGGAAAAGGAAGATTTCCTGTTTCAATCTTTGGTCCCCATTGAATCATTTTTGGTCCGTTACTTGGTTCAATGTACCGATATTGAGCGGTAAGCACTGAAAGGACATGTGTGTTAGATTGTCCAATTACATAGTTGCGCCCCTTCAGGTCTTTACCAAGAAGGGTAGGGAGGTAGTCACGACTGTCAGGTGCACTACCTTTGGGAAATCTTGCTTGAACGAGTGAACCCAAAGAAGATAAAAGGTCAATCTGACTCACAAGTGCTTTAGACACCATTCCTCCCTTAATCTTACGAGGCCAAGATATAACTAATGGAACAGCTGTTCCACCTTCAAAAGCACTATATTTATTGCCACGGAAAGGACCAGCAGGGCTATGACCATTGAGGAGTTCTTCTGCACCATCCTGATATCCATCATCTACGACAGGTCCGTTATCGCTTGTAAGAATAACGAGTGCGTTGTCATCTATCTTTAGTTCATGTAGTTTCTTCATTAATTGTCCGACTGTCCAGTCAAACTGGACGATAGCATCACCTCTCATTCCCATTGGATTCTTTCCACGGAAACGTTTGTGAGGGAAGCGAGGAACATGAACATCATTTGTTGCAAAATACATAAAGAAAGGTTCTTTCTTATGGTTTTCAATAAATTTCACTGCGTGTGCAAGTATTGAATCGGCAAGGTTTTCATCCTTCCAAAGAGCCTTTCCACCACCTTTCATATAACCAATTCTGCCGATCCCATTAACGATAGACATGTCATGTCCATGACTCGAACGCATATTATAAAGGAGTTCTGGATTCTTACGTCCTGTAGGTTCACCCTCAAAGTTTCGAACATAGGATACTTCTATTGGGTGAGCCGGGTCATAGTTTGCAACCGAACCATTCTCTATAAAGACACATGGTACACGATCCGCAGTAGCAGCCATGATATAATGATAATCAAAACCAAGATCGCCTAACGACTCTGGCAAAGGTGCATTCCAGTCTTGTTCGCCCCCCTTGTAACCCAGTCCAAGATGCCACTTTCCTATAGCACAGGTAGCATATCCACGACTCTTAAACATATCAGCCATCGTAAATTGACTCGGTTTTATAATCATACCAGCATTACCAGCTGCTACATCTGTACCTTCTCGACGCCAAGCATATTCACCAGTAAGAAGCGAATAGCGAGAGGGAGTACTTGTTGCAGCGACTGCATGTCCATTTGTAAAACGTATACCTGACTGTGCGAGCTTATTAATATTAGGTGTTTGAACATTCTTGGCACCATAACACTCTAAATCACCATAGCCAAGATCATCAGCCAATATAATAATTACATTTGGCTTATCTGTAGTTGTTCCACGTGTTTGAGCTAAAGCTTTCTGACCTGTTCCGATTGCAGAAGACACTAAGGCTATTGTCAAGAGTTTTTGTTCCATTTTGTTTTTAGTTTCCAATTAGGTAAATATTTGGACTTTATAGATGTAATTTATGAGAGAATAGTATTCAAAATATACATCTTCTTTCCAAATTTAAACGACCACAAAGAAAGCAAAAATATTTGAATTAATCAAACTTTTCAACGTATTAATTACCTCAACATCGTAGTTGAAATAGGGCTTGTCGATGTTAACAGAGCGCATAGATAAAATACGTTTATTAACGCATACATGCGGTTTGTCGATAAATACAATGTATTTGCATATAATTAATAAAAGTAAAATTAACAGTTTTGTTGATAAAAATATTGATAAAAAACTTGTAATGACGGAAAAAAGGATTATCTTTGCTGCAAAAAGAAAGGAAAGGAGGATTTATTATTTTTGAAAGGAATTTTATTATTTACTGTCTACGACCAGCCTTTATTGGACAAGGTTCAATAAAGAAGAGAATGTTCACGATAACAATAATATCTAATTTTTTAGGCTTATGACGGAGATTTCACTTATAGCATTTGATGCTGATGATACACTGTGGGGTAGTCAGACCTACTTTAATACAGTGGAAAAAGTGTACTGTGAGATTCTTGCCCCGTATGCTTCTGCAGATGAGGTGTCCCATACTCTCCGCGCCACTGAAAAGGCTAACATACCAATCCTTGGTTATGGAAGTAAGGCTTTCATGCTATCACTAATAGAGAATGCGGTCAAAATCAGTCACGGAAAGGTAAAGGGCTATGATATCGGACAGATTGTTGAGGTAAGCAAAGAATTGTTGCGATTACCAGGTCATCCTTTCGATGGAGTTAAAACAACATTGGCAAAACTGCATGACACTGGTAGATATCGAATGATTGTATTTACAAAAGGAGAACTGCTTGATCAGGAAAATAAGTTTCAACGCTCGGGACTACGTCCCTATTTTGATGATATTGTTATTGTATCGGATAAAACACCAGATGCTTATACACGACTTTGCAAACAGTTTGGTGTAAAAGCAGAGCAATTATTAGCGGTCGGAGATTCATATTCAGAAGATGTAGTTCCAGTATTAAAAATAGGAGGATGGGCGATTCATATTCCAAATTATATGGATAATGAGGACAGATCATATCTTAATAAGATTCATCCACATTTGATAAGATTATCAAGATTCGCAGAACTGACTAATTTCTTGAGTCCTAGCTCCAGGTTAATTGATGAGTGTAAGCTTTCATAACGTAGACTTCTGGCTAAAAAGAAGTCCTTTTGAAAGTTATTAATTAGTAGCATATAGAAGGAATAAAGTCCTGTCATAATCGGTTATTAGATTATGGCAGGACTTTTCTTTATATATAGATGATAAGCGGTTCGATAGCTAATTACCTTATATTGTCGACATATTAAAAGTGCTTTTAATCGTACACAAAGGTGAAAACCTTTTCTGCAGTTAACGTATTACCCACAAAACATGCCTTGTTAGCTATATACTCAAACTTCTTACGCTGTTTTTCATCAAATGAAGCCTTAAGATGAAAAGTTATCGGAATACGAGTAACTGTGAACTTTTCCATATCTTCTTCGCACTCACCAACTTCAGCATAACAGCCAGTGAAGTCTACACCTCTACGCTCAGCTTGCAAACCCATAAGAGTTAGAACACAAGCAGATAATGCGTTACCTAATAGTTGAACAGGGTTTTGATTTTCTCCAAGGCCACCAACTGCTTTTCCAGCATCTGTTGTTACGAGAACTCCCGATCTTACGTGTTTTGCCTCAACGCGTCCCTTCCCTTGATAAATTGCTTTCGTTACTACCATAATAGATATTCTTTAATTGTGAATAAAAATAATTCTTTATAACTGAATTGATATGACAAATATAATATATTATGTTGAGAATAGCAACTAAAAGGACCATTATTTATTGTCGGATTTAAAAGCATATGGAAACCATAAATACTCAATGCAACACAGAAGGGTTACAAATCGTGAAGTATTCTGATGGTAGTATAAAGAAAATGGTTGTTAAATAATAATGCGACTTTTTTTATTAAGGAGTAAGAATAAGGGCTCAAATCATTCATTAAGGCTTCGCACTAATGGTGCGGAGCACTAAACACACTGCAAAACCTTACCGAAATGGTATCAACTTGTTGTTAAAGCTGAATCAGTTATTATGCCTAAACATATCTTTAATTAGATAATAAGAAAGAAACTTAAAAGAAAGTGTATGTGTCGTAATGGTGCATGCAGATATTCTTTTATTGCACTTGCCTTTTAGTTTTTTTGTTTATGAATTTGAATTTATATGATTTTTAATTACCTTTGCCGATGAGTAGTGTCATTTCCAAAAGCATAAACTGATGGGGCAATAAAACGAGATAGAGTCTATTGATTTTAAGTGGTATCATAGTAAAAGGTATCTAAATAAGTGGGGGAGAAGTCTTTATTTTTATCTGACACCTTTTTTACGCATTGATAATAATGTTTTCGGACTTTACAAAGTATATAATCATAATCGAATAAGTGTTTACACTTTGAATATAGATTGTGCATAGATTGAAAATTAAGTTAATGAAATAAATTAAAATATGAAATCATGAAAAGGTTTATTCTGTTTTTTGCTTGTCTTACAAGCATTTCATTAGTAGCTGCTCAGGAGGTTCTTAATTGGAAAGATGACGAGATAGTGTCTCCTGTGGTTAATGCTGATAATTCTTTAACTATCAGTCTTTTTGCACCAAATGCAAAGAAGGTTGAACTGACAGGTAATTTCCTATATGCAGGGAAGGAAATTCCTGATAAGTATGCAGATGGTGATTGGAGTCCACAGTTGATGAATAAGGATACAAATGGACGGTGGACACTGACAACTGCACCTTTAAAGCCTGAGTTTTATAGTTATAATCTCATTGTTGATGGTGTAAAGATAACAGATCCAAAGAACATATATATGGTGCGTGATATTGGTAATACATATAGTGTTGCGCTTGTTGGCGGCGGTGTAGATGGCTTGTATGCAGTAAAGAATGTACCTCATGGAACGGTTAGAAAAGTGTGGTATGATAGTCCAACAGCAGGACTTAAACGTCGTATGACGGTTTATACGCCAGCTGGTTACGAAACAAGTAAGCGAAGCTATCCTGTTCTTTACTTACTTCATGGTATGGGAGGAGATGAGAATGCATGGGAAGAATTGGGTCGTGCCACACAAATTCTGGATAATCTTATTGCTGAGGGGAAAGCAGAACCAATGGTTGTGGTAATGCCAAATGGTAATATTTCGCAGGAAGCAGCACCAGGTGAAGGGTCTCGTGGATTTGTTACTGCTGCAATGCGATACCCTAAAACAATGGATGGAAACTTTGAAAAGGCATTTCCTGATATCATCTGGTTTGTAGAAAAGGTTTATCGTGTGAAGAAGGATAAAGCAAACAGAGCTATTGCTGGACTGTCTATGGGCGGTTTTCATTCGATTTATACTGCATTAAATAATCCTGATGCCTTTGATTATATTGGCTTATTTTCTGCTGCATTTAATCAAATGGCAAAGGATGGTGATAGTCTTTCTCCTATTTATAAGAACATTGACGAGAAGTTTAAGATGTTGTGTAAGAAATCTCCTAAGCTTATATGGATTGGTATTGGTAAGGATGATTTTCTCTCACACGACGATGAAAACCTCCGTGCAGCATTGGATAAAGAATCTTATAAATACGCTTATCTTAAGACAAAAGGTGGTCATACTTGGCGTAACTGGAGAGAATATTTAGCAACATTTGCACAAAAGCTTTTCAAGTAAGAAGACTTGATAAAACTTTCTACTAATTTTCTACATGCATGTTATTGCTTTGGGATGTTGCTTTCATTAAGTTCTTTTTTCGACGTGAAATCGTATTAAGATACATATGGAGGATATAGAGAATTAAAACGAAATCTATTTATGCTCTAATGGCCGATTTGGGTTAAAAGAAGGTGTAAATGTCTAAGGACTATGGTAGTCAATAAGATAGAATATCATCAAATACGAAAATATCTCTTGTTTGTAGTGCTGGCTTGTCTTATATATTCAGTCTACAGCATAGTTGTGGTTTATTATGATAATAAGGCAATTAAGGCTGGACCTATTAAGTCATATGAAATCGTTTCTAAGCATAGCGGAGCTATAAATATCAGTTCATATATTATAGTACGTTATAAGGGGAAAGACTATACCGTTACTGTAAGCAGAAAAGATATTAATGAAGGAAAACTATATAAGGTTCTATACTATAACGAATGGAATGATACACTATTTTATGATATAAAAGATGATATTTGGGTTAGGGTTGGAATTCTCTTATTAGGTTTAATTTTGATAAGCTTTATGTACCGTTATATAAAGCAGTATCATGGAAGAAAGTAATGAAGCCTTTAGTCTAAACATCTCTTATTATTATAAAAGTTCTATGCGACGATGTTTTTATACATGAATAGGATTATGAAGTTAAAAGTTCTTCTCTGGAAAGATACTTTATGGTATTTCTTTGCTATAGTAGGATTATTTTTACTGCTATATATGGGGAAAAATTTTATAATAGATACATACGTTTATGCTCTATCTTTGAGTGCTCCTATATTCGTAATATCCTATATGTTACTTAAAAGAATTAATGCTTTGTGTTATTATTTTCATGTAACAGGATGTGTATTCTTTGTAGTATGGTTTAGTTTCTATATATTAAATGTGATGAGAAGCAAAAGTGTATGTGGGCATATTACTAAATATATTTGTGTTGAACACTATACTCCAATAGGAAGGGCTGGTAGGGCAAGTAGTAGTGGTATTCAGTGTAAGTATAAAGGAGAGTTTATATGGCTTTCTGCAACACAAACATCAGAAACACTTTATAAAATATATGGTGACTCTGTAGTTAATCACTTAAAAGTTAGATTAATAATAAAAGAGACTTTACCTCATGTGTATTACATGGATAAAGTGTTGATAACTTATAAAAAATAAAGCATTTATCCTATATTTCTAAGTTTGTAAAATGAACTGCAATAAATAAAGAGGTATGGGCTAAAATAGGACAATTAGGAATAAAATAGAGGAATACCCTTAGTGGATATTCCTCTAAATCTTATAGAAAGTGGTTTAAATACCAAGCCTTTTACTTCTTTAATTGCTTCTTAAGGAGTTCTGGTATTTCACTTGTCTCACGTGCAACAGGTACACCTACAGCCTCAAAAGCTGCAATCTTTTCGCTTGCAGAACCAGAGCCACTTGAGATGATAGCACCAGCGTGTCCCATCTGTTTGCCCGGAGGAGCTTGCTGACCAGAGATAAATACTGCTACAGGCTTTGTAACATGCTCTTTGATAAACTTAGCTGCACGCTCTTCAGCATCACCGCCAATCTCTCCAATGAGTGCAATACTATCTGTCTCTGGGTCATCCTGGAACATACGGAGAAGTTCCTCGAAATAAAGTCCAACGACTGGGTCACCACCAACACCAACTGCTGTTGATTGTCCTAAACCTGCTTGTGTGAGGTTATACACAACCTCATAGGTCAGTGTACCACTACGGCTGATAACACCCGTATGTCCCTTCTTGAAGATATTAGTTGGCATAATGCCAGCCATACTCTCTTCTGGAGAAATAAGTCCTGGACAGTTTGGACCAATTACCTTTACACCCTTAATCTTAGCATAACGTTGTGCTGCAACTGCATCGAGTGTTGGCACGCCTTCAGTGATACAAATGACGAGTTCCACGCCACCATCAATTGCTTCAAGCATTGCGTCTTTTGCGAATGGGGCAGGGACAAAGATAATAGATGCGTTGGCACCAGTTGCTGCAACAGCGTCTTTAACTGTGTTGAATACAGGGATGCCGCATACTTCCTGACCAGCCTTGCCAGGAGATGTTCCACCAACCACATTGGTGCCATATTCCTTCATTTTAGAAGCGTGGAAACTACCATCACGACCTGTAATGCCCTGTACGATTAACTTTGTATCTTTATTGATTAGAATACTCATAACTCTTGTGTTTTAAAGTTTTTTGCTCAGTTCTACAGCTTTATGTCCAGCATCTGCCATACTTGTGCCGACAGTGAAGTGGGTTCCTTCAAGGATGGCTCTACCTTCTGCCTCGTTGGTTCCTGTTAAGCGGATGACAATAGGAATATCAGTTTCGATAACCTTGAATGCTTCCAAGAGTCCGTTTGCAACATCATCACAGCGGGTAATACCACCGAAGATATTGATTAACACTACCTTAACATGCTTATCACTCAAGAGAAGTTTCATAGCTTCAACTATCTTCTCAGGGTTAGAGCTACCACCAATATCGAGGAAGTTAGCTGGTTCGCCACCATATAACTTAATCATATCCATGGTTGCCATTGCAAGACCAGCACCATTTACCATGCAACCGATGCTTCCTCCAAGGTTCACATAGCTGAATCCCTTGTCTTTAGCTTCACGCTCCTTGCGTTCTTCCTCTGTAGGTTCAAAAAGTTCGGCTACATCTGGGTGACGGAAAAGGGCATTATCGTCGAAGGTCATCTTTGCGTCAATGGCTTTCAAAGAACCATCCTTCAACATGACTAATGGGTTGATTTCAGCCAATGAGGCATCCTTCTCAGTAAAGAGTTTATAAATATTCTTGAAGATTGGTACAGCCTGTTTAACCTGTGCCATGTCATCGAAAAGTTTGAAGGCTGCCTCACGTGCAAGATAGTCGCTCATTCCGATAACTGGGTCGATGACAATTTTCTCAATCTTCTCTGGTGTCTCCTTTGCTACCTGCTCGATATCCATACCACCTGCACGGCTCAGCATTAACATAGGACACTTTGACTTACGGTCAACAAGGATACTCATATAGTACTCTGATGCGATGTCTACAGCTTCACTGACAAGTACTCTGTCTACAATGAACCCCTTGATATTCATACCTAAGATAGCTTCTGCATGCTGACGAATCTCAGTTTCATTACAGCCAAGTTTCACGCCACCAGCCTTACCACGTCCACCCGTGTGAACCTGAGCTTTCACTACGGCTTTCTCAATACCTAATTGCTTGTAGGCTTCAACAGCTTCATCAGGAGTACGGCAAATAATATTGCGGTCTACTGGAAGCCCATAACTTGCAAAGAATTTCTTTGCTTGGTATTCATGTACCTTCATAAGATTTAGTTTTGATTTATAAACTATGTATTAATTGTTTAGGGTTCTTGTACTTGTAGGAGTATTTAATACTCCTTTGCTTCGCGTTCACCTCGAAGAACTGTCAGTGCATTCTCTGTCAAAGCTTGCATCTCATCTTGCCCAGGATAAACATGAATCGGTGCAAGATAGGAGAGACGTTTCTTGAGACGTTCAATAATATAGTCTGACTTTGCCATACCACCTGTCAGCAGAATAGCATCAATGTTGCCACATAGTACTGCTCCTTCTGCAGCTATATTTTTAGCAATATGCCAAATCATAGCAGAAACGACGAGTTCAGCATGTTTGTCACCAGCCTTAATCCAATTTGTTATCTCTCGTAAATCATTTGTTCCGAGATGAGCTATTAGACCTGCCTGGCCACTCACTTTCTCCAATAATTGTTCCTCAGTATATTTTCCACTGAAGCAAAGATGAATCAAGTCGGCTGCAGGTAATGTTCCTGCACGTTCTGGAGAAAATGGTCCTTCACCATCCAATGCGTTATTAGCATCAATAGCTCTCCCTTGTGAATGTGCTGCAATAGATATTCCTCCGCCTAAATGACATATAATAAGGTTAAGCTTTTCATAAGTTGTACCCATGTCTTTAGCAAATCGTCTACCAATAGCTTTTTGGTTTAGGGCGTGCCAAATACACATACGTGGCATAAGAGGAGAGCCTGATAGTCGTGCCTCTGGTTCCATTTCATCTACCACACCAGGGTCTGCAATAAAACTCTTACATCCTGGAATCTCTCTCGCAATCTCATCTGCAATCATACAGCCAAGATCACAAGCATGCTGGTGAATAGCCCGTTGCTGGTCAATTATCATCTGTTCAGTGATTGTAAACACACCACTTGACACTGGTTTTGCAAGTCCACCACGTCCGATGACGGCATCAAAATCCAAAGGAATATTTCTATTCTTTAATTCTTCAATTACAACTTGTTTGCGGAAATGATACTGATCGGATATACGCTTGAATTTACTCAGTTCCTTTCTTGAGTGTGCAATGTCAGCAACGAAGACAGGCTGATCATCATTGGCAAGTGATATCTTAGTTGATGTTGATCCAGGGTTAATAGCTAAAATCTTGTAAGCCATAATGTTTTCTTTATATACCTTATATATACTATTTGGAGATAAGACTTGCAAGTGCAAGACTATAGTACTTAGATTCAATTGTATCGCCACGACTTGGGAGCACTACTGGCGCCATGGTACCTTGAAGAATGGCTGCTGTTTTCGCATGACAGAAAAGGGTAACGGTTTTATAAAACAAATTACCGGCTTCAATGTCTGGGAAAATTAATGCATCAGTTTCTCCATTGATGGGAGAGTTTATTTGTTTGATTTTCATTGCTTCAACAGAACAAGAGGTAATCAAATCTAATGGTCCATCTATTGTACATTTACCAAAGGCACCAGTTTCAGATTCTGCCTTTAGTGCTCTGTATGAAGCTGTATATGGGAAATGACGTTCGTCCACTTTCTCAGAACAATGGATAAGAGCAATTTTAGGACATTCTATTTCAAAGGCATGACAGAAATCTACAATATATTGTACTTGTGCTCTTCGCTGTTTGTCATTTGGAGCAGGAATAACAGCTGCATCGGTAAAGAAAAGTAATTTCGGATACTCGGGTAACTTTGCTACGGTTATATGTGTTAATACAGTATCTTTCGGTAAAATTCCAACTTCTTTATCAAGTATAGCACGTAGAAGGACGTCTGTATTAAGAAAGCCTTTCATTACAATGTCAGCCTCACCTCGTCTAATTAATTCAACAGCTTTGCGAGCTGCATCCTCTGGCGATTCTGCAATAATACATTGAAAAGCATTCTTTTTGGCATAGTCTTCCATAGTTTGTTTAGAGCATACTAATATGGGCTCAATGAAACCATCGTGTACAGCTTTACACACAGCTTCTTGTGTATGGCTTTCTTCAGGCCAAACAACTACTGTTCGTTTACAAATCTTCCTTTCTTTAAGAAGATGAATGAGCAACTTAAAGTCATTGATAGTCTTTCTTTCTCCAGGCATAGTTAATCGATTTTCAGTTACAGTTTTATATTGTGACAAAGATAATACTTTGTTTTGAAATATGCTTGATATTTAAAGAAAAAAACAGAAGAAAATTCTTTTTTTTGTATTGGTTGGTGTATATTTGCAAAAGAATTAGAGATTTATATATGAAACGTTTGTACTTTGTTTTACTTGTAAGTACTTTATTTACAGTTGCTACAGCTCAACGTGTAGCACGTAGTTATATTCCTCATGGTGCTTTTTTCTATGATAGTCAGTGGAAAGGAGTTAGCAGTGCTGATAAAGCTGCTTACTATAGAGTTTTGGCTATTGATGATAAGGGGCAGAAGATGTTTTATGATTATTATATTACAGGACAACTTCAAGCAGAGAAACATTATATAAGTATAAACAGACAAAATGATAGAAACACGGTCTTAAATGGCGTGTGTAGAACTTTCCATAAGTCCGGTAGAGTAGAGTCTGTGTTACAATATAAGAATGGTAAAGCAAATGGTCGTGCTTTGTCATTTTTTCCAAGTGGTAACATTGGAATGAAATTATCATATCGCAATGGATTACTTGATGGCCCTTGTTATACTTATACCGAGAATGGTCGTTTAGAATTTACTACTATCTGGCGCAATGGTTCTAAAGTCAATGAGATTAAAGGTGGAAAGGATCATTACATTGATAAAAATACTAATGAAGATGAATTCTGCGAACGATATCGCCATGACGAGGCGTTAATAATGGCACAATCAAAAAGTATCTATAAAGCAAGAGAAAATAAAGAGCAAAATGTTAAAGCTACAAAGAAATTAAATAGTAATCCTACAACTGAATCTAAAGAACCTCAGGCCGTACATGATGATGTGGCAAAGAAGGAACGTATTAATTCTATTAATAATAAGGTGAAAGAGATTGAGTCCAGTCAAACATCAAAGGAGGATAAATATCTTGCTAATATAAAGTATCCAGATACTCCAAAAGAAAAGACTGGAACTATTAGTGATAAGATGTCTTCAGATGGCATAATACCACAGAAAGGAAGATTTAATTTTACTTATCTTCATAGTTTGCTTAGCAAAGAAAATGAAAGGTCAAAGAGTATAGACGTACTAACAGGCATTAGTCATAATTTTCAGTTAAATTCTTCACAAATAATTGATGGGTTTGGAGCCCAGAAGGAGGTTGTTTTTCATCATAATATGATTTATGATGTACAGAATAGCAAGGATAAAGTTACAGGTAGCAAGCCAAGGCAAATAGGCTTCTTTGGCACAATTATCGGAAGTAATCTTTTCATTGATCGTATTAATATTTTCACTTGGTCAGAAGAGGAAATGTATCTTATCGCTCAAGAAGCTATCAATACTGGCTATAAAACTCTTGGAGGTATAGGTTATAAGTCTACAGATGGAAATTTTATTCTTGAGCCAAAGATGAAACCTATGGATTATGGTGAACGTGAAGTTATTGTCACCTTCACTCATCAGTCAAACCTTTATGCAGGACTTTATCATATTCAAATGGATATAAAATGATACAATTGTTTTTTTAGATTTATTAAATCAAATATTACTTGATTGATGTATGTCATTTAGTTTTTTTTGAGTATATTTGCATCATAAAATTAATTTTTTACTAAGAAGAGAACGAACAAGTTCATTATTCATAATGAGCAATCACCTGTAAACTATTTAAAGTGATTATGAAAGTATTTGACAAACTGCTAAATTGGTATCTTTCAAGAAATGCATTACCATATTGGGTCATATTGGCTATAGACATTGTTATCTGTTATCTTTCAGGTATCTTTGTCTTTTGGTTATATTATCATGGTGCTGTATCCCCTCAGCATATTGTATTGTTAAGTAAAACAATCTTTATGTACATGATATTTAACCTTATTGGTTTTAGAATTTTTCGTACATATTCAGGGATTATTCGTTACTCTTCCTTTGTTGATTTGCAACGAGTAGTATTGGCTATGCTCCTCTCTCTTATTGTTGCAGAGGCAATGCATTATGTTGTTTATCATTGGGATCTTGAATTTGTTCGTCTTCAAGGAAGACAAATTGCAGCAATGTATCTTGTTGCGACCATTGGTATGATGGCCTTTCGTATATTAACAAAGTCAGTTTATGAAGTCTTATTTAATACAGATAAAGGTATTCGCACTTTCATCTATGGTGTAAAGGATGGTGGTGTTGGCTTGGCAAAAAGTATTAGAAGTAATGTTCCACGTAAGTTCTTATTAAAGGGATTTATTGCACATGACCCAGATATCAAAGGTCGAATTCTCATGGGTGAGAAGATTTATCTTGTAGATGATAATCTTGCAGAACATATTAAAGCATTGAGAATAAAGGCTGTTTTAGTCTCTCCACTGCAGAATGAGCGTTTCCGTAATGATGCAAAGTTACAGGATATACTTTTAAGTCTTGGTGTACAAATCTTTATGAGTTCAGCAGAGAAAGAATGGACTCAAAATGATGATTATACAAAGGTTCAACTTAAGGAGATTAGTATTGAAGACTTGCTTCCACGTGATCAAATTAATGTTGACATGGATTCCATTGGTAATCTCTTACGTAATAAGAAGATTATGATTACTGGTTCTGCTGGTAGTATTGGTTCTGAGATGGTACGTCAGATTGCTGTCTATAAACCTGCAGAGCTAATCCTTATTGATCAGGCAGAGACACCTCAACATAACATTCGCTTGATGATGCAATTTGAATGGCCTGATATTAAGGCGCATACTATTGTTGCAAGCATCTCTAATCAGGAAAGAATGGAGAAGATTTTCCAAACTTATAAGCCTGATTATGTCTTCCACGCAGCTGCGTATAAGCATGTACCGATGATGGAAAATAATCCGTCTGAAAGTATACAAAATAACGTTTGGGGAACAAAAGTTATTGCAGACCTTAGTGTTAAGTACGGCGTTAAGAAATTTGTTATGGTTTCAACAGATAAAGCTGTAAACCCAACAAATGTTATGGGTTGCTCAAAGCGTATCTGTGAGATATATTGTCAGAGCCTTAACAAAATGATTAATGAGCAGGCAAATGGTAAACCTACTACACAATTTGTTACTACTCGTTTTGGTAATGTATTAGGTTCAAATGGTTCTGTTATTCCTTTGTTCGAGAAGCAGATAAAGGCTGGAGGACCTGTTACTGTTACAGATCCTAACATCATTCGATTCTTCATGTTGATTCCTGAAGCATGTAAATTGGTACTTGAAGCTGGTACACACGGAGGTGGTGGAGAAATCTTCGTGTTCGATATGGGTAAACCTGTTAGAATAGCTGATCTTGCTAAACGAATGATTAAGCTTTCTGGTGCTAAGAATATTGAAATTAAATATACAGGTTTGCGTGCTGGCGAGAAGCTATATGAGGAGGTGTTGAGTACAACTGAAAATACACTTCCAAGTTTTCACGAGAAGATTCGTATCGCAGAGGTACGTGAGTACGATTTTAATGAGGTAAACAAGCAAATAGAATCACTTATAGCTTTGAGTCACACCTACGACGATATGGCTATTGTTGAAAAAATGAAAGAAATTGTACCAGAGTATGTAAGTAATAATAGTAAATACTCTGTACTCGATAAATAATCCTATATTATATATGGCTCAGTTTCAGTCAACTTCTTATTCTAACTTTTTAAAACTTCTGAGAAGTGAACTATGGCAAACTCCTCTGGAATTAACTTTGAGTCATTCTGAGTTTCTTTCAGTCTATGAGTTGGCTTCAAAGCAGGCTGTGTTAGGAATGGTTGCTAACAGCTTGATTCGGAATAACGTTAGTTTAGACCGAGAAGATGTTATGAAGGTATTAGCAGTGCAGGGTAGGATAATAGCTTCTAATAAGGCTGTTAATTCAGAGTTACTTTTATTGTGTAAGCTATTTGTTGATAATGGTATAGAATCTATTGTTGTTAAAGGGCAGACTATAGGACGATATTATCCTAATCCTCTTGTTCGTACCCCAGGGGATATTGATTTCTATTGTAATGAAACAAATCTTCCTAAGGTTATATTAGCAATGGCAAATACTTGGGGTATTCATACAGAGGGAAAGCCATCAGAGCAACACTATGAGTTAGTTCATAACTCTATTATTTTAGAGTTACATCATTGCTTGATGAAGTTCGCAAGCAATAAATCTCAGAAAATATGGGATGAAATCTTTCGTTCATCTTCTCCTACCATTGTTGAAGTTGATGGGTGTTTGGTTCCAACGTTGGAACCAACTTTAAATGTATTGTATACTTTTCTTCATCTTTACCATCATCTTGTAGAGTTGGGAGTTGGATTACGTCAGTTCTCTGATGTTGCTGTTCTATTGAAAACGCATTATAATCTTATTGATAAGAAGAAATTCTTCGCTTGGTTAGACGCATTAGATTTTAGAAAAGCTTTTGATGTTGTACAGTTGATATTGGTAAATATTTTGGGTATGGATGAAAAATATGCACTATCACCATTATCTTATGATAAGGATTCTTTGAAAGCAATGAATCAATTTATGGATGTTGTATGGTTTGGTGGCAACTTTGGATTTCATGGTCATAATCGTAGATTTAAGTTTAAAATTCAATATTTTTCTATTACCACCTACAGAAAATTGAAACTTTACTATCGATTTTACCGTTTTTCACCTCGAGAAATTAAAGCTTCTGTCTTTTCGTCTATTCCCCATAAAATACTTAAGGCCATCAAAGGAGATTTGAAAGGTATTTAATTAGGGTAGCTTCTTGTTACTATACCTATTTTGATGATGAAAGGATGTTACTTTAAGACTTATATTTAAGAGATTTTCTATTTGATAGTAAAAAGTGAATTTATAAAGATAAATAGCAGTATTATACGTGAACACCAATGGTGCTAAGTAGGAGCACCATTGGGGTTCACATACAACACAAACTGTGTTTCATCTATTATATTAGACTATATTATGTTTAGCAATATAATTAAAAGACTATAACACCTGTATTAAATTGATATAAAGGAAATCCTCATTATCTCGTTTTAGTTTTGGCTTGTGAATATGTAAGCTTTACCATGACGGGATAATGGTCTGAGATATTGTGACGCGATTTACCAAGCCAATAGCTGTTGGTAAAGATAGCATAATGTGGAACTTTAAAATCTATTGGTGTCCGATAAAACTTTTAGGGGTTTATCTGTGTTAGATAAAATAGACTTAAACTTATGATTTCATTAATTTATCTGGTTATTGTAGGCTTTCCTTGTCAAAATAAGCACATTTTATAATGCTAACAGTTTGAAACTGAAAACCAAGCCCCTGGATAAGTAAAACAGCTGCAACACCGTTGGGTAAAGAAATGCAGAGCTTTCAGTTTATTTTTATCGGACAGCAATAATTTGTATAGTTTCTGTTGTGCAAACATACTTATTTTCTCTTTGATAACTAATTTTATAAGTAAGAATATAAATAACGCCTAATGGTTTTTAATATCTCTTTATATACTTAATACATAATGAGCATTATGATAAATAAATAATTTGTAACTCACTGTCAAATTATAAAATCATTTAATCCCTACTTTATCATCTGATTCTATCTTTCAATGATTTATTAAAATTGTATGAAAATACAAAATTTTTTCGTACCTTTGCAGCACACTTAGGATAATAAATAGCAAAAATTAGTATGTCATATCAATTCTCAAAGTACGAAACACACTATCGTAACCTTACTTATTTAGGCGTTCCAATCATTATCGGACAATTAGGAAACCTTATTCTTAACTTTGCCGATACGCTTATGATTGGACATCATAGTACAGAAGAATTGGCTGCAGCGGCATTTGTCAACAATATGTTTACGTTGGTCATTATTTTTGCTATTGGCTTTACATATGCTATTACAGCACTTGTTGGTATCCTATACGGACAGGATAAGACTCATCGTATTGGTGAGGTAATGAAGAGTGCTACGGCAGCAAACACCTGTATGGCAATACTTTTATCTGCCATTATGATAGTTCTGTACTTGAATATTCATCATTTGGGACAGCCAGAAGAGTTATTACCACTCATTCGCCCTTACTTCCTTATCCAACTTGTGTCTCTCCCATTTGTATGTTGGTTTAATACTTTCCGTCAGTTTACCGATGGTATCACTGACACAAAGGTGGCAATGTGGATTCTTGTTGCTGGAAATGTGATGAATATCTTTGGCAACTGGATACTGATTTATGGCCATTTAGGACTTCCAGAGATGGGACTGGTTGGTGCAGGACTATCTACAATGATTTCACGTATCGTGATGGCTTTCATTATGGTAGGCATCTTCTTCTTTAGTAAAAAATATAAAGAATACAAGAAAGGATGGAGTTTAGGCCAGGTGAAATATGCAGACTTCAAGCAGATTACTGTTCTTGGTATTCCTTTAGCATTACAAATGGGTATGGAAACTGCTGCCTTTAGCCTTTCAAGCTTGATGGTTGGCTGGTTCGGTACAGAATCCTTAGCGGCTCATCAGGTTATGTTGACGATTTCACAGTTAGGCTACATGATCTACTATGGCTTGGCAGCAGCGGTAGCAGTACGTATTAGTAACTTCATGGGACAACGTGACTATCTTGCTGTAAGAAGAACAGCAACGGCTGGAATTCATTTAGTCTTCTTGCTTGCCATACTCACTTCTGTGCCAATCTTCATTTGCCGTCATATCATTGGTGGACTTTTCACTGATAATGTAAACGTTATTTCAATGGTATCTATGACGATTATTCCATTTATGATTTATCAGTTTGGTGATGGCTTACAGTGTAATTATGCCAATGCAATGCGCGGCACAGCTAATGTTCGTCCGCTAATCTGGATTGCGTTTGTATCTTTCTTCATTGTTTCTCTTCCTTTAGGCTATCTCTTTGGAGTCGTTATGAACTATCAGCTGGTCGGTGTCTGGTTTGCCTTCCCATTTGGTTTAACACTGTCAGGCGTACTTTACTATATCTACTATCAGAAGGGATTGAACAAGATAGAGTCTGGAGCAAAGATATAATTCATAATTATGATTACTACTACACTTCATAATTATGATTATCATTATTTGCTATTCTTAAAATATGACCTTGATAATAGATTAAGAGCAATATAACTTCAAAAGGCGATAATAAGTAATGACATTAATTCATCAACTTATTATCGCCTTTTGACGTATCTCCTCTGTAATATTCGAGGTAAAAATTAGATAGAAATCTACTCTTTATAATTAATTGCCTCCATGAACCGCTTGATAACCTCTGGCTTACCCGTATGCTTACCTTTATCTTCAGAGATCTTACAGGTTTCGTTATAGAACGGCCACGACTCCGTAATCTTTACAGCGACCAGCTTAATAACAATGTTCATTGGCTTTACATGTGGAAAATCATTGGTGAAGTGAGTACCAATACCAAATGAAGGCTTCACTCGATTCTCAGCATAACGCTGTATCTCAATAGCCTTATCCGTATCTAAAGCATTTGAGAATAGCACCTGCTTATCACGTGCATCAATACCGAAAGAATTATATTTTGCAATAATCTTCTCTAACTGCTCAAAGTTATCACCAGAGTCTATGCGCAACCCCTTGAACTGATTAGCAAAGTCTTCAGAGAAATTATAAGAGAATATATCCCACCCAAAGGAATCGTAAAGGTAAGTTCCCAAAGCACCTCGATAAGTTCTACGCCATGCTTCCATAGCCATATAGTTTGCCATCTGAGGGCCAAACATACCGCCAATAGCGCAAATAAACTCATGCGCCATCGTACCAACAGGCATAAGATTATACTTCATAGCAAGATGAATATTGCTTGTACCAACAAAGCGCCCTTTCCATTCACGACTGTCGTAGCAATCCTTCATGGCACGAACAGCAGTATCTTCTGCTGTAAGACTGGCACGACGACGTGTACCAAAGTCAGAGAACACACATCCGGCTTCAAGTAATCGCTCTGTCTTATGGAAAGTCTTATCGTAAAGTTCTTGATAATCAAACTCCTGAGCTTGGTCGTTAAACATATAGAATAGCTCTGAAATGATGGCAAGAACCTTTACCTCTAACAGAATAGTATCAGCCCATAATCCTTCAAACTCAATATGAAGATGCCCATCCTCATCCTGCCATACCTTCACCCACTCACGTGAAAAGCGAAAGCCGCGAAGGTATGTCAAGAACCATTCTGGAAGATAATTGCACTTCTGTCGAAGAAAGTTTATTTCTTCGTCGGTAATAACAACCGTCTCAAGTAACTCTATTTGATGTTCCACTTCACGTGCAAAACCTTCTGGGTAGACCGTATCGTCACGGTCAACAAACTGATAGCAAACATGTGCACGTGGGTAATTGTCAATGACAGCGCAGCACATTGTAAGCTTATAAAGGTCATCGTCTGTAAAGTGATTAATAATCTGTCTCATCTTATTATTGTTGAATTCAGTTGTCAAAAGTATAAAAAAGAAATGGAAGGACAAAGGGTTTTGTCAAAAATATGACTTAATGATAATAGCAAAAGGAGATATATAAGTAAAACAAAATCGGTTCATTAGAATTAAGAAATAACCTTCTAATGAACCGATTTGGAATAAAGTCTTTTAACTTAAGTTATATGTATGTACACTTACACCTTGCGCTGACGGCAGATAATTAATTCCCCACCAGCACATCTGCAGTAAGATAAAGGCTATAATGAGTACCCATAAGGCTGGGCGAACAATGCGAGGATGATACTGACGATAGTGAACATAGACCAAATAAGCAAGCCAAGTAATAGCAGCCCATGTCTCCTTTGGGTCCCATGACCAATAATGTCCCCATGCCTCTTTTGCCCACAAAGCACCCATAAGCATACCAAGTGTCATAAATGATAGTCCAACGTAGGCAAGATTATCAGTTATCTCCATCTCTTTATCTGTATCAGTTCCCTTCTTAAAGAAAAGAAGATAGACCGACATGACTACTGCTGCACCCAAAAGTGCGTATGCCATCATATACACTATTACATGAGGAGCAAACCATGGACTCTGCAAGGCTGGCATAAGCGTCTTGGAATGAATCTCAGGCTTGAAGATATTAACACATACAAACACTGTTGCAAGAAGTGTTGAGAAGCTCAATATCCATTTATACTGCCAACGACTAAAGACAATAATACCTGCCAAAGGAAGGAAAAAACTATACCATAAACGCGTTTCTCCCATCGTGCGAAGTGGTGGACGTTCCAATGTTATCCACATAATGAGAATGTAGGAAAAGAAGATTACAAGTCCAAGACCTGTTGCGCCAAACGCTAAGATACGACGGTTACGCCATGCAGCCCATGCACCTATAGCCCATAAAACTACTGATACAACTGCAAATATGATAAAATAACTCCAAATCATAGCTTAACCTCCTTCTTACGACTTGCTGTCAAGAACATTCCAACAGCTCCAAATAACAACATGAATATACCTACATAGACAACTGGCATCCAAGGGTCTGTTACAATCTCAAAGATACTTAGATTACTCCACTTGCCCATTTGCTCATTGTAACTTAGCTGATAGATTTTCCATCCATCAATACTAAAAGGTTTGTTAACCTCTATCTCGGTGTGAATATTCTTTCCATCCTGTGTATAGATGTCAACAAGTGAAGCGAAACGACGTGGCTCACGATTTGGCATAACCAATCTTCTACCATCACTAAGTTTCAAAGACTGATAAGGGAAAAGATAGCTTCCACAAGTGAGCCAACCCGTGTAGCTATGCTGCACACCCTTGTAGGGTGCATTGCAAGTAGTGACCTTCACCAATATCGCACAAGCAGTACCTGTTGCATCCGAAGCTATATAGCCATCCTTATTACGTGCCTGTCCTAAAGAGTCCATACGGATATTGCCCATCATACCACCAGGTATCTTACCAACCATTTTACTAAGCATAACTGGCATAGCATTATCAATGCGCTTGAGAACCTCAATCTTACAATCTAACAGTTGACCAGACTTTACATTCTTATCTAAAAGAATATTCTCAGGCTTTCCCTTAGGAAGCGGAAGTCCCATATTGTCAATAAGCATGAGCTTAGGTGGATATTCATCAATGGTAAACTTCTCCAGCTGAATTGCCACAGGGAGGTGATGAACGGCACTAAAAGCATCAAGACCACGCCACTCTACCTGTCCTTGCTCGCAAAACATCTTTACTCGAAGCATATCTGCACTACCAAGTGTACCGCATGTAAGAACAAGGAACAGTCCGACATGACTCGTTAGTGTTGGCAAGCGACGCCAAGAGAAATGTACTATTTGATTCAAAGTTACTTCACCAACAATGGCTGTCATCCATAAGTAAACAAGGACAAACGGCCAGAAATTAAGCATCTTTGTTAGACCAAGTGGGTCTATAGGAGCTTTCCCCTCTGCTACTTGTTTGGTAAGTCCCATAAGAAGAGTGAGTATTGCAGCTGTAGCAATAGCTGGAATCGCCGCTTGCATGGTTGACATGAAACGACAGAAATAAGACCGCTTACGAAGTACATAGACTATGATAAGTGCCAGTACGAGTAAGATTAATGTAATAATGTTGGCTGGCCAAGCAAAGATACCCCACTCTAAGGGACCTATTGTTACCTGTAATAATCCACCTGTAACCAATAAACCAACTACTATTGCTGTACCTTCTCTAAGTGTATAAGGTTTATTCCACATAGTAAAAGAGGCTCTCCCCCACTATTAATAAGGTCTTGAAAAACTTTATTTTATGTTTGTGAAGTACGAGCAGATAAATGATTTCGTTTTGATATATAAAATATTAGGATACAAGAATATTCTTCAAATAGAGTATTCCTATTTTACTGAACAAGATTCCTCCCCTAATGGGAAGGAATCCTGTGTGTAAGTTTGTTTACATCGGTTTAGTTATAAACCGCTTATTCTTGCGTGCCTGCTCTATCCACTTCGGAACGATAGTGTCAAGGAACTGCTTCTTTTGTGCATTAAGCTTAGTCATATCTAAGCCAATGTAAGACTGTGCCTTAGCCTTAGTAGAAACGTCAGGAAGAGGAATCTGTCCTGTAAAGCCGTGACGAGCAACTACACGTGCAATCTGTAAGCGTGCATCCTTTGCATATTCCATTGCACTTCCAAGGAGTCGCATTACTTCTTGTGGAGCATGGAAAGCAGCACCGTGGCTGGCAACAGCATAATCCCAACGCCACTGACCCTTACGAAGATCTTTCAAAACAGGCTCCATCTCAGCCTCAGTTGCACCCTTTTCCCATGCAAATTTAGCTTCAATATGTGCTGCAGCAAGTTCTCTTTCGACATGAGTACGGAAGTCATAAATCTTCTGTTGACGCTCATATACATTCTGACGAAGTGTTTCAGCATCTTGACGGTGACAAGTCTGGCAAGTACGACTGATGTTTGCTAATGGACTTGTAATATGGTGATCTGTATATTTCACACCACCCTCAGAGATGTAAGGCATATGACAATCAGCACATGAAACACCACGCTGTCCATGGATTCCCTGTAAATACAATTCATAACCAGGGTGCTGTGCCTTTAAAATCTTCGCCTTTGATAGTGGATTAATGTAATCATAGAAGCCAATACTATCGTAGTATTCCTCTGCTGCCTCACACGTCATACCCTTTTCTTGAGGGAAATGTAGATAGTTACCATTCTCTTTCTCGAAGTAATATTCCGTGTGGCACTGTGCGCAGACCAGGCTACGCATCTCCTGATGGCTGGCTTTTCTCACGTCTTTACCGACACGAGCCCATGCCTCATAGAGAGCAGGACGAGCGGGACGAAGTTCCATCGTCCTTGCATCATGGCAGTCAGAGCAACCGACGGTGTTCATGACCTCTGGTCCCCAGTCGCTCCACTTGGCAGCATAGAATTTATCAGTTCCTTTCTCACGCATTAGACGTGGAACATCAGGACCCTTGCAGGTCCAACAGGTTCCTGGCTGTATGTCATCTTGTCCATCAACACCTGGACTTCCTGTACGCATAATCTTACGTAAGTCATCAATACAATGACGGTGTCCACGTGGTGTATTATACCCTCTTGAGAAAGAATAGCCAGCCCATAGGATAACCATTTCGGGTCTCTCAGCCAGTACATCTACTTCCTGGGAAGAATTGTACTTACTCACGAAACTTGTGTCTTCTGTCATTGCCCACGTCTCATATTCACGTGGGAAATCAGCTGCAAATTTCTCATTCTGAGATACAATGGAGTCTGTCATCGGTGTACGTCTGTTGTTGAACACACTTACAATCTCAGCTCTTCTTTCAAGCATTGAAGAACAGAGCAGTCCAAGAATGAACACGAGAACCATTGCTCCTCCAAAGAGTAGCCAGCCTTGCCATTTCTTTAATGTCTTTGCCATAATTATCGATTTTTAGTTCTTATTTTTTCTTTCCTAAAACTTTTTGCAACCAATCTGGAACAGGAGAAGGTGGCATTGGTTCCACATATTCTGCACCAGGAGTACTTGAGAGAGAATTCATCTTCATGTGTGCTACATCACGATGACAATCCCAACAGGCTTTACCCTCACCACGCTGAGCCTCCATGTAATCTATTCTGCCAGTATTAACAAACTCTTGATTTAATTGTTTATGGCAACGGATGCAGTTATCCATTATCACTTCTGCCGATGCTGATTCTGCCTGAATAGTTTGCGATTCATTAAATGTAACAAAATAAGCAACATGCTTCATACCATCCATACCTTTAAAAGCATAGTGTGCAGCAACGTTATCATTAGGAACGTGACAATCGTTACATGTGGTGTTACGAGCATGTGCAGAGTGTGACCACGTAGCATAATAAGGTGACATGATATGGCAATTAATACATGCCGCTGGGTCATCACCTATTATATAGGTATGCATACGTAGAAGATAAAAGAATAACCCTGTTAATCCTACTATCACACCGCACAAAATAGATAATGTAACCTTTTGCCGATATGAGATGCATGATAGAAACTTATCTATCATACTTTTCAATTTGGTAGATATGGTTTTTAGTTTCATAGGATTTATATCTTGTTTCGTGCACAAAGATATGTATTATTTTTCATTAGACAAGTAAAGAAAAAAGAAAAAATCATCATAAATTATGATTTAGACTAAATCTAATATATTTTTATCGTGAAGAAAAGAATTTATGTTCATGACAAGAATTACTTATTTCCATGAAGAGAAATGTTTTTTTGGGGTTCTTCCGTTAAATGTGTGGACGCTTTTCGTATTGCTATAAAGGAAAAAACGAAGTTACTCATTAAACAAAAATATGGCTAAGACTGTCAACTATCTATCCTTTTATCATCCACTTCATTGAAAACCTTTTCATTTTAAGACTTCGATAATCTATAGACAATAGATTGAAAAATCATTACATAATTTCAAGCAAGACATCTATAAATAACAGCAAAAACACATACAAAAAGCAGATTTATAACCAACAGTATATCAATTAGTTATAAAGTAGTAAAGTAAAAGGTGCTTAATTGGACTTCAAAAGGGCGTTAGTAAGGGGCTTAAAGGGCACCTTTTACAAGCCAATCGGGCGTTTTTTAGAAGCCAAAAGAGCATGTTTTGGTTTTGTACAGAATGAAAATAATTAACAAAGCTCAACTAATGAGGGAGTAGGTTGTTTGTAGAAGATAGATAGACATCGCACCTAATTACGTTTTTCGTGTAGTTTATCCCCCGTTCTAAAACCCTCTAATTGGGGGTAAGCATACTGGTGTTGGGTGATGGTTGTTGGGTGTTGAGCCTTTATAAAACTATCTTATTGGAGGAAATTATGCCATATATGTGGATTAATCTCATTCTATTAACAATCTACGCATTTAGCGCAAGAACCTTTTTTCATGAAAATAATTCGACATAGTACTTGTATAAAGAATAATACCATAGTGTAATAAACATGTAAAAAGAAATACAAGACAGCTTTTATACTATTATTCAAGCACAATGTTTTTAACTTTTTTTCATTACTATATAGTAGTTATATCATTTAAAAATAGTAACTTTGTGCGAATTTAATCAGTAAGTTGTGACTAAAGATATAGTCAAAAAAAGAGTTCGAGACATTCTGGATGAATACCTCGAAGCTAACAATCATCGCAAGACTTCAGAGCGATATGCCATCTTGGATGCGGTGTATGACATGGGAGAACATTTCTCCTTAGATGAATTGGGTGCAGCACTTGAAAAGAATAATTTTCGAGTTTCTCGTGCCACACTTTACAATACGATGCGTCTTTTCATTGAATTACGTCTCGTAGTCAGACATCGGTTCATCGGTCAAACCAAGTATGAGGCATGCTATAACAATGAAGATCATATCCATCAGATCTGTACGCTATGCGGAACAGTGACAGAAGTTGATTCCCCAGAGATTGCGGATGCTATAAAGAACACAAAGTTCCACCGCTTTCGCCGAGATGGTTTCTCCTTATATATATATGGCATATGCTCACGCTGTCAAGCTGCCTTGTCGCGTCAGAGAAGCAAGTTTCTTACACAGAAACAAGTAAAAAACTCACATAAAAGCAAATGAACACAGGTAAAGTAGACGTCCTGTTGGGTCTCCAATGGGGTGATGAAGGAAAAGGTAAGGTTGTAGACGTACTCACACCACGCTACGATGTAGTAGCTCGTTTCCAAGGAGGTCCGAACGCAGGACACACTCTTGAGTTCGAAGGTCAGAAGTACGTGCTGCGTTCTATACCATCTGGCATCTTCCAAGGTGGCAAAGTTAACATCATTGGCAATGGAGTTGTTTTAGCTCCAGATCTCTTTATGGGTGAAGCAAAAGACCTTGAGAAGAGTGGACATCCCCTAAAGGAGCGTTTACATATCTCAAAGAAAGCCCACCTTATCATGCCAACACATCGTATCCTCGACCGCGCTTACGAAGCAGCAAAGGGTAAAGATAAGGTTGGAACTACTGGCAAGGGTATTGGTCCTACTTATACTGATAAGATCAGTCGAAATGGTTTACGTGTTGGTGATATCCTCTGTGACTTCGAACAAAAGTATGCTGCTCATAAGGATCGTCATATGAAAATGCTTGCAGCACTTGGTTGGACAGACTTTGAAGGCTTAGAAGAGACTGAGAAGCTTTGGATGGAAGGCATAGCATATATGAAGGAGTTTAAGTTTGTTGATTCTGAAAATGAAATCAACCGCCTCCTTCGTGAAAGTAAGCATATTCTTTGCGAAGGTGCACAAGGAACAATGTTAGACGTAGACTTTGGTTCTTATCCTTTCGTAACTTCTTCAAATACAATTTGTGCAGGTGCTTGTACTGGACTTGGTATTGGTCCTAATAAGGTGGGTAATGTCTATGGTATCATGAAGGCTTACTGTACTCGTGTCGGCTCTGGACCATTCCCAACAGAATTATTTGACGAGACCGGAAAGACGATTCGTGATCTCGGCCATGAGTATGGAGCTGTTACCGGACGTGAGCGCCGTTGTGGTTGGATTGACCTTGTTCAGCTTCGCTACTCTGTAATGGTAAATGGTGTGACTGAGCTTATTATGATGAAGAGTGATGTTCTTGATAGCTTCGAAACTATCAAGGCATGCGTTGCATACGAGTTGCCAGATGGTACAGAGACAGAGGACTTCCCTTACGAGATTGATAATGTGAAACCAATCTACAAGGATTTCCGCGGTTGGAAGAAAGATATGACAAAATGTAAGTCACAGGATGAATTCCCAGAGGAGTTCCGTGAGTATGTAGCTTTCCTTGAGAACTATCTTGAGACCCGCATTGGTATTATCTCTGTTGGTCCTGACCGCGAACAAACGATCGTTTTATAATCTTGTTTAGGCTGTGACTGGCGGTTATAAGCATTCAGAAAAGCTTATATTCGTTTCTCACAGCCTAATATTTTTCATTCGTAAAACAAAAATACAAGACAAATGGCAAACAAACCTTCCATCCCAAAGGGTACCCGTGACTTCGGTCCAGATGAGATGGCAAAACGAAATTACATATTTGATACCATCAAGCGTGTTTACGCTCTCTATGGCTTTCAGCAGATAGAGACACCTTCTATGGAGACTTTACAGACGTTGATGGGTAAGTATGGTGAAGAAGGAGATAAACTTCTTTTTAAGATTTTGAATTCAGGAGATTACTTGAAGGCTGTTAGCGATGAAGAACTTAAGGAGCGCAATACACTAAAGATGCAGACAAAACTCTGCGAAAAGGGATTGCGTTATGACCTTACAGTACCTTTTGCTCGCTACGTGGTGATGCATCGTGATGAGTTGCAGCTACCTTTCAAGCGTTACCAAATACAGCCAGTTTGGCGTGCAGACCGTCCACAGAAGGGTCGTTATCGTGAGTTCTATCAGTGTGATGCCGATGTAGTAGGCTCTGACTCATTACTAAACGAGGTGGAGTTAATGCAGATTATTGACACTGTATTTACAGAGTTTGGCATTCGCGTACAGATAAAGATTAACAATAGAAAGATTCTCACAGGTATAGCTGAAGTAATTGGTGAGAAGGATAAAATTGTTGACATCACAGTTGCTATCGACAAACTTGATAAGATAGGACTTGATAATGTAAACGAAGAACTGCGTAATAATGGAATCTCTGAAGAAGCAATAGAGAAGTTGCAACCTATCATTAAGTTAGAAGGAACCAATGAAGAGAAACTTGATGTTATTGCAGAAGTCTTGAAGGAGAGTGAAACTGGACTAAAAGGTGTTGAAGAAACGCGTTTTATCCTTGAAACATTGAAGGGTTCTGGACTAAACAATGAGATACAGCTCGACCTTACTTTGGCACGTGGATTAAACTATTACACAGGTGCTATCTTTGAGGTTAAGGCCCTTGATGTACAGATTGGTTCTATCACAGGTGGTGGACGTTATGACAACCTAACTGGTATCTTTGGTATGCCAGGTATCTCTGGTGTCGGAATTAGCTTTGGTGCTGACCGCATTTATGATGTTCTAAATACGCTCGACCTCTATCCAAAGGAGAGCGTACAGGGTACACAGCTTCTCTTTATTAACTTCGGAGAGAAGGAAACAGCCTACTGTCTGCCAATTGTTGCAGCTGCACGTAGGGCTGGTATTCGCACTGAAATGTTCCCTGACAAGGCTAAAATGAAGAAACAAATGAGCTATGCCAATGCAAAGAACATTGGTTTTGTTGCCCTTGCAGGTGAAACTGAAATGCAAGAAGGTAAGATAACACTAAAGAATATGACTACTGGCGAACAGGAACTTGTAAAGCCAGAGGAGATTATTAGTAGATTTTAGAAGACACTCCCCTCCCCCTGTTAAGGAGAGGGGGACTTCTTTTTTATTAATGCCTTTTATTAGTCTGCTTAGTAAGTAAGACACAAGCAGAAGCTAACTATATTACCACTAAACATGAAACGAATCCTTATTCTTTGCTTTATAGTATTAGGTTGGTTACATTCAGCCTTTGGTCAAGTAACATTCAACATTGATGGCTTTTCCAAACAATACTATGGTAAGGTTTATTTCTCTGACACATCAGCTATTTCTTCTGCTGGTTGGGTTGAAGTTTATGACCGTGCCACAAAAAAGAAGCTTATTCATGTTGATGCCAATGAACTATCATTTGACCTTCATGATGGAGAAATTATGGCAAACATAGCCGAGATTCCTTATGGAGAATATAGTGTTTTGCTCTATGAAGACTATAATTTTGATGGAATAAAAGACTTTGCTATTATGGATGGATTCAACAGTTGCTATGGTGGACCATCCTTTCAAATATTTTTAGCATCGGAAAAAGACTTTGTTTATAATGAAGGTTTCACTGAATTAGCACAAAATAATTGCGGCATGTTTGTGGTTGATGCTAAAAACAAAGTTATATCTACAATGACGAAAAGTGGTTGTTGCTGGCACCAGTACTCAGATTATATTGTAGAAAACAACCACCCAAAGCTAATCAGCACGCACACTGAAGACTGTCAAAGAGCCCCTCTTTGTACTGTAACTACAGAAGAGTGGAAAGGACGAAAAATTATAAAGACAGTCGTCAATACCATTAACCTTAAAAGTGAACTTATCAAAGGTTACTTCAAGTTCCATATTGATAAAGAGAACAAAGACGTTATCCTTTATAACTTAGACAATTATTTGCTTTATTATGTAATTCTTGATGCTAAAAAGAATGTGGAATTTTACTATCCAAATGACATGTCTCACCAGACATCAAACTTTAAATATGATAAGAAAAATGGTAAGATAACTTTCAAAAACAAGGATGCAAACTATACAATTTATGACAAGTCTGGAAATATAGGTATTGATATTACTTACAAAGGTAAAACTCATCGGTGGAAAGGTAACGCAAAAAGTCGTCGAGGTAGCATAGGAAAACTATTAAAAGGCAGCTTAGATAATGTTGTATATCAATAGCCGAAACGTATTGTTTTAATATTATATCAGAAGAAATTCATTAGTTCCAACCAGAGTTCTGTCTTATTCTTAATTAGGGTAAAGGATCGATCAAGCCTGAAGATAAGACAAGGTAACAACACTTATAAAGGGTATCCAGAGACGGGACAACTCATAAAGTAAAATTACATAAGCGTAAACAAAAACTTAATAGAGTAATGACTTTTGGAAAACATTATGTACTTTTGTAACATAAAGCTGCATTTAAAAGTATATTATAGATTGTGGAACAATAAAGAACTTAAATCATGAATAAACTAACAACACTATTCCTTGCATTGCTACTGAGCTGTAGCCTTTCGGCTCAACGACTCTATGTAGGCACTTATAATATCCGTTATAACAACCCAAATGATGAAAAAGAAGGCAATGCATGGACACAACGTTGTTCACATTTGTGTGACTTCATCAATTTTGAACAGCCAGAAATATTTGGTACACAAGAGGTACTTGTAGACCAACTACATGATTTAATGAAAGGATTAGATAGTTATGGTTATATTGGTGTTGGACGAGACGATGGTAAAGAAAAAGGAGAATACGCAGCAATCTTTTATAAAAAAAATCAACTTAGTTTATTAGATAGTGGTAATTTCTGGCTCTCTCCTACTCCTGAAAGAGCTTCTTTGGGATGGGATGCAGCGTGTATTCGTATTTGCACATGGGGAAAATTTCAAGACAAGGTATCGGGTAAGCAATTTTATTTCTTCAATGCTCACATGGACCATGTGGGTACTGTGGCACGGAGAGAGAGTGCTCGATTAATTTTAAAACGCATTAATCAGTTATCAAAAGGGTTACCTACAATTCTGACGGGCGATTTTAATGTAGACCAAACAGATGAAATCTATCAAATATTCTCTAACTCTGGAGTTCTACGTGATTGTTACACCAACGCTCTACAACGCATGACACCTACTGGAACATGGAATGACTTTATGCAGGATAGTCGCAGTAAATCCCGAATTGACCATATTTTCGTTTCTTCTGATTTTAAATATTGCTGTCCGATAAAAATAAGCTGAAAGCTCTGCATCTCTTTACCCAACGGTGTTGCAGCTGTTTTACTTATCCAGGGGCTTGGTTTTCAGTTTCAAACTGTAAGCATTATAAAATGTGCTTATTTTGACAAGGAGAGCCTATAATAACCAGATAAATTAATGAAATCATAAGTTTAAGTCTATTTTATCTAACACAGATAAACCCCTAAAAGTTTTTATCGGACACCAATAAATTAAAATGAATAACTTTAAAACTTAAGAAAGAAATCGTTTCTAAATATCATGTCATAATAACCTAATAAAAATCATCTTTGTAAATAATTTTCGTCCATTGCTTTTTAATTGAAGTTAAATTAGATGTCAATTAAGGCTTAATTGACTTGCTAAAGACGCCTTTAGCAACCTTATTAACGCCCTTTTGAAGTCCAACTAAGCACCTTTTCTTTTGCTATTTTGTAACTTATTGAAGTATAGGTACTTACAATAATCGTCCAGAATAGTATTTTTGAGCATTTTAAATGACTATTTTCAAGAATTAGTGTAAAGTTTTTTCGCACAACAAAAGTGCTAAAAGGCTAATTGTTTTATTGCTATAAGACATTGGCTTATACATTAATAATTTATTGTATAACGAAGAAATCTATTTATGTTATGGAAATCCCAATGACATTCACTATAACTACAAACAATAAAAATAGGAGATAATCACTATTATAAGCAATTATCCCCTACTCTATAAAAATTCATTTAATCACACAAGGTGATAAAATGGATTACTTCAACTTTGTGTAACCATACTTAGCACAAGCACCAAGTTCCTCCTCAATACGGATGAGCTGGTTGTACTTAGCCATACGGTCTGTACGAGACATAGAACCAGTCTTAATCTGACCAGAGTTTGTTGCAACAGCGATGTCAGCGATAGTTGTATCCTCAGTCTCACCAGAACGGTGTGAAGTTACAGTTGTATAACCATGACGATGAGCCATCTCGATAGCCTCGAGAGTCTCTGTCAAAGAACCAATCTGGTTAACCTTGATAAGGATAGAGTTAGCTGCACCCATCTTGATACCCTTCTCGAGGAACTTAACGTTAGTTACGAACAAGTCATCACCAACGAGCTGGCAACGATCACCGATAGCAGATGTCAACTTAACCCAGTTCTCCCAGTCGTTCTCATCGAGACCATCCTCGATAGAGTCGATAGGATACTTTGTGATAAGGTGCTCGAGGTAAGCAATCTGCTCATCAGCACTAAGCTTCTTACCATTAGGATCCTTTGGCATACCATTCTTCAACTGACGATAGTCATAGAACCACTTACCATCCTCGCATACAGCGAACTCAGAAGCAGCACAGTCCATAGCAATCTTAACATCCTTGCCTGGCTCATAGCCTGCGTCCTTGATAGCCTGAATGATTGAATCGAGTGCATCCTCGATACCATCGAACTTAGGAGCGAAACCACCCTCATCACCTACTGCAGTAGAGAGACCGCGCTTCTTCAAAAGCTTAGCAAGTGCGTGGAAAACCTCAGCACCCATACGGATACCTTCCTTCTCAGAAGGAGCACCTACTGGGCGAATCATGAACTCCTGGAATGCGATAGGAGCATCAGAGTGAGCACCACCGTTGATAATATTCATCATAGGTACTGGCAATACATAAGTATTTGCACCACCGATATAACGATACAATGGAATGTTCAATGCCTTAGCAGCAGTCTGAGCTACAGCCAAAGAAACACCGAGAATAGCGTTAGCACCGAGCTTACTCTTAGTAGGAGTACCATCGAGTTCAAGCATCTTGTAGTCAATAGCACGCTGATTCAGCACGCAGTCACCCTTCAAAGCTGGAGCGATAAGGTTGTTTACATTCTCAACAGCCTTGAGAACACCCTTACCCAAGAAACGGTTCTTGTCGCCATCACGAAGCTCCAGAGCCTCGTTCTCACCGGTAGAAGCACCAGATGGAACGCTTGCACGACCCATTACACCATTTTCGAGAGTTACCTCTACTTCAACTGTAGGATTGCCACGTGAGTCCATAATCTCGCGAGCATGTACTTTTTCAATCTTCATAACTTATATGTTTATTAAAATCAGTTATATTTTTAACTTTCTTTTTCTCCTTGCAAAGTTAATAAAAAAAGTCGTAAACCTCTCCTAACAATACGTTATATTTATGTTTTTGACAAAATTAACGTTTATCCTATTATGATAACTGTGACTCCACGTGCTGCTTGTGCTCCCATAACAAGTGCTTGTTCTATATCGGCTGTTTTGCTTGGACCGGATATAAAACAGCCGTAACCATAGTCTGTCATGTTAATCTTTTTATATGCTTCATGCATATTATTGACGATATTGTTACGTTGAACGAGGATTACAAGGTTCTCTGAGATGAAACAAACAACTCTTTCTTTCATTGTTTGTGGTACCCATACACATCCGTTCTCTGCTACAGCAATTTCTCCCTGAATGATTCCTACATCTGTTCCATCGAGGTCTTGTGCCTTTGAAACAGTGTCAGGATTAAGGTCTGCCTTTATTCCTTTTATACTTGAAGCCAATATCTTAGCGTCAGGATAAGCCTTTTGTATCAGTGCATTGATATCATCTTCTGCCTTAGCTTCAATGACTTCACAGCCTACAATATGACTCATCTCGATAAATTGCTGTACTACATCTTGATATTTAATACCCTCAATAGGCTTCTCGGGCATATCAAACTGTTCTTTTGTATTACGTCGTAATTTGCTAAATAAATCTTCTTTATTCATGCTTCAATTCCTCCATTGCGTGCTTAAATATGACATGGAAAGGCTTTTTCGCAAACTTTGGCATTGTATGACCAATGCTCCATGGATTAAGCTTTATATCCATTAGCGATTCTGGTATGTGATTGGCTACTGATGAATTACGAAGTAAAGCATCATAAATATGATAGTTTTCGTAAACAACTTTCATTCCTTCTGCCATCACTTTCTTTTCTTTGTTCTCTGTTCCATACGTTTCAAGGCTTTGACGCCATCGATAAATCTGACTACCAGGAGTTACCTTTGCAGGGCAAACACAATCACAACTCAAACATAATGAGCATGCAGACACATTCCCACTATGCAGTTTTGGATTCTTTAGCATACCAAGATTAACTCCAATAGGACCTGGAATAAAGTAACTATATGAATAACCTCCTGAACGACGATAGACTGGGCAAGTATTCATACATGCACCACATCGAATACACTTCAGTGTCATCCAATGTTCTTTATTAGCAATCATGTCACTACGACCATTGTCTACTAATATTACATGCATCTCACCTCCTGGTCGTGCCTTACGAAATTGAGAGGTAAAGGCAGTTGATGGTTGTCCTGTTCCACAGCGTGCTAATAAGCGTTGGAACACTGCCAACGAATCATAATCAGGAATAACTTTCTCAATACCCATGGCAACAATATGTAATTTAGGTACTGAAGTTGACATGTCAGCATTACCTTCATTAGTGCAGACAACGCAATCTCCTGTCGCAGCAACACCAAAGTTACAACCTGTCAGTCCTGCATCAGCATCCATAAAATCACCACGCAAATTTTCACGTGCACAACGTGTAAGATAAGTTGGGTCATAATTTCCTTTCTCTTTAGAGATTCCTTTCTCTTCAAACATCTCTCCAATCTCTTCACGAGTCAAGAAAATAGCAGGCATAACAATATGCGCTGGCTTCAAATGCATAAGTTGAAGAATACGCTCACCAAGGTCGGATTCAACGACATTGATTCCTCTCTTTATCAGATAAGGATTCATTTCGCATTCCTCGGTCAGCATTGATTTAGATTTAACGAGTTTCTTTACTTTATGAGATTCAAGTATCCCATAAACCATTTCATTAAACTCTTGTGCATCTTTAGCAAAATGAACAATAACACCATTACGTTCCAAACTATTAGAGAATTGCTCTAAATAGTCAGCTAAATGGGTTGCTGTATGCTCTTTTATTCGACTTGCATGTTCACGTAAATCCTCCCATTCTGGTAGCTCTGCCGCTGCAGCATCTCTTTTCTGACGTAATGACCAAAATGTACGGTCATGTCGTTCAACCTTCTTAGGGTCTTTCAGAAACTCTTTTGCTTTTTTAGAATGATATGTTGACATAACTCTTTTGTCTTTTATAACCTTTATATAAATATCATAAACCTGCAGCTAAGATCTCAGCTACATGCATGAACTTGATAGGATAGTGGTTCTTTCCTGCTACACCCTGCATGTGCATTAAGCATGAACTATCCGAACCAGTAATAAACTCAGCTCCCGTATCCATATGACGTTTCACTTTATCGTTACCCATAGCAGTGCTGATATAAGGTTCTTCAACAGCAAACATACCACCAAAACCGCAACATTCATCCTTGCGATCAGGTTCTTTAACCATGATACCTTCCTTGAGTTTCAATAATTCAACTATCTTATTTACAGGTTTCTCTTGCAATTCAGAAGGTGTACTAAGCGTTAATTCACGTACACCATGACAAGAGTTATGAACAGACACGACATGAGGAAAACTTCCAGGAAGTTTCTTTACCTTCAGAACATCGTGTAAGAATTCTACCAACTCCATTGTTTTCTTAGGTGTCTGACACTCATGATCGAGTATTTGTGGGTAATTAACCCGCACAAAAGCAGCACAAGAAACACTCGGTGTTACGATATAATCGAAGTCTTTAAACTTATCCTCAAAACGTCCAGCAAGGTGATTTGACATACGCTGAAAGCCACCATTTGCCATTGGTTGACCACAACAAGTCTGATGTTCGGGATAGACAACATCTATTTTTAGCTTTTTCAAAAGCTTATAAGTTGCTACGCCTACTTGTGGATAAAGTGCATCGACGTAACATGGAATAAAGAGACCAACTCTCATAATTTTATCTTTTCTTGTTCGTTTCTATGCTACAAATTTAGATAAAATTACTTAGATTGCATAGGAAAATCACAAAAAAGACAGGTAATAAAATAAGTTTAATCCTTAACAAAGAATATTTTTCTTACCTTTGCAAAGGTAAAATGGCTTAAAACTAAGAAGAAATTGTATGATAGTTTGCATTGCAGAGAAACCCAGTGTTGCTAAAGATATAGCTCGAATCCTTGGTGCCAACAAGGCTTGTAACGGCTATATGGAGGGCAATAATTACCAAGTAACATGGACCTTCGGTCACCTTTGTGAGTTGAAGGAACCTAATGATTATTTTACGAACTGGAAATATTGGAGTCTCGCTGCATTGCCAATGATACCTCCACGCTTTGGTATTAAGCTCATTGAGGACGAAGGTATCAAGAAGCAGTTTGCTGTTATTGAGCAGCTTTACCAATCGGCAGAGATGATTATCAACTGTGGTGACGCTGGTCAGGAAGGTGAATTAATTCAGCGGTGGGTAATGCTAAAAGCAGGTGTAAAGTGTCCTGTGAAGCGCCTTTGGATATCTTCGATGACGGATGAAGCTATTCGTGAGGGGTTTGCCAACTTAAAGGAACAAGAGCAGTATCAGCCACTTTACCTCGCAGGATTGTCTCGTGCGATTGGTGACTGGCTGTTAGGAATGAATGCTACACGCCTTTATACATTAAAGTATGGCAACAATAGTTATGGCAGAGGTCAGGTTCTGTCAATTGGTCGAGTACAGACACCAACCTTGGCACTCATCGTACAGCGACAAAAAGAGATAGATAACTTTAAGCCAGAGCCTTATTGGGTATTAGCTACAGTTTATCGTGAAACGCAGTTTACGGCAACAAAGGGTAAATTCACCTCTAAAGAAGAAGGCGAAAAAGCCTTCTCAACGATTGAAGGAAAGCCTTTTACAATTACAAGTGTAGCAAAAAAGAAAGGGGCAGAACAGCCAAAACAACTTTATGATCTCACCTCTCTGCAGGTAGATTGTAATCGTAAGTTTGGATTCTCTGCTGAGATGACGCTCAATACGATTCAAACTCTCTACGAACGTAAACTTACAACTTATCCACGTGTTGACACACAGTTCCTCTCTGATGATATTTATCCAAAGTGTCCGCAGATAATGAACGGACTCTTTCAGACTACATTTGCGGGTAAAAAACCTTATGCCGATATCGTGAAGACGTTGGGTGGTAAGCCATTGCCTAAGACAAAACGTGTCTTTGATTCCTCAAAGGTGACCGATCACCATGCCATTATTCCAACTGGTGTACTACCACAAGGACTGACAGATGCTGAACAAAAGGTGTACGACCTCATTGCGCGTCGTTTTATCGCAGCTTTCTATCCCGATTGTAAATTCTCTACGACAACAGTATTGGGCAAGGTGGACGAGATAGAGTTTAAGGTTTCTGGCAAAGAAATATTGGATTTGGGTTGGAGAGTTTGCACTGATACCCCTACAGGTTCCTCCTCTACTCCATCAGATGACAGCCAAGAAGGAACCAATACAACCTCTCCTCTACTTCCTACCTTTAAGAAAGGGGAATCAGGACCGCACACCCCTACCCTTACCGAAAAACAAACAACCCCTCCAAAACATTACACTGAGGCCTCTTTGCTTCGTGCAATGGAAACAGCTGGTAAGTTTGTTGAGGACGAAACCCTGCGTGCTGCTATGAAGGAGAATGGTATCGGACGCCCTTCATCACGTGCAGGAATTATTGAAACGCTCTTTAAACGCCATTATATTCGTCGTAAAAGAAAGAATATAGAAGCAACTGAGACAGGTATTGCACTGATTGATACTATTCACGAGAAACTTCTTACATCAGCCGAATTGACGGGTATCTGGGAGAAGAAACTTCGTGATATCGAAGCTAAAAAGTATGATGCTTCTCAATTTATTAACGAATTGAAAGAGCAACTTACGAACATAGTCAACGACGTGTTAGCTGACAATTCTACACGAAAAATTGGTGAAGTAGAGGGTGATAAAGAGAAGTAGAAAGAATATTCTTTTACTTTTCTACAATTAAAGGTATTTAAATAAAAGAGAATAGGTAAAGAGCTGGCAGACTTGTGACCATACCTTCAATTAGACTTACCCACCATTTGTCTTCAAAGATGACTGCAAATGAGACAGACGAAAGTATAATCATTGGTACGTATATCAGCAAATTTAGATATGGAAAATAGCCTTGTGTTATGGCAGTTATGAAAAGAATCAAAATCGATATGCATAGGAAAATGGCAATCCATACCGTATAAAATAATAATCTCTGTTTCATTTTTCTTTTGTCTATGGTATTTACATCTTCTTTACATACCAATCATTGCCTATATATTCATACTCTTGCTTATGCGAGTCGAAAAGGTATCTTTTGTCATTATAGTCTTTATTTATTTTTATATAGTCAATGCCATTAGAAATCACTCTTATTATCTTCCCATTATCTATGCAACAATACGATAGGTTTAATTTCTTATAAGCCTTGAGAAACTTAATTATCTCGTTATCCTGTAAGGGATAGTTCTTTGGCTTTTTAGTTATTATCAACTGGTTATCTACAAACACAAGACCGCTCCCCTTTTCCCTAAATAGCTCAAAAATGGTCACGTCAATATCTCTATTATAGATTAAGACACCATCTAATTGATTAAAATCGTAGTTTATTATTTTACTACTATAGTTTACTTCTGAAGAACAACCACCAAAGAGAAATAGAGTAATCAATAAAACTAATATCTTTATCTTCAAATTCATACAACTATTTTCTGCAAAAATAACGCAAACGAGAGCAAAGGAAGCTTGCTTCCACTTTGCCGAGTGCAGCATATTTTCTGCAAAGATATAAAACATATTCTATAAATCGGAATTTGAACTTTATTTTTTTAATTCCATTTTGGTTGATACGATACAAAGCTGCTGTTTTGTAAAGATAATTCTAAACACACAAAATAAAAGACGCCCAATAAGGGTTCAATTGAGGCTTAATTGACCTCTAACTAAGGCTTAATTGAAGCCTTAAAGGGCGTTAGTTAGAAGCTAATTAAGCACCTTTTGTTTTCTGACTTTGTAATCTATTGATTAACTGATAGTTGCAACTATGCTTTTTGATGGTCATTTCTTGAGTTCAAAAGTGCCTTTTATAGAGATGTTTGTAAATATATTTCAATCACAAAATTATCTTTTTTTTTATGAATAAGTGAGTGTTGTTGTCTAATAAACAAACTGATTTAAAATCAAGTTTAGTACTTCTTTCTATAAGAAGAAAGGGGTGAGAGAAGCTCATAAATAGAAACTTCTCTCACCCCCATAGGCTTTTATCTGTATAGAAAAGGAAGACTAAAACTTAGTAAGCGTGGTCGTCCTCAGCAATTTCCTTACGATCAATAGCCTTCTTGTCGATTGCACGCCAAGCATAAACAATGTATGCCAAAACGAATGGAACAAGGAAGCTAACATAGAACATAGCCTTCAATGTGAACTCACTTGAAGAACTGTTCTGAAGCGTCAATGAGCTCTGTAGCTCGGCTGTTGATGGATAGTAAGCTGTGTTGTTCCATCCTGCAATGAGGAAGAGAACCAAAACAACCAATACGACACCAATACCTGCAGGCCAAATACCACGTACATACTCTGGCTTAAGAACTGTCTTAACAATTCCGAAAAGCAAGAGAACAACACCTACAAGCAGAATGATAGCCAATGGCCACATTGCTAATAAGTTGTTCAGATACTTCATTGGCTCCATAACGATAACGCCAGCTTCATTTACTGCGTAGCCCTCACCTACCAATGTTACAATAAGGAAAGGCAAGAAGAACAGTAAGAAAAGAACTGTGTTAACGAGCAACTGCTTGCGAACACGTCCACGGATAATATCATCGTTCACATTATTATTAATATAGAGTGTACCGAGGATACGTGCAAGGAATACTACTGAAATACCAAAGATAACTACCCAAGGATTGAGCAGTACGTCGAGTCCACGTGAACCATTTGCCCAATGAGAGATAACAGGCTGCATGAAGTCAGTAATGTTACCTTTTTCTACGATGAAGTTAGAACCTGTAAAGAAGGTTGCAACAGCTCCACCTAAGAGCAATGGACCAAGAATACCATTAATAATCAATCCCGTCTGGAAGGTACGAACACCAAAGAGGTTACCTGCCTTATTCTGGAATTCATAGCTAATAGCCTGAATGATAAATGTGAAGAGAATCAATACCCACACCCAATAAGCACCACCAAAACTGGTACTATAGAACAATGGGAAAGAAGCAAAGAATGCTCCACCGAATGTTACGAGTGTTGTAAAGGTGAACTCCCACTTACGACCTGTTGAATTAATGAGCATACGGCGCTCTTCTTCTGTCTTACCCAATTGGAAAATCATTGAGTTTGCACCCTGCACGAACAGCAGGAAGACAAGTAGCGCGCCTAAAAGTGAGACGATGAACCACCAGTAGTGTTGTAGAAAATCGTATGTCATAGTTCTGGTCCTTTCTTAATTTGCTTACACATAATACTAACTTCAACTGTCAACATTGCAGTAAAGAGAACAAGGAAGAGGAAGAAGGTGAATGCGATACCACCACTTGAGAGGTCGCTCACTGCTGCCCATGTTGGAAGCATATCCTGGATTGTCCATGGCTGGCGGCCAAATTCGGCAACAAGCCATCCACACTCACTTGCAATAAAAGCTAATGGAATGAGTGCAATACCTACTCTCTGTAACCAGCGTGGACGAGTAATATCTTTCTTGTAAACAATAAACAATATCACTGCAAAGATAAGGATGAAGAAACATCCAAGGCCTACCATAATGCGGAATGACCAGAAGTTAACAGGAATGAATGGTACAACCTGCTTAGCATCCTTAATATATCCATAGCCAAAGTACTTCATATCCTTTTCAAGAACTTTGAGATTAGACTCTTTGTCCTTTCCTGCACGATAGTCTTTAAGTGCTTGGATGGCATTACGACCACGTTCCTGCTTCTCCTTCAACGATGGTTCCATTGTGCCGTCAGCCTTCTTATAACCACGGATAATATCCTTTACACCAGGAACATAACCATGAGCATCCTTTGTTGCAAGGATAGAAAGCATGTTAGGTACAGCTATTCGCATAGGAGGTTCAGACTGGTTCATGTAATCAGGCTGCTCAAATGGGTTCACCCAAGCAACTGCTGTCAAACTCTGATCAGTACCTCCTTCATAGAGAGCTTCCATAGCTGCAAGCTTCATTGGCTGTGATTGCGCTACCATATAAGCAGAGTTATGACCTGTAGAACCTGCTAAAAGAGAAGCTACAAGACCAACAGCTGCACCTACCTTAATACTCTCCTTTGCAAGCTCTATGTGACGCTTACGAAGCAGATACCAGCAACTTACACCAACTGTGAATGCTGCGCCCAATATCCAAGAAGAAGTAATGGTATGTGTGAACTTGTCAATTGCAAATGGACTCAGTGCAACATCGAGGAATGAGGTCATCTCATTACGCATCGTATCAGGGTTGAATGTACAACCGATAGGATACTGCATCCACGCATTAGCCACGAGAATCCACCATGCTGAGAGCGTTGCTCCCAATCCAGTGAGCCATGTTGATGCAAGGTGGAAGCCCGCTGAAACCTTGTTCCAACCGAAGAACATCACTGCAACAAATGTTGACTCCATAAAGAAAGCCAAGATTCCTTCGATGGCAAGTGGTGCACCAAAGATGTCACCAACGAACCAAGAATAATTGCTCCAGTTAGTTCCAAACTCGAACTCAAGGATGATACCAGTAGCAACACCCATGGCAAAGTTAATACCAAACAATCGCTGCCAGAAGCGAGTTGCAGTACGCCAGAACTCCTTTCGGGTGCGATAATAACAAGTCTCCATGATTCCCATTACGACAGCTAAGCCCAGTGTCAAGGGAACGAAAAGCCAGTGATAGATGGCTGTCAGTGCAAACTGTGCACGTGACCAGTCAACAGTTCCTGGATCAATGGCTAAAAGTAGGTTTTCCATTGTTTGTTGTTATTTATTAAAATGTTATGAATTGAATATATTGCTATCGGTAATAAATGATGATAATAACTGAAGTTCGTTATCTTTTCATCAGTTGTTGCTCAATGAATTCACCCTCTTTTCCTTTTTCTGCATTCGCTTTTAGAAAGTTTGGAAAGAAGAAAATTTTTAACACAAGGAACATAATAGCCAACTTAACTATTATCACTGTCCAAAGTGTTTTACCCAATGTCATGTGCCGAAACCCATCATAATAGAGGTCAAACGCACGATAAAAGAAATTGTTTTTGTTCACTGTATGAAATGTTTTCGTACTTGTATTTTATACAAACCTATCCTGCAAAGTTAAACATTTATTTTCAAAGTTATTCTATATTTCCCTAAAAATAGGCATATTTTTGTATTTTAATGATTATCACTTTCCTTTTCCTTGTTAATCAATAGAAAAAGACTATTTTTGCATAAAGATATTTTAGAAGAATTAAATAATGAAAAAGTTATTCACCATAGCAATGTTATTGGGTGTCACCTTGGGCATTCATGCACAGGAGGTGTACTCTCTGCAGAAGTGTCGTGAGCTGGCTTTACAAAACAATCGTCAGCTAAAGGTTTCGCGTATGACAGTAGATGTGGCAGAAAACACACGTAAGGCAGCTAAGACAAAGTATCTGCCACGTGTTGATGCACTTGCTGGTTATCAACACTTTTCACAAGAGATTTCACTTCTCAGCGATGATCAGAAGAATGCATTTAGCAATCTTGGAACAAATACTTTTGGGCAGTTAGGTGGTCAGATCGGACAGAACTTGACCTCGTTAGCACAACAAGGTATCCTCAGTCCACAGATAGCTCAGCAACTTGGTCAGCTCTTTAGCAATGTTGCGACACCACTCACTCAGGTAGGAAACAATATTGGACAAAGTATCAATGACGCATTCCGTTCAAACACAAAGAACGTCTATGCCGGTGGTATTGTTGTCAATCAACCTATTTATATGGGAGGTGCTATCAAAGCAGCTAACGATATGGCAGCTATTGGTGAGCAGATTGCACAAAACAATATCAGCCTTAAACGACAGTTAGTCCTCTATGGAGTTGATAATGCGTATTGGCTTGCTATCTCCTTAAAGAAGAAAGAAGCGTTAGCAATTCGCTATCGTGATTTAGCTCAAAAGCTCAATGAGGATGTTAAGAAGATGATACGCGAGGGTGTAGCTACTCGAGCTGATGGATTGAAGGTTGAGGTAGCTGTTAATACAGCTGACATGCAAATTGCTCGTATTCAAAGTGGTGTTTCATTGGCAAAGATGGCATTGTGCGAACTTTGTGGTCTTGATTTGAATGGTGATATACCTCTGTCTGATGAAGGTGATGCCGACCTCCCTCCTACTCCATCAACGCAGTTTGACAACTATACAGTCTCTTCTTCAGATACAACAGGGCTTAACGAAGCTCGCCCAGAGCTACGTCTCTTACAGAATGCTGTTGATTTGAGCATACAGAATACCAAACTTATTCGTTCACTTTATATGCCTCATGTACTTCTTACTGCTGGCTATTCCGTATCAAATCCGAATCTCTTTAATGGTTTTCAGAAACGTTTTACGGACTTATGGAACATTGGAATAACAGTTCAAGTACCAGTATGGAATTGGGGAGAAAACAAATATAAGATACGCGCAAGTAAGACCGCTACGACTATAGCACAGTTAGAAATGGATGACGTACGTAAGAAGATTGACTTGGAGATAGAGCAGAACAGACTCCGTCTTAAAGATGCAAACAAGCAACTTGCTACCTCTCAGAAGAATATGGCTGCTGCAGAAGAGAACCTTCGTTGTGCCAACGTAGGCTTCAAAGAGGGTGTTATGACGGTTACAGAAGTTATGGCTGCTCAGACTGCTTGGCAGACTTCACGCATGGCAATCATTGATGCAGAAATCAGCGTAAAGTTAGCACAAACAGGATTACAAAAGGCTCTTGGCGGTTTATAATACAAGTTTGAACTTTGAGACTTGCATTTCATGGAGTATTAGAAAGTCACAAACTCATATCTTAAAGGTTCATATTGCAAGAATAAAATACTTAATACATAAAAATCAAACTTCAAAAATATGTCAGCAAAATCACAACATAATAACATACTTTTAGCCGTAATAGGCTTTGTTTCTGTAGTAGTTATCGTGGCCGTTATTGGTTATTTCACCATTGACCGCACAGAAGAAACCATACAAGGAGAAGTAGAAGTAAGTGAATATCGTGTAGCTTGTAAGTTCCCAGGCCGTATCACAGACATTAAAGTAAAAGAAGGCGACTTTGTTCACAAGGGAGACGTCCTTGCTACATTGGCTATCCCTGAAGCAAGTACACAAGAGAAAGTGGCTGAAGCTGCGGCTGGTGCAACAGATGCTTTGAGTGCTTTGGCAGAAGGTCCTACACGTCGTGAGACTGTAGAAAGTGCTTATCAAATTTATCAGCAGGCTATTGCAGCAAATGATATTGCCGAAAAGACCTACGGTCGTATGCAACGATTGTACGACGAAGGAGTGATGAGTGCACAGAAACGTGATGAGGCTATGGCAGCATACGAAGCAACAAAGGCTGGTGTACAAGTTGCTAAATCGCAGTGGGAACTTGCTAAAAATGGTGCACAACGTGAGACAAAAGAGGCTGCAAGAAAGCAAGCGCAGGCTGCTCGTTCTGCAGTTGATGTTGTTCGATCAGTCTTGAAAGAAACCGTACAGCGTGCAACAGCAGACGGAGAGGTTGAAACAATCTATCCAAAGGTAGGTGAACTTGTCGGCTTAGGTAGTCCTATTATGAGTATCTCAATGGTTGATGATATATGGGGAACCTTTAATGTTCGTGAGGATCAACTCAAGGACATGAAGGTTGGTACAGTTCTAAAAGCCTTTGTTCCTGCTCTTGATAAGAATATTGAACTGCGTGTAACCTCCTTAAAGGATAAAGGTTCTTATGCTGTGTGGAAGGCTACTAAGACCAATGGACAGTATGATCTAAAGACATTCCAAGTTAAGGCAAAACCAACAAAGAAGGTTGAAGGTTTAAAGCCTGGTATGTCGTTGATACTAAAGAAGTAGGACCTCCCTCAGCCCCTCCAAAGGAGGGGAGTTGCCTAACGGGATGTTAGTTCTCTAATAATGGCAAAAGCAAAACTCTCTTAGCACCTTCTATAGATGTGCTGATGGTAAACACATGTGGTGCTGATGGCTAACCCCAATGGTGCTAAGGATTAATACTAAAGACAGAGGGGCTTGCTTTACTAATAAGCTATTAAAAAATCATTATTTAAAGACCATCTAACAAAGACATTTAAAGGCAGTTTTCCTCACATAATATCCTTTTATATAGGGAGTTGAGGAGGCTTTTTAATCATAATGAAGAAGTTACTCTTATACATAAGAAGGATTGTTAATCTCTCTGCTCGTGAAGTTGGATTGATGATACATAACCCCATCTACATCTGTTGTATGGTGGTTTTTCCTCTTGTTATCATCTTTTTCTTTACATCTCTGATGAGTACTGGGCAGCCAGAAAAACTCCCTTGTGGTGTTGTCGACAATGATAACACTTCTGTTACACGTGCTATGATTCGTCAGTTGGATGGTTTTCAAAGTACTCGTGTCGCAGGGCATTACAACAATGTATCTGAAGCACGTAAAGCCATACAGCGCAATGAGATATATGGTTTCCTCTATATCCCAGAAGGAACAACGGCTAAGCTTGTTTCCCAGCGGCAGCCAGAGGTATCTTTCTATTATAGTAATGTGACACTCGTTGCGGGAGGTATGATTTTCAAAGACCTCAAGACTGTAACTACTCTTAGTTCTGCAGCTGTTGGTGCAGCTAAGTTGCAGATGCTTGGAAAGACGCCTGATGAGATTAAAACAATCATTCAGCCAATAGGTCTCGACGTACACATGGTTGGTAATCCTTGGATGAACTATAATGTTTATTTAAGTAGTATTATGATTCCTGGTATTCTGGTGCTATTCATGTTTCTTATTACCGCCTATTCTATCGGTACAGAACTAAAGTTTGGTAGAGCTAATGAGTGGATGTCTATGGCTGGAAATAATATTTTTTTAGCACTTACAGGTAAACTATTACCACAGACACTCATCTTCTTATCCATATTTTTAGGATATGAATGGTATGTCTATGGTTATCTAAACTTTCCACACCCCGGTGGGCTGGGCATGATTATCTTCCTTGCCATACTTACTGTACTGTCATCTCAGGGATTCGGTGTTTTTGTCTTTGGATTGATGCCTTCTCTGCGAATGTCTATGAGTATATGTTCTCTTTGGGCTGTGGTAGGCTTCTCTGCCTGTGGTGCAACCTTCCCACTATTTGCTATGGACGGTATGATTGAAGCCTTGGCACAGATTATACCATTGCGCCATTACTATATGATTTATCAAATCTGTATCTTTAATGGGTATCCTTTGATAAATGCGTGGGTGAATGTCATAGCACTGGTAGCTTTTGCCTCACTGCCAATCCTTGTGATTAGAAATATTAAACGAGCAATGGTTGAATATGTGTATATACCTTAAAGATATGCAAGTGTCAGCCACTAACGGTCATAAAGGATGAGTTTATGTGCAGAATTTTATCAAAGGAAAAGTTCCATAAAGAGTTATATTTATGTGTATTACTCATCTCTGATTAAATAATCTCTCAAAGAAGAGGGTTAACAAACGGTCAATTATGTCAGAAACAAAGAATACAACGAAGTCTATTAACAAAAAGAAAGCAAGCTCAGGACCACTGAGTTTTCTGTCTTCTCTTTGTTATATATGGTGGTTGGAGACGAAGAGTACGATTAAAGACGAAGGAGTATTAATATTCTTTCTTGTTGTACCTTTGGCTTACCCACTGCTTTACTCATGGATATATAATAATGAGGTGGTGCGTGAAGTTCCTGTCGCTATTGTCGATTTATCTCACTCTTCATCTTCACGTGAGTTTATTCAAGACTTTGATGCGTCACCTGATGTACGTGCTGCCTACTATTGTAATAATCTGCAAGAGGCTGAAGCATTGGTAGGAAAACAGGCTGTACATGGTGTACTCTACTTTCCAAGTGACTTTGATCGCACTTTGCACCGTGGTGAAAAGGCTCATGTGGGCGTGTATTGTGATATGAGTCTGATGCTTACTTATAAGGCTATCTATCAGACTGCATTGGCAGTATCAATGGAAATAGGTACTGACATAAAGAAAGAACATACCTTATCGTTTACAGAAAGAGATGAAGAGGTTAGCACCGAACCAATGATAGTAGATGCAGAGCCTATCTTTAACACAACGGGAGGTTATGGTAATGCTATTCTTCCTGGTGTGTTGATTCTTATTCTACAGCAAACATTACTTCTCGGAATTGGCTTATCAGCAGGTACAGCACGTGAAAACAACCGTTTCCAAGATCTTGTCCCTATCGGTAAACACTACAATGGAATTATGAAGATAGTACTGGGCAAATCCTCTTGCTATTTCATGATTTATTGTGTTATGGCAGCATACGTAACAATGGTTGTACCCCATTTGTTTAACTTCACGATGCTTGCCCGTCCTGCTGACCTCTTTTGGCTTCTGTTGCCATATTTGTTAGCGGTTATCTTCTTCGGTATGACTATCTCGTGTCTTGTGCGTTATCGTGAGAATGTGATGCTTTTAGTGGTCTTTACCTCTATCCCTTTCCTTTTCCTTACGGGTGCATCATGGCCACAGAGTAGTATTCCTGGTGGCTGGCAGGGTGTCAGTTGGCTTATTCCTTCCACCTTTGGCGTTCGTGGATATTTACGAATAGCCTCTATGGGTGCTACCATTGATGATGTATTGCCAGAAGTTCGTGCGTTATGGATACAAGCAGCCGTATATTTTGTTACAACCTGCTTTGTCTATAGGTTCCAGATTATCAATGCTCGTAAACATGCTATCTCACACTATCAGATGATTCAAGATAGGATTAAGACTGCTCGTGAGAAGAAGTCTAAGGAATAATAAACATTCTAAGAAAAGGTTTTAGCATACAATGCTCTTTATTGATATAATAGAGAAGTAGAACCCTTTACAGCAGAAAGAATAATCTACTTTGTAAATATTTTTCACCATCACTATTCTTATCAAGGCTTAATTGGCTTTGAAAAGACGCCCTTTTGACTTGCAAAAGGTGCCCTTTTGAAGTCTTACTAACGCCCTTTTGAAGGCCAATTAAGCACCTTTTCTCATGCAATCTTGTAACATCTTAATAGCAAGACAGTTACAAAGGCAAATAAAATAGTACTTTTTTACCTGATTTCTATAAAGAGATTAAGGATTAATGTAAAATAAATTCAAATACTATCTATTCTAAAAAGTAAGTGTTTATAGCCCCAATTTGAATTGAATAAGACAAATGGGAATATAAGTTTATACGTCTATTAGATACATCTATAATAAACTATAAACTTGTATTCCCATAACTAATATATCTTCTTATATCACTCTTAAAAGTAGAAGTGTCCTCTCTTCTTTGTGTTAAATGCTACCCTTATGCAAGGTGGAAAAGAAAGACTTACTTTGATGTGTCTCTATGTAGCACACTTCCGTTTGCCTGATGCGTAGCAAGAACAAGCACTTCGGCAATCTGAACATGCGCAGGAGCAGAAGCAGCATAGAACACAACCTCAGCTATATCGGCACCAGTGAGTGGCTTAACACCTTCATATACTTTTTCAGCACGAGCATCATTGCCATGAAAACGTACGTTAGAGAAGTGGGTTTCTACCAATCCAGGCTTTACATTCGTCACACGTACAGAGGTATGTGCAAGGTCGATACGGAGTCCGTCGGTAATAGTCTTTACTGCTGCCTTTGTACCACAATAGACATTACCGCCTGCATAGGCTGCATCGCCTGCCACAGAACCGATATTAATAACATGTCCACTATCACGTTTTACCATTCTTGGAACAACAAGGCGTGTCATGGTTAAGAGTCCTTTGATATTGGTATCAATCATCGTTTCCCAATCTTCAAAGCTACCTTCATATTCAGGTTCTAAGCCAAGAGCCAAACCAGCATTGTTAATTAAGACATCAATCTGCTGCCATTCAAGTGGTAGGCTGTTGATAGCTGCAGTTGCCGCATTACGATTACGTACGTCAAAAGCAAGTGCTAACACTCTCACTCCTTCTGCTTCGAGTTCTTTCTTTAGGTTAGCAAGAAGTTGTGCTCTACGCCCAGTAATGATAACATCATAACCTCCTTGCGCAAACTTACGTGCACAGGCTTCGCCAATTCCACTGGTAGCACCAGTAATCAATACTATTTTTCTCATATTATGACTAAGTTATTATTGAAAGACAATATAGTTTAAGACAAACTAATAGAAAGGAGAACTTGCTTCCCTTACCAGTTTCTTATGTAATGGTTAGTATCTATAAAGCACTACTATTATTTATTCGACACCGCCACACCTATTAATATCAACGCACTCCCGACATAGGCTATGGCTGTCATTGGCTCGTTGAGGAAGATAGCACTGGTTGCTACTGTGGTGATAGGGTTTAGATATAGATAGTTCGATGATGTCATGGCACCAATCTTCGCAATGACTAATGTCCACAGAACAAAGCAAAGGAAAGACGCTACAAGACCAAGGAACAATAGGTTTAAGATAACTTTCGGTGTGAGGAGCATGGAGGTAGTTGCCGTCCATGGGTCAAAAAGAAAGGCTGGCAATACCGTTACAAGTCCGTAGAAGAATATCTTACGTGTTATAAAAACAGCCGAATAACTGTTTGATATCTTCTTCATTAGTAAGGAATAAACAGCCCAACATAGTGATGCCAATAACGTGAGGAGGTCGCCCAAAGGATTCAGATGTAGGACAAAACTACCATTGAAGATAACGATAGCAACACCCATCAAGGCTATCAACGAACCGAGAATCAATGACCAACTTGCTTTAATACTCTTCACAAAGGTAATACCAAGTAGTACTGTAAGCAGTGGTGCAGTACAAACAATGAAACTAACGTTATTGACATAAGTAAGTCCTACTGCATAGTTTTCTGCAAGGAAGAACACTGAACCTCCCGTTATACCTAATAAAACCATAATTAATTCATCACGCCATGTATGAGAAAAAAGCTGACGTGGCGAGATAAACCATATACAAATATAGGCAATAACAAAGCGTAGGAAAAAGATTTCCAACGGTGTTAACCCACTGTTATAAAGCACCTTTGTGTTTACAAAGGTAGTGCCCCATACGGCGACAATAGCAATGGCAAGAAGATGCCATAGTATGTTTTTATTCTTGATGTTCGGCATATTTCCTAAGAGGATTAGGTAAGGTTTTACCCTTTGTGATAAGAATTATTACGGAAGTAATGATAAGTACACAACCAATAATAATAGATGTTGTGAGTGGTTCGCCCATGAGTGTGATACCAATAGTCATTGCAGTGAGTGGCTCAAAGGCTCCTAAGATAGCAACACTGGCAGAATCAATCAAGGTGAGTGAACGAACCAATGTAACGTTACTGATAGTGGTTGGAATCAAACCCAGTAGTATCAATGAAAGGAAAGAGTCTGCATTCGTAATTCGTTGTACACCTCCTGTCGTAAATGTTGCATAAAGAATGAGTAGCAACATTGCCATAAAAAAGATGTAGAAATTAACCTTCAACGCCGGCAACTTACGAATACGCATATGAGGGAAAAGTACCATATAGATAGCATACAGCAGTCCTGAAGACATGGCAAGTGTAACACCCCACATCGACTTAATACCGTCTGTATGCCCTATTCCACCAAGAAAAGCCACACCGGCAATAGCAAGTAAAATAGCTAAGGATATGCGAATTGTAAGTTTTTCATTAAAGAAAAGAATGAGAAGAATCTCCGTCCATACCGGATAAGAGAATAGCAGGGTGGTAGCTATACCACCAGGCATATATTCGTAACTACTGAAAAGACATACAGCCGACACAGCATACAGAATCGAAAGGAATGTGATACGGAGTCCATCTCCCCATCGTATATGTAGATTTTGCTTACGCCATAAGAGGATCACCATCATAAAAAGACAACCGAAGGCGAAACGATAGATTAAAACTGACGGCAATAACATTCCCGATTCCATTACAGGAATGGAGAAAAGCGGGATAGTACCGAACGTAATTGCAGAAAGGCTGGCATAGCCATAACCCTTTATAGTGGAAGAATTATTCACGATTTATATGTGTGTTGATTAACGCTAATATAAGTGCAAATTTACATATTTTTCTGCAATATATGTACCGAAAGCTTCTATAAAAAGGTCAAGAATAGGGAATAATGACTATACCATGAGGTATGGCAACAATAAATAGCTTTTACTTTGGCTAACTATTGCAAGGCATTTAGCCCCCAACACCATTGGTGCTTACCATTAGCACCACATGTGCGGAGCATCAACTCCTTGGCAAACATAGTCTTTTAATTGGGGAGAGAACCATATAATATGGCGCACTAAACGTTAAATATAAGTTAAATCTTAGGTAACTATTTCCTATTTAAGTAATAACATTTACTTTTGTCAACCGATAAATAAATTAAGAAACAAGGGGTGCTTCACGGTTGTGTTGCTGAGATTATACCCATAGAACCTGACGCTGATAATGCAGCCGCAGGGATTGTCTCATTCTATACTTACACTTTGTTTGTCATTAATGAGACTGTTTTCTATCTCGTATCATCTTTTGAAAAACTGCAATAGACGTACCTCTACAAACCGATATGGTGCATGAGATATATTTGTGCATTGACAATTGCAGGCTCTGACTGTAGCGGTGGAGCTGGAATACAAGCAGACATAAAGACTATGTCAGCCTTGGGTGTCTATGCTGCAGCTGTTATTACATCTATTACTGTGCAAAATACGAAAGGTGTACAGGCTGTTTATGGCATGAATCCTCTTATCGTTGCAGATCAGATTAAGGCGGTTATGGACGATATAAAACCTGATGCTGTAAAGATTGGGATGGTAAATGATTGTGCTACTATACACGCCATAGCTGATACGTTGAAGTTTTATCCGAACATTCCGATAGTGATTGATCCGATTATGATATCTACGAGTGGCTTTAGACTTATGAAACAAGATACTTTAGAACTATTTTGTCATTCTTTGCTTCCTATGTCTACCCTACTGACTCCTAATCTTCCTGAGGCTGAGATATTGTCAAATATGAAAATATATACTATTGATGACATGGATATAGCAGCACAAAGAATCTTGAGTTTGGGGTGTAAAGCTGTTCTGATAAAAGGAGGACATGCGAAAGGAGATAGAAAGGTAGATCGACTTTATACGACTAATGAAGGTGTACAAACTTTCACCCATAAAACAATAGACACCCGAAACACTCATGGAACAGGTTGTACTCTATCCTCTGCTATCACTTCCTTTATAGCACGTAGACTGGATTTAGCTGATGCTATAGCTGCTGCAAAGAACTATCTTTCTCAAGCATTGGAAGCTGGTAAGGATATTCATATAGGCGAAGGACACGGGCCTGTCAACCATTTGTTTAATCCTAAGAAACTAATAACTTTATGATACAATTTATTACACATACCAATGAACGCTATGATTACATAGATGGCGTTCGAATGGCACTCGAAGGAGGATGCCGATGGATTCAACTTCGAATGAAAGATGCTTCAGAAGAGGAGGTTCTGAAGACTGCTAAAAGTACGAGAAAACTATGCAGACAATACGATGCAGTCCTTATTCTTGATGACTATGTAGAACTGGTAGAAAGGACAGGTGCTGATGGTGTGCATCTTGGTAAGAACGATATGCCTATCGATAAAGCACGTCGCCTTATTGGAAAGGATAAAATCATTGGTGGTACAGCAAATACTTTTGAGGATATCAAACGTATTTATTCTGCTGGAGCAGACTACATTGGTTGTGGTCCTTTCCGTTTTACTACGACCAAGAAAAAGCTATCTCCTATCTTAGGGTTAGATGGGTATAGCCGTATCATTGAGCAAATGACTGCTTACGGGATTAATATTCCTGTTATTGCCATTGGTGGTATACTTCTACAAGATGTATCGGATATAATGCAGACAGGGGTAAGTGGTGTAGCTGTTAGTGGTGCTATCCTTAATGCTAACAATGGTTATGACCCAGTTACCACCATGAAAAGATTTATTAATGAACTTAAATCAAACAATAAATGAAAGCAGAATTCAAGTTTAGTTATCCTTCCTCTGAGAAGGTTTACCTAAGTGGAAAACTCTATCCTGAACTCAAAGTGGGAATGCGTAAAGTACATCTTACACCTACTGTTACTATCAAGAAAGGAGAAAGATGTGAGGAAAACAATGCTCCTGTGTATATATATGATACCAGTGGTGCTTACAGTGATCCTAATATTGATATCAACTTAGAGTGCGGACTGCCTAAACTTCGACAGCCTTGGGTCATAAAACGTAAGGAAAGAGAGACCCAAATGTATTTCGCCAAACAGGGTATAATAACTGAAGAGATGGAATATGTTGCCATCAGAGAGAATATGAATTGTGAGGAATTGGGTATCGACACGCGTATCACTCCAGCGTTTGTATGCAAGGAAATTGCCGAAGGGAGGGCTGTAATACCTGCTAACAAAAAGCATCCAGAATCTGAACCGATGATTATCGGGACGAACTTTCTTGTGAAGATAAACGCCAATATCGGCAATTCCTCCACATCTTCTGATATCGAACAAGAGATTGAAAAGGCTGTTTGGAGTTGTAAATGGGGTTGCGATACATTAATGGATTTATCTACAGGTAAGGATATTCATGAGACACGAGAACGAATTCTTCGTAACTGTCCTGTACCAGTTGGGACTGTACCTATGTATCAAGCTTTTGAGAAAGTTAATGGGAAAATTGAAGCTCTTAACTGGGAAATCTTCCGTGATACCTTAATTGAACAGTGCGAACAAGGAGTGGATTACTTTACAATTCATTGTGGCATACGATTAAAGAATATACATCTTGCTGACAATCGATTGACAGGTATCGTAAGTCGTGGCGGTAGTATTATCTCTAAATGGTGTAAGGAACATCAGAAAGAGAGTTTCCTCTATGAACATTTTGATGATATATGTGATATCTGTGCAAGGTATGATGTTGCTATATCGTTGGGAGACGGACTACGTCCTGGTTGTACGCACGATGCGAATGATGCGGCTCAATTTGCTGAACTTGACACGATGGGCGAATTAGTTGAGCGTGCATGGGATAAGAATGTACAGGTCTTTATTGAAGGTCCTGGTCATGTTCCAATGCATAAAATCAAGGAGAATATGGAACGACAGATTAATAAGTGCCATGGTGCACCCTTCTATACATTAGGTCCACTTGTCACAGATATTGCACCAGCATACGACCATATCACTTCTGCTATTGGTGCATCTCTCATTGGATGGTATGGAACAGCCATGCTATGTTATGTAACACCAAAGGAACATCTTGCCCTACCTGAGAAAGAAGATGTACGTATTGGTGTCATCACTTATAAGATAGCTGCCCACGCAGCAGACCTTGCAAAGGGACATCCAAGTGCTTCTATCCGTGATAATGCATTGAGTAAAGCACGTTACGACTTTCGTTGGAAAGACCAGTTTAACTTAGCACTCGACCCTGAGCGTGCGCTTGAATATTACAAAGCAAGCAACTCTGTTGATGCAAACTATTGTACAATGTGCGGTCCACATTTCTGTGCTGCACGTATAAGTCATTCTCTCAAGGACTGTGAGGAATAAGCAAAAAAATAACAATTATCCGTAAATATAAATTTATTATGATTGAGACACAAGTATCAAAAGGTATTATTAGTACCTATTTCGACAAACTTCAGCGTAATTTACAACTCGATGTTGCCATCGTTGGTGGTGGCCCTTCTGGTATTGTAGCAGCGTATTATCTGGCGAAAGCAGGGTTAAAAACAGCTTTATTTGACCGTAAGTTGTCACCTGGCGGGGGTATGTGGGGTGGCGCAATGATGTTCAACCAAATTGTTATACAGGAAGAAGCATTGCACATTGTCAAGGACTTCAATATCAGCTATCAGCCTTATGAAAACGAACTTTATACCATTGACTCCGTTGAAAGTACCTCCGCTTTGCTTTATCATGCAGCTCATGCTGGTGCAACAATCTTCAACTGCTATTCTGTTGAAGATGTTGTCTTCAAGAATGATGTTGTAAGTGGTGTTGTAGTCAACTGGACTCCAGTCCTTCGTGAAGGACTACATGTTGATCCATTAAACATCATGTCTAAATGTGTGATTGATGGTACCGGTCACGACAGCGAGATATGTAAGGTTGTGGCACGTAAGAATGGTATCCGACTTGACACTGCTACAGGCGGAGTTGTGGGTGAAAAGTCCTTGGATGTAGCTGAAGGTGAACGCATGGTCGTTGAAGGAACGCGTGAAATTTACCCTGGACTCTATGTATGTGGCATGGCTTCTTCAGCCGTAGCAGGAACTCCAAGAATGGGTCCAATATTTGGTGGTATGTTACTATCTGGCAAGAAGGTAGCCGATTTGATTATAGATAAACTAAAGAAATAAACATTATCTGATGAAATGGATAATCATTACCTCTCCCGAGTTCTTATCGGGAGAGGCTACCTTCATAAGTAAACTCTTTTCACAAGGGCTTGATTTATTGCATCTGCGTAAGCCTGAAGCATCATTAGAAGCCTACAAGCAGCTTCTTCTTCAAATACCCGAACAGTGGCACAGTAGAATCGTTCTGCACGAACATTTCGAATTGGCAGAAGAATATAAACTTCATGGTATTCATTTGAATCGGCTCTGTTCTGTAGCTCCCAAGGCTTATCATGGAAGCATTTCTTGCTCTTGTCATACCATAGAGGAAGTTATAACACAAAAAGACTCAAAAGACTATGTATTCTTGAGCCCTATCTTTGATAGTATCTCTAAAGTAGGATATCATGCAGCCTTCTCCCCTACCTCACTTAAGCAGGCTGCTATGGAAAACATCATTGATGAAAAAGTAATTGCCTTGGGAGGTATAACTGCTAATAACATCTTTCTTGTCAAAGAGTGGCACTTTGGTGGTGTTGCGTTATTAGGAGATATATGGAAGCGTATGTCAGACCCACAAGTAGATGAATATCTGAACCATATTCGAACACTCCTTTAATAAGTTTAGACTAATATGAACTCAAACTCAATAAAAATGATTCTCCAATTGACCTTTTATTATTCCTCTAAGTAACGAAATATAGAATAAACTGGGGTGTTTCTCAACCCCATTGACGAGGTAACCTTTAAAGGTATATAATCTAATGTTTCTGCTTCTTTCAGAATCATAAACGTCTTTTGCTCAAGCATTTTATTAATCCTATAGTGTGAGTCAATGTCCTTCTTCTTTATATCTACATGATATAGAATTACATATCCTGAAAAGTAATAACAAGCTATTATCTGTTTGCAATTCCTCTTTGGATAATACCAACACCCCGATGATGATACAACACTATCATACGTGTATTCAAATGGCGAAAGTCCTAAATCATATTTATAAATACCCTTTTGAGCATCTAAAGCAAAATCCTCATTGTAAAATTGTTTATAACCCATAGTATCCTTAGGATTTATAAACCTTCTAATACTGGCATTATCTTCTAAATTTACATAGAAGGGATATGTTTTCCTGTTCAATGAAATCGTACGTCCAATGTGACGATAAGTAATTCCCCCACCTTGTAATTGATTATCATATACCTCATAAAAGCTTTTTACGATTCCGTTTTTAACATATACAACCTCTGTTGACATCTGTGCATTGAGTATATATGCTTGTAACAAAAATACACAACAGAGTATTCCTCTAAGATAGTTCTTAGAGGTTCTCCTCAATTCCATTCTGTATACTCTCAGTTTCGCATCTGTTTTATATAATTCTATTTTATTATTCATCATCATTAATGTTTTGTTAATAGGTTTGATAATAAACAGTTGAAAAAGCAAAGATAATCATTTACAACATAAAAAGAAAATTTACCGTTCAATTTATAGGTCCCATTGAAATTAAAACCTCTATTAAAAACAAGCAAGAAACTACTATTCGTATCATTAGAATACTTTATTTCGTTCCACTCTTCACCATTCGCACTATTGGTGTTCCCCATCCGCACCATTGGTGCTGTGCCTTCGCACCATATGTGCTGGGACTTTAAACATAGATAAGGAAAGAGGAGAAAAATTTATAATGACTCTTTTCTAAGCGAAGAAAAGAGACTTGTTGATAAGGGATGTTATCAACGGTGAGAGTGACTAAATTGTACTTTTAACCATGAGTAATTCTGAGCCATTATACGCTACCTCGTCAATTCATTCCAAATTTCTACTTTCTAATAACATCACAAATTCTTTAAAATAGATTTCCTTTCACTCCTATCATCTGAAAAAGACTTGTAACTCATTGATTTATAACAGATTCATCTAAAATGTTAAAAGTGACAGCAAAATAAAATTAAAACTATCATAGTAATATAGCTTTCATTTCTGCAAAATGATAAACTATTCTATCTCATAAAGAACAACTATAAAAGATAATTATTTGCAAGAATTACAAATTATGTGTACCTTTGCATTGTCTTAAGTAAGTTGGATAACTTACACATTAAAGATTACCTGAGGAATCAGAAAAATAAAGAAATCCTTTTACCATATTAAGGATTATCTATAGCACTTATAATAATTAAATTAGGTAAATAGCAATGAGGATAGCATTTTTCGACGCAAAGTCGTATGACATCGAGTCTTTCAACGAAGTAAACAAGGATTATAATTTCGATATTCGCTATTATCAAGAGCGTCTCAGTATTAGTACTGTGCCTTTGGCAAAGGGCGCAGACGTGGTTTGTATTTTCGTAAATGCAGAGTGCGATGCAAGAGTTATTGATGAATTAGTGAACAATGGTGTAAAACTTGTAGCTCTTCGATGTGCTGGTTTCAATAATGTTGACCTTAAGGCTGCTGAAGGTCGTATTAAGGTGACACACGTACCTGCTTACTCTCCACATGCTGTTGCTGAGTATGCTGTAGCACTGATGCTAAGTCTTAACCGTAAGATTTATCGTGCTGTGAACCGTACACGTGATGGAAACTTCACATTACATGGTTTGTTAGGCTTCGACATGCATGGTAAGACAGCAGGTGTTGTTGGTATGGGTCGTATTGCCAAAGAGCTTATAAAGATTCTTCACGGCTTTGGTATGAATATTATGGCATACGATCTCTATCCAGATCAAGAGTTTGCAAAGCAGTATAATGTGAAGGTTGTTCAGCTTGACGAACTTTATGCGAATAGTGATATCATCTCCCTCCACTGCCCATTGACACCAGACACAAAGTTCCTTATCAATAAGGAAAGTATTGCGAAAATGAAGAAGGGTGTGATGATTATCAATACTGGTCGTGGTCAGCTTATCCACACAGAAGACCTTATCGAAGGCTTGCGTACAAAGCAGGTGGGTTCAGCTGGTCTTGATGTTTATGAAGAGGAGAAGGAGTACTTCTATGAGGATAAGAGCGACAAGATGATTGACGATGACGTATTGGCTCGCTTACTGATGGTTCCAAACGTTGTATTGACCTCTCACCAGGCATTCTTTACAAAGGAAGCGCTCTACAACATCGCTGTTTCAACCCTTAGCAGTGTAAAAGAACTATCAGAGGGTAAGGAACTTAGTTGCCAAGTAAAGTAAGTATTAGAGTCTTATAATCCTCATAAAGATTATAAGGTCAGTATTAGGTATACAATAAGGTGGATTGAAAGAAAAATCTTTTTCAATCCACCTTTTTCTATGTATTTTCTTTGTTGTTGTGTCATATAAATAATATTTAACGCAAAAACCTTTGAAGTTACATTAGTTTCGTTTAACTTTGCGCACATAATTAACGAAATATTCAATATAAAACTTCTCTATTGGAGGCTTTAAAAGGCTTATGATGAGGAGAATAATAAAGGATAACTATAGAATAAAATATACTTAATAAAAAAACAAAGAGTTATGAAAAAGATTTTAGTTGTAGCAGCACTGATGCTTTCATCAGTATCTACATTCGCACAGCATGCAGTTGGTTCATTCAACCTTCAGCCAAAGGTTGGTGTAAACATCGCTAACCTCACAGAAGTAAAAGATTCAGATCCACGTATTGGTCTTGCTGCTGGTGTTGAAGGCGAGTATCAAGCAAGTGACATCTTCTCTGTAAGTGCAGGAGTTCTCTACTCTATGCAAGGTGCTAAGCAGGAGTATTCTGTTCTGAAACAGACATTTAAGCATACATATAAACTTGATTACATTAACGTTCCAATTATGGCAAACGTTTATGTAACAAAGGGTTTGGCTGTTAAATTGGGTGTTCAACCTGGCTTCTTGGTTAGTAGCACTACTAAGGCAGAAGCTAACACATTCCTTGGAACAGGAAGTTCTACTAATGATATTAAAGCAAAGTCAGTTGACTTCTCTATTCCTGTAGGTATCTCTTACGAATACAACAACTTCCAGCTTGACGCTCGTTACAACTGGGGTTTGACCAAGGTTTTTGAGAACTACAAGAATAAGAACAGCGTATTCCAAATTACTTTGGGCTACAAGTTTGACTTGTAAATCATTAAAACAAATACTATATTGTTTTGAGGAGACCACAGGGTCTCCTCTTTTCGTTTATTCATTATCGTCCTCTATATGATTAAAACCGAATCGGTCATTACACCACAATATGTATAGTTCTTCTTACTATGGTTTTGTTTCCTAACCGATTCGGGGTTAAGCGATAATATTAGAGGGCTTTACTCCTAATTACTTCATGAAAAGACTTTGGTTGGATTTATGTTCCTTATATAATAAAGGTGGACTTTCTTACCTGTAAAAACACTCTTTTCACCCTATAAATAAACCGCCTGAGAATAGATAAAGCAGTCTTTTCTTACTCTATACCTCTCTTTTTTATCATAAACTAAGATAAAGTAATTTATGTTACTAACTTTCAATATATCATGAAAATTGAATGAAAGTTACCAAAACTGATTCTTAGAAAAGAGTGTAACTTTCTCTTATAGGTCAGCTAAAGGTGTTGTAGCATTCGTTTGTTTAATGTTATCATGAGAATTTTTGTTTTCTCAAAAATTAGGAATCTATTGCTTTATGTTAATCTTAGTATTTAAATTCAGCAATAACGCTTAAGAAAAATTCCCAATCCCACCCTCGTCAGATATGTTATAGTCAGCTAATGGTAATGCGATATGCAAAATGCAAAGTACACCGTACCAGTCCTTTTAGACATCATATGCTGGGAAATGCAACCTGCAATTAAATCCTCAGAAACCCCGTACTCTGATGTAATGTTGTTTTTAGCTCACACCTACAACATAATAAGACTACACCTTAAAATGTCCCTTTTATTTTCTTACATTCTTGAATAAAGATTACTCCATTAGTTCTGTTGTGAAGTTTAATGTTTGTATCTTCATATCAAGTTCGCGTAATTGCTTAGACAAGTCATCAATCTTCTTACTTAAAGGCTTGATATCTATGGTTGTTACCATTTTAATTTCAGAACGGCTGTAACGCTCCTGAGATTCTGATGCTTTATTAAATATTTCTCGGAGTGACGTAATACGCATAGAAAGAATATCACGTTCTGCCATCATTTCTGTAATTGTACGCCCTTCACTAATAGTATTCATGTTAGTCTTGTTAATCTTGAAGATTAAAGCGAAAAGAGTCTTCAGACAAGCATCCATCTCTTTCATCAACTCCTTAGGTTCTTCAGAAGGAGAATCTCCTTCCTGTACTCGAACATTATTCAGTATTCTACTTTTAAGCTGTTCTATTCTTTTTTGTGTATCTTTACGAATAGCTAATGCTTCTGCTAATTTCATTGTGATATGTATTTTTGTAATTATTCTGTTATATTCTGGTTATTCTTACGTGCTTCGTCAAACTTGGCTTTCATTGTAGGATTCATGTGCGTTAGCCTACGTATAGTAAGATCGTCTGTGTCTTTATTAGCAAGACGAAGGTTGTTCTCACTACTTAAAAGTTCCTCACGTACCTTTTGAAGTTTTATAATTGTAGCATCAATATCCTTAATAGCATCATTAAACTTCTTAGATGCCATTTCATAATGTCGTCCAAACTTAGTTTTGAAGTCTTCTATCTTATTTTCAAAGTTGGTGACATCCACCTCTTTGCTTTGTGAAAGAATCAGTTGCTTCTTATATTCTAAACTCTTCTTTGACGTTTGTACAAGAAGATTGATAAATGGAACGAAGAACTGTGGTCGAATAACATACATCTTTGGGTACAGATGACTCTTGTTTACAATACCAGTATTATAAAGTTCATTATCAGCTTCAAGAAGACTGACTAAAACAGCAAACTCACAACCTTTCTTTTTACGGTCATCATCAAGCTTTTTCAAGAAGTCATCGTTTTTATGTTTAGTGGCAGTAGTATCCATTTCGTTCTTCATTTCAAACATGATAGAGATATACTCCGTACCATCTTCTTCTGCACGAAAGATGAAGTCTCCCTTTGTACCATCGCTTGCATCATTGTCTTTCTCAAAGTATGCAGTAGGCATCATTGGTCGAATATACTGGTCAAACTCAATACTACAATGCTGTTCAAGCGTCTCACCAACCATTTTGGTAGACATCTTGGTTTTCAAATCTTTATAGTAGTCCACTAAATCCTGCTTCATTCGAAGTTCATTCTCATGATGTTTGATGAGTGATGCCTCATGAAGTTGTGCTTCACGCTTCTCTAATTCTACTGCAGAACGAAGCTGAGAGATTTCTGTGTCCTTTGCTTGAACCTCCTTTTGAGCTTTACTACGTTCCTCAATGAGCACAAGTTGCAACTTATTATCATTCTGTTCTATGACAGAGTTAAGCTTAGATATTTCCTGTTCCTTCTCTGCCAAAGCAATCATCATCTCATTTTTCTTCTGAGTTGCAATGTTTTCTAACTGTGTTTTAAGCACCTCTATCTCAGCTGAGAATGAACTTTTTAGCCTCGTAAGTTCGCTTTCTTTCTCACTTTTCAGACGTTCAATCTCAGCATCTTTTGCACCAAGTTCAAGTTCTTTCTTAGAGAGTTGGTGCTGAAAGGTTTGTTCTGTCTTTGCAGTTGCTAAGGCTTGTTCTGCCTTGTGCTGCTCATGAAGCTCAGCTATACGACGGTTAACCTCCTCGTTAAACTCTGTATTCTTTACTTGATTAACGATGGAAGCATAGTCTGCTTCATCAACAGTAAATGCCTTATGGCAGTTAGGGCATATTAATTCTTTCATAAATCTGATATCTTTAGATATTTGAAAAGTCTACTCACAGAATTCTGACCATAAATATTTCTATTGTTCTTCGTCATTCAATCTGCATCGATATTTATGTTAGCTATAAAATAAACAAGCCGAATGCGAATATACAAAATTAATTGCTCATTCTGAATGATTAAGCAAGAAAAATAATAAATAGCATGTTAAATTATTGGATTCACTATTATTACCAACAGAAATGACCCTATAAAGGAATGTTGATTATTGTTTAATAGAATCTAAAATTAGATTATTTGCAAATGAATAAGTCTAATAAAATGGCATAGTCTTTATCTTATTTCAATATGTCCATTGGTTTAAAAGATTCTAATATGAATAGGATGAAAGAACCCTTGATTAACTTTCTTATTACAAGAAACAATGCTCAGTAATTGCTTTTACCAATATCTGGTGAAACGTTTACTGAGCATTAAGAATATCTATATATCTTCTTCAATAGGTATCAGACAGATGTACTACTGATAAAATAAACTTTACATCTGATAATCCTTTGCCAAACCTCCAGCACTTGTTTCCTTATAAAGAGACGGAATATCATGTCCAGTCTGCTTCATAACCTCTACAACACGGTCAAATGAAACGCGATGGCTACCATCACTGAAGGATGCATAAAGCTGAGCATCTAATGCACGACAAGCTGCAAAAGCATTACGTTCAATACAAGGAATCTGTACTAAACCACACACGGGGTCACATGTCATACCTAAATGGTGCTCCAAACCCATTTCTGCAGCATACTCGATCTGAGATGGACTACCACCAAACAACTGACAAGAAGCTGCTGATGCCATTGCACAAGCTACTCCAACTTCACCCTGACAACCTACTTCTGCACCTGAAATAGAAGCATTATATTTTACTATATTACCAAAAAGACCTGCTGTTGCAAGTGCATGTAATATCTTAGTTTCTGAAAAATCATGTCCCTTTGATAGGTGATACAGGACTGCAGGAACTACGCCACAGGCACCACAAGTAGGTGCGGTCACAATCGTACCACCAGAGGCATTCTCCTCACTAACTGCCAAAGCGTATGAATAAACCATTCCTCGACTCTGCAAAGAAGGCTTATATCCACGTGCCTTTATATAATAATTAGGTGCTTTACGAGCAAGGTTCAATGGACCAGGTAAGGCTCCTTCACTGTCAAGACCACGCTCAACAGCAGCTTGCATTGTTTTCCAGACTTCACGCAGATAGTCCCATAAATCATCCCCCTCACAATGTTTTACATACTCCCAATAACCACGTCCATGATGTTCACACCATGTTTGGATATCTTTAAGTGTATGCAAATCATAGACAGACTCCTTATGGAAGTAGTCGTCTGTGGCCTTTCCTTCTGACAAAGCACCACCTCCAACACTGTATACAGTCCATTCGTCTAAGAGATCTTGACTGTTATTATAGGCACGAAACAACATGCCATTTGGATGATAAGGAAGGAAGACCGAAGGTTCCCATACTATTTCTACTGGTGCTATTTGCTTTAGTACGTCAATAATGGCCTTATCTGTCATGTGCCCCTTACCTGTGGCAGCCAAGCTTCCATATAATGTAACTTCAAATCTTGATGCTTCTGGATGACGTTCTGCAAAGATTATTGCTGCACGCTGTGGTCCCATCGTATGACTACTTGATGGACCCTTACCGATTCTAAATATCTCTCTTAATGATTCCATATATGGTTGTCCCAAATACTTCTTATTTACTATTCTGCTGCAAATGTACGAAAAAAAACGTCAATTATGCAGAAATGCATCTTATAAATTGTCGAATATGATTTTTATTATCTAAAACCGATTCCTATAGTTTATATTTCTAATTTTCCTTTTTAAGCGGTTATTATGAGGATAGGGCGTTATCAAATATTTATTTAATGAAATAGAATTACCCTGTCTATCCATTACCATGACTCTCGTATTTTGCAGGTTACCCTCCTATTAATTGTTATTTGTAAATAATTTTCACACAACTCGAATCTAAAACATGCTCTTTAGGCTTCTTAAAGACGCCTAATAGACTTGCAATAGGTGCCCTTTTGAGGTCTTATTAACGCCCTTTTGAAGTCCAATTAAGCACCTTTTCTTGTACGAGTTTATAACAACTTGATTTCCTGTTGGTTACAAATCCTCTCTTCATACGTGTTTTTACCTTTGTTTATTGATATGTTATTCGAAATTATGTCATGATTTTTCATATTGCTATTAACATTTTCATAGTAATTAATATAAAAATGTTTTCTATGTCAGAGACATGAAAATTAAGCAGGTCGTTTGACAGCCTTGGCAATATATTCATTGTAATTCATATTGCAATCTTAGTGGTTTGGTTTAAACGGATAAGCTTAAATAATTCTATTAAGTTCGATATTTTATCCCCCCTACTCTACCTTTTTGTTTCTTTTTTTAGTCAAGAAAGTGTTTTATCATGTGTTTTTTGTATCTTTGCGCAGATAATTATAAAGATTTAGAATGAAACATTTCGCCCTCCTACTGTCGATTTTTTCATTGCTGACAGTGGCTTGTACTGATAAAAAAAGTACAGAAGAGCCAGTTGCAAAGGTTATTGATACGATTCCAATGTTGGTAACACAGGTACAGCAATGTTCACGACTTTACACGACAGAATACCGTATTCATAAGATTATCACTCATGATGATAAGATGAAACTGTCTGGCTCGTTCATGAAGCAAGACTTCAGTGTGACTTTACCATTAGGTGATCGTCGAATTGCAATTCCAATGGACGCTACATTGAAAGCCTACATAGACTTATCTGGTTTTAGTGATAAGAATATTCAACGCCAAGGAAAGGAACTTCTCATTACCCTACCCGATCCAAAGATTGTTCTTACTTCAACAAAGATTAATCATAAGGAGGTGAAGGAATATGTGGCACTGACACGTCATAACTTTACGGATGCTGAACTTACAAGTTATGAGGCACAAGGAAGAAAACAGATTATAGCTTCTATACCACAGATGGGTATCATCGAACAGGCACAAGAAAGTGCTGCACGACAGCTTGTTCCGATCTTTACTGCTATGGGTTATAAAGAATCTGACATAACTGTCTCATTCCGCAAAAAGTTTACTCTGAAGGATTTAGGACAGGTGATTGAAGTAAATAAAAAGGATTGAAAATGGAAACAAGAACACCTGACAATATAATGACAGAGCAAAAGAAGAATGATATTAAGCCGAATAAGAAAGGACTTCTTAGTCGTTTCTTATCATTTAATAAAGGCTGTCTGCTGACCTTTTTAATCATCATTAGTATTTGTGTCGGTCTATTTTATTGGTTTAATTCATCCAATAAAATAAGTATATCTGCTGATCAGCGTATTGATATAACGCCAACACAGATACAACAAATACAAGATATAGGTCAATGGGAATTTCTTGCAATCAATGATGAAGAACTCATAGATACGGTGAGTCGTGGCTTCTTCTCTGACTCAGAACTTGTGCGTATCTATTATGGTACGGTTCGTTTAGGTGTTGACTTGCATCAGACAGAACCTCATTGGCTTCGTGTTGAGAATGACAGTGTTATCGTTGCAAAGTTGCCACCTATTGGATTACTTGACACTAACTTTATCGACGAGGCTAAATCACGCTCATTTTTTGAGAAAGGAGACTGGACTTCGGCTGATCGTGAACAACTCTATAATCGCGCCTATAAAAAGATGTTAGCTCGTTGTATGACAGCTGAGAATATTAGGATAGCTGAGAAAAATGCTAAGCAGCAGTTTACTCAGTTCCTCCGTTCTATGGGCTATAAAAATATTAAGGTTGAGTTTGTCACAAAGAAACAATAACAAACACAGTTATTAGGAACTTTTCAGCTTTATAATTGAGAGGGTTATAAGAGGATAGTGGCATCAGAAGAAACAACACAACATATAGAAAGCATGACAGAAGGCGCTCCTTCACGTGCTATCTTGAAATTTGCAATACCTCTCATTCTTGGTTATATATTGCAGCAAATGTATCTAATTATTGATGCCGCAATAGTAGGAAGATGGATAGGTGTAGAGGCTTTGGCTGCTGTAGGTGCGTCAAGTAGTATCATGTTTCTTATCATGGGCTTTTGTAATGGTTCATGCGCTGGTTTTGCTATACCTGTAGCTCAAGCGTTTGGAGCAAAGGACTACCATAAGATGCGTTGTTATGTTAGCAATGCTATGCGTATTGCTTTGGTATTAGCCATCGTCATTACGTTACTTTCCTGTTTTCTATGTGATAAGATTCTACAAATGGTTAACACGCCAGAAGATATTTTTCATGACGCTTATGTCTTTCTTTTTCTGCAGTTTTGCACTATTCCTTTTACTATTGCCTATAATCTCTTATCTGGTCAGATACGAGCATTAGGTAATTCCAAGCAGCCTTTTTACTTTCTTCTTGCATCCTCTTTCTTAAACATTTTTCTTGATATTGTTTTTATTCTGTTACTTGGAATGGGAGTTGAAGGAGCTGGTATAGCAACTTTTCTCAGCCAGGTTTTTGCGTCATCATTATGTTGGTGGTTTATCAAACGACACATGACAATCCTCGTACCTATTGGTGATGAACGTCAGTTTGATAACAAAAGAATAAGTATTTTGCTGAACAATGGTATTCCTATGGGGCTACAATTCTCAATTACCTCTATTGGTATTATTATGCTGCAAAGTGCAAATAACGCTTTAGGAACAGTTTATGTCGCTTCATTTACTGCAGCTATTCGTATTAAATACCTATTCACCTGTGTACTTGAAAATATAGGTGTAGCCATGGCAACATATTGTGGACAAAACCTTGGTGCAAAGAGACTTCAGCGAATAAAAACTGGTGTGAATGATGCAATGTGGATAATGATGGCTTATTTCGTTCTTACAGTTATGATTATCTATCCTTTTGCAGACGAAATGATGATGATTTTTGTTAATGGAAAAGAGCAGGAAGTAATTGCAAATGCAGCACAATTGATGCGTATTTCAAACTGGTTCTATCCTTCATTGGGAGTCCTCGTCATACTTCGATACAGTATTCAAGGTCTTGGATATAGTAACTTGAGTATGATGAGTGGAGTTATGGAAATGATAGCACGCTGTGGTGTGAGTATTTGGTTAGTACCTGCTTTGGCATGGATAGGTGTTTGTTATGCTGACCCAGTAGCATGGATAATGGCAGATATATTCCTTATTCCAGCCTACATTTGGTTGATTAGAAGACTAAAGAGACAAATTGGATAGTTTTTTAATAGCCTCTTGCATATCTTCAGCAAATCTATTATGTGTCAAGAGAAATTCCTCTCGACCATTAGCTAACAGTTTGTATAGTTCTGAACTCATCCCATCTACATATGAACTGATGGCATATTCGATGTCATCTTTCTGTCGTTCGCTGTTTGAGAATGCGTAAACTTGATACTTCTGATGGAAAAAGCAATAGGCTGCCTCAATGCTATCTTTTGTAATCATGTTCTTATCTATTAGAATGTTTGAAACTAAATCAATCTTTGATGCTAAAGTATTTCCATAATGGAGCTACCATTAATGCTTGAATAAACTCCCCACGTAGTAACATTTCTTTTACTTCTTCCTTAGAATGAAGGAATACCTCAATGTCTTCTGTGTCATCAAGTTTTTGATTATTCGTTTTCTTTACGTTGCGAGCATAAAAGCAATGACAAAGATTATCCATTATACTTGGATTTGCTGAGACAATCATAATCTCTTCCCATTCTCCACCAGTATAGCCTGTTTCTTCTTCTAATTCGCGTTGTGCAGCTTGTAGTGGCGTCTCACCTTCTTCTACAACTCCTGCACAAATCTCTGTCGATACAACACCGAGTCCATGCCTGTACTGACGTTCCAAAATAAGTTCTCCGTCTTCTGTTTCCGCAATAACATTGATCCATGTTGGATATGATAGTATGTAATATTCGTCATAGACCTTTCCATTAGGCAATTGAACAGTGTCACGGCGAGCCTTCAACCAAGGTCGGTTGATGAGCTGTTCAGTGGAGAGTGTACTCCATTTCATTTCATTATCACTGCGTTGTTTTACCTTATCCATAAGACTATAAACTATTGATTCTACAAGTACAAAGTTATGATATTCCATTTTAATGAGCAAATAATCTACTTGTAGTTTTCTAATTTAGGTTTTAATATTTCATCAATAATTATCATGCATTAAATTCTTCTTTATCATTAATCTTCCTATACGGTAGAAAGATTAAACAAAAAAAATCCTATTTGTTGACAAAAGTCTCAATTATAATTTATATATTTGTAAACGAGATAATAAGGGATTGCCGCATCCTAAATCACTTACTATCAGAGGTATGTTCTGCGGCAGAGCTACTCTATGGAGGAATATTACTATGAAACGTAAACCAAAGATGCACAACGAACAAGAGTTTAACCTCGATAATGTTTATCAAGAGGATGAGCGTCAACTTGATAATTTAGACGATAGCTCCTTTGATTTGAGATATAAATGACAATACTAAGGCTTGTAATATCTATGGAGTTTCCTTGAACAGCGCTTGGTATACGTAGTAATGTTATAAGCTTTTGGCATTATCATATTCTACAAAACTTTCAATTAAACTTGAAAGTAGCTTCTTTTATGTGCGTATACTTGGGTATATTGACAAGAAATCATCAAGTTTAATTTTCATACATAATAAATCTAATTTTATTGACTGATTCTACTTCAAAGTAACTTTATGTGCTATAAATGCTCTAATTATTGTTAATTAGGCAAGAATTATCATCTATTATTATGTTACATAACATTAATTTTTAGTAACTTTGCAACCGATCATGCCGTTTTGGGCTCAGAATAAGTGCTGGATAGATGCTCAGCCGCCCAGCGGTACAAACCCGTTTACAATAAAAAAATGTACGCAATTGTAGAAATTAACGGTCAGCAGTTCAAGGCTGAGGAGGGCAAGAAGCTCTTCGTAAACCACATCAAAGATGCGGAAGAAGGCAAGGCTGTTGAGTTTGACAAGGTTCTGTTGGTTGATAACAACGGAACAGTCACAGTAGGCGCACCAACTGTTGAGGGCGCAAAGGTAGTAGCTGAGGTAGTAGCTCCTCTCGTAAAAGGCGACAAGGTAGTTGTCTTCAAGATGAAACGTCGTAAGGACTACAGAAAGAAGAACGGTCATCGTTCACACTTCACTCAGGTAGAAATTAAATCAATTAACGCTTAACAAGGAGGACTTAAGAATGGCACATAAAAAAGGTGTAGGTAGTTCTAAGAACGGTCGCGAATCAGCTTCAAAGCGTTTAGGTGTTAAGATCTGGGGTGGCCAGAAGATTATCGCAGGTAACATTATCGTTCGCCAGCGCGGTAATAAGCACTTCCCAGGCGAGAACGTTGCACAGGGTAAGGACGACACATTGTATGCACTTGCAGACGGTGTTGTTTACTTCCACAAGGGCAAGTACAATAAGAGTACTGTTTCTGTCCTTTCAGAGGAAGTTTACGCTGCTAAGACTGTAAAGCCAGAAGCTTAAAGCGAAACAAACAAACAACTATTCCAAACAAACAACATAATCCCGGTCTCCTTTTGGAGCCGGGATTCATGCTTTTATAGGAGTACTTTAACCCAAATCGATCATTAGAGGCTAAACATATTTTGTTCTTTTTATCGAGCTGATTGTTTGGCTTTGTAATGCAGGCATAGTGGGCTACGTCAAGCTACAAAGACACACAAGATGCCGATAAGAAAATAAAAGATGTTAGGAACCAACACCATAGTAAGAAGAATTATACTTATTGTGGTCTAATGACCGATTAGGGTTAAAGGCAGCCAATTAAACTACATCAAAAATAGAAGAAGAAGTGACATCTTATTTCAAAACATTTAAGTAAACACTTATACATAGAAACACTATAAGTACAATGTCTCATCAACTTGATGATCTAATAAAAAGTTAAAACACAACGAATAATTTTCCATTGGAAATTTGGTGGGAAATAAAATAATTATTACCTTTGCAACGTTTTCCTTAGGAAACAAAATAAACATTAACAAACCGAGTAGTAAAAGAACTTCGGTAAATTAAAATTTACATATATAATGAAACGTACAGCAACACTTGTAGTGGCTATTATGGCATTAACACTGACAGCTTGTAAAGCAGATAACAATCCTAAAAAGCAGGATAACAGTGCAATGACTACAGAACAAACAGAAGTAAATAATCAAAATGAAGGAAAGGAAAGTAAAATGAGTGTAACAGAAATGAACATAGATATGTTCCAGCAGAAAGTAATGGATTTTAAGAATAATCCTAAGACATGGAACTTTAAGGGTGATAAACCTGCTATTATTGATTTTTATGCAACATGGTGTGGTCCATGTAAAGCAACAGCGCCAGTTCTCGAGGAAGTAGCAAGTGATTATGCAGGTCAGATTGATGTTTATAAGGTTGATGTGGACAAGCAGCGTGAGTTAGCAGCCCTCTTTGGTATTCGTTCAATCCCATCAATCCTCTTTATTCCTAAGGCAGGTGAACCTACAATGCAGAACGGAGCTATGAACAAGGCTCAGTTTGAAGAGGTTATCAAGTCTGTCTTGTTGAAGTAAGGACACATAATGGACAATCATTGTATCAGTAAGATTCGCGAAATATTTCGTGTCATCACTGCTTTTGAATGTGGATTACAAGAGCAAATAGGCTTAAACATCAACGAAGCAATGCTGTTGTGTCTACTTTCAGAAAGTGAGAAACCTATGTTGGCTGGTGAAATAGCAGAAGAGATGGGCTTGACACGTTCGAATACTTCAAAGGTAATCGCCTCATTGGAACAGGCTTCGCTTATTCGCCGCCGTGCTTGTTCAGAGGATGGACGCTGCCAAAGGTTTCACATTACAAAACATGGTTTAGAGAAGTTAGACCATTTGCATTGTGATTCCATAGCTGTTCCAGAGGAGTTAAAAGAAATCATATAATATATATCGCTATCTTTCTGATAATAGACAAAGGTAAATAAAGATAGGGACGTATAGAGCGTGAGTAGCCAATTGGCATTTTATAAACTCGCAAACTATACGTCCCTATTTATATCTATTATCCCAAGATACCAACTCTTTTGAAGTCAAGATAGTTACTTCGCCTTTAATATTTGCTCAATACCCTGTTCTCTGTGCTTTATATGTACCTCAATTCCATACTTCTCATTAAGATGTTCAGCAAGATGCTGTGCACTATAAACAGAGCGATGCTGTCCACCGGTACAACCAAACGAGAACATTAAATCAGTAAAGCCACGTTGCATATAACGTTCTACATGATGGTCAGCGAGCTTATAAACAGGTTTCAAGAACTCAAGTATCTCACCATCATCTTCAAGGAAACGGATGACAGGCTCATCTAAACCCGTAATCTTCTTATAAGGTTCGTATCGACCTGGGTTATGCGTACTTCTACAATCAAAGACATAGCCGCCTCCAGTACCAGATGTATCTTCAGGAATACCCTTCTTAAATGAGAAACTAAAGACACGCACTACCAATGGTCCCTTACCATCATATTTAGAGAATGTAGCAGGACCATCTAAAGGATTAGCCTTATAAACATCTTTCTCTGTTATTTTTAGTCCATCTGTTCTATTAGCTGCAGGCTTCTCAATATGCGCAAACTGTGGTAATAATGTGAGACGTTTCAACATATCCATCATGTATGGATATGGGAAAACATCATCACCTAATGCCAAGAGATCACGCAGATTTTGTATAGCAGGAGGAATAGAATCGATAAAATGCTTCTTACGTTCAAAGTATCCACGGAATCCATAAGCACCTAAAACTTGCAATGTTCGGAAGAGAACAAACAATGATAAGCGATTAACAAAATGACGCTTAGAAGGTACCTCAGTATAATTCTTAAGGCTCTGATAGTATTCAAATACCAATTCACGACGCAATTTGAAAGAATACTTTGCACTTGCTTGCCATAAGAACGAAGCAAGGTCATAATAAAAAGGACCTTTTCTTCCACCTTGGAAATCAATAAAATATGGTTTCCCTTCCTTATCTAACATAATATTTCGTGCTTGGAAATCACGATAAAGGAAGGAATCCATCTGCTCTGATGTCAGGTCTTTTGCAAACATACGGAAGTTTGCTTCGAGCTTCAATTCATGGAAGTCGAGTTCGGTTGCTTTGAGAAAGCAATACTTAAAATAGTTCAAATCAAAGAGTACACTCTCTTGATTGAATTCTGGTTGTGGGTAACAATTAGAAAAATCAAGTTCTCTTGCGCCGCGCAACTGAATATTTGGCAATTCTCTTATGGCATTGCGTAACAACTTTTGCTCAGCAAGATTATATCGTCCACCAGCCTCACGTCCACCACGTATAGCATCAAAGAGTGACGTGTTACCAAGGTCTGATTGTAGGTAACATAACTCATCAGCAGACACAGCTAAGATATGTGGTACTGGTAAACGTCGTTTTTCGAAATGTTTAGCAAGATAGATAAAGGCATGATTTTCATCACGACTCGTTCCTATAACACCAATGACAGTATCACCATCTTCATCAAACATTCGGTAATACTCACGGTTACTACCTGCCCCTGCTAACTTTTCTACGTTTGAAGGGTTACTACCCTTCCAATTCTTATATAGTTCTAATAGTTGCTCCATAATTCTTTAACTTATGTAGAAGCTTTGTAAACTACTATTAAACCATAGTTCTCGCACTACATAATGAAACATAAGAAATCACAACTTCACATGAAGAAAGCTGCAAAAAGTATATGTAAAGGTTAGTCGTCTTGCTCCTCAAGCTTTTTCTTTATATCTTCAGCTTGTTTCTCACCACGCTTCTTGTGGTCATACTGACGTAGTAAGCCATCTACCAACAGTAGAAGTGCAAGGACACCACCAGTAATAAGCCATGACCTTGTAATATAATATATGCCCCCAATAACGATGAAGAGCACAGCAAATTCTTTCCAGTTAATCAATTGTTTCATGCTACAAAGTTAACGAAAAGATTACAGATAAGGAATGAAAACAGAGAAGTTTTTATTTTAATTATTCTTATCTTATTATTTTCTGGCTATCAGCATATAGCTGTCTTATAGTCAAATATATTCTATTTTAGCGAAACAAGTCTGTTAAAGTGGCTTTCTTACATCTACACTTAGAATTATTTATATTAAAGGGCTGTCGTCTAAAGGAAATATACTATCTTTGTATTTTAATGATAAAAGAGCAAGATAACATAGATAAGATGACAGACGCAAAGATAATTAATGACCCTGTTTTCGGATTTATAAAGGTGCCACGTGGACTGTTACTTGACATAGTACGTCACCCACTTATGCAGCGATTGACACGTATCAAGCAATTAGGCTTAACACAAGAGGTTTATCCAGGTGCACAGCATACACGCTTTCAACACTCTTTAGGTGCCTTTCATCTTATGAGTGAGGCACTAATATCGCTACAACAAAAGGGTGTGTTTGTCTTTGACAGTGAGGCTGAAGCGGTACAAGCTGCCATCCTAATGCATGACATTGGACATGCTCCTTTTTCTCATGTGCTGGAAAACACACTGATTAGTGGTATTACTCATGAAGAAATATCGCTGATGATGATGGATCGTATCAACCAAGACATGCATGGAGCACTCAACCTTGCGATTAGTATCTTTAAGGATGAATACCCTAAATCCTACCTTCATCAGCTAATTTCCAGCCAACTTGACATGGATAGGCTTGACTATCTCCGTCGTGATAGTTTCTTTACGGGAGTGACAGAAGGCAATATTGGCTCTGCACGTATTATCAAGATGCTTAACGTTGTCGATGATGCTTTGGTAGTCGAATCAAATGGTATTTATTCTATTGAGAATTATCTTACCTCACGTCGCCTTATGTATTGGCAAGTATATCTGCATAAGACAACCGTTGGATGTGAGAATGTTCTTATCAATGCTTTACATAGAGCAAAACAATTAGCAAAAGAAGGAGTTGAACTTTTTGCTTCACCAGCTCTTCGTTACTTCCTTTACAATGATATTACAGCTGAAACTTTCCATACAGACAACAAGGCATTAGATAATTATATAGCTTTGGATGACAATGACATATGGAGTGCTATTAAAGTATGGCAACAACATGAAGATAAGATACTCTCACTTCTATCTTCAAACATGATTAATCGAAAAATATTCAAAGTAGAAGTACGAGAAGAGGAGCCAACGACAGAGGAAATCAATCAGTTTAAACAGCAGATTTCTGAACGATATGAGATAAGTCTCACTGATTGTGATTACCTCATTGGAGTAAATCGGGTACAGAAAGATATGTACAATCCTTATGATGACCATATTAGCATTCTGTACAAAGACGGAACATTAAAAGATATAACCGAAGCATCGGAGATTTTGAACATTGAATTACTCTCGAAAAAAATATGTAAATATTACCTATCTTATCAACGTTTCTAATAAAAAATCCCTATCTTTGCACAAATTATAATCAATAAAAGGCAATATAAATGGAATTCTCTGCGAAACAAATATCGCAATTTATACAAGGTCGTATTGAAGGTGACGAAAACGTAACCATTAATACCTTCGCCAAGATTGAAGAAGGTAAGAAGGGAGCAATCTCTTTTCTTGCAAACCCTAAATATATACACTATCTCTTTGAAACAGAGTCAAGCATTGTACTTATAGATGAAGACATTCAACTGGACAAGGAGGTAAAGCCTACTCTTATCCGTGTAAAGAATGCACGAGACTGCGTTGCTAAGTTGTTGCAACTCTATGAAAGTATGAAACCTAAGAAGCAAGGCATTGATTCTCTTGCTTTTGTTTCATCAAAAGCAACAATTGGCAAGGATGTCTATATCGGTGCATTTGCATATATTGGTGATGGTGTGACTTTAGGTGACGGCTGTCAGATTTATCCTCATGCAACTATCATGGATGGCGTGCAGCTGGGAAGTAATTGTATTGTCTATCCAAATGCAAGTATTTATCATGGTTGTAAGATTGGCAGCAATGTAATCCTTCATTCTGGTTGTGTAATTGGTGCGGATGGTTTCGGCTTTGCACCTAATCCAGAAACTAATAGTTACGATAAAATACCTCAGATTGGTATTGTAACAATAGAAGATAACGTAGAAATTGGTGCCAACACTTGTATTGATCGCTCAACCATGGGCAGTACATACGTTCGTAAGGGAGTAAAACTTGACAACCTTGTTCAAATAGCACACAACAATGATATTGGTGAGAATACAGTGATGTCTGCTCAGGTAGGTATTGCAGGTTCAACTAAGGTTGGACAATGGTGTATGTTTGGCGGTCAGGTGGGTATAGCTGGTCATATCACTATCGGTGACAAAGTATTCCTCGGTGCACAGTCAGGCGTTCCTGGTAGCCTAAAGAGTAATCAGCAACTCATTGGAACTCCTCCAATGGAGCAGCGTCCATACTTTAAGTCACAGGCTATCTTCCAGCGTTTGCCAGAGATGTACAAGCAGTTGAATGCACTGCAGAAAGAAATTGAAGAATTGAAAAAGAATAAATAACATACATGGAAACAGTTAAGCAGAAAACTTTAAAGGGAAGTTTTTCCCTCTTCGGAAAGGGACTTCATACAGGATTGAGTCTTACTGTAACATTCAATCCTGCCCCAGAAAATACTGGCTATAAGATACAAAGAATCGATCTTGACGGACAGCCTATTATTGATGCTGTTGCTGAGAATGTTGTTGACACACAGCGTGGAACAGTATTGGCTAAGGGTGAGGCACGTGTTAGTACGATTGAACATGGTATGTCTGCCCTTTATGCAATGGGTATTGATAACTGCCTTATACAGATTAATGGTCCAGAATTCCCTATTCTCGATGGCTCTGCAACGATGTATGTTGATAAAATCAATGAGGTTGGTATCGTTGACCAGAATGCTCCAAAGGATTACTATATCATTCGCAAGAAGATTGAGATTAAGGATGAGAATGGCTCTGTAATTACTATTCTCCCTGACGAGCAGTTCTCTATCACTGCGATGTGTAACTTTGACTCTAAGTTTATTAGCAGTCAATTTGCTACATTGGATGATATTAATACTTATGCAACCGAGATTGCTCCAGCACGTACATTCGTTTTTGTACGTGACATTATGCCACTCTTGCAGGCTAATCTGATTAAGGGTGGTGACTTGGATAATGCAATTGTTATCTATGAGCAACAGGTTTCACAAGAGAAACTTGACCAATTGGCAGACCTCTTGAAGGTTCCTCGTATGGATGCAAATAACATTGGTTATATTCAGCATAAGCCTTTACAATGGGATAACGAGTGTACACGCCATAAGCTCCTTGATATCATCGGTGATATGGCATTGATTGGTAAACCTATCAAGGGCCGTATTATTGCGACTCGTCCTGGTCATACTGTAAACAATAAGTTTGCTCGCTTGATGCGTAAAGAAATACGTAAGCATGAGATACAAGCACCAATGTATGATCCAAATGATGAGCCATTGATGGATAACATTCGCATCCGCGAACTTTTACCACACCGCTATCCAATGCAGCTGGTAGATAAGGTCATTGCAATGGGTTCAACAAGTATTATTGGTATTAAGAATGTAACCAGCAACGAACCATTCTTTCAAGGACATTTTCCACAAGAGCCTGTTATGCCAGGAGTATTACAGGTAGAGGCTATGGCTCAATGTGGTGGACTCTTAGTACTTTCTCAGGTTGAAGAGCCTGAGCGTTGGTCAACTTACTTCTTGAAGATTGATGACGTTAAGTTCCGTCAGAAGGTTGTTCCTGGTGACACGCTTATGTTCCGTGTTGAACTTCTTGGTCCTGTTCGTCATGGAATCAGTTCAATGAAGGGTTATATGTTTGTTGGCGAGCGTGTTGTTGCTGAGGCTACATTCACTGCCCAAATTGTAAAGAATAAGTAATAATTACACAAGACAATTATGAACCAGATAAGCCCATTGGCCTTTGTTCATCCAGAGGCAAAACTTGGTGATAACAATATAATTGGTCCATTCTGTTATATCGATAAGAATACTGTTATCGGTGATAATAATGTGTTCCAAAACAGCGTAACCATCCATGTTGGTGCACGTTTAGGCAATAACAACGAAATATTCCCAGGTGCCAGTATCTCTACAAAGCCTCAAGATTTAAAGTTTAGAAATGAGGAATCACTTTGTGAGATTGGGGACAACAACTCTATTCGTGAGAATGTTACAATTTCGCGTGGTACAGCTTCAAAGGGTACAACAAAGGTTGGTAGTAATAACCTACTGATGGAATGTGTACATATTGCACATGATTGTGTTATTGGTTCTGGTGACATTATTGGTAATGCAACCAAATTTGCAGGCGAAGTGACAGTTGATGATAATGCTATCATATCTGCCAATATTCTCTGTCATCAGTTCTGCCATATTGGTGGATACGTTATGATACAGGGTGGAAGCCGTTTCTCTATGGATATTCCACCATATATCATTGTAGGAAAAGAGCCTGCCCGCTATATGGGAATTAACCTCATTGGTCTTCGCCGTCGTGGCTTTTCAAATGAACTCATTGAACTTATCCACAATGCTTACCGCATCCTTTATGGAACAGGTACACGCGCCGAGAACATTCAGAAGATTAAGAACGAACTACAGATTACGCCAGAGATTCAGAAGATTATAGACTTCGTTGAATCATCTGAACGTGGTATCATTAAATAAAGACTATCCCCTCCCCTTTCAAAAGGGAGGGAAATCTTTAAAAGCGAACGAGTAGTTTGAGTATTTCCACAACTTAAACGAGTTGGAAAACATTATTTATAATCATTTATCAGCTTGAAAAACAAAACATTAATAGTCATCACTGGCCCAACAGGCGTTGGCAAGACAGAGACCACTCTCCGTATTGCAGAGCATTTTAATGTACCTGTTATCAATGCTGACTCCCGACAAATATTCTCTGAGATTCCTATAGGAACAGCAGCACCAACGGCAGAACAGCAGCAGCGTGTACAACACTATTTTGTTGGTAATCATCATTTGGAAGATTACTATTCAGCAAGCCTATACGAACAAGATGTACTTAATATTATTAACAGTCAGCACACACCTATCTCGTTACTCTCAGGTGGTTCAATGATGTATATTGACGCTGTATGCAATGGTATTGATGATATCCCGACAATTCTTCCTGAAATACGAGAGAAAATGATGAAACGCTTAGAAGCAGAAGGATTAGAACAGATGTGTAATCTGTTACGAGAACTGGACCCTGAGCACTGGAAGATAGTTGACAGGAATAATCCACGTCGTGTTATCCATGCCCTTGAGATATGTATCCAAACTGGAAAAACATATACATCTTTCCGTTCCAATACTATTAAAGATCGTCCTTTTAATATCATCAAGGTTGGATTAAACCGTGATAGAGACGAACTCTATAATAGAATCAATCAGCGAGTATTAGACATGATTGAAGAGGGAATGATAGAAGAAGCACTACAAGTTTATCCTAAGCGAACTCTGAATTCACTCAACACGGTTGGATACAAGGAGATATTTGAATACCTTGATGGCTTAACAACACTTGATGAAGCCATATTTAAAATACAGAGTAATACTCGAAGATACGCTCGCAAACAGCTCACATGGTATAAAAAAGATACCGCTTTTCAATGGTTTAATCCCGATAACATTGAAGAAATCTTAAATTATGTCCATACAATGATATCAAATACAAGTAAATAAGTACTTTTGTATTAAACGTATTATAGCAATATTATAAACATAGGCAAGTAGCTTTAAAACTTGAAGGTTGTCAATCAATGATAAAGAAAATATTTAAATTCATTAGAAGTATATTCCGAGGAATTTTCAATTTCTTCCCATGGTACGCAAAACTGTATAAAGGTCGTGCTTGGTACACGAAGATGGCTGTCGGAACAGTATCTTTCTTTGTAGCTATCTTCCTCTATTTAGGAATGGTAGACATTAACTTCCTTTGGCTCTTTGGAAAGTCACCAGGTTTTATTGATATAAAAACTCCTCCAACCTATGCTGCATCAGAGATTTATAGTGCAGACTCTGTCCTCATTGGTAGATTCTATAAAGAGAATCGTACACCAGTAAAGTATGAGGAGGTAACCCCTGCATTCTGGAATGCACTCATCAGCACAGAGGACGAGCGCTTCTATAGCCATAATGGTATAGACTTTATGGGTATCGGTGGTGCCATCAAGGATGCCGTAACAGGTAGTGGAGGTCGTGGTGCATCAACCATCACACAGCAGTTGGCGAAGAATATGTTCCGTGTTCGTACGCAATATTCTTCAGGTCTATTAGGTCATGTACCAGGCTTGCGAATGCTCATTATGAAAAGTAAGGAATGGATTATTGCTGTGAAGTTAGAGTTAATCTATTCAAAGAAAGAAATTCTGACAATGTATGCCAACACCGTTGACTTTGGCAACAATTCCTTTGGTGTAAAGACAGCTGCTAAGACTTATTTTAATACAAGTCCTTCAAAGTTATCTATTGATCAAGCTGCAACGTTGGTAGGTATGTTGAAAGCTACTACTTATTATAATCCAATCTTGCACCCAAAGAATTCTATTCGTCGTCGTAACACTGTGCTGTATAATATGGTTACACATAATGTATTACCACATGATGAGTACGCACTATACTCTAAGCGACCTATGAAGTTGGATATACACGTAGAAGAAAACTATGATGGTCAAGCTCAGTACTTCCGTGAATATATATCAGAATACTTCAAAGATTGGATGAAAGACAATGGTTACGACCTCTATAGCAGTGGTTTAAAGATCTATACCACCATTGACACTCGTATGCAGAAGTATGCTGAGCAAGCTGCAACAAAGCAGATGGAAAAGGTTCAACAAACTTTTGATAACCACTGGAGAGGTATGCAGCCTTGGCGCGATGCAAAGGGAAATGAGATTCCTGGCTTTATTGAGGGCATTGCTGAACGTCAGCCTTTCTATAAGAAGCTATTACAGAAATACCCTAACCAGCCTGATAGCGTTCTCTATTATCTCAATAAACCACATAAGGTGACTCTCTTCGACTATGAAAAGGGGCATATTGAGAAAGAAATGTCATCAATGGACTCTATCCGTTATATGGTTAAATTCATGCACTGTGCTATGGTTGCTATGGAACCAGAGACAGGTGCGGTAAGAGCTTGGGTGGGTGACATTGATTTCAAAACATGGAAATATGATAAGGTTGTTGCACAGCGTCAACCAGGTTCAACCTTCAAACTATTCGTCTACTCAGAGGCATTCAATCAAGGACTGACCCCTTGTGATAAACGTCGTGATGAATATATCAGTATGCAGGTTCTTGATAAGAAGACTGGTCAGATGAAGACTTGGACACCACACAATGCCAATGGTAGATTCTCTAATGATTCTATTACACTGAAGAGTGCTTTTGCTCGCAGTATAAATTCCATTGCTGTACGCTTAGGACAGGAGATGGGTATCAAGAATATTATCCGTACAGCTCAGGAGATGGGTATTAAGAGTCCGTTGGATGATGAGCCTTCATTGGCACTCGGTTCAAGCGACGTAAACTTATTAGAATTGGTAAATGCCTATAGTACTGTAGCAAATGATGGTGAATATCATGTTCCAGTTGTCGTTACACGCATCTTAGATAAAGATGGAAACGAGGTATATGTAGCACCAAAAGACCACGAGAGAGCATTACCTTACAAGACTGCATTCCTCATGCAGGAAATGTTGAAGGCTGGTGTGAACGAAGGTGGTGGTACAAGTCAAGCATTACGTCATTATACTTTTGGTGATACAGACTGGGGAGGAAAGACTGGTACAAGTAATAACCACTCTGATGCTTGGTTTATGGCAGTCAGCCCTAAACTTGTCGTTGGTGCATGGGTTGGTGGTGAATATCGCTCCATCCACTTCCGTACAGGAGCCTTAGGACAGGGTTCAAAGACTGCACTACCTATCTGTGGAGAGTTTATTTACAGCTTAATGCGCGACAAGGCTTTCCAAAAGTATCATGCTAAGTGGCAGTTAGATCCAGACGAGGACATCGACCCTTCAATGTACAACTGTCAACCTACAGTAGTTCGGCGTGCTGCTCCTGATTCTTTGCGTGACTTTACAACAGGACATAGACGTCATCAGGAGGAAGAGGAAGAACCTATCGACGGACACGAAAACACAGACGAGGGTGGCTTTATATTAGAACCAGCTCCACAACCTACTCCAGAACGGCAGGGCAATAGTTCTAATAATGAATCGCCTCAAATTATAAAGAAGGCGAAGAAGCCACGCAGTGAAGATATGGAAATCTAAGTAATTCATAATTCTTAAAATGGAACTTATAATTACTTTTGGTTGATAAAGAAATCAGAATACTTTGGTAATTGATTAATAACTATCAATTCTCTTCCTCAAACAACAAACTTCTATATATTCACAGAGACTTTTACCTCTGTGAGTATATATGAAGGTTTTTGTTTTATCTATAGCCTCTTGTCAGTAAACTTAACAATAGGTCGTTGTAATTATACAGAAAAGGCACAAGGCATAAATATAGCTTAGTAGCAAACATAACTATCAACTGCAAAGGGTAACTAAAGCCCCCCAATCAATGTCACAAAAGAAGGTAAACATAGACGTAAATACGATTGACTTGGATAATACAGAGTTGCAAAAAGCACTTCAGATTATTCAGTTTACAAACAATTCCCTATTCCTCACTGGAAAAGCAGGAACAGGAAAGTCTACATTTCTACGTTACATTGCTGCGACAACAAAGAAAAAACATATTATTCTTGCACCCACAGGCATAGCTGCTATCAATGCAGGTGGTAGTACTCTGCATAGCTTCTTCAAACTTCCATTCTATCCTCTTGTCCCAACTGACAAACGTTATTCTGCTCGTAATCTACGCAGCACAATGAAATACAATGGTGACAAGTGTAAACTTTTGCGGGAAGTCGAACTAATCATTATTGATGAGATTAGTATGGTTAGAGCTGACATCATTGACTTCATCGACAAAGTACTGCGCATATACAATCGTAATATGCGCGAGCCATTCGGCGGAAAACAACTTCTCTTGGTAGGCGACATTTATCAGTTAGAACCTGTTCTAAAGGAAGAGGATCGTCGACTCTTACAACCCTATTACCCAAGTAGCTACTTCTTTGATGCAAAGGTGTTCCAAGATTATCCACTTGTGAGTATTGAACTCAATAAAGTCTACCGTCAAAACGACCCTCACTTTATTTCCATTCTTGACCATATCCGTACGAATCAGGTCACTGACACTGATTTCAACCATATCAATGAACGTGTTGGTGCAAGTTTGGAAAATACAAACAAGCCAGAAGGAGATTTCACCATTACCCTATCGACTAAACGAGATACAGTAGACTGGATAAACAATGAAGGACTTGATAGCCTTGATGGAGATCCTGTTATGTTCTTAGGTGAAATCAAAGGAGAGTTTCCTGAGAGTAGCCTCCCTACTCCTATTGAGTTAAACCTCAAGGTGGGAGCACATATCATGTTTATCAAAAATGACATTGAGAAGCAATGGGTTAACGGAACCTTAGGTATTATTATCGGTATTGATGAGGAAGCAGGAATCCTCTATGTTCATACAGAAGAGGGAGATGACTTACAGGTGCAACGTGAGATGTGGGAGAATATAAGGTACCGATTCAATGAGGAAGAACAACGAATTGAAGAGGAACAAATAGGTACTTATATACAATTCCCCATCAAGTTGGCTTGGGCTATCACTGTACATAAGAGTCAAGGACTGACATTCAAGAATGTAAATATTGATTTCACAGGCGGTGTCTTTGCCGGTGGTCAGGCATATGTTGCTCTATCACGCTGTACAAGTCTTGAAGGTATTACACTCAAGGAACCACTACGTAGAAATGAGGTCTTTGTAAGAAGTGAGGTAACACATTTTGCCAGACACTACAACGATAATAATATTATATCGACAGTACTCAAACAGAGCAAGGCTGATAAAGAATACTACGATGCTGTATGTGCTTTCGACAAGGGAGACTTTGATGCTTTCCTGCGTAGCTTTTTTCTTGCTATTCATAGCCGTTATGATATTGAACGACCAGCAGCTAAGCGATTTATCAGACGAAAACTGGACCTCATTAACCAGCTACGTAATGAAAATGAGGAACTTAAGCGACAACAAGATAAGAAGAATGAGTATCTCAAAGAGCTGTCAGTAGAATATGTTATGATGGGTAAAGAGTGCGAGCGTGAAGAAATGAATGAGGCAGCTATTGCCAATTATGAGAAGGCTATTGCACTCTATCCTGATAATCCAACAGCACAGAAAAGATTGAAGAAATTAAAACCTTCAACCGAAAAAGATAATAAATAATGGAACAGAAAAAGAGTCTTTCAAAAATTATAGCAACAATCGTTTTTGGTATTGTTTTCATCATTATTGCTATTGTATCTTGTAATCAAAGCAAAACAATAGAAGGCAGTAACAATGGAGATACTGTTGCTGCAAAGGAGTTTACACCACATGTTGAGAATGGTAAACTAAATATTGATTTACAGAGTATTACCTCTATTCGCTTTCCTAAATATAAGACAACAAAAGCAATACCTTTTATACCCGACTCTGTTAGTTTAGCGGCTGATGAAGAATCGGTAGAAAGTGGCAACTATTCAGCAACACTACTTCTTGATACGATTCCAAATAAAGAGTTTTATCAGAGAATAGATCTTGCAGCACAGCATGATACGTGTTGGGATATTAACAAATTTGCTTATACTTACGAAAGAAAAGATAAAGCTGGAGGTGTGTATAAAGTCGTATTTAGTAAAGGTGGACAGCAGATATTTGTCACTCATCTGAATAAAGACATGATAAAAAATACGAATCAAACGAAGCCGAACAAATAAACATCACAATACACCCTAATTATGCTTAGGTTCTAAATGAACCAGTTTAGGTTTAATAAAACGCATAAAAAAAGTGTCAAAGCAAGTAGCTTCGACACTTTTTTTATATCCTTTTTAAGTCTTAACGAGCCTGCTCAAGCTTGCTATCAATATGTGCAATAGCATGGCTTTCCAAGTGAGCGAATGAATCGAGAATATCCTTAACATTCTTCTCTTCCTCTACTTGCTCATCAATATACTTTGCAATGAAGTTCTGTGATGCGCGGTCCTTCTCCTCATCAGCAACATCTGCCAACTTGTTGATAAGTTCTGTAACCTTCTGCTCATGCGCAAATGTATCAACAAAGGCCTCCTTAGCGTCTGTCCAACTTGTCTTAACGGCATCGATACTGGTAAGGATAACCTCACCACCACGATGAAGAACAAACTGAGCCATATCCATTGCGTGCTGTCTCTCCTCTTCAGCCTGCTTGTACATCCAACTTGAGAAGCCCTTCCAGCCTTCCTTACGGAACCAGCATGACATCTGTAAATAGAGATTTGATGACCACATTTCTGCCGCAATCTGCGCATTGAACGCATCCTGCATCTTCTTTGATATATTCATTTCTTGTTCTTTTTAATTAGTAATTAATTACTTACTTCGTTAGTCACTAATAATAATTCCGACTGCAAAATTACAACATTATTGTTATTTTTCCAAATTATCAGCCCAAAAATATGATTTTTTCACATGCTTATTAAACTCATATCACACATCTATTTTATCATCCCAGCTATATTTATACTCTTTTTTAGGTGATATGTTATTGCCCCGCACATGTCGTACTGATGATAAACACCAATGGTGCTGAGCACTAATTAAGTTGCTATATATTGCTATGAAAAAGTGTATTTTTATATTATTGGGATGAGGTCTACACCCAAACGGGAATACAAACGTATTTCATCTTACTTTTATATATCAAAAAAGATTTGCATCAAAGCGGTTACTAAAAGTAAACCTGAACTTTGATACAAATCTTTGTTTTCTATACTTATCTTTATAAGTGCATTCTCGTTCTACAAAAGATTATTCAATTACTACAGTTGTCCAACCATGCTTGTCTTCTATCGTGCCATACTGAATACTACGGAGAGTTTCATAAAGCTTGGTAGACCATGGTCCTGGTTTGTCACCAAAATTATAAACTTTACCCGTCTCCATATCATCAAGATGTGATATCGGAGAGATAACTGCTGCTGTACCACAAGCACCAGCTTCTTCAAAGCTATCCAATTCATCTTCTGAAATAGGACGACGCTCTACCTTCATTCCAAGGTCTTCAGCAATCTGCATCAGACTCTTGTTCGTTATAGATGGCAAGATAGAACTTGACTTAGGAGTAACATAAGTATCATCCTTGATACCAAAGAAGTTGGCTGCACCACACTCGTCAACATACTTCTTCTCCTTTGCATCCAAATAGAACTCTGAGGCATAACCTTGCTCATGTGCACGACGATTTGCTCTAAGTGATGCAGCATAGTTACCACCAACCTTATACATACCAGTTCCCAATGGAGCAGCACGGTCAACATCACGAACAATAACATAAGGATTAGCACAGAAGCCACCCTTAAAGTAAGGACCAACAGGAGTAACAAAGATTAAGAAGCAATATTCCTCTGCTGGACGAACACCCACCTGAGCAGATGTACCAATTAACAACGGACGAATATAGAGTGAAGCACCACTCTCGTAAGGTGGGATATATTCTTGATTAAGACGAACAACTTTTTTAACCATTTCTGCAAACAACTCTGTTGGTACTTCTGGCATTACAATACCACGACTTGTATTCTGCAAACGTTTTGCATTTTCTTCTACACGAAAAACACGCACTTTACCATCTGGACAACGATATGCCTTCAATCCCTCAAAAGCCTCTTGACCATAGTGAAGACAAGTTGCTGCCATGTGAAGTTTAAGATACTCATCTGAACTGACTTCTACCTCACCCCACTTTCCATTGCGATAGTAACAGCGAACATTATAATCAGTTGGCATATAGCCAAATGATAAACTTGACCATTCTATATCCTTCATATTATTTTCGTGTTAAGTTATTATTCATGACAATTATCTACAAAAGTAAACAAAATATTCTTACCATGCAACCAAATAACAAGTTAATTAAACTTACATTTCGTTTTCTAAATAAGAAAAAAGAGAATTATTGCTTTTCTAAAAGCTTTTGAATCTCGTTGTCGGTACGCTTAAGCTTTTGTTTACAGAGCTTTACTAACTCTTGAGCTTCTTTTAATTGGGCGGCCATAGAGTCTATATCAAGTTCTCCACGTTCCATTTTATCTACAATAGCTTCCAATTTATGAACTGCTTCTTCGTATTTTATTTCTTTCATTGCCTTTTTACATTTATAATATATGGAATAATATGCTCTTTTAGGATAAACGTTCCACCTTACTCTCTACCTCGCCAGTCTCAAAACGTGTTGTTATCGTATCACCTATCTTTAAGTCTTTAGCGTTACGAATTGTCCTACCATTACACAATGTAATACTGTACCCACGCTTTAAGAGTAAAGAAGGATCAAGTAACCTTGCTCGCTGCTCAAGTATATCGAGTCGATGCTGCTCAACAGACAACTTATTTTGCAGTGTCAGTAACATACAATTTTGTAACGTGCTTAAATAAAATTCTGCCTGTTTTATAGCTTCATTCATTCTCATCACCAGCCGTTGGGATAAGCCTTCAAGCCAAGCATCCTGCTTTGTACGAACCACAGAGAACAATACTGGAATATGTGAACCAATATGTTGAATACGCATTTTCTCAACCTCTAAGGCCTTCTTCACACCATCGATTATCGCAGCTTGCGCGTTTTCTACTCTCATCAACGTTGAAGCAATATGGTCTATGAGATAAGCAGCAGCGGCAGTTGGCGTTTTCATACGTTGAAACGATACCATATCCAAGATGCTTTCATCACGTTCGTGCCCAATACCTGTTATAATTGGTAATGGAAAGTTTGCCACATTCTCAGCAAGATTCAAGGTATCAAAACCGCTAAGGTCGGCTGTTGCGCCACCACCACGAATGATAACAACACAATCGAAATCTTCTTCACGACTATTGATTTGATTCAATGCGTTTATTATACTCTGTTCAACAGAGTCGCCCTGCATAATAGCAGGAAACAATTCTACGTGGAAATAGAGTCCATAATCATTAGTTTCTAACTGATTACAGAAGTCACCATAACCAGCAGCGGTCTCAGAAGAGATAACAGCTATACGCTGAGCAAACATCGGAAGACAAAGTTCTTTTTGCAAATCAAAGACTCCTTCTGCCTTTAATTGACGGATAATCTCTTGCCGCTTACGCATCATATCACCCATCGTATACTCAGGATTGATATCATCAACTATCCAAGAGAAGCCATACTGAGGATGAAATTGAGCATGAACTTGTAACATTACTTTCATTCCAGCTCGTATTTCCTGACCTGTAATACGAATAAAAGCTGGCTTAATAAGTGTCCAAATGTTGCTCCAACACTTTGCTGAAGCACGTGCTATAGGTACATTGCTCCCTTCGTTCTTCTCAATCAGCTCCATATAACAGTGTCCACGATTCTCACGGGCCTCAGACAATTCTGCTTCCACCCAATAAGAACGTGACAGGGTTGCGTCTATCACATCTGCGACAAGACTGTTTAATTCAAATAACGAAAGTGCTTTGGTCATCTTTTAGAAATATATGTTTCACTAACCATTACTGATTATAACGAGTTGCTGACTGATAGGCTGACCAAAAGTCAGGTATACCATATCCCATTATATTGTCAGGAGATTGACAATTATTTCCCGATTGACGAATAATATCTATTATCTCTTTTGCTGATTTATTAGGGCATGCCTGCCACAAACAGGCTACCATACCAGCTATGAGTGGACAAGCGAACGATGTTCCATTGTCTGGTATGATATATCCCCTACCCGATACGACATTTGTTGGACATCCATAAGCCATTACATCTGGCTTAATACGCCCATCAGCTGTAGGACCTATCGATGAAAAAGGAGCATTAACTTTATCAAGAGAAACTGCTCCCACGGTAAGAATATCATGAGCATCAGCAGGAACATTAATCTTCTTCCAAGTTCCCATACCATCGTTACCTGCACTATTTACAAGTATCATTCCCTTACTTGCCAAACGTGATGCTGCTTGAGAAATTGCTGCAGTTCGTCCATTTAAATCTGCGTAACGATAGTTCATAGATATGTCATCAAAGCCGTGATAGCCCAAAGATGAACTAATGATATCAACACCTACAGAATCAGAAAACTCAACTGCAGCTATCCAAAAATCTTCTTCTGCAGGACTTTCTGTCGAATAGTCTTCCGTACGAAGCAACCAGAAATCAGCTTTAGGAGCAGTACCCACAAACACCGTAGGCTGGTTCATCGCTATTGTTGACAAAGTCTTAGTACCATGATCCATCTCTTTATAGACATCATTATCGTACCCTGCAACAAAGTTATGTGTACCTTTTATATTGAGATTCCTAAAGGCAGCAATCTTATCCACATTCATAAAGCCTGCATCCAACACTGCGATAGTCATACCTTGTCCCATAAAACCAAGGTTGTGCAGCTTTCTACCATTCAAACTCTCAATTTGCCCCTTACCCATACCATAATAGTCGTGAACCGTAGAATCAAGAGATTGAAGTTCAGAATTATAACGAACACGTTGAGAAAGTGGACGGATAGAGTCTGGAGAGACAAATACCAGCTTACTATCTTTCACAAAAGACAATACTTTTAAGTCTTCTAACGTTTGGCGATTATTGCCACGCACAAGAACAGAGTTATTCCATTTACTCACAGCAACAACCTTACCACCTCTCTTCTTTATCTGTTGAATATAATCTGGTGATACCGGTAGGTCTGTCGAATCAAGCTTTAATCCCTGACGTTCACGTCGAAGAAGAGAAGCTTTTGATAGAAATTTCTCTGGTTTATCCAAGGAATAAGGTGTTCCATTCTTATCTTTTAAAGTAACACGGAACATATAACACTTTCCTCCTGGGTAACTTATCAAGCCACCACTCTTATTAGAAGCTAATAAAGTAGCGCTGACCAGTATAAATAGGAATATAATATAATTTCTGAGATAAGTTTGTTTCATAATCTGCAAACTTACACAAAATAATTGAATTATACCGCAGATATAAAAAGAAATTAGATAAATAAAAAAGGATTTCCTTTATTAGGAAATCCTTCTTGTACACCCTTAGGGATTCGAACCCTAGACCCACTGATTAAGAGTCAGTTGCTCTACCAACTGAGCTAAGGGTGCATGCTAAACGAAAAGACTTGGGTTAGAAATCAATTCTTGTACACCCTTAGGGATTCGAACCCTAGACCCACTGATTAAGAGTCAGTTGCTCTACCAACTGAGCTAAGGGTGCTCATTTCGTTTTTGCGAGTGCAAAGGTATTACTTTTTTGCGAATTAACCAAACTTTTCTATCTTTTTTTAGTCATAAATCAGTCGATAATATTATGCCATCAGGCTGAAAGTTTAGTATAACTACGTGATAATATGAGTATTACAAAATGACATGGTTCTAAAAGGAAACAATTATTTTTATGTATTTATAATTATCTTTCGCTCCAGATAAGTAAATTCAGACGCCTTTGATGCCTAATCAACTTATATAATTTAACCCAATTCGATCATTAGAGCCTAAACATATTTTGTTTTATTATCGAGCAGATTGTTTGGCTTTGGAACGCAGGCGTAGCGGGCTACGTCAAGTTAAAAAGACGGACAAGATGCCGATAAGAAAATAAAAGATGTTAGGAAACAACACAAAAACAAGAATTCCTGAAACATTGTGGTCTAATGACCGCATTTGGGTTAAACAAAATGAGGATGAAACCTACAACAGTTTCATCCTCATAATATCGTTTTATAATGATTTCTCTATTATATATTATACTGATGCAAATCAACGAACTTACCACGCTGGCGACGCTCATCAATCATACGTTGTAGCTTTGCCTTGCGATGTGGCGCAATCCATTTTTTCGCAAAAATGTTAGGAATAGCAACACCAAGAGCAATACAAACTAAGACTAACGAACCATTGATTGCAAAAGACATAGCATGCGTTACTTCTCCAACAACACCCTGCATCCCCATAAAACCATAAAGTGCACGATACATTAATACACCTGGAACAATAGGGATAACAGCAGGAATAGTGATACACTGATGTGGTGTATGGAGGATATGGACAGCCTTAATATTAATGATAGATATCAATGCCGAGCCACAAAGTGAACCAACAACTATTCCAAGTCCAAGACCAGCATTTCCTGTTGAAGGGTCAAGGAAAACGAAGTTACGCGTACAAACACAGATTATACCTCCAACCGCAATCCAAGGCATTAAACGATATGGAATATTATAAATCGTTGCAAAGCCCATAGCAGAAATTGCAGCAGCAACAGCATAGACATAGAAAGAGTGATGAGGAATAGTAGGGAGGTCTTTTGCAAAACCATCAAAACTACCACACTTAATTGCCAACATAATACCAAATGACATTGCTATGACAATAAGAAGCGTGTTCATTGCACGGACTAATCCCGTGTTTATATGATTGTCTAACAAGTCATTAACAGCGTTTATTAAAGGGACTCCTGGAACAATATAAAGGGCACAAGCTAAGAGTGGATGCCAAGGAGTTTCTGTAAACAGAATTGGACGAAGGAACTCTGGTAGCGCTGCTTGAACGGTAGGTGTAGAGAGAAAAGACGACAACCATGCAAGAATTGTACTAACAAAAGCCGCAACAGCAAAGTTAGCATAAAGATTAGAACCAGAATGATTCAAGAACATACGAAGACGATTACCCAATATAGCGGCAATAGAAGCATAGAAGAAAGCTGTCCAATCACAACCGAACTGAATACAGAATCCACCACAAGCAAGTCCTGCACCAATAGCAATTATCCAATCCTTGTAATAGTGTTTACCATTAGCAATCTTCTCAAGTTCCTCTTCATACTTGTCTAACGAATAGTCCTTTTGAATAGCACGCCATGAGAGTTTTGAAACTTCCTGAATAGCAAGCATATTAATTACATGCTTATCACAACGCTGCATCTTAGAAAAACTATGATATTCGTCACTAACATTCACCTGCAACATATAATAATCAATGTTCATGTGCAGATTCTCTTTGGGAAGTCCCAAATAAGCTGCTGTACGCTCCATATTTCGCTTCACACGACTCGTATCAGCAGAACTTTCCATAAGAATTTGCCCTGTACGAAGGAGCAAATCGAGTTTTCTACGAAGGGTTTTCTTGGAACAATCCATCTGTTTTTCGTCCATACAAAACAATCTTTAAACTTTAAAACTTTTGCAAAGGTACAATTTATTATCCGTATAGGAAAATTACGCTGCTAAAAATCAAATCTTTAGCTTAATAATTATAGAACTTTGTTCTCAATAGTAAAAAGCTCATCAGCCTTTTCGAGTAATACTACTATAGATTTTTATGACGCAAACCCCTACACTCTTTTAGACCTATTCGTAATAAACAAGTTTTCTTATGCTTAGTAAATCTGTACATCGTAACCGTCCGCACCATTGGTGTTCACCGCCCGCACAAGATGTGCTAACCCTCCGCACAATATGTGCTGTCCCTCTGCACCAAATCATTTCACAAACAGTAAAATACGGTTTAATAGAAGTTTGAGAAGGTATATATCAAAGAGTCGATGAATAAAAACAAACGGGTTTCTTTCCCTCTCCTTATTCTTCAATGCCCAAAGAATCTTCTATCAATGCCGCAACGATAACAATTTTCTCGTAGAAAACGAAGTGGACGAGAAGAATCCGAACTATAAACATTGAGTTTCTTACATCTTCGTTAGGGAATCACTTCAAAGCAGTTTTTCATCGAGGCGTTAATACCGACAACATTCTGGTAACCAAAACCTTTCTGTAGGATAAATCGATTTTAATAGAGTGTTGTAACTATGAAAATAAAGCTTCTCAAATAATTATAAAATGCAAGATGTACAATAAAACAAATAATCTTCAAAAATAAATTCCGATTTCTTTGGATTTCTCAAGAATGTTATATATTTTTGCTCAAATCGTTATGAGAAAATATATATTTACTGCCATTATAGTATCTGTAACTTTAACGAGTTGCTTTAGTTTCTTCCCTAATCGGTACGAGAAAGCTCTTGTATACAATGGTTTTCGAGCAAATACCAATACAGGGATAGCTACAAAAGTGAACATAAAAGGCTACTATTCTTTAGTTAATGATAGCACCGATTCTGTTACCGTAGGAGGTTCTTCTATCATTAGCAAGGGTGGCATGTCAACGCTTGCAGGGTATAATCCTTTTATCCTTTATGAGGACGGAACATACGGAAATATTCTTTTCAATGCTGTAGAAAAGGATTTTTATGCCAATGAGCATTATAAGAGAGCTAATGTGGAATTGTATAAGGAGTGTACTCCTTTGAATAACATATATCTTATGAGGAGTGGGTATTATAAGCTAAAAGAAGATACAATCTGTGTAACGACATATATATATTATTTACTACGCACAGAACTGGTATTACTGAGGTATAAAATCATTGATAGTAGTCATCTGCTACTTTTAGATGAGACTTATATTTCTGGAAATAAAAATGAAAACGATACTTGTGTTCAGAATAGGATATTTGAATTTATCCCAGCTAAAACACTTCCTTCTCCATCTTTGTTCCCAATTAAAAAGAAAAGGTGGGCTTGGGCTAACAAGAAGGATTGGAAACAATTTAAGCATAGTATTGCAAGAACATCAAAAAACAAATAAGAATATACTATATTTTTTTACAAGTTTATCAGAGATACATTTTATAGCAGTTATTGCGGGTCTTCAGGATTTTGGAGTGATAAGGTTTGTCACTTAAGGTTAGGTTTCTGACGAAATGTCACACGAGAAAAGGAGAGGACGGAGGATTATCAAAACAAAGCAATGGAAGTCACGGAGGCACCGTCGGTGCATAGAGTGACGGAGTCTGTTTGCCAATTCTATTAGCAATTTATATACAAAACGTTTATCCCCAAACAGTTATCAAGAACCTGTATGCTACACCTCCGTCGCTCTTTGTGCCGTCGGCACCTCTGTGACATTGTGTTTACCTCCGTCCTCCCCGTAGCTCTGTGTGCCTTATTATATAATCGTTTTAGTTTATCACTCCATATTTCGGAAGAACAAAAAAAACACTTGATTATGAAAAAAATCATCTTCTCAGTGAAATAAGTCTATCAATCCTTCGTTGTTACAATATAAATATAGTACCTTTGTAGATAATGAGTTTTATAAATACTGTAAATACAGAAGACCTTTACCACAAAGTTGCACGACTTATAGAAGATAGTCGCGCTCGTATGGTTACATCAATAAATTTAGCAGAGGTATACACAAAGTTTCGTATTGGACAATATATTGTAGAAGAAGAACAACGTGGTGAGACAAGAGCTCAGTATGGAAAACAAGTTCTCCAATCGCTTGCCACTAAACTTACCAAAAACTTTGGTAACGGATGGAGCTATTCTAATTTGCGCCAAATGCGACAATTCTTTGTAATATATAGCAATTTGACAACCACTGGCTGTCAAATTGACGATTTTACTCCAAAGTTCACATTGTCGTGGTCGCACTACTTGCTTCTAATGCGTGTTGAAGACCCCGATGCTCGCAGGTTTTACGAAATAGAAAGTTCACAACAACAGTGGTCCAAACGTCAACTATCAAGACAAATAGGAAGCAGTCTTTACGAAAGACTGGCTCTCAGCCGAGACAAGGAGGGAGTGATGCGGCTTGCTCAAAAGGGGCAAGTTGTAGAGAAGCCATCCGACATCATTAAGGATCCAATTACGTTGGAATTTTTAGGTTTAAAGCCCGACAGCCTATACTCTGAGTCAAAATTAGAGAATGCCATAATCGGACGTATGCAACAATTTTTATTGGAGTTAGGGAAAGGGTTTCTTTTTGAAGCACGGCAAAAGCGATTTACCTTTGAAGAAAGACATTTTTATGTGGACTTAGTCTTTTACAATCGATTATTACAATGTTATGTATTGATAGACCTTAAGACAGGAAGCTTATCCCATCAGGATTTGGGACAGATGCAGATGTATGTCAACTATTATGATCGCTATATCAGACAAGATTTTGAAAACCCAACAATCGGTATTTTGCTCTGCGAGAACAAAAACGATGCATTAGTAGAACTTACTCTGCCCCCAAATGCAAATATCTATGCTTCTGCTTATCAATTGTATCTTCCCGACAAAACTCTGCTACAATCAAAGGTCAAAGAATGGATTTCTGAATTTAGAGACAACGCTGAATGATATGAAACCAAATATAGATATTAGTGAAAACGAACTTCTACGGCAATCAGAAGAAATACTTGTAGAATTACTCAGAGACCACACGACGCAAAAGAATATCTTTTGGGCTACGGACGATTATGCCTCTTTAGGTGAGGCATATAGTTATCATGCACCTATCACAATACCTTGTATCACCGGTGATAATGGTTTTATCATACAACCGAGAGTATTAAAAACTCGAGAAGAACAAGCGAACCGAACCAAAGACAAAGCTGAGGTTTTTACGCCTTCTTGGGTGTGCAATGCGCAAAACAACCAGGTAGACGAGGCATGGTTTGGGCGCAAAGATGTTTTTAATCACGAGCACCCCGAAACCAAAACATGGACAGCCACAACTAAACCAATCTTGTTTCCTGACGGTAAAACATGGAAGGACTATGTTCGCTCCACCCGCATGGAAATCACATGTGGTGAAGCCCCCTATCTTGCAAGCCGATACGATACGACTACAGGAGCTTTTATTCCATTATCACAACGTATAGGTATGCTTGACCGTAAATTACGTGTCATATCGGAAAATACTACCACTACTGGAGAATGGCTCAAAATGGCACAAGAGGCATATAAGAATATCTATGGCTATGAATGGCAAGGAGACAATCTCCTGCTTGCTCGTGAAGCACTACTCATGACTTTTATTGAGTATTACACAGAAAAGTTCGGAGAGAAACCCCAAGAACGTTCGATAAAATACATTGCCTATATTATAGCTTGGAATATTTTTCAGATGGATGGGTTGAAAGGAGTAGTTCCCGATAGTTGTAGACATAATGAGGTCATAATTGAACAAACTCTTTTTGAAGCAATGGAGCGAACCGTGCTTTGTCCCGGATGTCAGAATGAGACCTATAAAGGACACAACGGGATATACTGCCTCATCCGTGACTGGGGACATAAAGACCCAGTAACAGGAGAGAACAATCGAAAAATACGTTTCATTGACTTAATAAAATAACAACTTAAAATATCAACCTATGGCTACTTTTGAATCATCACTCAAACCTCGATTGATATATGTTTTTGCTATTGCTGACAAACAGCATGAAGGTAGTTTGAAGATAGGAGAAACAACGCTTGGTGATGATACTGGAGATACGTTGGCAGCACCCAATAGCGATGTCCTTAACCAGGCTGCCAAGGCTCGTATTGATCAATATACGAAAACGGCAGGTATCAGTTACGAACTTCTGCACACCGAACTTACGTTTTACATCCGTGGAGGACATATCTGTTCCTTCAATGACAAACAAGTGCATAATGTCTTAGAGCGTTCGGGCGTAAAACGTAAGGAGTTTAAAGGAGCTACTGAATGGTATTCCTGTGACTTGGAAACCGTAAAACGTGCCATTGCTGCCATCAAGGAGGGCAAGGACAGTTTGGGGGCAGGCGAAGTGACTCACACTGAGAATCCGATTATTCTCCGACCAGAACAAAAGGACGCCGTGGAGCGTACGCTCAAACAGTTTCGTCGGGGCAATCAGATGTTATGGAATGCCAAAATGCGTTTTGGTAAAACCCTATGTGCCTTGCGTGTAGCTAAAGAGATGGGAGCCGTCCGTACTATTATTGTCACTCATCGTCCTGTGGTAGACGCCAGTTGGTTTGAAGACTTCGGAAAAACATTCCACGACAGTCCTGAGTGGCATTATGGTTCACATAACAAGGGGGAAAGCTTTGCCTCGCTCCAGCGACTGGCTGGTCAAGGAAAGAAATATGTCTATTTTGCTTCTATGCAAGATATGCGTGGCTCTAAGGAAGTTGGAGGAAAGTTTGACAAAAACAACGAAATATTTTCAACTACTTGGGACTTGGTTATTGTAGATGAGGCTCACGAAGGTACGCAAACCGAATTAGGAAAGGCTGTCTTAGAACAACTGATAAGCAAAAACACTAAGATATTGCGCCTATCAGGCACACCTTTCAATCTGTTGGACGACCACAAAGAAGAGGAGGTCTTTACGTGGGATTATGTTATGGAGCAAAAAGCCAAAATAGACTGGGAAATCAATCATCTTGGTGACACCAATCCATACGCTTCGCTACCCGCTATTCACATATACACCTACGATCTTGGGCGGTTGATGAGTGAATATAGCGACGAAGAAAAAGCCTTCAACTTCCGCGAGTTCTTCCGCACACGAGAAGATGGGAGCTTTGTACACGAGCGAGATATTGACCATTTCCTCACACTCCTGACGACTGATGATGAAGAATCGCTCTATCCTTACTCTAACGACAGCTTTAGACAAATTTTCCGACATACCCTTTGGATTCTGCCGGGTGTAAAAGCCGCCAAGGCTCTCAGCAGAAAACTGGCTAAGCACCCTGTCTTTGGACTCTTCAACGTGGTTAACGTGGCAGGCGATGGCGACGAAGAGGAAGAAAGCCGCGACGCACTTGAACTTGTTAATAAAGCCATTGGCAGTGACCCTGACCAATCTTATACAATAACCCTCTCCTGTGGACGTCTTACCACGGGTGTAAGCGTAAAGCCTTGGACTGGTGTGTTTATGATGGCTGGTGCTTACAGCACTTCGGCAGCAGGATATATGCAGACTATCTTCCGTGTTCAAACACCTTATACTCATAATGGACGTATGAAGACAGACTGCTACGCCTTCGACTTTGCTCCCGACCGCACGCTGCGGGTGCTTGCTGAGACTGCAAAAGTATCGCACAAGGCTGGAAAGCAAACCGAAGATGACCGTAAATTGCTTGGCGACTTCCTTAATTTCTGTCCTATTATTGCCATTGATGGTGGGCAGATGAAACAATACAAAGTGGAAACTATGCTTGCCCAACTCAAGCGAGCGCAGATAGAAAAGGTGGTGCAAGATGGTTTTGAAAATGGTGCACTCTACAATGACGAATTACTCAAACTCACAGATGTGGAACTCAAAGAGTTTGATGACCTCAAAGGCATCATTGGCAAAACCAAGGCAATGCCTAAGTCGGGAGACATCGACATCAACCGACAGGGACTGACCAACGAGCAATACGAGGAGAAAGAACAACTTGAAAAGAAAAAGAAGAAAGACCTTACGCCAGAAGAAAAAAAACGACTCGACGAGCTTAAAGCAAAGGGCGACCAACGGCGGGAGGCTATCTCCATTCTCCGTGGTATCTCTATCCGTATGCCGCTTATGCTTTATGGTGCCGAAATGGTGGACGAGGACAAGGAACTGACCATCGACAACTTTGCTAAGCTTATGGACGACCAGTCTTGGGAAGAGTTTATGCCTCGAGGCGTAACCAAACAAGTGTTTGCCCGTTTCAAGCGTTATTACGACCCCGACATCTTCCGCGAGGCTGGTAAGCGCATCCGTGAAATGGCGCGTATGGCAGACAAGTTTACCATTGAGGAACGTATTGCCCGTTTAGCAAGCATCTTTGCCACCTTCCGCAACCCCGATAAAGAAACGGTGCTCACGCCTTGGCGTGTGGTAAATATGCATCTTGGAGATAGCCTTGGAGGCTACTGCTTTATGAACGAGGACTTCACCTCCAACTTAGATATTCCTCGCTATATTGAGCATAAAGGTGTCACGACTGAGGTGTTTCATCCACAGAGCGTCATTCTGGAAATTAACTCCAAGAGTGGTCTCTATCCCCTCTATGCAGCTTACAACATCTATCGCACCAGATTAGAGCAGGCTCGTGAGAAGTATGGAGAAGTAAATCGTGCCACGGCACTTATGCTTTGGGACTTGACCTTAGAGGAAAACATCTTCGTCGTCTGCAAAACGCCTATGGCACGCTACATCACTATGCGCACCCTACGAGGTTTCCGCAATACGAATGTGCATACCAAATATTATCCCAACTTAATAGAAAGCATTATCACAGAACCCGATAGCGTGGTCAATATGTTGCGCTCGGGTAAGAGATTCTGGAAAATAAATAATGACGAAAATATGAAGATAGACGCTATTATAGGCAACCCACCGTATCAGGTGACATCCGAAAACACAAGCGATGCTCCTGTTTATCATTTATTCATCGATCTTGCAAGCCTTTTGGCGCAAAGAGTCTCGCTTCTGACTCCTGCTCGCTATCTGTTTAACGCAGGCAAAACGCCAAAGGATTGGAATACTAAGATACTTAATGACGAGCACTTTAAGGTGGTTGATTATTGGGCAAATAGTACAGATGTGTTCCCAACAGTAGATATAAAAGGAGGAGTGGCTGTTATGTACAGAGACTCTAAGCTGAATTTTGGAAAAATTGGTACGTTCACAGCTTACAAGAAATTGAACATTATTGCAAATAAAGTATGTAAGATAAGTGAAAACGGATTGTTTGCAGAACTAATATATGCGCCCGAAAGTTATAGATTGTCAGATAAATTACACGAAGACTATCCTTGGGCTAAAGAGCGTTTAAGTATGGGACATCCATACGATATAACAACCAATATTTTTGAAAAACTGCCCGAAATATTCAAAGAGACTTATCAAATAAAGGAAGAGGAAGTTAGATTCTATGGTAGATATAAAAACGAACGTTGCTATCGTTGGATAAAAAGGGAATATGTTGATTTCCACCCGAATTTGGATAAATATAAGGTGATTGTTCCTAAAAGCAACGGATCGGGAGCAATCGGAGAAGTACTGAGTTCACCGCTCATAGGAGAACCACTCATAGGAGTTACTCAGACATTTTTAACAATAGGAGCATTCGATACTCGGACAGAAGCAGAGGCTTGTCTCAAATACGTCAAGACAAAGTTTGCCAGAACGATGCTGGGGCTACTTAAAGCAACGCAACACAATCCCAAAGACACTTGGCGACTTGTACCATTGCAAGACTTTACCGCAGCGTCAGACATTGATTGGACACTTTCTGTTGCAGAGATAGACCAACAACTTTACCACAAATATGGGTTGGAAGCGGAAGAAATAGCCTTTATTGAAGAAAAGGTGCGAGCAATGGGGTGAAAAAAAGAGGCAAGTCATCATAAGGCTTGCCCTTTTTGGTTATCGTTCTGAGAGTGTTTGTTTAATGATTGCTTGCATCTCCTCGTCTATTCCAAATAGTCGATATAACTGTGTATTTACATCTTGTGCGTAATCTATTATTCCATTATCGTTCGTATAGTCCAATAAATCGGGTACAAGTTTCCCCAAAGAAGTTAAAGCTTCATCGGTTAGCAAGAATGCGTAGCGTATGAAGTCTGTTTGGCAGTAAGCATAGAAGTTTCGTGCTTCCTGCTCTGTTTCAAATGTTTTGAGGGCAACACGTGAACGGCCAAAGACAGAGTGATTGTCAAGCACAGCAATCTGATTGCTTCGTTTCTGTCCGCCAGCATTTGCGCTCGATACAATGACTTTCCACCGATGCAAATAGTCTAAGCCAGTTTTAATTACCGATTTATGAGCAATGAACCAACTTGCTCTCCCTGCCTTTCCTGCTTTGTCGTTCGTAAACAACTTTATTTCATCTTCGCCAAGTATTATTCCTTCTTGTAAAGGGCGTACTAAGGTCGGATTTTGCTCAACAAAATCGCTCTCTATAGAAAATAGACTGCGAGGAAGAACTGACCCATAGATATATTCAAAATGATGCTTAATGACAATGGCTTGAATCTTTTGACTGATTTGCTCGGCTATAGGATCAAGTGCCATTAAAATATCACCAGGGTTAGACATTGCAACTTCCATAGTTTTTCCTCCTTTGCTGTAAGCATAGATAAAGCCCTCTTTTTTCTTAGCATAATCCATAAATACAATAGAGAGTCCATCGGCAATGCCGACATCTTGGAAAATATCTGTAGAGTCAGGAAAGAAATGAAGACGGCAAAGCCTTCTATCGTTGATTTGATTATATTGGTGTCCGATAAAACTTTTTTTGCGTTCATATCTTTTTAATTCAGAATAATAAAAAAACGGGCTGATTGTTTTGCACATTCAGCCCTTCTTATTTCCTTTGTAGTTGTCATAATAAAACAATGAAATAAGATGAACAAAAGTACACATTTTATCGGACAGCCACTATATGTTCAACTGTTAAACTATTTTAATCGTGATAAAATTCTCTCTCTGAGCCAAGCTCAGGGAGGTGAACACTATATAAAGAAGTTTGATGCATGGCATCATCTTGTTGTCATGCTTTATGCAGTAATGCTGCGTTTAGACTCTCTGCGTGAGATAAAAGCCTCTCTCTTTGCTAATGTTAATCGCTTTAATCATCTTGGTTTAAAGCATTTCCCTTGTCGAAGTACCTTGTCAGATGCAAATAAACGCCGAGATTCCGAGATATTCGGTTCGATCTATATGAACCTATATGAGAAATACCGCCATGAGCTTTACTCGGACAGCCGAAATTGTGGACAGCCTAAATGGCTGAAGAATCTAAAGATAATAGATTCTACGACAATAAGTCTGTTTTCTAACTTGGTCTTTAAAGGTGTAGGACGTAATCCCAAAACTGGTAAGAAGAAGGGTGGAATAAAAGTACATACAGAGATATTTGCCAATGAGAATGTTCCAAGCGATATTAAGTTCACATCTGCAGCTAGTCATGATCAGTTTGCACTTATCCCAGAACGATACGCCAATGAGGACCTGATTGCTTTTGACCGAGCCTATATAAACTATGAAAAGTTCTCTGAACTGACGCAAAGAGGCGTTATATATGTAACTAAGATGAAAAATAATCTTAGCTTTGAAAGGATTGCTGATACAGATTACCAGATGACTACAGATTATGGAGCTGTACGCGTAGAAACCATTCTCTTCCATAAGCATACAAAGGAAAAAGATATTTACCATAAAGCAAGAAAAATCACATATCAGGATAAGACCAAGAAAGGGAAAATCAGATTCATATCTCTGCTGACCAATGATTTTCAGATGTCAGCAGAAGATATTATAGCTATCTATAAGAGACGATGGCAAATAGAAACCTTATTTAAACAAATAAAACAGAATTTCCCGCTAAGATACTTCTATGGAGAGAGTGCGAACGCTATAAAAATACAAATATGGATTACACTTATAGCCAATCTGCTTATAACCCTAGTGAAGAACAAAATAAAGAGACCTTGGAGTTTCTCAGGCTTGGCAACAATGATAAGAATTCTACTTATGAGTTATGTCTCAATACAGAGTTTCTTTGAACGGCCACATAGAGACTGGGATAGATTGATTACCCAGGTAAAAGCCCCACCAGAAGAGTTGTCATTATTCTAGTGGGGGGGCTTGGAATTTGAAATAAGAACAAATCATGCCTATTTCAGCAGGATTGAGAGAGGATATTGCAGTATATAGAGGTTTTATCGGACAGCAATAATTTGATTATAGCCAAAATTTGCCAGTCCCTTGCCTGAACGATGTATCCACCGCCCAGCAGGATAAATGAGCGAGGAAAAACGTGGAGCAAGTCTGTCGGCAAGTAATTGGAAATGTTGGAATATATTTACAACAGCTTTTTGTCCATTATCAGTATCTTTCTTTGCTACAGTCAGCTGATACGGTGGGTTGCCTATAATAGCGTAAATCGGCGAGATTTTTGCAATATTACTTAGATACAAAATCAAATAATATGGTCAAATCATTTAAGCAACAACTCAAGAAAGAAGAATTATCGGACAATACGATTACAGCTTATCTGTATGCTGTAGAAGACTTTGAGCGAAAGTATTCTTGCTTCAATCGAGAAAATCTTTTGCTTTACAAAGCAGATCAAATAGAACAATTTAAACCCAAAACTGTAAACCTTCGCATTCAGGCTCTCAACAAATACTTAGAGTTTATCGGTAAACCTCGCCTTCGTCTCAAATCTCTCAAAATACAACAGAAAACTTATCTCGAAAATGTGATTAGCAATGCGGACTACCAGTATCTCAAGTCAAAACTCAAAGAAGGAGAAGAGGAAGTATGGTATTTCCTCGTTCGTTTCTTAGGTGCTACAGGAGCTCGAGTAAGTGAACTTATACAATTCAAGGTCGAGCATGTGAGAGTGGGTTACTTTGACATCTATACCAAAGGAGGGAAGGTTCGTCGGATCTTCATTCCGCAAGATCTCTGCATGGAGACAAAAGCATGGTTGAAGCGTGCCAATATAGATCTTGGATATCTATTTTTAGACAAACACGGCAAGCAGATTACTCCACGAGCCATTCGACACAAATTGCAACGCTTCGCCCATCAATGGGGTATAAATTCCAAGGTGATGCACCCTCATTCCTTCCGTCATAGGTATGCAAAGAATTTCTTAGAATCGTTCAATGATGTTGTTCTATTGGCAGACTTAATGGGGCATGAGAGTATTGAGACCACTCGAATTTACCTGCGTCGTACTTCCAATGAGCAACAGGCTATTGTAGACAAGATAATTACTTGGTAACCTCTTTGACTTGATAAACTATTGTTAGTTGTAGCAGTCTCTCTGTGCAATGATTTCGTTCTCAACATAGTTCATTTACTTTTTGCGCTCAATAAATCCGTAATGTCTCTCTCTTTATAATAACAATTGTGTTCTATCATTGAATGAGGAATTTTTACCCATATCTCTGTATGATTGCAAGGTACACTTACTGATAATCAAATGCTTACATGAATCTTCGTTATCAATCCACCCCTCACTATCGGGCGGATTGCCGAAGAGTTGTTCGATACGATGAATAAAGTTTGCAGAACAAAACAATTTATTCAAAATGTATTTTCCTGTCACTGATATCATCAAAAAGAGCCTATAAACAATTGATTTGCAGCACCTTTATATGAAATGTTAAATGTGACAGCAAAATAAATTTAAAACAACAATGCTTATATCACCAACTTTAGTCTGCTTTATTACTCCGCATATCGGAAACCTTAATTTAACTGTATAATAGCTTTTCGAATATTCTCTTTTGCAACGGTAGGTTTCATTGCTTCTGTAAGCATCATATCTGTTGGTGTAATACATTGGACTTGTGAGAAGCCTGCTTTAAGTAAAGCTGCCGCATCCTTTACCTTCCCAGCTATAAGCATAACAGGAACATTCTTACGAAGACCATATTCTAAAACCCTTATCGGTATCTTTCCCATTAATGTCTGACTATCTGCACTACCCTCCCCTGTTATAATCAAATCTGCATCTTCTATAAGTGAATTAAAATTGACAGTTTCTAAAAGAACATCTGCACCAGAGCTCATCTTGGCATTCATAAACTGCATAAAAGCATAACCCAATCCACCTGCAGCTCCAGCACCGTTATTCAAAGAACAATCAAAACCTAACTGAGCAGCAGCCATACGTGCAAAAGTACGTGCTCGACGATCCAAACAAACTATCATTTCTGGTGTCGCTCCCTTCTGTGGACCAAAAATGACAGCAGCACCACGTTCACCAAAGAGAGGATTATTTACATCTGAAGCTAAGGTTATATCTAAATCTCGTAAAAATTTATCACGCCAGTTCTTACCAAAAATGTCTTTCAAAGCTGCCAACATACCAAGTCCGCAATCGCTTGTAGCTGACCCTCCAAGTCCTACAACAAACTTTCTATATCCTCTTTGAAGTGCATCAGCAAAGAGTTCACCTAATCCATAAGTGGTTGCACGTAAAGGATTCAATTCCTGTTGCTTAAGAAAATTTATGCCACACGACAAAGCCGTCTCTATAACGACCGTATTATCTGCACATACGGCATAGCTTGCTTGAATGGGACGCATGAGTGCATCGTGGCAATTAATAGTAATCTCCTTACAGTCGAATAACTGTAAAAAGACTTCTAACATTCCATCTCCCCCATCCGTGACAGGAACCTTTACAACCTTAACTTCCTGCCACCGCTCACGAAGACCCTGTTCAGCAGCATCTTCAGCTTCAACAGAAGAGAGACAACCTTTAAAACTATCAATAGCTAAAATAATATGCTTCATATTGCTTACAAAGTTATTAAGAATTCGTGAATAATTTGGATTTTACATCTATTATATATATCTTTGCAAGATAAACTGTAATTATATACCTTTATATGAAACAATTTTTCAAATTCGTTTTTGCTTCTTTCTTTGGAATGATGTTGTTTAGCATCGTTACAGGACTCTTTGCACTTTTCACTATTGTTGGTATGATTGCATCGCAGGATACAACCAAAGAACCTGAAGACAACTCAATACTTGTATTGAATCTTTCAGGACAGATGTCAGAGAGAAGTGAAAATAATTTTCTTAGTCAGCTACAAGGTTCTCAAATAAATAGTTTGGGTCTTGACGATATGCTTGAAGGAATCAGAAAAGCTAAAGACAACGATAAAATAAAGGGTATATACATAGAAGCAGGTGCGTTTGCGTCTGATTCATATGCTTCTATGCAGGCATTGCGTAAAGCACTACTCGATTTCAAGAAGAGTAGAAAGTGGATTATTGCTTACGCTGACACCTATACACAGGGTACATACTACTTGTCGTCTGTTGCTGATAAAGTTTATCTTAATCCACAAGGACAGATTGACTGGCACGGATTAGCTTCTGAACCAGTTTTCATTAAGGACCTCTTGGCAAAATTCGGTGTAAAGATGCAGGTAGTAAAGGTTGGTGCTTACAAAAGCGCAACCGAGATGTTCACTGGCGACAAGATGAGTGATGCTAATCGTGAGCAAACATCAGCCTATTTAAACAGTATCTGGGGCAATATTACAAAGGAAGTTGGAGCAAGCAGAGGTTTGTCAGTAGCACAACTGAACGCATACGCTGACAGTATGATAACCTTTGCTGACCCACAAGAATATGTAAAATTAAAGCTCGTTGATGGCTTAGTTTATACAGACCAGATAAAAGGAATCGTCAAAAAGCAATTAGGTATTGAGGCTGACAAAGACATCAATCAGGTTACTATTGCTGACATGGTGAACACTGAGGACAAAAACCAAGGTGATAAGGAAAATGAAGTTGCAGTCTACTATGCTTATGGTGATATTGTTGATGGTGTTGTAGGAGGTCTCTTCTCACAAGGTCATCAGATTGACGCACAAGTTGTTTGCAAAGATTTGGAAGAGTTAGCAAAAGATAAAGACGTTAAGGCTGTTGTCGTACGTGTCAACTCTGGCGGCGGCTCCGCTTATGCATCAGAGCAAATCTGGCATCAGATTATGGAACTGAAAAAGTTGAAACCTGTCGTTGTTAGTATGGGTGGAATGGCTGCTTCTGGTGGCTATTATATGTCAGCTCCAGCCAACTGGATTGTTGCTGAGCCTACTACAATTACAGGCTCTATAGGAATCTTTGGTATGTTCCCTGATGTTAGCGGTCTGCTAAGAGAAAAACTGGGTTTAAAGTTTGATGAAGTTAAAACCAACAAATATGCTGACTTCGGCACACGCGCTCGTCCTTTCACAGAAGAAGAAATGTCATATCTTAGCCAATATGTAAACCGTGGCTATAAACTCTTCCGTCACCGTGTGGCAGAAGGACGTAAGATGACTGAAAAACAGGTTGAGAAGGTAGCACAGGGGCATGTGTTTACTGGTCAAGATGCACAAAAGATAGGACTTGTTGATCAGCTTGGTGGATTGGATGTTGCTGTAGCAAAAGCTGCACAACTTGCTAAACTACCAAATTATAGAAAATGTGCTTACCCTAAGGAGCCTAACTTCTTAGAGCAAATGATGGAGCAAACGAATCCTAATAATTACCTCAGCCAACAGTTACGTGCTAACTTAGGTGACTATTATGAGCCATTCACACTCTTAAAGACCATCGATCAACAGAGTGCAATTCAGGCACGTTTGCCATTTTATCCTAATATCCATTAATCATATATGGAAGGAGACCACATCAAAATAAACAAATGGCTATTGCCTTTCAGCTGGCTCTATGGGCTTGGAGTAAGACTGCGCAATGAGTTATTTGAACTGAACATTCTCAAATCCCGACAGTTTGACATTCCAGTCATATCTGTTGGTAACATTACTGTGGGTGGTTCAGGGAAAACTCCCCACGTAGAATATCTTATCCGATTACTGAAGGATAAAATGAAGGTGGCTGTTCTCTCACGTGGCTATAAACGTAAGAGTTGTGGATACGTATTAGCAAACGAGAATACTCCTATGCGGGAGATTGGTGATGAACCCTATCAAATGAAGACAAAGTTCCCTGATATTCGTGTTGCAGTTGATAAGAAACGCTGTGAAGGAATAGATCGGCTAACATCTGATGAAGAAACAAAAGATACAGATGTTATTCTCTTAGATGATGCTTTTCAGCACCGATATGTACATCCCGGTATCAATATCCTGTTAGTTGATTATCATCGACTTATCATCTATGACAAACTTCTTCCTGCAGGAAGACTACGTGAGCCACTCTCTGGAAAAAATCGTGCAGATATTGTTATCATCACGAAGTGCCCAAAGAGTCTAAACCCAATAGACTATCGTGTATTGAGTAAAGCTATGGAACTCTACCCTTTCCAACAGCTTTATTTTACGACGTTAGACTATTGTGATTTGGAACCTATCTTCAGTAAAGGAAGAAATATACCACTCACAGAAATAAGAGGAAAAAATATCTTGTTGCTTGCTGGTATCATGTCACCAAAGCAATTGGAGTTGGATCTAAACTCTTTCACAGGAAACAATGCACTGACAACACTATCGTTCCCAGACCATCATGCATTCACAACAAAGGATATTCATCGTATTAACGAGACCTTTGCTAAAATGCCTGAACCAAAATTGATTGTCACAACAGAGAAAGATAAGGCACGTCTTGTTGATATTGATAAATTATCAGACGATGTAAAAGAAAACATTTATGCACTTCCTATCAAGGTAAGCTTTATGCTTGACAAGGAAGAGGTATTCAATAAAAAAATAATATCCTATGTACGAAAAAATTCAAGAAACAGCATCTTGGCTAAAAGAGAGGATGACCACAAGTCCAAAGACAGCCATCATTCTGGGCACAGGCCTCGGACAATTAGCTTCAGAGATAACCGATAGCTACTCATTTTCTTATCAAGATATACCAAATTTTCCAGTGTCAACAGTAGAAGGTCACGCTGGTAGCCTTATCTTTGGACGACTTGGTGGTAAGGATATCATGGCTATGAAAGGTCGCTTCCACTTCTATGAAGGATATAACATGAAGGATGTTACCTTCCCTATTCGTGTAATGCACGAGTTAGGCATTGAAACATTGTTTGTTTCAAACGCTTCTGGCGGTATGAATCCATCGTTCAAGATTGGTGACCTCATGATTATTACAGATCATATTAATATGTTCCCAGAACATCCGCTACGTGGTCGTAACTTCCCTACAGGTCCTCGCTTTCCAGATATGCACGAGGCATACGACCATAAATTGGTTGATTTAGCAGACTCTATTGCTAAGGAGAAGAACATCGAAGTTCAGCATGGAGTTTACATGGGCGTACAAGGACCAACCTTTGAAACACCTGCAGAATACCGTATGTACCACAAGATGGGAGGTGATGCTGTTGGCATGAGTACCGTACCAGAGGTTATCGTTGCTCGCCATAGTGGTATTAAGGTGTTCGGCATCAGTGTAATCACTGACCTTGGTGGCTTTGATGTTCCTGTAAAAGTTAGCCACGAAGAGGTTCAGGAAGCTGCAAACGCTGCACAGCCACGTATGACAGAGATTATGCGTGAGATGATTAAACGCTCATAAGGCATATAAATATAAAAAGAAACTAAGGCGTTCTTTATTCTATAATTCATAGATAAAGGACGTCTTAGACATTATATCAATAAGCTATTAATAAAGTAAATGGAAATAAAAGACCTTGGTGAATTCGGACTAATCAACCGTCTCACAAAAGACATACAACCAATCAACAACTCTACCATTATGGGCGTGGGTGATGATGCTGCTGTTTTACACTATTCAGATAAAGAAACACTTGTTTCTTCACAGATGTTCATGGAGGGTGTACAGTTCGATTTAACTTACATAGACATGGAACATCTTGCCTACAAGGTGGCTATGATAGCTATGAGTAACATATTCGCTATGAATGGACAGCCACGGCAACTCATCGTTTCATTAGGGCTTGGAAAACGTTTCAAAGTAGAAGACCTTGATCAGTTCTATGCTGGATTGAACAAAGCTTGTGCTAAATGGAATGTAGACATTGTTGGAGGTGACACGACTTCTTCATATACGGGACTTGCTATTAACCTCACTTGTATTGGTGAAGCTGCAAAAGATGATATCGTCTATCGTAGTGGAGCAAATGAGACCGATCTTATCTGCGTTACCGGTGACCTTGGTTCGGCCTACATGGGCTTGCAAATTCTCGAACGTGAAAAGACTGTTTATTACCAACAAGTGCAAGAGTATAATAATAAGGTAAAGGAAGCGCAAAGCAATAAAGACGAGAAACGACTTGAAGCATTACGCCAGGAACGAGCAGCAATAGAGGATTTCCAACCAGACTTTGCAGGAAAAGAATACCTTATTGACCGCCAGTTGAAACCTGAAGCACGTGGTGCTGTACTCAGTCAACTGCGTACAGCAGGCATACATCCAACCTCTATGATTGATATTTCAGATGGATTGGCAAGTGAATTAAAACATATTTGCGAAAAAAGTCACTGCGGTTGTAGAATTTATGAAAAGAATATTCCTATCGATTATCAAACTGCAGCAACCTGCGAAGAGTTCAATATGAACCTTACAACAGCTGCTTTAAATGGTGGAGAAGACTATGAACTTCTTTTTACAGTACCTATTGGCGATCATGAGAAGATTGATAAGATGGAGAATATCAGACAGATAGGTTATATAACAAAGGAAAGCTTGGGTGCATTCCTTATTGCTCGTGATGGTAACGAGTTTGAGTTGAAGGCACAAGGTTGGCCTAAAAACGAGAAATAGCCAACTTGTTAAAGGATGTAAATAGAAACATTTTTTTTTTGAAAAACTTGGAGGAATAAAATAAAAGTACTACCTTTGCATCGCAATTGAGAAAACAACACAAACGTTACAAAAATTGATTGCAAATAACGATGGTGCCATAGCTCAGTTGGTAGAGCAAAGGACTGAAAATCCTTGTGTCCCCGGTTCGATTCCTGGTGGTACCACTCCTCCTTTCATCAGGGCGGTTCTCGCAAGAGGCCGCTCTTTTTTTTACTCATTATAACGGGGCAGTCCTAAAACCGGGACAGTAGATATTTAGTGGGGATAGGCATATATTTTGGCAAGCCTAAAAAGAAAGAAACTTTTATCTACAACTCCTCTTAAGTTAGCCCTAAATAGTTTTATTTTTGCATTGAAGGATTCGGCAGCAGCGTTTGTAGATCTGTTAATATAAAAGTTAAGTATGTCTTCGTAATGCTCGTAGAAAGTTGCAGCAATGACATTAAAGGAATGAAAGCCAGCTTCTGCGACGTTATTATACCATTTTGCCAATGATAGTCTGGCTGCATTTTTGATAGTATTCTTAGCAAAAATCATTCTTAGCGAATGTGATAAACCGTAAGCCTTCTTAATGTCAGGATATTCTCTGAACAGTATTTTGGCTCTTAGCTTCTGTTCATCAGTCCATTTCTCTGATGATTTGAACAACAGGTACCTACTTCTTACCAGCAGTTCACTACGTGTATCTCCATTTTCAAAAGTCAGTGGTTGATACGCTATCTTTTCTAACTTCGCATTCTCTTTCTCGTCATTTGCTTGCTGTAAAGCTGCCCAGCGATACTCTATTCTCATCTGTTGCACGGCATCACTTGCAAGTTTCTGTATATGAAAGCGATCAATCACTCGTTTAGCCTTTGGAAAACAATGCCTTACAATCTTACGCATACTATCGGATAAGTCCAAGGTGACCTCTTCTACGGCTTCCCGTTTCTTTTCATCTATCTTATCCAATACCTTGCAGACATCCAAGAATTTGGTTCCAGCAACAATGGCTACAAGACATCCTTGCTTGCCGTGTTTGTCCCTATTAGTGATAATCGTATAGAGTTCACCATTGGACAAGGATGTCTCGTCTATTGCTATGTTCTTACCAATATTATCCTCAAAGAGAAGCCACTTCTGAGCATGAGACAACTGATCCCAAGACCTGTAACCACTTAATGTTTCCTTGTATTGTTTCTCAAAACTACGTCCATTGATATGATAGAATTCCTCAAGCGTACGGCAGGTCACTGGGGATGTCTCCATACGTTTCTTTTAAAAAAGCTCCGAACTCTTTGGAATAACGAGTGCCGGAGGCTGTAATATCTATCTGCAAGGGAAGAGAGAAACTCTTACCTGTACGAATATCTATCCAGCGACGTCGACGAAGAACCAAAATAACCTTATGGTCACGAATCGGAAAGTCCGTTACCTCGACAGCTTCCATAAAACCTTTTGATTCAAAATGAAGATCATCGGAAAGTTCTTTCTCCATCTTCTCATCAAGATAAATACGTAACAATGAAGTATCAGACTCTATCTTAACAATAGAGAAATAATGTAATACATCACTGGGTAAAACGAATTCGGCTAACTGATATAAATATTTTTCTTCCATGATACAAAGGAAAGAAAAATATATTAATTAAGAAAATTTCCCCACCTTTTTTCTACTGAGCCCCTAAAACGGGTCAGTCATAAAACCCAGTTGCAAGTCTATACTCTTAAGCACACAATTTCATAAGTATTTATTACCTTTGCATCATGAAGAATCACCAAAACGGCTCAGTAGAAATTGTCTTTATAACTTGACGTAGCCCGCTACGTCTGCACCAAAAACAAACAAGATGCTCGATAATAAAACACAATATGTTTAGGCTCTAATGAACTATTTGGGTTAAAAAGAAAAAGCGATGACCTTCACAGGTGATCGCTTTCTTTACTCAATAGGTATTAGTCTTTTAAAGGTAAAAGATTGTTTTCAGGATAACAGTCACAAAGATATATTATTTTCGCGTCACATGCAAACTTTTAGTAGATTATTTTTTCATTATAATGATGTGTGCGAACACATGTTTTATACAAAATCTATTTTTTACGAAATAAGTCTCAAACCTCTTGTTTCATAAGGTTTTTTGTTATTTAAAAGTTCAGAAATTTAAGTTATTCCACTTGTATATTAATAGCCTTTTGTAATGCTATATGAATAGTTGTGCGTCTATACTTTATCATAACACTACCGATCCTTTTGTATAATAATTTATCCATTAAAATGCTTTTGTTATCCATAGTGTCTCCTTTATTCATAGATTATAATTAACTTTGCAAAGAATTTATGTATAAGTTAAATATTAAGTAAAAGCAAAACCTTCCATTACTACATTTATAAATGATTATGAAGAAAAGAACAATCGTGTTGTTTGGAATGCTCCTTATGGTTTTGACTGCTGTTGCTGGCGGCAAAATCAAGGTAGCATGTGTAGGAAATAGTGTGACATGGGGAATGACAATTATCGATAGAGAAAAGAATTGTTATCCAGCACAACTACAGAAGATGTTAGGAGATAAATATGAAGTCAGAAACTTCGGACACTCTGGAACTACACTACTACAACATGGACATCGTCCCTATGTCGACCAACAAGAGTACCAAGACGCTTTGAACTTCAAAGCAGACCTTGTCATTATCCACCTTGGACTCAATGATACCGACCCACGAAACTGGCCTGAGTACAGTGAAGAATTTAATGCTGATTACATCCGTCTGATTGATAGTTTCCGTCAGGCGAATCCTAAAGCAAAGATTTGGATTTGTCTTATGACCCCTATCTTTGAGCGTCATCCACGTTTTGAGAGTGGTACACGCGACTGGCATGCGCAGATTCAGAAACATATACGACAAGTGGCGACTGCGACACGAGTTCCACTCATTGACTTAAATACACCTCTATATAGTCGTCCCGATCTTCTTGCCGATGCTATTCACCCGAATGCTGAGGGCGCAAAGATTATTGCAGAGACGGTCTATGGAGCCTTGACAGGCAACTATGGTGGGCTTGCCCTGTCTCCATTGTATACCGATGGTATGGTTATTCAGCGCAACAAACCTATTGTTTTCCGTGGAAAAGCAAATGCAGGTGAAACTGTTAAGGTCAACTTCAATGGGCATATGCTTTCAGCTATAACAAATGATGCAGGAAAATGGAAGATTACCTTCCCTGCTGAGAAAGCTGGCGGACCTTATAAAGCCCAAATAAGTACGAAGAAAGAAAAGCTTACTATTAAAGACATATACGTTGGTGAAGTGTGGCTTTGCTCAGGACAATCAAACATGGAGTTACCTGTAAATGCTGTACAGAGCAGGACACAAGACTTGAATGAGGCTGACAGTCAGACACACTTACATCTTTTTAATATGTCAGCTATCTACCCAACGACTGCCATAGCATGGTCTGCTAATGCTTGCGACTCTGTCAATCGTCATCAGTACCTCCATATTGGACCATGGCGTAACTGCTCTCGAGAATCTTTGGGTGGCTTCTCAGCTGTAGCTTATCACTTTGGAAAGAAGTTAGCAGACAGTTTGCAGGTCCCAGTAGGTGTCATCTGTAATGCTGTTGGTGGTACCACTACAGAGTCATGGATTGACCGCCATACGTTAGAACAACGTATGCCAGCTATTCTTCGTGATTGGTATCATGGAGATTTCGGTATGAAATGGGCACGTGAGCGAGCATTGCAAAACATCAGCGTAAGTAAGAACCCACTGCAACGTCATCCTTATGCACCAGCCTATATGTTCGAGACAGGTATGCTTCCACTAAAAGGATATAGTATCAAGGGAATTGTTTGGTACCAAGGTGAGTCCAATGCACATAACATGGAACTACACGAACGTCTCTTCCCGATGTTACAGAAGAGTTGGCGTAATTTCTTCCATGACCCAGAGCTACCATTTTATTTCGTACAGCTCTCCAGCCTGAATCGTCCTTCATGGCCACGTTTCCGTGATTCTCAGCGTCGTATGGCATCAAGACTACGTAATACATGGATGGCTGTTACAACAGATGTGGGTGATTCCTTAGATGTACATTACACTAACAAAAAACCTGTCGGTGAGCGACTTGGCTTACAGGCTTTACACCATAGTTATGACTACAACATAGAATCTGATGGCCCTATCTGTCATTCTGTATCAGCAAAAGACAATGGAATTGAATTACAGTTTATTCACGCAAAGTCACTATCAGCTAAGGGCAGCCGCCTTATTGGCTTTGAGGTAGCAGGTGCAGATGGCATCTATTATCCAGCAGAAGCACAAATAACATCATCTAACACAATTCTTGTTAAGTCGTCTTCTGTAACACGTCCACTCTATGTTCGTTATGGATGGCAACCTTTTACACGTGCCAACCTTGTGAATGAGGTAGGATTACCATGTAGTACATTCCAATGGGCAGTAAAGAAATAAAGGTGTTTATAACCATCGTTCTTTGTTTAGAAAAATGATACAATTAAGTCAGACTGCCCACAGTCTGACTTTTTTTTATTAAGACCATTCCAGACAGAATCCTATTTACTATATTACACAAATAGATTTTCTCCCTTTATGCCCCTTGATGTATCCCTATATATTTGGTAGTTTAACCATATCATGCATCTACTATAGGACACTCTCAATAACTTTATAGCAAAAGATTTTAAGAACTTCATCATATTTATGTGGTGATTAGCAACTTTCTTTTTAACTTTGTACTCTATCTAAAAACCCCTATCAATGATTGATACAACAATGAATAACTATACCTTATATAATTCAAAGCACTCTTCTACCCTATTGATTACAACTTCAATAGCTGCTCTCGGCATTTCCTTCCCAGCCAAAGCACAACAAGTAAATACACAACCCAATATTATCTTGTTCATGGTAGACGACATGGGATGGCAAGACACATCTCTTCCCTTTGCCGATTCGATTACTGCCAATAATCGGAAATACGATACACCTAACATGGAAAGACTTGCTTCCGAGGGGATGATGTTTACAGATGCTTATGCAACTCCTATCAGTTCGCCCTCCAGATGTAGTCTGATGACAGGTATGAATATGGCTCGTCATCGGGTAACGAATTGGACTTTACATCGCGATAAGATGACAGATGGGAAACGAGATGGCGTAACATTACCTGATTGGAATTATAATGGTATTGCGCAAAGCGGTAATGTCGCACATACTACAAAGGCTATATCCTTTGTACAACTCCTAAAAAATGTAGGCTATCATACCATACATTGCGGAAAAGCACACTGGGGAGCTATTGACACTCCGGGTGAGAATCCGTGCCATTTTGGCTTTGACGTAAACATTACAGGTACGGCAGCTGGTGGATTAGCTACCTATTTAAGCGAACGTAACTATGGTTTTGCAAAAGATGGCAAACCCACATCTCCATTCGCTATCCCAGGCTTGGAACGTTATTGGGGTACTGGTATCTTTGCCACAGAAGCCCTTACACAAGAGGCAATAGCATCATTAGAGAAGGCTAAGAAATACGACCAACCTTTCTATCTCTATATGTCTCATTACGCTGTGCACGTACCAATCGATCGAGATATGCGTTTTTACCCTACGTATCGTGCACGTGGTCTTTCGGAAAAGGAAGCTGCTTACGCTTCATTGATTGCAGGAATGGATAAAAGTTTGGGAGACCTCATGGATTGGGTCGCAAAGGCAGGACTTAAGCGAGAGACCATCATCATCTTTATGAGCGATAATGGAGGACTCGCCTCATCATCCTATTGGCGGGATGGAGAACTTTACACGCAGAATGCACCACTCAAGAGTGGTAAAGGTTCTCTGTATGAAGGAGGTATAAGAGTTCCCTTTATTGTAAAATGGAATAATATTGTAAAACCAAATACTCGCTCTCATGCACCTATCATCATAGAGGACCTCTACCCTACCTTACTCTCCATGGCTGGAATTAAGAACTATCATGTACCACAAAAAATAGACGGACAAGACATTACACCTATTCTTCGTGGTAAACAACAAGGTGATAAGAAGCGACAACTGATATGGAACTATCCTAACATTTGGGATGGAGAGGGATTGGGAATCAGTCTTAATTGTGCCATTCGTGAAGGGCAATGGAAATTGATTTATTCGTATCTCACTGGTCAAAAAGAACTATACGATCTATCCAGCGACCTGTCTGAGAAGAATAATCTTGCTTCTTCTCACCCTCAACTCGTTGAACGCCTTTACAGACATCTCACATCTAAATTACATAAAATGAATGCACAGAAACCAATCGTAGAGGGTGAAAAAAGAAAATAAGAGTGGTTAGTTTAAGTAGACATAAGTTATTCATTGATTTTATTTCAACTGCATCATTCTACTCTTATAGGATAAAAGAGAGAATAGTATCTCCTTGAAGTGATATCTTATCAACTTTACGAAATAAGCTACTGACCCAACAGACTAAGTAAGTTCTTTGTAGTACAACTTGTTTATAACAATAAGTTGAACCTACTTTGGTGACATTTTGCGAGATATTTAGCAGGCAGCACCATTGGTGTTTACCAACAACACAACACGTGCGGAGCATCAACACGCTATGTGCGGAATAACAATACATCAGCTGAAGATTGTCAAAGAATCTCGTTTTGGTTATTATAAAGAAAACTGTAAAGTGCTTTATAAAGAACTAATATAGGACAACTCTACCAAACAGCACTATAAAAACGTCTTATTGATATAACGCTTTATCATAGTCAATAGTCTTCAAAACAAGACGACGACGATTGCTGTTGAAACTTGGAGAGATGACATTCCTCTCTTCGAAGTAGTCTTTTATCTTTATTCCAGCCAGATAAAGCAACAGATGTGGTAGATCATCTGTCATAAACTTATTACTTCTTGCCATCAATGTTTCCGTAATAATCTTGCGATGTCTCTGCTTATATATAGGCGAACACCATATCCAAAAAGGTATTTCAAACTCTTCGTGATACTTCCTGAGATTGATTTGTTCGACTTCAGTTAACCTACCAGCCATATTTACATCTTTACCATAGCAATCCTCTCCATGGTCAGACAAGTAGACAATAATGGCATCCTTGTTACGGAACTGTTCTACTATCTTGTTCAATACATAATCATTATAAAGCGTTGCATTATCGTAGTCTGCAATAGTTTGTTTCTCTTTATCTGTCAAGTCCATACGCTTATAATCCATTATTCCAAACTTCTTCATATTACTTTTACAACGCAATGAGTATTGAAAATGCTGTCCTAAAAGATGAAAGATTATCAGTTGTGGCTTCTTATAGCTAATGATATCTTTATAATCATTTAATAGGTCCTCATCATAGTTATGAATCGTAACATTTCTATAATCAAACATTTGCTTGTTTAATTGTGGATGATTTAAGAAGAAACCACCTACAAGATTATTCGTCCAATCAGGTGTATAGTTAATACCATACGGAAATTGATTAGACAAGAAACTAACATGATACCCCGCTTTCTTAAACACTGCTGGAAAGAGTACATACTTACTCCAATCACCTTTCTCATCAACGGATTGCAATGAGAATATTTGCTTGAACACTTTACTCGTTAGATTCCATGGTGAAACAACATTAGTAAACACTGCTAACGAATCTTTACCATTCATCATGGCAAGTTGATAAGGCGTTGTTGGCAAGGGATAGCCATACAGTTGAGAATGATGTCGGTTGGCACTTTCACCTATAACAAGTACAATTGTAGGAGATGTGAAAGAACATGAATCTACTTTAATTTGCTGATTAGCCATAATGACTCCATCAACCTGCTTTGCTATCAAGTGGTTTGAATAAAGTCCATAAACAATACGTTCGACTGGATGATAAAGATGTGCAAAACCATTAGTAACCGCAACCTCAAGTTCTGAGAGATTCTTAACTCTATAAAGCTGAACCTTATCATAAACACTTAAAGCTATTCCTACAAAGATTGTAAACATTAAAGCAAAGGCAACAAAAGGTTGCTTGAGATAAGAGGTTGGAAATGTCATCTTCTTTACCGCCATAACAATATGACAGAGTGCAAGAAAAAGAATAATATCAGCTGCGGAAAAGAAAAGTTTTAGATTAAGATATTGCAAGAAAAACTCTGTAGCCTCTCTGCCTGTAGTTTCTTGCGCTAAAAGAAGCATTGTCGGTGTAATTGGAGTATCAAAGAGTGTCTTACAACAAGTATCTATTATGGCTACCACATAAACAACACTACTCAACATAATCACCAACCCTTGACGTATTGTTTGTTGACAAAGACTCAGTAAAAAACAAATAATATATAGATCCGCAATCAATTCTATATAACCAAAAACATTACGATGACTCACATTCGTAAAGGCACCAACCAACAGCATAAACATAAAGAAAAGAGAATTCTCTTCTATTGGCTTTACCATCTTAGTTACAAAGGTACTTTTCATTTTCGTATTATTGATTTGCTTCATACTGTTTCATCCAATCATGATCTTAACATGCTATAATAATCAGGATTAGTTACAAAGGTACAAAATAGCATCCGTATTTTCAAATAATTGTTATTTACATAAGCGTTATAAATATATACATTATACCATAATTCTATATTGATCGTCTATTTATGTAACTTAACATAGCTCGCTATACCTTTAACCCAAAGATAGATAAGCTGCTCAATTATAAAACAAAAGCAGTTTAGGCTTTAACAGGCAGTTTAGCTTAAAAGGATAATTATAACTACTAAGCCTAATCATAAGAACGGTGAGCACATACCAACATGTAGCTCACCGCTCAAAATAGTTGTTTATTCTTCAATTGATTGGTTTCAACATAATAAGAAGAAACATCAAAAGAAAATAACGATAGAAGTTGGCAAATGGCTTAAGAATTATTTTCTTTTCTGTTTGCCAAGAAGTTCTTATATATTTTCTTTACCTGAGGTGCAAGGAAAATAATACCAATAAGGTTAGGAATTACCATCAGACCATTGAAGGTATCTGCCAATTCCCATACCATATCTGCTGCAAAAAGACAGCCAAGAAAGACAAAGAGAACAACAAGTGCACGATAAGAAAGAATACCCTTCTTACCAAACATAAACTTGATATTCATCTCAGCAAACATATACCACCCAATAATTGTTGTGAAAGCAAAGAAGATTAGACTGATGGCAAGAAAGATAATTCCACCATTTCCAAAAGCTATCTCGAAACCTTCTTGCGTAATAGCAACCGATTTTAAGCTTAGATTTTGGAAAGAACCTGTCAGCATAATGACAAAAGCTGTTGATGTACAGATAAGAACGGTATCAACAAAAACACCTGCCATAGCTACAAATCCCTGCTCAGAAGGGTCTTTAACATCAGCCAAAGCGTGAGCATGAGGTGTTGAACCCATACCAGCCTCATTCGAAAACAGACCACGAGCAACACCATAGCGAATGGCATATTTCATCACCGTACCAGCGGCTCCACCTGCTGCTGACTTCATAGAGAAAGCATCTTGGAAGATTGTACGGATAACATGAGGCAACTGATCAGCAAACATATAAATGATAACAAGCGAACCCAAGATATATACAACCGCCATGAAAGGGACTAAAAGTTCGGCTATAGCGGTGATTCGGCGTTGTCCTCCAATAATTACTACACCCACAACTGCTGCTAAAACAATACCTATAATATAAGAAGGTATATGGAAAGCATTATTCAAAGCTATTGAGATAGAGTTTGCTTGTACCATATTTCCAACGAATCCCAACGCAAGAACAATAGCAACAGAAAAACAAACAGCAAGCCACTTACTACCAAGTCCATAATAAAGATAATAGGCTGAGCCTCCGACCGTCTCGCCATGATACTCTTTCTTATACTTCTGGGCAAGTACTGCCTCAGAGAAAATGGTGCTCATTCCTAACAATGCAGATACCCACATCCAGAAAATAGCTCCCATACCACCACTTGCAATAGCTGTTGCCACACCACCAATATTACCAGTACCAACTTGAGCGGCTACAGCTGTGGCTAATGCTTGGAATGAATTAACTTTTGTTTCACCAGGCTTTCGCTTCTTGAATATTGGACCAAAAGCATACTTAAACGCCAAATTTAGATGGCGAATCTGTGGGAAACCAAGGTAGACAGTATAGAAAATGCCTACTCCTAACAATGCGTACATGAGAAAACTATTCCACAAAAACTCATTGAACGCTTTTACATAGTCTAATACATTCATCGGCTACATAGTTTAGATATTAGTAATAGATTAGTGGATAATACCACATTAGATTGTTTAGTAACAGATTAAATAATCAATCTTACGCCGCAAATATAGTATTTTATCTTTTACAAAGCAACGATAAAAGCAACTTTTTGAGTTAATCACAAAATTACTTTTGTATTAACATTTTCATCATGCAGAGTTCAATCTGCTGCTATTTTATGATCCAATTAACGGTGTAATTATCATTCATAAACTCATTTATATCTCTCATCTGCCTACATTGAAAATCTCATCATGAAATACTTCAACTATACATACCGCATTGAAAAGACTTTACATAAATCTAAATGAACCTATTAAAATAAAGACAAAAAACACACATAAATATCATCTTTCTAACCAACAGGGAATCAACCACTTAAGTTAAGTCATTTCAAAAGATGCTTAATAGGCTTCTTAAAGGGCGTTAGTAAGGCCTCAAAAGGGCGTCTTTTGAAAGCCTATTGGACGTTAATTGAATGCTAAAAGAGCATATATTAATAACGAGATAACTCAAAATATTTTACAAATATAAAATAAACAGAAAATAAACTACTCTAACTAAGATTGTATCGGATGATATGTTAGTTTAACCCAAATCAGTCATTGGAGCCTAAACATATTTTGTGTTTCTTATCGAGCAGATTGCCTGTCGTTATAACGCAGGCGTAGCGGGCTACGTCAAGTTACAAAGACACACAAGATACCGATAAGAAAATAAAAGATGTTTAGAAACAACACTATAGTAATAAGAATTATACATAACCGATTTGGGGTTAACTCTTATCCTGCTGAAAATCATCATGTCTAACACTAAAAGATTTCATCAAATAGCCATGTATTAATAAAAAGGCACAAGAAAAGTTATAAATAATTTGGAATTATCAGAAATTCTTGTTACCTTTGCACTCGCTTTATAAAAGCATAGGGAGATTCGCTAGCTCAGCTGGTAGAGCACAACACTTTTAATGTTGGGGTCATGGGTTCGAGCCCCATGCGAATCACTTGAAACAACAAGAGGAATATCCGCAAGGATATTCCTCTTTTGTCTTAGTATCTGTGTGCTATAATCCCCCCAATGATAGACATCAGGGCTCAGTAGAAAAAAGGTGGGGAAATTTTCTTAATTAATATATTTTTCTTTCCTTTGTATTATGGAAGATACTTATCTATATCATTTAGCATCGTTGGTTCTCCCTAAGGATGTATTGAAATACTTCTCTGTAGTTAAAATAGAACCTAGTCCTTCATTATTGCGTATCCATCTTGACGAGAAGATGGAGAAAGAACTTTCCGATGATCTTCATTTTGAATCAAAAGGCTTTATGGAAGCTGTCGAGGTGACGGACTTTCCGATTCGTGACCATAAGGTTATTTTGGTTCTTCGTCGACGTCGCTGGATAGATATTCGTACAGGTAAGAGTTTCTCTCTTCCCTTGCAGATAGATATTACAGCCTCCGGCACTCGTTATTCCAAAGAGTTCGGAGCTTTTTTAAAAGAAACGTATGGAGACATCCCCAGTGACCTGCCGTACGCTTGAGGAATTCTATCATATCAATGGACGTAGTTTTGAGAAACAATACAAGGAAACACTAAGTGGTTACAGGTCCTGGGATCAGTTGTCTCATGCTCAGAAGTGGCTTCTCTTTGAGGATAATATTGGTAAGAATATAGCAATAGACGAGACATCCTTGTCCAATGGTGAACTCTATACGATTATCACTAATAGGGACAAACACGGCAAGCAAGGATGTCTTGTAGCCATTGTTGCTGGAACCAAATCCTTGGATGTCTGCAAGGTATTGGATAAGATAGATGAAAAGAAACGGGAAGCCGTAGAAGAGGTCACCTTGGACTTATCCGATAGTATGCGTAAGATTGTAAGGCATTGTTTTCCAAAAGCTAAACGAGTGATTGATCGCTTTCATATACAGAAACTTGCAAGTGATGCCGTGCAACAGATGAGAATAGAGTATCGCTGGGCAGCTTTACAGCAAGCAAATGACGAGAAAGAGAATGCAAAGTTAGAAAAGATAGCGTATCAACCACTGACTTTTGAAAATGGAGATACACGTAGTGAACTGCTGGTAAGAAGTAGGTACCTGTTGTTCAAATCATCAGAGAAATGGACTGATGAACAGAAGCTAAGAGCCAAAATACTGTTCAGAGAATATCCTGACATTAAGAAGGCTTACGGTTTATCACATTCGCTAAGAATGATTTTTGCTAAGAATACTATCAAAGATGCAGCCAGACTATCATTGGCAAAATGGTATAATAACGTCGCAGAAGCTGGCTTTCATTCCTTTAATGTCATTGCTGCAACTTTCTACGAGCATTACGAAGACATACTTAACTTTTATATTAACAGATCTACAAACGCTGCTGCGGAATCCTTCAATGCAAAAATAAAACTATTTAGGGCTAACTTAAGAGGAGTTGTAGATAAAAGTTTCTTTCTTTTTAGGCTTGCCAAAATATATGCCTATCCCCACTAAATATCTACTGTCCCGACATCAGCAGTAATAATCGAAGCTACCTTACAATATTTAGTTGGGGTGTATGCCGCTTGTCATTAGAAAACTACAATAAAAAAGTAGGCTTCAAACTTTGATTTATAAAATTAGTTTTTTATATTTGCAGAAACTAATAATTTAAAATACAAACAAATAGAACAATAACCTTTTAGACTGGCAGGACGTAAACTCTCTGTCACCTATAAAACCTCGAAGACTAACCTCTTTATACCTATGGGCAGCATCGTTCCGCCTCAATCTACTAATGTGGCTTTAACGTTGAAAACCGATTACTGTGGAAATATGATTTATGAGAATGGACAATTAAGCAAGATTCTTACCGACATGGGATACATCACACTTGCAAATTCCACTCCAACATACCATTACTACTTGTAGGACCACCTTGGAAACAACCGTGTAGTGATAGATGAGCATGGAAAAGTGGAGCAAGTGAATCATTACTATGCCTTTGGTGGACTGATGAGTGAGAGTACAGGCGGAGGCGCACAGCCTTACAAGTACAACGGCAAGGAACTTGACTGTATGCACGGATTGGATTGGTATGATTATGGTGCACGCCACTATGATGCTGTGCTGGGAAGATGGATGTGTGTGTGGATCCGTTGGCAGAAAATCAACTTGGGAGCAAATAACATTTTATGTAGAAACTATAAAGCAATCAACAACCATAAAGGGACTTGAAAATTAGGGTTTAAGCTTTAGTGAAGCTATGGGAGCAGAAGGTGTTCATGAATCTGTGCATGCAGCTGACCCTGTAGAGGTTAATCGAGATATACGTTCCAGTCAGCCAGGTCAGAAAAAGCTTTCAGAATTTATTTATGAAAGGAAGGCAAGGCTAATGGAAGCTAAGTTTAGAGAAGAACTAAAGAAAAATAAAGACAATCAAAATGAGAAAAGAAAATTATAAGATAAAGCACAAATACCTATTGGGGATATTTATCATTAGTATGTTAATATTCTCAGGACCTTTATACTCTCAGAATAATATTATTCCGAGTAATTTAAGAAAGAGTTTATATAAGCTGTATCATTATAATACAACTTGGAAATCAACTATCTCAAAATTAAGTTGTGTTGAAGGAAAAAAACATGATGGTGTGTACACTTTTCGATTAAATTATCAACCCCATTACCCAACGAGAGTTTTCTTTATAAGTAATAATACACCTTATACAATAGAAAGCTTAGGCTTCGAGAATACAACAGGTGTATTACTTGAAGCTTGTCATTTTCTATCTTCAAAACATCAAACTAACAGTTATATAAAGTCCATTTTATCTGGTGTCTACAAGTATTTATTTGCAGAATACGGATTAACTTATGGTAGTGATTTCTTCGATAAGAAACCTGACTTCTCTAATGAAAGAGATAAGATGAGGTTTATTATTCATAGGGTTAACAATGTTGATAAACTTAGAAAACAAGCATTATATCTGAGAACTGACAGAAAAATCATTCCAGATAGTATTACGAATTATATTAAAGGTAATAATTTAAATGATGAAGAAGCCTTATTATTTTTGCGTTATATTATTTTGAATAATTGATTGTTACCAAAGTAATATTAGGAGAAATTCCCTAAGCTAACGAAGCTCCAATAAGCAGTGTTAATCAAAACTACCTTACAATATTTAACTGGGGTGTATATAGCTTGTTATTAGGAAATCGCAATAAATAGTAAGCTTCAAACTTTGATTTCTAAAATTAGTTTTTTATATTTGCAGAAACTAATAATTTAAAATACAAACAAATAGAATAATTACTCTTTGGACAGATAGGGCGTAAACTCTCTGTCACCTATAGAACCTCGAAGATTAACCTCTTTGTACCTATGGGCAGCATCGTTCCGCCTCTATCTACTAATGTCGCTTTAACATTGAAAACCGATTACTGTGGAAATATGATTTATGAGAATGGACAATTAAGCAGGATTCTTACCAACGTAAGATACTGGAAAGTCGAAAGTTTTTTGTTTTACTGATTATAAATAAGATTTTTTGTTATGTGCGAGTATCTAAACAAAAATGATTTAAACTCATTTGATTGTTATATAGGTCTTGGGATATCAAAGGGCTTATCTGTAGGAAACTTGGGACTTTTATATGGGACAAGTGCTGTACAGGGTGAAAATGGATATAATAAAACTGATTTTTCAAGGTCGTATGGAGTGAGTCTAAATGCCAATCCAGCAAGGTTTGATATGTCAAAAGGAGGAGGACGCACATGGATACCATTTTTTTAAGAAGACGTATTTTATGGCCAATGTTCTGTGTTATTCTCTTTTTTATTTTTATTAAACAAGATGATCTGAGTAATAACTCTTATAATCAATACGTTAAAGGGCAATCATATTGTGTGAAAGTCTTGAGCATAAAGAAAGAAGCACGCGAATATTATGTTTATGGTATCGATAGAAAGGGACAGATTCTTAAATTAGATATTTCTTCAAAGTGGGATCTACATACAGTTCAGGTAGGAGATAGTTTAATAAAAAAAAGAAATAGTTTTGACATAAAACTCGTATCGAAGCATAAATCAAGAATCCTAATCCCTGAACTTCCTCTATAATTATTGGCTTACGAGCAATAAGGAAGGGAATGAAAGCGTTATTGTTGACAGGATAGGTTACAATAAGAATGGTCAAACAATCTACATAAATCTTGACAATGATACGGAAACTATCCATACCTACGACAAGCAGCGTAAGCGTCTGTTATCAATGAACCTTACGTTAGACGGTCTATGCGAATCCTATTAGAATCTTAGATTTCATGGGATTGATTCCAATGAGGAAAGAAGCTAAACGTTATAGGGTGGAACACAATATAAATGATCGAGTACTTAACTGGTAATAAGATAGAATCAGATGATTATAAATTATATATTTTTTAGGATACATATGGCTTATAAAGCAAAACATGATTCTGCTATGTTAAATAGTATTTTGTATTTATCATGCGTACTTATGTTTGTTCTTCTTCCGATAGCAGGTGTCGTACTCGAGATAGCACGGAAAGGTGGTAGAATTAATACCGCGTTTTTTATTTTATATTTCATTTCAATCTTAGGTTTTGTTACAATGAAATATGGAAATAAGAAGATGGTAGAGCGTTTGTATAAGAAATATTCCCAGCATAAATTTAATAGGATAATCCCAACTTATTGCTTCTTCTTCATACTACCGATATGCATTATATTGGGAATGTCTATCTATATCATAATATTAAAAAACTTTGTTGACATTGACAAAATAAGAGATATTATATACAACATTCTAACAAGCTCATATTAAAATTGACGTATAATTGCCTTAAATATCCTTACTGCCAAACATCTATACACGCTACGGATCGACATATCTTTACAATTCAAAATACAAAAGAGAACTACACACCTTTTCTATTGTGCTTTCACTCCTATCACCTCTTTTCTCCAACTAAGCATCTAACAATAAACAATTTACGCAGAATGTTAAAAATGACAGCAATTAAAATTAGATTAGGTTTTTCATAGTAATTCCATATGTAACATTTGGAAAATAACACATAACGTACCAGCCTATTTTCTTATTGCTTAAAAGTATATTTACGAAATAAAGTTGTATATTTGCCCTTGAAAAATAATATCTTTAAGCATAAATAAGTAATGGGGTTTACACTATTTGGAAATCAGACAAGCGTATCTTCTAAATATAAGAACTCTCTGCCGACTTTTACGAAAATAGGAGTTGTCATTGTAAGTGTGGAAGATATTAGGACTTATGTCCATGGTGCTACTTACGAAAGCTGGACCGTATACGAATAATGAGTAAAAACAAAATAAGATGTTTAGTCTTTTTAATAAAAATAAAATAGAGGAGCAGGATTTCTACTTTCTTAAAAATGTAATTTGTATCTTGCCAACTAAATGGGACTTTTTAATAAAGCAAATAAATAGCAGATTCATTATAGGAAAATGTAAAAATACACTTTATGGGAAGGGATTCTACAACTTGGTTCTCAATAGAGAATACTATGACTATAGTAATTATAAATATCCAGAATTAGTAACATTATCAGGTATTTATATTTGGAACAAGAAAAAACGAGAATATGTAGAAGTACAACTATATATTTCGTTTGGTACAATAATTGGCTATTATTTTAATTCTAAATATAACCATTTAGATTGGCATAAAGTTTCTCTTAATACACTGAAAGAAAATAATTATGCAAATCATTCAAACGGAAAGAAAGACATCATACAAATGCTTTCGCAAAAACTTTCGCCAGAAGAACTAAAGAAAATAGATATAGGTGATATTAATGAACTTCAGTTCGAAGGAAATACATATTATACGATTAAGAATTTAAATGATGGAGATTATATGGCTATTAATAATACAGGCGAAGTCTTCATTATAACTCATGCTCCTTTTGAAGTAAAGAAACTATACTCTTCTATTAGGGCTTTTTTGCATCAAACGCTATAACTTTTATTCTGTGCAGGAAATATCATGTCACTTTTATCTATCTTTAAAAAATAGAACTGTCTAAAAGGAATATATATTATTGAGACAATTAAAAAAATAAAAGGAAGACGCTATAAATGTCTTCCTTTTATTTTATAATATCTTGATAAAAAGCTTATTACATCATACCACCCATACCTGGAGCAGCTGGCATAGCTGGAGTATCCTCAACCTTGTCTACAATAAGACACTCAGTTGTCAGGAACATACCTGCAATTGAAGCTGCATTCTCAAGTGCAACACGAGAAACCTTAGCTGGGTCGATAACACCTGCAGCACGAAGGTCCTCATAAACATCCTTGCGAGCATTGTAACCATAGTCACCCTTACCCTCACGAACTTTATTTACTACAACAGCACCTTCACCACCTGCATTAGCGATAATCTGACGGAGAGGCTCCTCAATAGCACGACAAACAATATTGATACCTGTCTGCTCGTCAGCATTCTCACCCTTAAGGTCCTTCAATGCTTCTTGAGCACGGATGTAAGTGGTACCACCACCAACAACTACACCCTCTTCCATTGCAGCACGAGTAGCGCAAAGAGCATCGTCAACACGGTCCTTCTTCTCCTTCATCTCTACCTCAGAGTTAGCACCAACATAGAGAACAGCTACACCACCAGAGAGCTTAGCCAAGCGCTCCTGCAACTTCTCCTTATCGTATGAGCTTGTTGAAGCTGCAATCTCGTTCTTAATTTGAGCCACACGGTCCTTGATTGCTTCCTTCTCACCAGCACCATCAACGATTGTTGTATTGTCCTTAGAAATGGTAACCTTCTTAGCTGTACCCAACATCTCAAGAGTTGCCTTATCAAGTGAAAGACCCTTCTCCTCGCTGATTACCACACCACCTGTCAACACAGCGATATCCTCAAGCATTGCTTTGCGACGGTCGCCAAAGCCTGGAGCCTTAACAGCACAAATCTTCAAACCTGCACGAAGACGGTTTACAACCAATGTTGTCAATGCCTCTGAGTCAACATCCTCTGCAATGACCAATAATGGACGACCACTCTCAGCAGCTGGCTGTAGGATTGGAAGGAAGTCCTTAACGTTTGAAATCTTCTTATCGTAGATGAGGATATATGGGTTCTCCATATCACACTCCATCTTATCTGTATCTGTTACGAAGTAACCAGAGAGGTAACCACGATCAAACTGCATACCCTCAACAACACCGATACTTGTCTCACGAGTCTTGCTCTCTTCAATAGTGATAACACCATCCTTAGATACCTTACGCATAGCATCTGCAAGCAACTTACCTATTTCAGGATCGTTGTTAGCACTTACAGTAGCTACCTGCTCTATCTTGTCATAGTTGTCACCAACTACCTCTGCAGAAGCCTTAATATGATCAACAACCTTAGCTACAGCCTTGTCGATACCACGCTTAAGGTCCATTGGGTTTGCACCTGCTGTAACATTCTTCAATCCTTCAGTAACAATTGCCTGTGTGAGGATAGTAGCAGTTGTTGTACCGTCACCAGCATCATCACCAGTCTTGCTTGCTACACTCTTAACAAGCTGTGCACCTGCATTCTCAAAGTTATCCTCAAGCTCTACCTCCTTAGCAACGGTAACACCGTCCTTAGTAATCTGTGGAGCACCAAACTTCTTACCGATAACAACATTACGCCCCTTAGGACCGAGTGTTACCTTCACTGCATTTGCCAACTGATCAACACCACTCTTCAAGAGTTCACGTGCGTCTGAATTGAATTTTATCTCTTTTGCCATTTTCTTTATTCCTTATTTTGATTGTTTATTTATGCGTTGTTTGCTATTCTTTTTTATCTCTTATATGTATAACATCATTCTACAAGATATAACAGAATAGCCAAACTACAGCTATTTTAAGACCTTTTTATAAAGAGAGAATAGGAGAAGTGTTACTCAACAACTGCCAACACGTCGCTCTGACGCATCATCAAATACTTCTCACCCTCATTCTCAAGTTCAGTACCAGCGTACTTACCATAGAGAACCTCATCGCCAACCTTGAGAATCATCTCCTCATCCTTAGTACCATTACCAACGGCAACAACTTTACCACGCTGTGGTTTTTCCTTGGCTGTGTCTGGGATGATAATACCACCAACTTTCTCTTCTGCCTGTGCTGGAAGCACGAGGACTCTGTCTGCTAAAGGTTTAATTGTCATAATTGTATATGTTTTAAGATTTTAATTTTCATTCTGTATATGACCTGTCACCAAGTCATTTCGCCTTCAATTATACGAAAACTATGCCAAAAGGACTTACTGACAATCTGTCAGTTCTTCTTACCTATTCGACTAAAAACAAAAGAAAATAATTATCTTTGCATTAGAAAAGAAGTTGATAAATTAATAAAGGGTTAACAATGAAGCAACTTACCAAGACTATAACAAATAAACTTCAAGCACTATCAGATGCGGAGAAGCGAGAGATATTCCCTAAGTTCTTTAAGGCTGGCAAAGGAGAATATGGTGAAGGCGACCGTTTCTTAGGTGTTACCGTACCCAATATCAGAGCTATTGCCAAGTTACACAAAGACATATCCATAGAGGAGATACGGGAGCTGATACAGTCAGAATGGCATGAAGTGCGCCTTTGTGCCTTAATCATAATGGTAGAGAATAGTAAGAAAAAAGACGAAGCTTTACGCAAAGAGCTATTCAATCTTTACCTTTCTCAAACTAAGCGAATCAATAACTGGGACCTTATTGACCTATCTTGTCGCTTCATCATAGGCGAATACTTACTTGACAAATCACGTGACATTCTTTATCATTTAGCTCAAAGTCCACTACTATGGGATAATCGTATCGCTATCGTATCAACATACGCATTCATTCGTAAAGGACAATTAGAAGACACCTATGCACTTAGCGACCTCATGATGCAGCACCCACACGACCTCATGCACAAAGCTATTGGTTGGATGCTTCGCGAAGCTGGGAAGCGTGATTCTGAGCGACTTTATGATTACGTGATGAGCCATCGAGCAGACATGCCCCGTACCATGCTACGTTATGCAATTGAGAAGTTCTCACCCAAAGAGCGCGCTATTCTCATGAAACGTGCCTAACACTTCCCCACTCTATTACTTCCATTTGGACGCTAATCATACGGTCAGAGAAAGAATAAAAACAACCCTTTTGTCATATTTTTTCATATAATCATTTTTAAAAGAGCACAAATTGCATTCAAATTAACGCCTAATTGACTTGCAAAAGATGCCCTTTTGAGGTCTTACTAACGCCCTTTTGAAAGCCAAGTAAGCACCTTTTAAAATCTAACCTTGTAACTAATTCATAACAAGAGAGTTACAAAAGCACTCAAAATAGTATTTTTTGGCGTAATGGACATTTGGTAGGCTGAAAACCTCTCGGAATTCTTTTATTTACTACCTTTGCAGCATTTGAAAATCTATGAATAAAAAAACTGTATCTTCTGTAATAGCTCAAATGTTAAAAAGAATGGGCATCGACGTTCTGTTCAGATGTATTCCTGCAAGGATTGTGGTAGACAATTTCAAGGTGGTCTGCGTATAAATAATATTTCTCTATGGAACGACTATCTGACGGCAAATCGAACGATATCTGATCTATCCACTCTTTATAAATGTTCAGAACGAACCATACGACGTAGGTTGAGCTTAGTAGTAGATAGCTTTACTGCTACTTACCCCAAATCTGCAGTAATAATATTGGATACAACATACTTTTCCAAGACATTTGGTGTGATGCTGTTTCAGGATGCTTCATCAGGCAAAATACTCTATCGCAAGTTTGTCAAAAACGAAACTAACAGAGATTATCTTGATGGACTTCGGTATATTACGGAGCGTGGAACTATGATAAAAGCAGTGGTGTGTGATGGGCATGTAGGACTTTTACAAGCTATAAGTTTCTGTCCCGTACAAATGTGTCAATTTCACCAATTTCAGATAGTTAGAAGACTCCTTACTAACAACCCACATTTGCCTGCAGGCGTTGAACTGTTGGCATTAATGAGAAGGATGTTCTCTATGAGAAAAGAAGAGTTTATAACCGCTTTTGATAAATGGTGTGATAAATGGAAAGAGTTCCTAAACGAACGAACTCTCCTAATCTCGGGCAAGACAACTTATACACACAGAAGGCTGAGAACGGCAAGACGTTCTATTAAGACACATCTGCCATGGATCTATACGTGTGAGGAGTATCCGGATATGCAAATACCTAATACAACAAACCTGTTGGAAGGATTTAACTCACAACTTAAAAGAGCACTACATAATCATAATGGATTGAATGAAGCTAACAAGAAGAAGTTTATAGATGGATTCATAAATACAAAAAAGTAGGCTGGAATAACCAGCCTACCAAATGTCCATTACTAAAACCCGAGAGGTTTTCAGCCTACCAAATGTCCATTACGCCTATTTTTTGCTTATTTTTAAAGATGTAAAACAAGAAATAATGTAAATAAAATTCAAAACACCAAGAATATTATTACCTTTCAGAAAACTTATAAATAAGGGCACCTTTATATGACATAATACTTTGTAATATAGCGTTGTAGAGTATGAAAAATTAGAAAGATAGACGAAATATTGATAAGAAAATGAAAGATAGTAATAAACAATACCATTCTAAATAAGAATGATAAATGTTAGGGTATAACGAGTGATTTGAATTAAACTTGAAAAAGTTAAAAACGAACAACATATTTAACTCTCATAATTCATAACATAAAATAATTATATATCCCATATTTTTCTTACCTTTGCATTCAGAACATAATATATAATTTAACGATATAAAAAAGAAAATGAAACCTACATTATTACTCCTTGCGGCAGGTATGGGAAGCCGCTACGGTGGGCTGAAGCAGCTCGACGAACTGGGTCCTAATGGCGAGACCATTATGGACTATTCTATCTATGATGCAATTCAGGCAGGATTTGGTAAGATTGTCTTCGTTATCCGTAAGGATTTCGAGGAGCAGTTCCGTAGCCAAGTTCTCTCAAAGTATGAGGGTCATATCCCTGCAGAACTTGTATTCCAAAGTATTGATGCACTGCCAGAAGGATTCTCTGTACCAGAAGGTCGTGAGAAGCCATGGGGTACAAACCATGCTGTTTTGATGGCAAAGGATGTTATCAAAGAGCCATTCTGCGTTATCAACTGCGATGACTTCTATAACCGCGATTGCTTCAAGGTTATCGGTAAGTTCCTTGCTGACCTCCCAGAAGGTGCAAGAGACAAGTATGCAATGGTTGGTTTCCGCGTAGGTAACACACTGAGCGAGAATGGTACTGTTGCTCGTGGTATCTGCTCTACAGATGCTGAAGGAAACTTGACAACTGTTGTTGAGCGTACAGAGATTGAGCGTCGCGATGGCGAAATCAAGTATAAAGACGACAATGGTGAGTGGGTAGCTGTAGGTGAGAACACTCCTGTATCTATGAATGTATGGGGTTTCACACCAGACTACTTCGAGTACAGCGAGGCTTACTTCAAGGAGTTCCTCTCTGATCCAAAGAACATGGAGAATAAGAAGTCTGAATACTTCATCCCATTGATGGTAAACAAGCTCATCAACGATGGTACATCTACCGTGAAGGTGCTTGACACTACCAGCAAATGGTTTGGCGTAACATACGCTGCCGATCGTCAGAGCGTGGTTGAAAAGATTCAGTCACTGGTTGATGATGGTACATATCCAGCTAAATTGTTCTAATTCATAACCCTGCCTGGGTACTATTTCCGCATACATTCTTCAATATTATTCAAGATGTAAGACGAGTATCCAGGCAGGGATTTTTATTTCTCTCATTTCTACACACATCGGGTATAACAACCCAAACACCTTTCAAACACACACCAAAGCTTACAGCTATAATGGAATTAAACCTACTAAATCAAGAAGAGATTGCAACACTTCGCAATCTTCTTTACAATGCAACAAACATAGTAATCTGTGCGCACAAGTCACCAGATGGTGACGCAACAGGTTCTTCACTGGCATGGATGCATTACCTAAACCAAATTGGTAAGACCAATATCAAGGTATGTATGCCTGACGCTACACCCGACTTCCTGCATTGGCTTCCAGGACATAATTCCGTTATTCGTTATGACAGACGACCAAAGGAGGTTGAGAAGGCGTTTAAGGAAGCGGACCTCGTTTGCTGTCTTGACTTCAACCAAAACTCACGTGTAGATGCAATGCAAGAAGTTTTGGAGTCTTCCACAGCCCCTCGCCTACTCATCGACCACCACTTAGAACCTGAAACAAACAACGCATTGACAGTCTCACATCCAGAAATGTCAAGTACATGTGAGATTGTCTTCCGTCTGATTAGTCAGTTAGATGGCTACGAGAAGATGACAACCCAATGTGCGTCCTGCATTTATTGTGGTATGATGACCGACACAGGTGGCTTCACCTATAATTCGTCACGCCCAGAAATATTCTATATTATCGGTCAGCTTCTTGCAAAGAACATTGATAAGGACGAGATTTATAACCGTGTATTCCACAACTACTCTACCAATGCCCTCCGCCTCCGTGCACACATCATCCTCAATAAAATGAAGGTGATTGAAGAGTTGCACGCATCCTATTATACCGTAACAAAAGAGGAAATGGCACAGTTCCATTTCATCAAGGGTGACATGGAAGGACTTGTTAATATTCCACAGCAGATTAAAGGACTCAAACTAAGTATCTCATTGCGAGAAGATACAGAGAAACCTAAGACTGTACTCGTGAGTCTTCGTTCTTGCAATGGCTTCCACTGTCAACCTATGGCAGCAAAATTCTTCAATGGTGGTGGTCACGCTGACGCATCAGGTGGAAGACTAAATTGTACCATCGAGGAAGCTGAACAGATTGCTATCAAGGCAATACTATATTATAAAGAGGAATTACAATAAATAAAATCCTTTATAGCGAGAGTATAAATAACAAATTACTTCATAGCTAAATCCACTTGGAAAGCTTATATTTATCAGGTTATGAACATATTAGAATTATCCAAAAAACGCTTTTCTGTACGCAAATATAGTGACACCCCTGTATCAGAAGAAGACTTACAATATATCCTTGAGGTGGCACGTATGGCACCATCGGCTGTCAACAAACAGCCATGGAAGTTTGTTATAGTGAAGTCGGATGAGGCACGCAAGCAACTACAAGAATGCTACGACCGCGAATGGTTCAAGTCGGCACCGCTCTACATCATTTGTATGCGTGAGGTTGAAAAGAACTGGATACGCAAAGAAGACAACAAGCAGCATGGCGATATTGATGTTGCCATTGCTACTGAACATCTTTGCTTGGCTGCAACAGAGCGAGGCTTAGGTAGTTGTTGGGTATGTAACTTTAATGTAGCCAAACTAAAGGAGACCTTTCCATATACAGGTTTTGAGCCTGTTGCCATCATTCCTATCGGCCACATAGCTGACGACTGTCCAACGAATGAGAAGAAGCGGAAGACATTAGAAGAAATTACAGACTTCATATAATCCTTATAAACGATTTCTGTTATCTATTCTACATATCCCACATAGGTTATTCATTAGCATCTTATACATATAATGTAACGACCATAACGAATCATTCTTCTTATCTTCAAGCGACGTGCTGATGCTCCGCACCAATGGTGCTAATGGTTCGCACCAATGGTGTTAACGCTCCACACCACACAACATGATGCTGAAACGAAAGCAAGATGTTGGTAGAATTAGATTCGGAACTTACCTTATAACA